>JABFVL010000083.1 GCA_013362805.1 Mycobacteriales bacterium | reverse complement strand
TAGCTCTAGCCAAAGCGCGGGTGTTGTGGGCACAATCAGGTGGTTAACAGGGCAAACTACCCAGGAGGTTGAGGCCGGTGTTCCGCAAGAAAACCGCAAAAGCCCCTCAGGGCGCCACATTTAAAGAAGTGGCGGACGATTTTGCCGGTGGAGCCCGCCAGCTGGGTCGCGCAACAGCTGCTGGCGCTTCCACTAGCGTCCGCGCCGTCCGCTCGAGCTATGAGAATGCTCGGACAAATATGGCCGCCAAGAGGGCCTCGAAAAAAACTTCTCAAGAACTAGCGTCTAAACGGCATAAAGAGCGTGCAACGGGGCACTCTAGTGGCAACCCGGTGGGCACAATGACCACCTCCGCACTAACGCCACTCATCACCGAGTTGCTCATGAATGCACGAATTGGGGGAACAACAGTGAACAAACAGGCCAAACAGGTGCAGAAAGAAGCCAAGCGACGAGGAAAAGAAGTCGCCCGAGCGATACGGGGTGAACGTCGCCGACAGATGCCATGGATCGCCGCGGCATTTGCCACCGGCACCGCCGCCGGTGTCGTGCTTGGCCTCATCCTCGGCAAGCGCGAAGACACCTGGACCAAACTGAACGACATGCGCGACAAAGTCAGCACCAAAGCTGACGACATGAGCACCAAAGCTCGCGAAGTCACCGACAAAATGAGCTCCAGCACCAAAGAAGCCGCACGCGGAGTTCAGAAGGCGACCCAAAACAGCCGAGAGCGCGTTGCCGCGCATTAACCCGCGAACGTTGAGTTGGCCTGGCACCCGTCGGGCCAACTCAACGTTAAAGCCAACCCGAACGACGAAACTGTCGATACAACACCACGGCGGAAGTGACCATCACTAGCAGCACCGCCGGATACCCCCAGAACAACCCCAACTCGGGCATGTGTTCAAAGTTCATTCCATAGATTCCAGCAATGGTGGTTTGAACCGCCGCGATCGCGGCCCAGGCCGAGATTTTGCGCATGTCGTCATTTTGTTGAATGCCGGTTTGAGTCCAACACACCTGCAAAATAGAGGTCAGTAGATCGTCGAAACTCACCACTTGTTGAGTGACCCGGTGGTGTTGTTCCACCAGGTCACTCGCCAGATAGGCGACGGCTTCGGGCACACCCGATACCTCGCCCGATGCGACTTTCTGCAGCGGCTGGGTGAGCGGTGAAACCGCACGGCGAAATTCCACCAACTCGCGCTTCAACTGGTAGATCTGCTGAACGTTGGAACGACTCTGGCTAAAGACTTGCCCCTCGACGTCATCAACAACGTCTTCGAATTCATCCACAATGTCGCCGTATGTGCTCACCATCGCACCCGCGACCGCCGCGAATACCGCCCAAGGCCCATGGGCCAATCGGTCGGGATGGTGCTCCAATTCCGTCCGAACATCCCGGAGCGGACCAGGCTCACCTCGACGAACGGTCACCACGAAATCGGCACCGATAAGCAGAACAATGTGTCCTGTCTCCACCACTTCGCTGGTTTCCGTCAAATCGCCCTCGCGGACGTACTTTGCCGTCTTAAGGACCACACACGTGACTGAGTCGAGCCGAAGCAGTTTTGGCCGCTGCTTGTATGCCGTCGCTTGTTCCATCACCAACGTAGAAAGCCCCAACACGTTGGCTACCTGGTTCATCTCGCTGCGGGAGGGATTTCTTAGCCCGAGCCATACAAAGCCATCGGCGTGCTTAGCCTGCTGATAGTTCGCCGCAAAATCTGTTGCGTCACTGAGCCTGCGGCCTTGTGCGTACGCCGCACAATCGACCGCGCTAGTGAGCCTGCTCGGTGAGGAGTTCATCGCCGCTTTCCTGGGCTCGCGCTGTGGAATGTGATTGTGGTTCGGCGTACCAGGCCAAAATCACGGTTGCCACGACAGTAACCGTGAACCCCACAGTGGCGACTGGGGACATGCCTGCCTTCATCTGGTCGCCGAGCAGCCACAATCCGATGAGCGCTGGAGGAACGGCGACCATGGCGGTCATCGAGGCAGTGGCCGCTGTGGTGGCACCACGTTGCAACGCCATCCCTAGCAATAGTTGGCCAGCGATTGTCTGAACAAGAAATACGTAGAGCAGCGGATCTGTAACGAAGTCCTGCCAGTTCTCCGCACCCACGAGCGGCCGGGATGCGATGGCGGCGGCCCCGAACGCAGCACCAGACAGAGCACCGAGCGTCACCGAACCTTGAGCGCCGGGGAGTCGAGCCGCGAAGTGAGCGAGCACCGCGATCACCGCAAGCGAAAGCACTAGCCCGCCAATCACATAAGCGCTGGGGTCTTTTGCCTTTCCAGGTTCGGCGGCGGCGACTAGCGCGACAATTCCCAACAGCACCATGGCGATCAGAATGATTTCTGATCGTGGGAGGCGCCATGCCAAGACCAGCACTCCCAACAGCGCCGTCACCACCACTGTGGCGCCCATGGCGGCTTGGACCAAAAACAAAGGCAACTCACGCCGCGCTATAAAGGCGCATACAGTGCCAATTCCCTGACAGGCGACGCCGGCCAGGTAAGTTTTTTGTTGGGCGAGTCGCCACAAGAGGCCGGGGTCAAGTTTGCTGTTGTTGTCGCTGCGGGTGGCCGCCAAGGCTTGCAGAAAGGTCGCCACGCCATACGCGACCACCATGAGCACCAGGGCAAGCCAGACATATACCACGCGTGCAGTTTAGTGGCGCGCGCGAAATTGCGACGGCGCTATCCGATCATCGATATCTGCGTATCGTTCGTCTTGGTGTGTCAGCACGCGAAAGGCTAGGGAATGCTCCACAACGAACAGTATCCAGTGCTGGATATCGCGGACGATGATTCAACGGAAAAATATCGAGATTTAGCAGAACACCCTCCCCGCTTGGGTAGGGTGCTTTTCTACGCTTCAGCGGTTGAGGATTCGATAATTGAGCTCGACTCGGAAATGCGCGTCAATCTTCTGAGATGGCATGCCGCATATCTGTGGAAAGAACGAGTAACTGCTGACGCGGATGGATCAATCGCTAGGGTGGACATCCTAGATTCTCAAATATTTGAGACGGAATCACTTCTGGTCGCATTAGAGTACGCGAACATCGTCAAAGCTCTTCCAGATCTTGACGTCGCGCAATTGCGTGAAATGTTCCCGGACACACCTGATCTTGAACTGCAGGCGGGAAGGAACTCGCGTGACTGGCCTCTCTTCTTGTCGGAACACAAAATTTTTGAAAATTATAAGTATAAGATTTCGACGAACTCCCAAACGATGCGAGAAATCGTCGGGATAGACACTGAATCAATAAAAAGGATGCAATCCCGTCCAGCTCTACTTCAGTTCGCTCACTGGCTATACATCAGCTATCGGGAAAATAAAACACTCAGTGGTAGCGATGAATACACCCAGTTGGAATCTAACTTCACTTTTCAAGGGGCACTAAACGAAATCTTTGGTGAAGCACAGTTCATATCTGAGCCTGGAGGTGGGGCACGAGGCGCGATGTGGCTCGGTGTTCAAGCAGGACTAGGCCATGCGGTGAACCCACTGCTCGCACTTGATGAACGATCCGAACACTATCTACGCTGGCTGGGCGAGAACGTGAACGTCGCAGAATTTGATGGTGGTACGTATCGTGCAGTTCCAGCTACCGAAGCGAAACCGCGCCAAGGTATTAACGCGGAGATGATGAGGGGCACCGTCATCGAAACGGAGCTCATATCTCATCGAGAAGTTCGACACAGGAAATTGCAGCTTCGAGAAAGCACAAACGGCTTAGTTGACAGCGCGCAACGAGATGTCGATCTACCGTTCTTGGCGAAGAAGATGCGAGAACGAGGACAACTGCGTACCGCGGTCTTGTCCGGAATCACCAAAAATGATGTCAACTACATCTCTGAATTAACAGATTTACTATCCACGACTGGTAAATCACCATTATTACTCCATTTTGAATTCGCGAGCTGGCGTAGTCGTGAACACGCAGACTTAATACTTGATAAATACGTCAAAAATGGCCCAGTAAATTCCATCGGAGCTAATCTCGAAGAACTTCGTTATTTTTTCAATGATCCAGAAGGGCATCCTGTTGACCTCGCCCAGAAATTGCTGCTCGAATACAACCTCAATGAGGTCACTATTCACGAAAGAGAATGGGCGTGCACAGTTTTCCGCCAAGGAACAGCCTGTATAGCGGATCACGAGCAAGCGCTGATGATGAGTGGCATATCGGGGCATCAATGGAGTGTAAAAAGATCGATGGATTTACCCGCACCTAGTCACATCGCGTATCCGCTCACTATCAACGAAGAATATTTCGATCGGCCATTGCACGACGGGCTACAGATGGCGGTGGTTGCCATGCCAGCTCTCCTGCCCAAAGTAGCCGATGTCTATGCTCCTATGGCCATCAACGGCAGCGGCGATATCGCGGTGGCCGCACGCTGCGCAGTGCGTGAATCTCAACTTCACAAGTTTCGGAACGCCTGGCAGCCGGATTCTCCGCGCATAGGGCACGAAGTTACGCACCCTGCGCCATCTACCGCACTGTTCCAAAAAACAAACTCGGCGGCGCGAAAATTTCGATGTTAACGAGTCAGGGCGTAGAAACCGATTTCGTTGCGTCAATAACGTAGAGCTTTTCCCGCCCGCCCGCGATGAGCTGGGTTTCTTTCACCTCATTGACTGCTAGACACGCGTCCAACGTGGTTTCGGTAAACCGGCTCGCTTGTTCGCCACTGCCCGGGTCGGTCATTCTTCGACCGATCGCAGCCACGATCCGGATATTGCTTTGCGCCATGTTCCGAATCGGCTCGGCGATGATGACATTCTGTCTAGCCGCTTGAAGCATTCGGTTGATGACCGGTGCGGGGTCTGGCAAGAAATGATAGAGACTGGCTTGCATGACAACTATGTCCGCTGTCGGCAACGGCCTCTCGTCGCGCAGATCCCAGACCTGACCACGACCGCCTTGGGCGCCCAGCTTGGCGACAAATCCTTCTTGCAGATCAAGTCCGATGTAGTCCACCTTTTTATCTCGCAAATAGCGCGAGAACAGCACGGCAGGACCGCAACATACGTCGAGGACGCTCGCACCAGTCGGAATCTGTTCGGCGATCGCTTGATAGCGAGCACCGTAATGTCGCCCATACAGTGCTCGCATGATCAATTCGTACAAAGGCGCACTTTTGTAGATAACACTGGTGGACATTGTTCACCCCAACGTCAGCGTTCGATGACAGGGCGTAAAGGTAGCGCAGTTATCGACAGAGTTCAGCCCGGCAAGGCCTATTGCGGCAAACCCAATTCC
>JABFVL010000048.1 GCA_013362805.1 Mycobacteriales bacterium | reverse complement strand
CGGGTGAACGCAAAGCTCAACGGCGAGTCTGCGGTAGATGTGGCTAAACCTCAATACGTGCACCGACCGAATATCAAGCCGTTTTTTGTAGAGACTGCGTGGCTAACAACGTTTCAAACGTACGCTGCCGCGATTGCAGTCGCGCCGCCGAGAATGCGTTCCACGATGGTGGGCATGATCGCTTCTAACATTGTCACGGGCCCGTTGAAATTCGCTGAGACTTTCGCGGTCGATACCTTGCGCACGAGGAGGCAGACGAAAGGCGAGGATATCGATCAGCAGATTGAGACTCAGAAGTTTATTAATCGAGGATTTGATGACATCGTCAAAGAGTTGACGGCGAACACTGAAGAACTGTTGCGCGATGAAAAAGCTTTCAATGCCACTGCGGAGTGGGCATTGTCGGCAGGGTTGCTCCGTGAGGTTGCTGATGGCGACATAAGAGGCTATGAGCTGGCTGTGGAGGGCGAACACGCGGCAGAGATGCAAGAAATTTGGGACGCCGTCCAAGAGTTTGGATTGGACGATGTCCGTCGGCATTTTTTGGCTTTGTTCGCTGCCTCTAACAAACAGCCCGACAGGTTCCGTGCCCGGCTCATGGCTTTGGTCAGTGACTATGACGACAAGCTCGATGTGAAGAAGATTTCATCAACGGTTGCTTCGACGCTGCGCGCGCAGGTGAGTGGGATTGCGCGCGAATTGGCTGAGGCGCACATTCGTTGGAACGGCATCCGGGAACATCTGCCGCAGGACGATTTGGTTGCCCAGGTGTTGCGCGATGTTTCCCCGTTCGAAGACGTAGACGTGCTCGATCCTGAGGCATTGCGTCTCGCTCGAACCATTAACGCGCTGCCTGGCGCCGATGCGGGTGACAGGTTGGCGGCGATTGCAGTGCAGGCGGCTGGCCAGCTTGGCGGGGTGTCGCTTGGCGAGAATTCAGCACTTCAGATCGATGCGATGATCGCTTATCTTTCACATGCGTCCCGTGTTATTGACAGTGATGTTGAGCGGGTGCGGCATGGACAAAGTCTGGTCGTGGGCCGGGAAGAAGCATTGCGTCATCAACGTGGTGCCAAGGCGATCGCACGGCATATTTCCGAGCAATTGGCGCAAAGTACAGATTTGGATGCGCCTTTGTCGGCGCATTATGGTGGTGATCGAGCGGCATATTTGAAACAAACAATTGAATCCATGGCCACCGCGCAGTGCCAGATGAGCACGAGCCCGGTCGGTCCGCTGGCGAAAATCTCCCCGGAAGATGGTGGCGGGATTCTTGATCGGGATCAGGTCGCCTTGCGGGATGTGTTGTGTGCACAGCAAGAGAGCATTTCTCTTGATCATCCGGATGCCCACGTGCAAGCGGCGATGAATGGCCAGACCATCGATGATTTTCGCGAGGAGTTGGCGGCTTTGCTTGCGAACGATGAGACATCGGTTTCGCTGAAGCATTTGGGGGACGGTTCGGCGATGGCGGCGGTGAGTGTTAAACCATTTAAATGGGATTCCCCCGGCGATAACGAAGGCTTTCTTTTGCGACTGTGTGATGTTCCTGATGGACAGGGGTACGCGACGGAAGTGAGCATGCAGGCGAAAATCGTCCCGGCGCCGTTGGCGGAATCAA
Organism: Mycobacteriales bacterium; assembly: GCA_013362805.1. Lineage (GTDB taxonomy): Bacteria > Actinomycetota > Actinomycetes > Mycobacteriales > QHCE01 > JABFVL01. The sequence goes on along the minus strand of JABFVL010000048.1, from coordinate 20,100 downwards.
CGGGAAAGCTCGCTTCGCTGCGACGTCGTATTATTCCTTCTCGTTTTCGGGCGCCTAGTCCGCAATTAAGTTCACCGGCTAGATGAGCGCGTCAATGTTTATAACGAGTGCCATAGATGACGCGCGGTGACGTTCTTAAAACCGCGGGCGGTGCGGTGGTGGCGGTGTGGTGGGAAACTGGCGAGGGTTCGAATTGGTCGGTCGCTCCACGCGTTCGATAAATCCCGCTTCCTCTAGATCTCCTAAATAGAATGTGCATTCCTCGTCGCTCCTGGCTTTCACGCTGATCGCGTTCGAGATGTCGTAGAGGGTGGCGTTGTGGACGTTTATGGCTTGGTAATCGTCGGCGGTGGGTTGTTCTAGAGCGCGCGAAAGTACGAGCATGGCGGGGGATTGGTTGTCAATTGTCTCTTGTTCTTGAAGTGCACGAATTGCGAATGCGACGAGATCTGGATCTCCTAGTACATCTGCGATGGCAATGTCGTCGTAGCCCATTTTTTTGTGTTTGAGCAATGCGAGTAACCCATCATCGGGTCTCGAATAGGATAGAACAGCAAGGTCGAACAAAGTTTTGCGCTCGGTTGCGGCTATCCCAGTCCTTGCTTTTTTTAGTTCTTCCGCCATGTGCATATCACGGAATTTTTGGGTGTCGGCTTCGATGGCGGAAAGAACCGCTGGATCACCGATCTTGACGAGCAGAAAGAGGGCTTGCTCGAGTGCCGCTGGCGTGGGTTCGACGTGTGCGAGTTGGGTTCGGACTGCGCTCATCCGATTCTTTAGCGAGATTCGACTGAATGCGTATTCGACAATTATCGCGGCTGCTTCGGAAATTTTGGGATCATTGAGTGCGCGATTGAATGTTCGAGCTGCGATGGTTTTTAAGAGCGTGGCGGAGAACGGGACGCCTTGCAGTTCATGTGTGGGGGAGTGAGTCTTTTCTATTGCTCGCGCGGCATCGGCGATCTCTTGTGATCCGAGCTGTTCTCTGCTTTGTTCAGCAAGGTCTTTGATCTTGCGTAGTATTTCCGCGTTTTTCCCCTGTTGAGCGAAGCTCACCTTGGGGTCAGATTCGCGGAGAGTCAGGGTAAGAACGAAGCTTTCGGCGACTGTGCCGTTGAGAGTGGCGCTGTCGACCGCCGCCAAGATCACTTCTGTTTGGGCCGGAGGGAAACGTAATTCGTTGACACCTAGTCGTGCCCAGGCATTCGTATTGGAATCGGCTGGGGCGTCGAGTGCGGCGTTGGCCCAATATGTGCCGTGCTGTTCGGCTAACGCGGGGTCTGGCGCCATTTCTCGCAGTTGATTCAGGTAGCCGGTCACGTTTGCCATGGGGACAGTCTAGGTGGCCATGGGTGCTTAAATCTTCTATCCGGATGGGAGCACCTTGTTGAGAGCAAATGTGGTTGGTGTTGTAGGGTTCATGTCGCCGTGCGCACCCGTCTCGCTCATCTCAGAAAGAACCGTCAGGATGGCGATCCACTATGGCATCACGTGCTGCTCGGGCTCGCTCTTCGTCATGTGGTCGGCCCAATTCACGGGACAGATCAATCGCTCGATCCAGTAGCGACAATGCCTCATCATCACGGCCCGCCACCCGGCATGTCTCGGCATAGGCGTGTAGACAGTCCATCTCGAGTTGAACCTCGTGGAGCGGCTCCAGCAGCTCGAAAGCTCGGCGATGGTGGTCAAGCGCTAGCTCGGTTGAGCCCATGATTCGTAGTGCGACGCCGAGATAGTTGTGGCACCAAGCCTGGTTATGTTGCAAGTTATTCTGTTCTGCGAGCAGCAGCGCGCGTTGCAAAGTCTCCTTTGCTGTGGCGGGGTCTGTCGTGGCCAACGCGAGGCCGAGCGTGACTAGTCCCGTGATTTGCGCGGGACCGTCAGCCAAGGCAAGGGATGCCCGGGCTAGCTCAGCAGCATTGTTGTCGCCGCCGAGCTGCAAGGTCACCCAACCGTCAAAAGCCAATGCTTGGGACTGCCCGGGGCGGTGTCCGAGCTCTTCGAATAGCTGCCCTGCTTGCCGGAAGCGTGTTTGCGCCGCTTTCCAATCGCCGAGATCCCGTTGTGCCAGGCCAATGCGCAGCGCCAAAGTCGCTGCGAGATTATCGTCTACTTCGGCGTGAGCGGCGAGTTCATAGGCAGATAGCGCTTGGGTGAGCCGCCCGGCGGCGGCATGGGTGAATCCGAGGTCGGCGAGTAGCGCTGCCTGCTGCTGGTCGCGGCCGAGCCGGGCGGCGGCCTGCGCCGCGGCGGCGAGGAGACGCGCTTGCTCGTCCGTGCCGCGATGCCGGAAGAACCAGACGCGCATTGCCTGGGGCAGGTCGGCGGTCACTTCGTCCGCGCCAATGCGGACGGAGGCGTCGAAACAAGCGACGAGATTGACATATTCGAGGTCGAACCAGGCCATGGCTTTGTTCGGATCGCCTGGCGAGGGTGTTGGGCGATGCGGCGAGGGCAGTACCTGATCGTGCGCAATCGCTTGGGTCAAGTAATGGTCGAGGGCACGTCGCACCGCGATTTCGGCCTTAGGCTCCTCTTCGGCGGCGATGTCCGACGCATAGCGCCGGATCAGATCATGCATTCGATATCGCCGGGGGGAAAGCTCTTGGACGAGGTGAGCGTCTACCAACTCCTCCAATATTGTGTCGGCTTGATCTAGCGAAAGGTTGGCGAGCGCAGCCGCAGTTGAGATGTCGAAGTCGTCACCAGGCAGTACACCCAAGAGCCGGAACATGCGTCGTTGTGCGCCATCGAGCTGCTGCAATGACATGCCAAATACGGAATCGAAGCGGCCGGGTGTATCTCGGAGCCGTTCCGCCAACACGGCCACGCTCCAACCCGGTCGGTGCCGGAGTCGAGCCCCGGCCATGCGCAATGCCAAGGGAAGTCCTCCACACTCGCGAAGTACCTGGCTGACAGCATCCTCTTCGGTGAGGGTGAGGCCCGCTGCTTGCCCGAAGAGTCGTGCGGCTTGCGCGTCGGTCAGCGGCTCCAGCGACACCGGTGGCACTCCGTCGAGACTGACGAGTCGGTTTCGGCTGGTGATGAGGACACCAGATTTGCCCGCGCCTGCAAGCAATGGGCGCACTTGCTCGGCATCAACGGCGTTGTCGAGTAGAACGAGTGCGCGCCGTCGGGACAGTTCGGAACGCCATAGCGCCGCGCGTTCGCTGGTGCTAGTTGGGGGATGGGAGATGTCTAGGGCTCCCAAGAGTTGGGCGAGCGCGGCGTGGGGTTCCAATGGTTGCTGGCCGGGGGTGAAGCCGTGCAGGTCAAGGTAAAGCCCGCCATCTGGATAGGTGTTTGCGAGTTGGTGTGCGACCCGCACGGCCAGGCTGGTTTTCCCGACGCCCGCCATGCCGTCGATGGCGGCGGAGCCAGTGGTGCGGAGCAGCTCTTCGATGAGTGCGGATTCGGCTTCTCTCCCGGTGAAGTCGAATAGATCGGCGGGTACATCATTGCGGCGTGGGGGAGGCGCTGGGCCTGATTTGTTGGCCTCCACCCAGATGGCGCGCAGTGGACGAGGATCGCGTTGCACCGCCCGGCATAGCGCTATGACCGCTTCCCATGGCGGCACGAGCCGCCCGGTCAAATAACGGGACAACGAGGAGCTGCTTAGGCCCGCTTCGCGGGCGAGGGCGCGCAAGCTCAACCCGCTCAGCTCTTTGATGCGGGCGAGCTGGGCGACCAGCCGTTCTTGAGGACTAAGCACGTGAAACACGGTACCTGTCCCGGCCCACGGTATTGGATCGGCAAGGCATTTGTGCTGCTAGAGCGGGTGCTCGGTGTCCCACGGTGTCCCACATGCCTCGTAAAGCGATATGGGCGATGGTCAGATAACTCCTGTCAGCGACAACGACTGTAGGAGAGAAAATGTCAACCGAGCGTATGCCAAATCCAGCGGTACTGATTCCCGATGCGATGCAAGCCCTGATGGCGGTGAACAAGGCCGTTGCGGGTGCGGGAGTAAGTGGTACGGTGCTGGCCCTTACTCATCTGCGGGTGAGTCAAATTAATGGTTGCGCGCCATGCGTGGCTGGCGGCGCACAGCACGCCTTAAAACAGGGTGCGACCGCGGATCAGGTGCATTCTGTGGCCGCGTGGCGGGAAACGCCTTGGTTCAGCGATGAGGAACGCGCCGCATTGGAATTGTCCGAGGCGGTGACTCGGCTCGCTGACCGATCGGATCCGGTGCCTGATCAGGTGTGGGATGTCGCCGCTAAGTATTTCGATCAGCGAGAGCTTGCCGCGCTGCTGCTCAATATCGCTATGGCGAATGCTTTTAATCGCCTCAACGCTCCGACCCGTCAGCAGGCAGGCGCATGGTGACCTTGCGCTGATCAGTGCCGAAGATATACATCACAGCCTATTAACTGACGAAACCCACACAATATCCACAACGTCCTAGTGAGGAAAGTTCCCATGTCAACAGCCAAAAAGACCACCACCGCGGGCAAGAAGGTAAGCACGAACGAAGGTTTCACCGATGAAGAGCGCGGCGCGATGAAAGAACGCGCTAAAGAACTTAAATCCGCTCGGCGCGGTATCAAGGTCGACCCGGAGAGTGAAGTGCTCGCCAAGATCGCTGAGATGGCCGAGCCCGACCGTGGGATCGCCGAGCGAGTCCACGCCGTTATTAAAGCCAGTGCTCCAAGTCTGACACCCAAATTGTGGTACGGAATGCCCGCGTATGCCCGCGACGGTAAGGTCGTGTGCTTCTTCCAAAGCGCGGCCAAGTTCAAAGCTAGGTATCCCACTCTCGGTTTCAGCGACGAGGCGAATCTGGATGAGGGCGCGATGTGGCCGACCTCGTATGCGCTGACCGAACTGACCGCGGCTGGAGAGAAAAAGATAGCCGCCTTGATGAAGCGAGCAGTGAGCTAGGAACAGTTACCCAATCTATTCGGGGGCGTCAGTGCGCAATCCACTTTCCCTGGCTAGGTCGAACAATCAGGCCTAGCCAGGGAGCGGGGTGTTAAGGCTTGCCTCTGGGGCGCATCCCGTCGAAAAGGATGTTCAACGAGCGATCGCGCAATTGCTTGTCCCACCCCTCGGTCATTGCCGCCTGACAGATCGCCCCAAGCAATGCGGTGAGTTCCGCGGTTCTCAAATCCGAACGGACAGCACCCGCATTGTGGGCGCGTTCGAGCAGCAATGTGGCGGCGGGCCGAAGGCGTGCCAGTGCATCGCCTACGTGAGCTCGAGTTCCGGTTTCGGCGAGTCGTTCGAAGATAACTCGGTTCCGCACGCTGGTCTCCATGATTCGCGTACAGAATTCGAATAGCGCGGTGACGTCTTTCTGATCCTTTACTAGGGTCTCGACTTCCACCGTTAGTCGATCTAGCAGGTTCATTACGACAGCCTGAAGTAGCTCAGGTTTAGTCGGGAAATGTCGAAATACGGTACCGATGGCGACGCCGGCGCGGGTGGCCACTGCTTCGGTGGACGCTGATGCGCCCTGTGCGGCGAATACTGTCTCGGCCGCTTCCAAGATACGCGTGCGATTTCTGCGCGCGTCTGCGCGAATGGGTCGTTCGATCGCCGGGGCTGCCGGGGTTTCGTTTCGGTCCATCGATCCTCCGTCTTGCCAAAGTGAGTCCCACTCATTATATTTGATCCTGAGTCTCACTCATCTTATCGTAGGAGATCTGAATTATGGACCGGTCAGTCGTTCACTCACCAAGTCCGCTGGCGATTTACAAGCAGATGCAGGAGGCCGTCTTGCGTGATGATCAATCCACGCTGCTTCCGGCCTCATTGCTCCACGAGAAGCTCCTCGTTGAAACGCCATTTGCGCCCGCTGGTATGCGACGGTACGAAAGTCGAGAAGCGTGGCTGTCGTATTACGCCAGTGCTGGCGCGGGCCTGCTCGTGCGCTTTGAGGAATTTCGAGAGCTAGCCACCTACCAAACAGCTGACCCTGACACCATCGTCGTCGAATACGAGCTCACCGGGGTAGTGCGCGTCACCGGCGTTCGAGCGACGGTCACCTGTATCGCTGTGCTCCGCGTTGAGGATGGGCTCATCATTTACTGGCGCGAGTACCAAGACATTCCCACGATCACTGAGGCGTTGAGCCGGCAACCAGAAAACCGTGCTTGATAAGACTCAGAGTGTTGATGTTGACCGACGACGGTTGGCTCATTTGATCGGAGCATCGCAGCACACCGGCCAGTGCTGCCCATCCGTTTTAAGATTTTCGAACGCCGTTTGTAGCCCTCGATGAAAAGTGGGATAGGCGGTGATCATATTTCCTATGGTGGTGGTCGGCACTTCGGCCGCGATGGCGAGTGTGAGCATCCCGAGCACTTCACCCCCGTTGGGGCCGACCGCACTCGCTCCAACCAGCACATCGCGGTCGGCGTCGACGACGATTTTGAAGAATCCTTCGTTCCCTATTTTATGAATCCAACCACGTGATGATTCTGGAACCGAACTCTTTCCAATCGCGATTCGAAGACCAGCATCTCGGGCTTGGCGTTCGGACAGACCCACGGCGCCGATCTCGGGATCGGTAAAGGTAACGTGCGGCACCGCTCGATAGTCGGCCGTGGGGCCCGGCCTGCCCAAGATGTCTTGGATCGCAATCTTCGCTTGGTACATGGACATATGAGTGAAGGCCCCATGCCCAGTGATGTCGCCGATCGCCCAAAGCCCGTCAGCGGCCCGCATGTGTTCATCAACGGCCACACGTCGCCCGGCTGGCGCTGTGCCCGCATTGGCCAAACCCAGCCCTTTCAAACCCGCGTCCCGTCCGGCGGCGACGAGTAGTCGTTCGCCTATCACCTGCGTCCCGCCTTTAAGGGTGAGCGTGAATGTGTCTTGGTGGGTAACCGATTCGACGGACGCGCCAAGATGTATGTGAATTCCTTCCGAGCTAAGAACTTCTCGCAGCACCTTGCTGGATTCCGGTTCCTCGGCCGCGATAAGTCGATCTCCAGCCTCGATAATGGTGACCTCGCTACCAAAACGAGCGAATGCTTGTGCCATTTCCACGCCAACGGCTCCGCCGCCCAAGACCACCAACGATCGGGGGAGCTTGCTTTGCTGGACAATGTCACGGTTTGTCCAAAAAGGAGTTTCGGCTAGGCCCGGAATTGGTGGTACCGCTGGCGCGGTGCCAGTGTTGAGTAGCACGCCAAGCCCTGCACGGTATTCGTCCTCGCCGACACGCACTCGACGCGGACCCACGAGTGTGCCGCTGCCTCGGCGAAGCTGCGCACCTGCGGCTTTTAGTCGATCAGCTGCCACCGTGTCGTCCCAAGCATCGGTGGCTTCTTTGGAGATTCGCTCAGCGACGACAGCGAAATCTGGGTGGACCTCGGCTGATCCAGCCAAAACGGACACTCGACGGGCCTCGGCCAAACTGTTTGCCGCTCGGATCAGCATCTTGCTGGGAATGCAGCCGTAGTAAGGGCATTCGCCGCCTACCAAATGTTTCTCTACTCCGACGACGGTCAAGCCAGCCCGCGCTAGCTCGGCGGCGGCATGCTCACCACCTGGTCCTAGACCAAGAACGACGACGTCAACCTCGTGTAGTGCCATGAGGGCACGATATCTGTGCGATGTGCGCCGTCACGGATTTAATCCAGCGAGGCGCCGCCAATTTAGGGGCATGCCGTCGCGGCCAGAAGCCCTGGGTGTCAAGTCCTGTGATCACACTGACGCTCGTACGGCGGTTACAAGCGGGGCGAAAGACGGGTCTTTTTTTGCGCGGTCCAAGGCATTTTTCAGTGTTGTGCGGTACGTCGGCTTGGTTTCAGCGACTTTTGCGCGCCCTTGCTTGGTGACGACCGCGTAAACCCCGCGTCCGTCGGCTGGGCACAAATCCCGGTAGGCGAGACCGGCCGCTTCGAGTCGTCCTACCAAGCGGGTGACTGAGCTCTGGTTCAGGCCGATAGCTTGGCCGAGGGCAGCCATTCTCAGTTCCCCATCATCGGCTCGTGTGAGCTGTTCGAGCGCGCGATATTCCGAGATGCCCACGCCGTGACCACGCTGCAAAGCAGCCGTCAATTCGCCTTCTACCTGGCTATATAGCCGGCTAACAGTGTCCCAGGTCATGAATAAGTACCTCCCACTTGACATTAACTTATATGTACATGCATGCTCAATAGCAGTTGCTTGCACATACAAGGAGTTTCACAATGTCCATCACGCGCATCAGTACGACCCCAGACTGGTACGAGCCATATGCCATTTCTCAAGCTATTCGAGCCCATGGAGTCGTATACGTTTCTGGCCAAGCTGGCATTGATGAAAACGGCCGCACAGTGTCAGACGACTTTTTGGCCCAAGGCCGCCAAGCATTCGCGAACCTGCAACGAGTCCTGGCCGAAACGGGTCTTAGCTTGCGTGATGTGGTCAAAGTTGGGATCTTTGTGACCGATATGGCAACCAACCTAGACAATGTAATTAAGCTGCGGCGGGAATTCCTCACCGAACCGTATCCAGCTGACACGTTGTTGGAGGTTTCCTCATTGGCGCAACCCGACTGGCAAATAGAGGTAGAAGTAACCGCTGTCGAGCGATAAAAGCCGAATCCAATAACAGCGGGGCGCTCAACTGAGCCGACGTCGTGCGTTGAGTCGGGTTCACCAATGTCGCACTATTGTCGCTGAATCCTGACCGAGGCGGCTTGTGCGACCAACCCTGCCCGCTCCACATAGCGCTACTCCCGTTAAATCACGATGAGCGTCTGCGCGTTCTCCTTAAAATGAAGAATATGACGAATCGCTGGGTCGGCGTGACGATCGATTGTGTGGACGTCAAACGTGTATCTGAATTTTGGAGCGCTCTATTGGCCCGGGCACCCGGCCCATCGCGGTCGGGTTGGGTCTATCTCGGCCAACTCGCTGATGCGCAGCCTCGCATCGTCTTCCAGCCGGTGCCGACATTCAAGCAGGGCAAGGTGCGGATACACCTGGACATCTCGGTCGCCAACATTGATGCGGGCATCGCGCAGGTTGTCGCCCTGGGTGGGCGCTACACCGGTGAGCGGCATGACTATAAGGAAGGTGTTGTCGTTGTGGTCGCCGATCCTGAGGGCCACGAGTTTTGCCTCGTCCAATACTTCTAACTTTTATCCAATAAATCGCTCGACTTGGACTACCGGCAAGTGGTCGTAATGACTACGTAGCCTTTTTCGTCCCGCCACGGACCCGAACTGGTCGCGAACCACGCTCGTACATGCTCCGCTATATCCCGCATGATTGCGCGGCGCGCCGGATGTTCGAGGGTGACTCCCGAAAAGCCAAGTAGCGATATTGCAAAAGCTATAAGTGGTTGAGGAGAGCTAAAAACGAGTGCGTTGTCATATCGAACGATGGTGTAGTTTCCGAAGACTTCGTTAACCAGGTTGGGCAGGTTGCGTGAATCTATTGGATACATCAGCTGTGTAGGTGCCGCGATCCCGTATTTTGTCGCCCGCGTTTCAATAAGCTCGCGGATACGTGGTGTTACATGGGGATGGTTAATCACTAGGGCGACCGTGCCATTCTGCTTGGTGACGCGTCGAAATTCTTCCAGGGCGGTAACCGGCTGCTCGACGTGATAGAGCATGTGCCGAGCTGTGACTACATCGACAGCTTCGTTGGAAAAGGGCAAGGCCGTGGCGGTGGCACCGACGGCGCACACATTAGGCAATGCTCGAATGCTGCGCAGTGCCGCGGGTGATATGTCTACCCCAATGAGTGTTCCGTGATGCCTCGAGTTGCGAAGACGCGCGAGGAATTTTCCTGTGCCGCAGCCGACGTCCAGCAGATGTTCGGTTCCCGCGAGATTCAGAGCAGCGCTCACCGCCGCGTCGACATCGTCTGGCTGGGCGCTGTGCTTTTCATGTGTGGCAATGCGCACCGCTAACGGATCTAACGTGGCGTACTCGTCTTCGATAGGTGAAGGCATATTTCCTTCCCAGAAATTCAGTGTGTTGTTGAGCTGCCCTGCGCTTGGCGTTGCACACAACGCTGACATATGACAATGGACAGCGGCCCCTTTCGCTGGTCTAGTCCATCATCCCGAGCACTCACACTGCCTTTAGAGTAAGCCTATGGATGCGATGGACTGGCGGGTGGAGTTTGACGCCGAGGTGAGGTTCAGTAACGGCGGATCCCTGCGCTCGGAGGGGTTTCGCCTGGATATTGCGGGCGCAGATATTTCTGATGCGGCACTGGGCGAGCTGTTCGTTGAGCATTTGGGTTTGCTGATGGTCGACACGGTGACCGTGACGAATAAGAGGTTGCTGAACGAGCCGCATAAGGGCTCGCGTGGTGTCACATTTGAAAGCACATCACGAAAACTAGTCGAGCTTAGTCATGTCGTGCGCGATGGCATGATCACCTATCCGGGCCTGCCCGCTCCGAAAATCAGCGACTACCTCACTCGAGAGGACTCGCGAAAAAAATATGCACCTGGCACCGAGTTTCACATGGGCCGCATCACCTTGGTGTCGAATACCGGCACATACCTCGACACCCCGTTTCATCGTTATGCGAATGGAGCTGATCTCGCTGATATCCCGGTCGGCGCGGTGGCCGACTTGGAAGGCGTCGTCGTCCGGCTCACTGGCTCAGATCTCAGAGCAATTGATCGAACCGCGATTGCCGCACATTCGGTTACTGGTCGAGCTGTACTCATTCACACTGGCTGGGACCAGCATTGGGGCACTGAACAGTACTTTAACGATCACCCACATCTAACGGAGCACGCTGCCGAATGGCTTGTTGATCAGCGGCCCGCGTTGGTGGGCATCGATTCGTTGAACATTGACGGCACTGCCAACGGGACGCGACCAGCGCACACCGCGCTGCTGGCCGCGGGCATTCCGATCGTGGAGCACCTTCGTGGGTTGAGCCAGCTCCCGCCGCACGGCTTTCGCTTTCACGCCGCGCCGGTGGCGATTGCCGGGATGGGTACTTTTCCGGTGCGGGCATATGCGGTGATTGGCGGTTAGTTCGCCAATGGTTTGGGCATGTTATCGCTGTTCAACCGCATGGAGGAGCGAGGATAATATCCGTCTATGAGCGGTGGAAGAACCAACGACAGCGCCGGGGATGCCGATTACGGCACCATTGGCGCCAACTACAGCACCTATCGCAGACCCGATCCGCGCATCATGTCCGCCATAGCGCACGCCCTTGGCGATTCCAAAACCGTGGTCAACGTCGGCGCCGGCGCGGGTTCATACGAGCTGACCAGCATGCGGGTCACACCGGTCGAGCCATCGCGGGCAATGCGAGCGCAGCGCCCCGCGCACCTTGCGCCGGCCATAGATGCCACCGCCGAAAATCTGCCCTTTGCCGATGATTCTTTTGATGCCGCCATGACCACGTTTAGCGTTCACCAATGGGGCGATGTGACTGCGGGTTTAGCGGAGATGCGGCGAGTGGCGCGGGGCCCGGTGGTAGTGCTCACTTGTGACCCCGATCTGGTGCGGGACTTTTGGTTACATAGTTATGCGCCTCGTGTGCTCGAAGCTGAGGCTAGACGATATCCCGCGTTGAGTGATATCACCGCAGTTCTAGGCGGCGACGTGAGCGTGGAGCGAGTGCCGATTCCCGCTGATTGCACCGACGGTTTTAACGAGGCGTATTTTGCCCGGCCGGAGCGATTTCTAGAGCCTGGGGCAAGACGGGCATGTTCGGCGTGGAGTTTTGTTGACCCGGTCACCCAGGAGCAGTACGTGAGTCGGCTTCGTGAAGATCTGGACTCCGGAGTGTGGGATCAACGTTACGGGACGCTCCGACAGCAGGCGAGTTGGAATGGTTCTCTTGTTCTCGTCAGTGCAGTGCCGCAATCTGGTTGAGCCGTACGGCATGCCTACTGCGCTATGCGTGTTTTTCTGCCACCCGCGTGAAGGATGTTTTTAGGGCAGCGATCAGGTGACAATCATCGACACGATCTTGAAAACAGGAGTGCGACGTGCGATTTGGACACCGATTGGCGAGCTTAGCGGTCTTAGCCGCGGTTGCCGCCTGCCAATCAAACAGCGATAAGCCTGTCCTGGGTGAATCTCCGCGCCAACCCCAGAAGGTGGAAAGGGCAGAGAGTGAGAGCCCGCCTGCTCCCGTGCGAGCTGAGGAGCCGCCAGCCCCGAAGATGGGCAACCCGCACTGTAACAAGGCGAAGGTAAAAGATCCCAGCGGTGGTCCCGGCATGGTCACCAAAGCAACATGTGAGGCTTATTTCGCGATCATGGAAACGGGGCTTGTCGCCGGGAAGGTGCAGTGCTTTTCGGAACGCCCGGGTGAATCCGCCACAGGCGATCATCCAGATGGCCGAGCTTGCGATATCTCCGTGGATGACGCTGATCCGGCCGCCGTGGAGCAAGGCGAAAGGCTGGCGAGTTGGATTGCGAAGTATCACCAGCAGTTGCGACTGGGCGACGGCTATGTGCTGTTTAACCATAAATCGTCTTCTGGCAATAAAGATTGGCCGAGCACACTCAGCTGGTACGACTCTCCCGAATTCGGATGCTTTGGTGCTACGCCTATGCCTTTGGAGAAAGCGCAAAAAATCGCGGACGCATCAGGCATGAATCTGGACAAGAGCCAAAAAACTCTCTGCCATTACGACCATATTCATGTTTCGATCCTCGGCACAACGGGCGCTGCAAACAATGTCAGTTATCGCTCCACTCGAGCGGCGGATCGCTATCCCAGGATCCGTAATCGCTAGGTTCGAGCTCTTGTCATGGCACTCATCACTTTGCGTGGCGTAGGCATCCCCTTGTCGATACGGTGAGCCCGCGAAGAGGAGTAGCTCCCAACGTTGTGGTCGACACACTGACGTGCATAGCGCGTCCGGCAACGCGGCCTCTATCTCAAATGGGGCGAACGAGGCTTTCGACTCAGGCTGATGGCCGCAGGGCGACGCGCTGTCTATGTCACTGACGGTGACCTACGTGGCAGCGTACATTTCGCCAATGGAATCGCGCTCTGTCAAGGAGCCGGATGTGTTGTGACGGACATTCACGGTCAACCGCCGGACACGGGCGCGCGGGAGGTTTGGTCGCAGCTGCGGATGAACAAACTCGCGCCGCCTTGCTTCGAATGATCAATCATAGGCCAGCTCAAAGGTTCTAATAACACGACATGTTTGCTTGTTTGAACGTCGGAGCCGTTGGATGATTTGAACGTGATATCCGTCGAAGAATATGCCCGGAGTTGGGATTTAGTCTATCGCTCCATGGCGGCGCCACAAGATGCTGAATATAGCAGGGCCGTCGATCAGCGAAAAAGAATTGTGCGCGGGCTTAGCACCGGAATTGAAGCCGCCGTTGACGTTACTAATCTGCCTTTGCCGTCGCCCAGTTCATTGAGCTTCGAAGACATGACACGGGGCGAATGGATCGCCCGTGAGATAGATCGCCGGTTAATTGCGCGGGGTTTAAATCCGCTCCGTGACCGCGCTGACCCGGTGCCGCAGGAGCAATTGGTCGAGATAATAGAAGCGAACGCCAAGCCAGGCATCACGGCGGAAATGGAACGAACGTTTGGTGCCGAGCCCCTAGAGTTGATTCCTAAGGCGACCGCTGAGCTCCGCCTTCCAGAAAGATTTTCGTATATTGGCGTTAATCTACTCGCCGCTAAACCAGTTTCTAAAAGAGACCAAGATGCTTACAGTGTGCGTTCCGGGGCTAGGGCGGCGCTCGCCGCTATCTATCACAGAAGCGAGGGCAATTGGCATTCCGCAATAGCGCAAGAAAGAGCGGAACGTGATCCCATTGTTGAGCTATTTGCAGCTAGAAAAAGAGCGGGCGATGTCGTTTCGGCTTTTGGCACCCACCTAGTAGTCGACAGTGCGAATAAAGCGATTGCCGACGACCAAAGATACGTCTACGGCTCGTATATTCGCGATGAGTTATTGGAAATCGCAGCTGATGTCACTGTTCGTTATGCTGCGCGCAGAGAACTGCCCAGAATTCGTGAACGAAGCTACGAGATGGCGCGCGCTGTGTTCAGCGCACCCGAAGAAAGCTATATCGACGATGCGGTGACGTTCGCTTACCACCTCGCTAAAGAAGTGGGCCCAAGAAAGGCGCTGTTGATAATGGATGATCCAAGGAACGCGCCGGGATTGGGGGTGAGTTATCAAGAATGGAAAACTGGGCGAGGGAAGGGGATTGATGGGCGGGGATCTTCGAAGCGTTGATGTGAGAGAGGCTTTGACAATTGAGCGGGTGGCCAACGCACCAGATGTGTTGTCGAGTCGGCTGCGAACGCGTGAGGGTGCTGATCTTCTGTTCCGTCCGCTCCTGCGGGCCGATGTGAAATTGTTGGCTGAGTTTTTGAGTTCGCTTTCGGCCCGCAGTCGGACCCGATGGAACCTTGAGAGCTACGACATCGCTATGGCCCGCGAGCACTGTGCCGCGATCGGTCGATATGACAAACTTCGGATGATCGCGGTAACAAACGTTAATGGTAGCCGGAAAATCGTGGCTCTGATGGAGCTTAGTTTTAGTATTCCGCCGAGCGATCAGGCTCGTTTTCGCTCCTATGGGATTAGCCTCGATGAAACCTTTGACTGTAGGTTTGCTCCGTGTGTGCGCGACGAGTTTCAGCGAACAGGCATCGCCTCTGAATTGTTTTCCTTCATAGTGGACATCGCTCGTAGATTCGGCAAAAGGCGTATTTTGTTGTGGGGAGGTGTGTTCGCCGATAACATTCCGGCGATCTCTTTTTATCGAAAGCAAGGTTTTATTGAGGTAGGAGAATGTACCTCGCAATCGAGTACGAATTCTTTTGACTTTATCCTCACGCTGCCCGGCGCTTTCGAAGATGAGCAATAGGGTATTGCGATCGCGGTACGTGCGGGCAAAGACACCTTTCGAACAAAGCCTAAGATGGCTGCCTTCTACGGTAGGTGCGGTCGTTTGCGCGCCCAGCGGACGCGAGTGGATTACGTGGGCCAGCGGCAGTGACCTCGACTTGTCGCGGCAGCGTCATATAGGTATCTGCCAACACATCTTGGCTGGGCAATCGCCAGTTGGTCCTAATTGGCGGGATTCTCAGCGAACACGCCGGTTCGCGTGCCGCTAGCGCCTAGCATGATGAATATGCGTGTTCGACTAGGAACCATTGACGATGCCGAAACCATCGCCAGTCTTCACCTCACGAGCTGGCAAAATACCTATGCGAGCTTCATGCCCGAACGTTACTTAAAGGAGATCGCACCTGTTGAGATGCGCCAGGACTGGGAGAAAGCACTCGGTTCATCGGCATTTGCTAGTGGCAACGCCATCTTATTTATCGCGAGCGACTCGGACCCCATCGCTGGGTTCATTTTCGCTGAATTAAAAGACGATGGCCGCGTACTGATCGAATTTTTGCATGTCGCACCGGGTCGCTTGGGCGGTGGCATCGGCACTTTGCTCATGCGACACGCATTCGAATGGGCGCAGACACAGCATTCTGGGCGAGACGTCTATTTGGAAGTGTGGTGCGACAACACCAAGGCAATTGGGTTCTACGAGCATCTGGGTGGGCGTCGAACAGACACTCGCACTGAACAATTGACTGGTTTTTCACTCGCCGAATATGAATACACGTGGTCAGCGCAGGAAGTCGTGGACTGGCTCAAGGAGTAGTCTCCAGTTAGTAAGGACGCGGAAAGGGGCATTTCTCTACGTCGTCACCTATGTCCGCCCTAACCGCGATGGCCCCCTAGCAAGTTTGATTTTCAGGGCACTGCGCCGTTTTCCACGCGAGGAGATGCGCAGCAGCTCAACTGTACTATCGACACATGCGGTCATATGACGATTTCAATCCAGAGGGCACCCGCAAACAGCGTGAAGTCCGGGGGATATCCGTATGGAGTAATGTCCAGGCCGCTCCTGGGGAACCAAAAGTTTTGTTCTTCGGCAGTTTGGAACATGGGCCGTTGGTGGCCAGTAAGAATGCTAGACAAGCATTAACGGGCGTGAAAACATCATCGAGCTTTTTCACCTTTGCTCCAGAGGGAAAAGGAATTGATTTCCCGGAGCGAATTGACATGCTCAATCAATGTGCGCTATATGAAACTGCAGGAGAGAATTCCCAGTCCCCATTGGTATGCGTGCTGTCGGCGGATTTTGTTGCCGATTTACTGAAATCTGAAGGGTTGCGTCGTCGGGCTGTAGGGCAGTTTTGTAACCGCATGCGTGAAGTCGCCGCACATGTTGTTGTTAGTGCGCGTCCCGGAGATTTTCAGGCAGCTCCCGCATTTGTGGCTGAAAAGTCCTCCTTTTTAATCGCAGAGGAAAAGCCGTACCTGATGTTATGCAGTGAATTGACAAAAGAACGACTCGGTTCTCTTGCCGAAGACTTCGTCGATCGTGCAACCTATCCCGAAGTTTTGGAAAGCGATATTAATCAGCTTGTTCACAATTTGCCGGCCGAATCAGCGCGTTTGAGTAAACTGAGAACCACTGTGGCTTTCAATGGCACAATGCCCGCCACGATTCTGGCTGGGACCCCGCAAACGTATGCGTTCGCTGATCGTTCCCAAGCTGATCTTTGGCGGGCATCGGTCATGCGATATTGCATCATCGATGGCAAAGCGGAAGCGTCCCCAGACATGGGCACGGCCACGATCTTTCTCAACCGCGGAGATAACGCTCAGGCAGTGACTGAGTTCGTGCTGGGCATGCGAAAGTCTACTAACCGTGCGGTCGTACACGATCTCAGCGATTTGCCCGCGGAACTGTGGACAGATATTGACGGGGCGCTGAAGCACGCCGATATTTCTCCGGGGATGCGTCACACAGTGGTGCTGCGGTCGAAATCTGGGACCGTTCCGCTACACAACATGCTAGCGAAGCTGACATCGCCCGAAGTGGATCGATCGCTCTGGCGTCCCGGGCAAGCACTCAGACGTGGGTCCGGTGGGCGACGTCAGTAAAAATCGCCCCATCATCCCTTGAGCGCGGCCGCGATGGAGTCGGCCATTGGCGTCGTCGCTCGGCCTATCAAACGGGCGAGGTCACCATTTTGACGGGCGAGCAGCCCGCGTTCGATCGCCTGGTCGATATTCACTACAAGTGCGGCCACCGCGTCGGGCATGCCAGTGCTGATGAGAATGCTCTGGTAGGTCTGCGGTGACACGCTGTTATAGACAATGTCTTTGCCTGTTTGTGCGCTGAGTTCAGCCGCATACTCGGCAAAGCTCCACGCGCTGTCTCCACTAAGTTCGTATGCCTTATTTTCGTGACCTTCACTCGTCAGGACAACGCTGGCCGCGGCGGCATAGTCGGCTCGTGCGGCGGAGGCTACCCTGCCGTCACCTGCTGCTTGGGTGATGGCTCCGTGTTCGAGAACAGGTCCGAGATTCTCGGTGTAGTTTTCGTTGTACCAGCCATTACGCAGCAGAACGTATGGCAGTCCGGAGCTGAGAATCGCTTGCTCGGTCGTCTTGTGGTCGCTGGCCAGGTCGAAGTCGGCATCTGGGCCGCCCAGAATGCTGGTGTAGGCCAGCAAGGACACTTCGGCTTTTTTGGCGGCGTCTATGACGACCTTGTGTTGCGCGACTCGGCGGCCGGGTTCGTTGCCGGAAATCAACAGTACCTTGTCGCCACGATGGAAAATGTTGAGAAAAGTCTCCGGCTGCTCATAGTCGGCCGGCTTCACCTTGACGTCGCGGGCGGCGTATCCGGCGGCTTTGTCTGGATCACGAACAATGGCCGTGATCTGGTTGCCGTCGACCTTGTCGAGCAGTGCCTCGACAACGAACTGGCCGAGCTTGCCAGTCGCTCCAGTAACAACAATGCCCATGGGTCACATCTCCAAAATAGTGGTATTTGCGGCATTCATATCAACCTCCAGTCACGATAGCTTTTGTACTAACTTTTCGTAAGTACCCACCCTGAAGTAAGGTACACACATGTCTGTAAGTGCATCGAATGTCAATTGGAATACTGCAGGCGAGGCGATGTGTCCGTATCGCCTTGTCTTGGAACACCTCACCAGTCGCTGGGGCGTGCTTGTACTCATAGAGCTCCGTGAAGGTTCGAAGCGCTTCAGTGAGCTCCGTAGGGCGATTGGACGCGTTAGCGAAAAGATGCTCACCCAAACCTTGCAAATTCTGGAACGTGACGGGTTTGTGCACCGTGATGCCAAACCGATAATTCCACCGCGGGTTGACTACTCATTGACCGAGCTTGGCCGTGAGGCCGCCGAACAAGTCGCAGGCCTTGCGAAATGGACTGAGCATCGCATACAAAACGTCATCCACGCCCGCGAGCAATACGACAAGGCTCGAGCAGAAAAGGCCTCATCCTGAGCTGATAGTTCGTTATCGGGGCTTCACACGCACTGCCTAAATGGCAGTATTTCTGGCTATATCGTGGAAACTTGTAGGCGTGTGAGGTGGGCGTGAGAGCGCTGATTTTGTTGGCCCTCGCGGGGCTTGGCGCACAGCTGGTAGACGGAAGCCTGGGCATGGCTTATGGCGTGACGTCAACGACCTTACTGTTGGCCGCTGGAACAAACCCGGCGGCGGCTTCGGCGACAGTGCATCTGGCGGAGATCGGCACGACGGTGGTTTCAGGCATTGCCCACTGGCGTTTTGGCAACGTCGACTGGCAGGTCACCGCGAAAGTAGGCATCCCAGGAGCATGCGGTGCATTCGCTGGCGCCACTGTTCTATCCAGTTTGTCCAACGAACTCGCAAAGCCCGTCATGGCACTGATTCTGCTGAGTTTGGGCGGCTACGTTCTGATCAGATTTACACTTCTCGGCTCACCGAAAGACAACCTTGCCAAGCCCTTGAGGAAACGCTTCCTGGCGCCATTGGGCCTGGTAGCCGGATTTTTGGACGCAACGGGCGGAGGCGGGTGGGGGCCGGTTGGCACACCGGCTATTTTGGCCAGTGGTCGCCTGGAGCCACGTAAAGTCATCGGCTCGATTGACACCAGCGAAATTTTGATCGCTCTGGCTGCAAGTCTGGGATTTTTTATTGGTCTGGGTTCCGCGGGTGTCAATGTTCAATGGACGTTGGCGCTACTGGCCGGTGGGCTTATCGCCGCGCCCGTGGCCGCGTGGCTGGTGAGTCACATTCCCGCACGTGTGCTCGGTTCGGCGGCCGGCGGTCTCATTGTGCTCACTAATATTCGGACTTTGCTGCAAGGATCCTGGTTCCACGTTGGAGGAAAGGGGCACATGTCACTGTATGTGATTCTTTGCGCAGCGTGGTTCGCCGCTGTCGTCTATTCGCTGAAAGCCCATCGCAAAACATTTAACGAAGTGCCCCCGCCGGATCGTAAAGAAAGCCCGGCGGGAGCCATCTCCGTTAAATGAGCACGTGATCAGCAAGTCCGCAACTGTCACGATTCGTGGATGTGTGTCCAGCTCGCACTATGTGCGTTCTTCAACTGTCACTGCTAGTTGTGTTGGACGCAAAGCGGCGAATGCTAGCTCACCCATCGGCTCATCATTGGCCAGTTTGAAACGTCGTCGCGCCGCCATAGTGGCGAGAATGACGACGCCTTCAGCCCAGGCGAATGGTTCGCCGATGCATTGCCGGTTGCCCATGCCGAATGGATTGAAAGCCCAGCGTGGCACCTCTTTCGCCCGTTCCGGTAGCCAGCGATCTGGGTCAAATACGTCTGGGTTTGGAAAGAACTCTTCGTCGCGCTGCAGGGCATACAGGGAGAAGAAAAGTTGTGTGCCAGCGGGAACCTTGACACCATCCAAGTCCAAGTCTTCCTCGGCACGACGGGTGAGAAACCACGCTGGTGTGTACATTCGCAGGACTTCTGTGAAGACGCGGCGCGTGTATTCCAGTTTTCCTACCGCTTCGAAGGTCACCGGACCGCCGTCGCCCAATACCCGGTCAACTTCCTCGTATAGCTTTGCTTCGACGTCGGGATTTCTGCAGATCACATGCCAACTGAAACCCATCGAGTTAGAGACGGTTTCAAATCCGGCCGCGTACATAGTGACGACTTCGTCTCTAATTTCAGTGTCGCTAAGTCCTTCGCCAGTCTCTTCGTCTCGAGCCTCTAGCAGCATTGAGACTAGGTCACCATGGTCAAGCCCCTCCGAGCGGTATTGCGCGATGATTTCGTCAATGACCCGCCTAAGTTCATCGTTTGCCGCGTCGAAACGGCGATTCGCTGGGAGTGGGAGT
>JABFVL010000060.1 GCA_013362805.1 Mycobacteriales bacterium | reverse complement strand
TGTGAAAAACTCCCGCCCAAATAGATCAGGCTGGTCTCGCCATACATTTCGATCCCGCGCTGGTAAGGCTGCACCAATACGCCTAGTCCAGCATCCAGCAACTGCTGGGCGTGTACCCGAGCCAAGCCACGTTGCTGGTCAAAAGTCGCGTCGAACCGACACACGCCAAGCGCACCGATGCCCACCGTTGGCTTAATGACGAATTCACCAGAATCACCGAATTCACAATCCTGGCCGGGCTCGACAAGCACCGTGGGAACGATCGGCACCCCGGCCTCTGCGAGCTCAAGCAAATATCTTTTATCGGCATTCCATTTCAACACCGGATGTGGATTGAACAGCTTGGGAACAGAACTCGCCCATTCTAAGAACGCTTCAGGGTTTTCGACATAGTCCCAGGTGGAGCGAATTACCACCGCATCAAAACTTGACCATGAAACGCTAGAGTCAGTCCAGACCACCGGTTGGGCGTCTATGCCGCGAGCCCGTAAGGCCGCTATGCCTCGCGACTCGGCGGCACCGTCTAGTTCTGGATATTCCGCACAAGTCACCAACGCTACGCGCGTCACACGCATACTCCTTCAAATATTCATTTTGTCACCGCTGATACGGCATCTCGAGCATGAGGCTCTGACTCCATCCATCAGCGATCTCGATTTTGGCGGCGATGCATGCCGCACGTGCGACTTCCATCGTGTCTACTACTTGGTCACCCCAGACACCATCTTCGCCAATGATGACGATCCGGGCGCCGTAACGTCCAATGCGCTCGATTACGGCGGTAGCGAAACCGCCGTGCGTCACAACGAACTGCGCCAAAGCGCGCACAACCTGGACAGGAGCCCCAGCAACAGAAGCGTGATCAATCTCGGCGGCGGTCATGGCGTCAGCCTAACAATGGGTAAACGGCTAACCGCCAGATTTCCACGCCGATAACATTGACCGCATGGTTTTTGGCGAAAACGCGCCCATCTCTGACGGAATCCTGGAACTGACCGACGTACAAGCCGCGGAACATGGACGGGTAAGACTTTTATTCGTCGACGACGGCTGGATAGAAATCGAAGATCACCGCGACTGGGCATTGACCCTTCTCATGGCTGCGGGCGGCACCTTATTCCTCGGTTTTGCCCTACTTCTGGCTGGAGCAAGAGGGCCAGCTTGGGTCTGTTTCGGACTCTGCGCCCTGCTAGCACTGGGATACGGACTAAATCGGGGGCTTCGAATGCTCGCGGCAATGCTCGGCGGAGCCGTTGCACAGCCACCTTCCCGACACAGCAGAAAAACCAAGCGCGAATTTCAACAGGGTCTCGCCGAACTCGAAACTCAAGACGTACACAGCATCGCATTGCTGCACCCTGGTGCTCGACCATTTCTTGGCGCCGAAATCACTCGCGTTGATTTCAGAGACATCCAAGAAAAAGTGCTGGTCACGGTCTGGCTAGGGCCAAACCGATGGGCGGTTTACCGAGCTGATCGCGCCACGGGACGAGAAATACTCGACGAGCTAGAACGCCTACAGCACTAGAGCAAAGCTTGCACGGCAACCGCGGCAAACAACAACGTCAAATAGGTGATGGAGCGGTGGAACAGGCCCATGGGCGCAAACTTTTCACCGCTACTCACCCGACGGTGCAGCCTGTGTGCTTCCAACAAGAACCAGCCACCCAAAATCAGGGCGCTCGCGCCGTAAATCCACCCTGTCCACGGCCACAACAG
This sequence comes from Mycobacteriales bacterium, assembly GCA_013362805.1. Taxonomy (GTDB): domain Bacteria; phylum Actinomycetota; class Actinomycetes; order Mycobacteriales; family QHCE01; genus JABFVL01. The sequence continues at coordinate 20,143 of JABFVL010000060.1, read as the reverse complement.
CAGTGAGCAAGCCACCATCAGCCAGGAGTAAATGATGATCTGGCGAGAAACCTGCTCCGGGGTAGCCACTACCGGCAACATCGGGACACCAGCCCGCGCATAGTCATTCTTGAATTTCATCGCGAGCGGCCAGTAGTGCGGTGGCGTCCACAGGAAGATAACCCCAAAAAGAATCAGTGGTGGCCAGTCCAGCCCGCCGGTCACCGCGGACCAACCAATCAAAACGGGCATGCATCCAGCCGCTCCACCCCACACAATGTTCTGTGGTGTGCGACGCTTCAAAATCATTGTGTAGATGACCACATAAAAAGCAATTGCCGCCAGCGCGAGAACCGCTGCCAAAACTGTAGTGGTCAGCGCCAAAAAGCTCACCGAGATGACGCCAAGCACCATGCCGAAAACAAAGGCGGAGCGCGGGGAGACCGAGTGTCGCGGCAACGGGCGTCTGGCCGTGCGGCTCATTACCTCGTCGATATCGCGATCGATGTAGCAGTTCAACGCATTAGCACTGCCCGCCGCCAATGCACCACCAAACAGCGTCGCCAGAACCAGCCATGGGCTCGGCATTCCACCTTCGGCCAAGAACATCACAGGCACAGTGCTGACCAGCAGTAGCTCGATGACTCGGGGTTTGGTCAGAGCAATATAGGCATTGACCACGCCTAGGGCGGACCGAAGTGGTCGGGCTGGCGGTGTTTGGTTCTCGGAAGGTGCCTCCAGGAGCGTGGTCACGATAGTCCTAGCACCTCTCCACGGCGATTGCTCATTTGTGCGCTGCTCATCGTACTTGTTGTCGACAGCGTGTCGACGACTCCCCCACACCAGGAGCGGGCCCATCGCCTGACTCACCCCCGACGACTAGGGTTACGAGGTAGAGCAAGAAATTACGACAGGTAGCACCGAACCTGGGCACACTAGCCGCAGGCAGCAGGGGGAGCATAATGGCATCGTTTGAATGGACACAGGCCGACAAGCAGGCAGTTGACACCGCCCGAGTGTTGGCACTTGACGCGGTGGAAAACGCCGGCAACGGCCACCCAGGCACCGCGATGAGCCTGGCACCCGCCGCATATCTGCTGTTCCAGCGATTCCTACGTCACGACCCCAACGATCCACACTGGGCGGGCCGCGACCGGTTCGTGCTGTCCTGTGGGCACTCCAGTTTGACCCTGTACATCCAGCTATATCTGTCGGGATATCCGTTGTCGCTGGAGGACCTGCAACATTTGCGGCAATGGGGAAGTTTGACCCCTGGCCATCCAGAACACGGACACACCCCCGGCGTCGAAACCACGACTGGCCCACTTGGTCAGGGCGTCGCCAACGCGGTCGGCATGGCTATGGCCGCACGGCGTGAACGCGGCCTGTTCGATCCCGACGCCGAAGCGGGAACGAGCCCGTTCGACCACATGATCTGGGCATTCGCCTCAGACGGTGATTTGCAAGAAGGAGTCTCCGGCGAGGCATCCTCCCTAGCCGGGCACCAACAACTCGGCAATCTGTGCCTAATGTGGGATGACAACCACATCTCCATCGAAGACGACACGCAAATCGCATTCACCGAAGATGTGTGCAAACGCTACGAATCGTACGGTTGGCATGTTCAGCGTGTGGACTGGCGCAGCGAAGACGGCGAATACCACGAAGACATACAAGCGCTCGCCCAAGCATTTGAAGCCGCCCGCGCCGAAACGAGCCGGCCCTCGTTCATCGCGTTGCGCACCATCATCGGTTGGCCCGCACCGAAAAAGCAGAACACGGGCAAAATCCACGGCTCGGCCGTCGGCGCCGAGGAAGCCGCCGCCACAAAGAAAGTGCTCGGCTTCTCCCCGGACAGCAGCTTCGTGGTGTCTGAAGAAGTTCTCGCCCATGCTCACGGAGTCAAAGACCGTGGCGCCGAACTGCACAACGCTTGGCAAAAGCAATTTGATGCCTGGGCCGCGGACAACGCTGAGGGCAAAAAGCTATGGGACAGGCTCGCCAATAAGAAGCTTCCCGCCAATTGGACGAAAGCCCTGCCCACGTTCGACGCGGACGCCAAGGGCATGGCAACTCGCGAAGCCTCCGGAAAAGTACTTAGCGCCTTGGCCGACACTCTGCCCGAGCTGTGGGGTGGTTCCGCGGACCTGGCTGGAAGCAACAACACGACAATGAGCGGCGAGCCTTCCTTTGTGCCCGCTGAATTTCAAACGAAAGAATTCCCCGGCGGTCCGTACGGACGCACTCTGCACTTCGGCATCCGTGAACACGCCATGGGCTCCATCCTTAACGGAATCGCCCTCCACGGCGGCACCCGGCCATATGGTGGCACCTTCTTGGTGTTCTCCGACTACATGCGCCCTGCCGTACGGCTGGCCGCCTTGATGAAGCTGCCCGTCACGTACGTGTGGACCCACGACTCCATCGGCTTGGGCGAAGATGGCCCCACCCATCAGCCCGTCGAACACCTATCGGCGCTGCGCGCGATTCCGGGGCTAGATGTGGTTCGACCCGCCGACGCCAACGAAACCGTCGTGGCATGGCGCACCGCACTAGAGCACAACAATCGCCCCACCGCTCTAGCCCTTACCCGGCAAGCGTTGCCAACCTTGGACCGCACGGTGTACAGCTCAGCTGAGGGAACAACCCGCGGTGGCTACATCCTCGCAGAGGCCGATGGAGAGCTCCAAGTGATTCTCATTGCTACTGGTAGCGAGGTACCTTTGGCCTTGACGGCACGTGAACGGCTTCAAGAGCAAGGCACCCCCACGCGAGTGGTGTCGATGCCGTGCATCGAGTGGTTCCTTGAACAAGATGACGCCTACCGCGCCGAAGTCCTCCCGGACTCGGTCAAGGCCCGAGTGAGTGTGGAAGCCGGCATCGCGCAGCCGTGGCACCGGTTCACTGGTGATGCTGGGCAGAACGTGTCACTTGAGCACTTTGGGGCCAGCGCGCCCTACCAAGTGTTGTTCGAGCAGTTCGGCTTCACCGCCGACCACGTGATCGCTGCGGTGCACGCGAGCTTGAGCAAGATCGGCACCATCAAGGGCACCACCACCGGCAACTAAGAAAGGAAGAGCCATGACTAAGGCATTGGAAGAACTGACGCACGCCGGGGTGGCAATCTGGCTTGACGACATTTCTCGTGGTCGCCTCATCACCGGCAATTTGGAAGAGTTGCGCCGCGACAAATTTGTGGTCGGCGTCACTAGTAATCCTACAATTTTCGCAAACGCCTTGGCCAAAAGCGACGATTACGCCGAGGCGCTCCACGATCTAGCCCTGCGCAAGACAACGGTTGATGAGGCCGCTCGTAGCTTCACAACTGCCGATGTGCGGGACGCATGTGATGTGATGCGGCCCGCATTCGACGCCTCTGATGGAATCGACGGCCGAGTCTCTATTGAGGTTGACCCAAGGCTCGCCCGCAACACCGAACGGACAATCGCCGAGGCCAAAGCGCTGTGGTGGCTCGTTGACCGGGAAAACCTGTTCATCAAGATCCCAGCGACAGAAGCAGGCTTGCCCGCCATCACGGCAACCCTAGCCGCTGGCATAAGTGTAAATGTCACCTTGATATTTAGCTTGGAGCGCTACCAGGCGGTCATGGAAGCTTTTCTTGCTGGCCTGGAACAAGCCAAAGCAAACGGCCATGACTTGAGCGCAATGGGCTCAGTTGCCTCGTTCTTCGTTTCGCGCGTCGACACCGAGATCGACAAGCGACTCAAGGCAATAGACACGCCAGAAGCCAAAGAGCTGCTCGGCAAGGCCGCTATCGCCAACGCGCGACTGGCCTATCAGAAATACGAAGAGGTCTTCACCAGTGACCGCTGGCGGGCATTGGCGGCAGCTGGCGCACACCCACAACGGCCGCTGTGGGCCTCAACAGGTGTAAAGGACCCCGCGTACGACGACACGCAATACGTCGTCGAACTCGTGGCGCCCGGTGTTGTCAACACAATGCCCGAGGCCACTTTGGAAGCCGTAGCCGACCATGGCAAGGTGCGGGGCGACACGGTGACAAGCAATTACGCCGACGCGCAGGCGGTGCTCGACAAGCTCGCCAAAATCGGTGTTGACTACGACGATGTAGTTCGGGTACTCGAGGACGAAGGAGTCATTAAGTTCGAGGACTCCTGGAACCAACTGCTTGACACCGTGCAAGCCGAACTCGATAAGCAGTAGCCAACGTCTACTCAAGGAGCCGCCAGATGACCTCACGCCCACAATCCACGTCCGGGCCAACGCTCAGCACTGGAGGTGGGTTGAGCATTCAAGGCGCGGCCCAACTGCCTGGCGTAGCACCTGTCATCCAGGAACTGCACCAGGCTAAGGTTCCGACCAAACTGTCCGCTCAGGACCCCACACTGTGGGGCCCTGAGGCGGAAGCCGAAGCACGCATCCGACTCGGTTGGCTCACCCTGCCCACATCCAGCCGTGAACTATTGCCCCAGCTGCGCGAATTGCGCGCCGCGCTCATCGCCGAGGGCCTGACCCGAGTCGTTCTGGCTGGAATGGGCGGATCTTCGCTGGCTCCCGAAGTTATTTGCCGCACGCTCGGCGTCGAACTCACTGTTCTGGACACCACAGACCCCGCGCAGATTCGGGGCGCGCTCACCGAACTCGACCGCACGATCGTTGTTGTTTCTAGCAAATCCGGTGGAACCGTCGAGACCGACAGTCATCGACGCGCATTTTTGCAGGCCTTCATCGACTCCGGACTTACCGAAGCCCAAGCTGGCCAACGATTCGTTATCGTCACCGACCCAGGCTCGCCACTCGCCGCAACCGCCGAGCGCATGGGGGCCCGAGCCATATTTTTGGCCGACCCCAATGTCGGCGGTCGCTATTCCGCTCTCTCGGCATTCGGGCTCGTCCCTTCAGCCCTAGCTGGGGTTGAAGTCGAACATCTCCTCGATGAGGCCAGCCAACTAGCCAGCACGCTCAATAAGGGTGGGCCTTCACTTGAACTCGGCGCGGCCCTTGGCGTAATGGCTGCGGCCGGACGCGACAAGGTTCTCCTCGCCGACGACGGTTCGGGCATTGTTGGCTTTGGCGATTGGGCCGAACAACTCATCGCCGAGTCAACCGGCAAGCAGGGCACCGGCATCTTGCCCGTCGTGCTAGAAGCAAGCAGCTGGGAACACTCGATAAAAGACGCTGACGATCAGTTGCTGATCAGCGTGGGCGGAGCACGATCCGTTGGAGATGTTCCCCCACTTCAGGCGGATATCAACGTCAATGGTTCGTTGGGCGCACAGTTCTTGGCTTGGGAATACGCCACAGCTATCGCGGGCAAGCTGCTCGAAATCGACCCATTCGACCAGCCGAATGTCACCGAATCCAAAGAGAACACGGCACATATCCTGGAAACTGGCCTGCCAAACACTGAGCCGCTGTTCACCGATGGCGCGATTCAGGTCTACGGCGACGCTGAACAATTCGGGAATTTGAAAACTCTAGGCGGTGTGCTCGACACTCTCATCGACACGATTCCCGACCGCGGATATTTGGCGGTTCTGGCCTACCTCGATCGCCATGGTGACGCCGATGCTGCCGCTCTGCGTCCTTCGTTGGCTGCCCGCACCGCGCGGCCGGTGACCTTTGGATGGGGCCCACGCTTTTTGCACTCCACCGGGCAGTACCACAAGGGTGGCCCACAGAACGGCGTGTATCTGCAGATCACCGGCACCACAAAAGAAGACCTCGAGGTGCCAGGAAAGCCGTATAGCTTCGGTGAGCTCCAAGCGGCGCAAGCCGCCGGAGACCTAAAAGCCCTGCAGGCGCGCAATCGGCCCACTGTGCGACTACACCTGATCGACCGACCGGCCGGCCTAGCTCAGCTCGTGGAGGCCCAGCAATGAGCACGGATAAACCCGGGCAGCAGATAAACCCGCTGCGCGATCCCGACGATCGTCGGCTACCCCGGGTGCCAGAGCCCTGCGCTCTGGTCATCTTTGGGGCAACCGGTGACTTGTCGCGACGCAAGCTCATTCCCGCGATCTATGACCTCGCCAATCGCGGCCTACTACCACCAGGATTTGTCACCATTGGTTTTGCCCGAGATCGCGGAAATTTCGTTGATATCGCAAAACAAGCCGCGCAAGAGGGCGCCCGCACCACCTGGCGGGAAGAGGTGTGGGAGCGTCTCGCCGAAGGCGTGCATTTCGTCGCGGGCACCTTCGAAGATGACGCCGCCTTCGATGAGCTAGCCGCGACGCTCACCAGACTCAACGAAAGCCACGGCATCGCGGGTAACGCCGCTTTCTACTTGGCAATCCCCCCGGTCACGTTCCCTCTAGTGCTTAAGCAGATGGAACGCACCAAAATGGCCGATAATGAGGCCGCTGGCGGGTGGCGTCGAGTGGTCGTCGAAAAGCCGTTCGGCACCGACCTGCCAAGCTCACAAGCCCTCAACACCCTCGTCGACGACGTATTCACACCCAACGATGTGTTCCGCATCGACCACTATTTGGGCAAAGAAACCGTCCAAAACCTATTGGCGCTGCGTTTCGCAAACACGTTCTTCGAACCTGTGTGGAACGGGCTCTACGTCGACTCAGTGCAGATCACCATGGCCGAAGACGTGGGCATCGGCACCCGCGCCGGTTTCTACGACAAAACAGGCGCAGCCCGCGACGTTCTGCAAAACCATCTGCTGCAACTGCTCGCGTTGACCGCCATGGAAGAACCGGTCAGCTTCGACGCGGAATCCATCCGTACCGAAAAACTGAAAGTTCTGCGCGCGATCGCACTCCCAGAAAACCCGGCAACACACGCGGTACGTGGGCAGTATCAGCAGGGCTGGTGCGCTGGAGAACGCGTCTTGGGATACCACGACGAGCAAGGTGTGGCCAAAGATTCCACCACCGAAACGTATGCGGCCGTGCAGCTCAACGTGGAAACTCGCCGCTGGGCTGGAGTACCGTTCTACCTTCGCACCGGCAAACGACTACCCCGACGAGTCACCGAAATCGCCGTGCTTTTCCGCGAAGCGCCCCACCTGCCGTTCAGCAACACTGACACCGAACAACTCGGCCAAAACCAGCTAGTCATTCGCGTGCAACCCGACGAGGGCATCACCCTGAAATTCGGGTCCAAAGTTCCGGGAAGCCAAATGGAAGTGCGCGATGTAGCAATGGACTTTCTCTACGGAGAAAGCTTCACCGAAAAGTCACCAGAGGCCTACGAGCGCCTGGTACTAGATGTGCTGCTCGGAGATTCTACTTTGTTCCCACACGCCGAAGAAGTCGCCGCCAGCTGGCGGGTGATCGACCCACTTCAGGAATTTTGGTCCCAGGTCCCGCCTGCTCTTTATCGCGCAGGCGAATGGGGACCAGCCGCCGCCGATGGCATGCTCGCGCAAGACGGACGCACCTGGAGGCGGCCATGACAACACTTTGGGACACCACCGGAACAGATGTCGTCAAAGCGCTGGCTAAAGCCCGACGCGCCGCTGGCGGTGTGACCTCAGGATTGGCGCTAACGCTGGTCGTGGCGGCCACGGAACGCACGGTCGCCGAAGCAGAACAGGCCGCCAGTGTCGCCGCCGCGGCGCATCCCGCACGGTTGATCATCGTGGTGCGGCGCGAAATAAATGGGCTCGACCCTCGACTCGACGCGGAAATCTCAGTCGGAGACCGACTAGGTCCAGGTGAAGCTGTGGTGATGCGCATGTATGGGCGTCTCGCCCTACATGCCGAATCTGTAGTTTTGCCCTTGCTCGCACCAGATGTACCGGTTGTAACGTGGTGGTGTGGTGAAGCACCGCCGAACATAATCGCGCAAGACCCGCTGGGCGTCCTCGCGGACCGCCGAATCACGGACTGTTCGCAAAGCCCCGACCCGATCGCCGCACTAGAGCAACGCGCCATCGATTATGCCCCTGGCGACACTGACCTGTCGTGGACCCGCACCACACCGTGGCGGGCGCATTTGGCGGGCGCGTTCGACGTCATCAACGAACCCGTTGTCGGAGCCACCATCATCGGTCCCCCGGGTGATGCAACCGGAGCGTTGCTCGCCGGATGGCTGCAATCCCGACTTGGCCTGGCGCCGGAGATGCACATTCAGGACGGCCCGGGTGTGGCCGAGGTGTCAGTAGAACTCGCGACCGGCGGACGGGTATGCGTCGGCTGGCACGACAAATACACGGCGGTCGTACGTCGCCCCGGGCTCCCAGATCGGCTGATGCCGATGCGACGCCGACCCACCGGTGAACGTCTAGCCGAAGAGCTGCGGCATTTGGACCCTGATCAGCCTTATGCGGCGACCTTGGAAGCAATCACTGGGCTGACGGGACTTCCGCAAAGATCACCTAAACGTGTCCATCAGTGGCACGACCCAGCATTGACGTCATGATGTCAAAAACGCAGATTGTGGTGCATTCGACAGCCGACATGCTGGCCTGCGCCGCGGCGGCCCGTCTCATAACAACTCTGGTAGACGCCCAACAAACCCGCGGCACCGCATCAGTCGCGTTGACAGGCGGAGGTGTGGGGATAGCCATGCTTCGCGCCATTGCCAGTAGTCCAGCGCGGGACGCGGTGGATTGGGGGAATGTCGATATCTGGTGGGGTGATGAACGGTTCGTGCCACGGGCCGACAGCGAGCGCAACGAACGTCAAGCACGCGAAGCGCTCCTTGACCATGTACGCATCAATGAAACACGGGTGCATCATTTTGCCGCCAGCGACGAGCTAGCCGTTGCTGAACTCGCGGCCGAGCAATACGCGACGGCTCTGGATCGAGCTTGGCTAGATGTTGTGTTGCTGGGAGTGGGGCCCGATGGACACGTCGCCTCACTATTTCCCGAGCACCCCGCGTTGCATGAAGGCGGTTTGACTGCCGCCGTTCACGGGTCCCCAAAACCGCCGCCCAACCGCACAACCTTGACGTTCTCAGCAATCAACCGAGCCGAGGAGGTGTGGCTTATCGCCGCGGGCGAAGCTAAAGCTGCAATGATCGGCGCCGCTTTGTCCGGCGCTGGGCCGATGCAAGTACCAGCCGCTGGCGTGCGGGGCCGAACTCGCACATTGTGGTTGCTAGATCGCGCTGCGGCGGCACAAGTTCCAGCACCCCTTCGCACACCTTTTTAACCCCACCAATGAGAAAGGCCCCCAAGATGGGGGCCTTTCTCATTAAACGTCGCCGCGCCGGGCCCGAAGCCGAGCTAGCGCTTCTTCCAAGATGGCGGCCCCATCTTCATCGCTGCGGCGCTCCCGCACATATGCGAGGTGAGTTTTGTATGGCTCGATGCGGGGCTCTGGCGGCGGGGCCGCTTGGTTTTGCCCGGCGGGCAAACCACATCGAGGGCAATCCCAGGTTTCTGGTACTTCCACCTCCAGGGAAAAGGACGGGGTGGAAACGTGCCCTTTGGCACAAAAGAAAGTCACGTGACGGCGAGGCGCTGATTCACCGCGCTCATTTTCACCCATGGGGCCAGAACCGACCCGGGTGCCGCGAATAGCAGTACTACCAGCCACAGCTGCGCACTCCTGTTGATAGAGACGGGGGCAATGTTAAAGGCGGCAACTAACGTTGCCGCCGGGACCAGTGTACGCGGTGGGTTTGAGCTTAGTTACCCGATGCCTTAAGCAGCAGACCAAGCGCTACCGCGCTAGCGAACCAAATGATGCCGAAGACAATCGTGAACCTGTCTAGGTTTTTCTCGGCAATGGAAGAGCCCGATAGGCTCGTGCTGACGCCGCCACCGAACATGCCGGACAAACCGCCGCCTTTACCCCGGTGCAACAGCACGAACAGGATCAGCAACAGACTTGTCACCAACAAAACGATGGAAAGGCCCATAATCATGACTTCAGAATACGGGTTATGCCCATCCTAGGCGGTTGTGGGGTAGGCCACCGGAGCTTCTAGGCTTGCGGCACCAAGCGCACCGTCACCGTCAAACCGCCGTCGGGTCGAGCGGCGGCCGCAACTTGCCCGGCATGAGCGTCGACAACCGCTCGCACAATCGATAGTCCTAGCCCCGCGCCACGAGTACCAGTGCGTTCCATTCCTCCCCGACGGAACGGTTCGAACAGACCAGGCACCTCATTTGGGTCGAGCGGCCCACCTGTGTTGCTCACCGTCAGATAAGCCCAGCCATCAGCCGTACCTGTGCTGATATCAAGAGAACCGTTGGCAATGTTGTAGCGAACAGCGTTTTCGATGAGATTGCCAGCGAGGCGTTCCAGAAGACTTGGATCCCCAATCACCGGGGCGGAATCAAGCGCTGTGTTTACGCGCAGTCCCAGTCTCTTCACTTCGTTATCCACGGCCGACAAAGTGCTAGGTACACCCAATGCCAAATCAACGGGCACTTTTTTGACTAGTCCACGCCCCGTTTGTGCTTCAGTGCGGGCGAGCAAAAGCAACGACTCGATGAGATCGTTAGCCCGGACAGACGCGTTACGGACAACAGAGCCCATCCGCTGATAGTCGGTCAGGGAGGCTTGACTGTCAGAGAGCGTAACGTCGATTTCTGTGCGCATGACAGCCAATGGGGTGCGTAGTTCGTGACTTGCGTTGGCGACGAACCGACGTTGACTATTCAGCGCGGCCGAGAGGCGATTGAGCATCTCATCGAAGGTGTCCGCGAGCTCTTTTACCTCATCGTCTGGACCTTGGTGAGCCAAACGCGTTTCGGGGCCTCCGCTACCCAATCGGCGCGCGGCTGCGGTGACGCGATGTAGGGGCCGCAAGGCCCGTGCCGCGACCAAGTAACAGCTGGTGACACCCACGGCGGCTAGTACAAGCGCTATTGCAAGCGCGAAAACCGATGTGGCACTGTCAGCACCACTCAACGCCAGCGTGATCGTGGTCGAGGTGAGCGCGACGACTGTGAGCAACAATCCGGTTGAAAGGGCAAGACGCCACCGCAAGGTGGGTCTACGCCGACCGGGGGTCAGCTCATTCACGAGGGTGCGATCCGATATCCCGCGCCGACTACAGTCTCGATCAGCGGCGGATCCCCGAGCTTTTTACGCAAGGTCATCATTGTTACTCGCACTGTCGTGGTGAATGGGTCAGCATTAGCGTCCCACACCCGTTCCAGTAGTTCCTCGCTGGAAATAACCGCGCCGCCCGCGCGAAGCAAAACCTCGAGCAACCCGAATTCTTTTCGCGTCAAATCGACGGGCACGCCGCCTCGCGTGACAAGTCTTCGGGCCGGGTCCAAAATTACGTCACCCACCGTCAGCACTGGTGGCGCAGGTGGTGTTGCTCGCCGCCCCAACGCTCGAACGCGAGCGACGAGCTCTTCGAATGCGAACGGCTTCGGCAGGTAATCGTCGGCGCCGATGCTCAAACCGTCAACACGGTCAGCGACCGCTCCAGAAGCGGTGAGCATAATGACGCGGGTCAACGCCCCAGCTTTCACCAGGTCCGCACATATCTCATCGCCGGACATGCCAGGCAAGTCACGGTCCAGGACGATAACGTCATACCGCGTGACGTGGGCCATTTCGTGACCGCTCAGCCCGTCGTAGCTGACGTCCACGGCCATGCCCTCACGACGAAGGCCACGCGCCACCGCATCAGCCAGGTTTCGTTCGTCCTCAACTATGAGTACCCGCATCGGTTACACCTTTGATGGCAACGCCGAGGCTTCGCCTTCAAGTTGAAGAACCCATTCGGTGATATTGCGTGCGACGTCTTGTGGGGTGAGGTTCAACTCGGTGAGGATCTGTGCCCTAGTGCCGTGCCGGTGCCATTGCGGGGGCACGCCTACTGAGCGCACTGGCACGACCGTTCCCGCATCGTGCAAGGCCTGCATGACAGCGCCGCCGACACCGCCAACGCGCACACCGTCTTCAGCGGTCACCACGAGTCGGTATTGCGCGGCAAGACGCACCAGTGCCTCGGGTACTGGCAGCACCCAACGCGGGTCGATGACGGTAGCGCCTATGCCCTGTTCGCCCAATCGAGCGGCGGCTTGCAGCCCGAGATCGGCGAATGCGCCCACCGCGACGATGAGCACATCTTTTTTGTGTGACCGACTGAGCACATCAATGCCATCGATCCGTTCCACAGCGGGAATGTCAGCGGGAACTGCGCCGGTTGGGAACCGCACAATTGTGGGCCCATCAGAAACCGCCACCGCTTCACGGAGTTCTTCTCGCACTCGGGTTCCATCGCGTGGCGCGGCTACTCGAATGCCGGGCACCGCGGCGAAAACCGACATGTCCCAGATTCCATAGTGGCTTGGCCCGTCTGGACCGGTAATCCCGGCCCGGTCGAGCACGAAAGTAACACCGAGTTTGTGCAGGGCGACGTCCAACAACACCTGATCGAAAGCGCGATTCAAAAAAGTCGCGTATACCGCCACGACTGGGTGCATGCCCCCCAAAGCAAGACCCGCAGCTGAGGTGGCCGCATGCTGTTCGGCGATACCGACATCGAAGGTGCGATCTGGATAGGCCTTGGCTAGCTTGTCGATGCCTGTTGGGCCAGCCATGGCAGCGGTAATGCCGACCAAATCTGGACGTTCACCCGCGAGAGTGACCAGTTCTTCAGCAAAGACTGTTGTCCACTTCGTACCGCTGGTGGCAATGGGTTTACCGGTCTTGGGGTCAAAGGCCGGAGGCCCATGAAAGCAGTCGGCTTCATCGTCTTCAGCGGGCTGATAGCCATAGCCCTTCTTAGTGACTGCGTGCACGATGACTGGCTGGCCGTATTCTTTGGCGCGCAGCAGGGCTTCTTCCATCGCCCCAACATCGTGACCATCGACCGGTCCAATGTATTTCATTCCCAAATCAGTGAACAACGCGTCGGGAATGAGAGCATCCTTTAGCCCGCGCCGCACTCCATGAAGGGCATCGCGCAAGGGTTTGCCCACCAATGGTGTACGGCTCAGAGCGCGACGCACGACGTCGAGGACGCGATCGTAGTTGGCGCTTAGTCGCAGATCAGCCAATTGGCTGGCTAGACCGCCGATTGTTGGTGAATATGACCTACCGTTGTCGTTGACCACCACGACGACGGGACGATCAGTGCCGGTCGCGATGTTGTTAAGCGCTTCCCAGCACATGCCTCCGGTGAGAGCCCCATCGCCGACGACAGCGACAACGTAACGACCAGACTCTTTACGCAGCGCAAATGCTTTAGCGAGACCATCGGCATAGGACAGTGCCGTGGAAGCGTGAGAGTTTTCGATGACATCGTGAGTGGACTCGGCCCGGGAGGGATAGCCCGAAAGGCCGTCGCGCTGACGTAGCTGGTCAAAGGCATCTTGCCGGCCAGTGAGAATTTTGTGCACATAGGCTTGGTGCCCAGTGTCGAACAAAACCTTGTCTTTGGGCGAGTCGAATACGCGGTGGATCGCCATGGTGAGCTCAACCGCACCCAGGTTCGGACCTAGGTGGCCACCGGTGCGGGAGACTTTCTCAACCAGAAAATCACGAATCTCGGCCGCGAGTTGCGGAAGGTGCGCGGCGGGCACTGCTTTCAGGTTTTGCGGCGATTGGGCAAATGCCAAAAGCCCACTTATTGGAGGGTGATCACTGATTGCTTCCACGGCCCCCGGCCCCCTTTGTTCCCCGCTCCCCAGTACTGCCACTCGATGAGTCTATCGGCGCGACTCCAGCGCGCGCGGCGCGTCCGGGAACATCACTCACTGTCGCGCCGAGACAAGGTAGCGAGACATTCGACATGATGTGTCATCGGAAACGCATCAAATGCCAGCAAATCTGTCAGCACGTAGCCAAGTGCGCGAAACTGTTTCAAATCGCGAGCCAATGTCGCGGGATCGCATGATACATATGCCACGAGCTGCGGCTTTAGCTTGGCAATCTGCTTCACAACCATCTTGCCCGCGCCAGCCCGAGGCGGATCAAGAACCACGGCATCCACTTTCTTGACGCTCAACGAGTTCAAAAAGCCGTGAACTTGACCTACTTCCGCCCTCACCCACTTTTTCCCGCGCACATGACGACGAGCATCAGCAACCGCCGCGCGCTCAGATTCAACGGAGATGATTTCCCCCGCAGGCCCTACGGCATCGGCCAGGGGCAGCGAAAACAGGCCAGCACCCGAATATAGATCCAATATCCGCTGGCCGGGGGCGGGATTTATCGCCGCGAGCACTTCCCGAACCAGCGTTTCCGCCGCGGCCGGATGGACCTGCCAGAATCCTGCCGCTCTCACCTGCCAGTGATACTCGGCGGCTTGTTCGTTGAGGCGCTCCGGACCTGAAATGCGGTGCACAGTAGGGCGCTTGCCGCCTGGAATCTCCGCCAAAACCGCCACGTCATCGCTACCTGCCACAAAACTGACTTCGGTTTCTGGTTCCCATCGCATGTGCAACTCATCGGCATCATTGATGGCATCAACCGCGATCGCGCACCGATCCACTGGCACTATGTCGTGACTCCGATGCTTGCGCATGCCCAAGACGCCATCATCATCGGCGAGGAATCGGGTGCGGGTACGCCAACCCAGCGATCCACCTGGCAGTTCTTGGACTTCGATACCCAACGCGTCGATCTCATCGGATGAGAAACCTCCGACACGGGCCAACTGTTCGGTGATAATTGCGCGTTTGAATTCGCGTTGTGTCGAGGGATCCACATGTTGAAAGTCACAGCCACCACAACCACCCGGCTTCGCATATGGGCACGGGGCCTGGACTCGATCAGGTGCCTGCTCAATGATGCGCACGGCATCAGCACGGCAAAAAGAGCCGCCAGTGTCCTCCGTGATTCGCACACGTACACGTTCACCAGGCAACGTGTGGCGGACAAATACCACGCGACCCTCATAGCGGGCCACACAATGCCCTCCATGAGCGATGGGGCCTACCTCGACCTCAAATTCGGTCCCAACATCCCAGCGGGTCGCGTTAAACGTCATGGGATGACGCTCCCATACCGCTCACACTGACAGAGCAGCTGGGCCACTACTTGCGCACAACACCACGACGCACGTCACCTGGGCTCACTCCCTCGCGTTCTTGGTGCCCTTCGCTGGACTTGAGCTGCCAAGGGACACTTGTGACCATCACGCCAGGTTCAAACAACAATCGGCCCTTGAGGCGCAGCGCACTTTGGTTGTGGAGTGCGTGCTCCCACCAGCGACCAACCACGTATTCGGGTATGTACACCGTTACTACGTCTCGGGGACTTTGCCGTTGCAGCTTCTTCACATAGTCAACGACCGCCCTAGTCACTTCTCGATACGGCGAGTCGATAACGACGAGCGGGATTGGCACTTCACGAGCTTCCCATTCTCTCTGCAACGCACGTGTTTCGGCGCTGTCCACACCGACTGTCACCGCGGCGATGGAATCGGGGCGAGTAGCGCGGGCGTAGGCTATCGCTCGCAAGGTTGGCGAATGTGCCTTTGACACCAAGATCACCGCGTGGTTGCGGGCGGGCAACGCGTTCAGTTCCGAGTCCGGAGTGAGTTCAGCCGCTACCCGGTCATAGTGCCTTCGAATTCCCAGCATCAGCAGATACAAGACCGTCATGGCCGCGATAGCGATCCACGCACCTTGCGCGAATTTGGTAACCAAAACAATCACCAACACCGAGCCGGTCATAAAACAACCGAATGTGTTGATGGTTTGGGAACGCCGATACGCCCGACGCCGAGCCGGGTCACGTTCGGTTGTCAACAAACGACGCCAGTGTCGAACCATGCCGAATTGGCTGAGAGTGAAGGAAACAAAAACCCCCACGATGTACAAATGCACAAGCGAGTTTGCGCTCGCGTTAAAGCTCACCAACAAAACGCCAGCGAATATCGCCAGGAACAAAATCCCGTTCGAAAACGCGAGGCGATCCCCACGAGTATGGAGTTGGCGCGGCAAATATCGGTCCTGGGCCAAAATGGACCCGAGAACTGGGAACCCGTTAAAGGCAGTATTCGCGGCCAGCACCAAAATCAGTGCCGTCATGACAATGACCAAATAAAACCCAACTTCGAAGTTGTCAAAAACGGCCTCGCCCAGTTGCGCCAAAACGGTCTTCTGCTCATAGTCCTGTGGCGCCCCCGCCAATTGATCTGCTGGGTCTTCGGCATATTGCAAATCGGTCTTCATCGCCAAAGCGACGGTGCCCAACATCATGGTCACTGCCAGAATGCCCAACATCAACAACGTGGTCGCGGCGTTCTTGCTTTTAGGTTTACGAAATGCCGGCACGCCATTGCTGATCGCTTCGACACCGGTAAGGGCCGCGCATCCAGATGAAAAAGCCCGCAACAGCAGGAACACCAAAGCCGGGCCGGCCACGGTGTGCTCAGCCTCTAGCTCAAATCCCGCGCTCTCGGCACGTACCGAATCGCCCGCAACATAAATTCGGAAAAACCCATAGGCGATCATGCCAAATACAGCAATCATGAAGCCATATGTAGGAATTGCGAATGCGACCCCTGACTCGCGCACGCCCCGCAAGTTCAATGCGGTCAATATCGCCACCATAATCAGCGATGCGGCCACCTTATGTTCAGCGAGAAATTCGAAAGCGGAGCCCGCGTTCTCTACTCCCGCCGCGACAGAAACGGCGACAGTCAAGACATAATCCACCATCAATGCGGCCGCCACCACAACGCCATATCGACTGCCGATATTCGTTGAGACGACTTCGTAGTCGCCACCTCCCGATGGATAGGCGTGCACGTTTTGCCGATAGGAGGCCACGACGGTAAGCAGCACGACGACCACTGCCAGCGCTACCCACGGACCTAGTTGATATGTGGCCAGCCCGGCCACACTCAATACGGCGAGCATTTCGGTGGGGGCATAAGCGACCGACGACAAAGCATCTGAAGCAAACACGGGAAGCGCGACCCGTTTGGGCAGCAAGGTTTCATGCAAGCGATCGCTGCGAAACGGGCGGCCCACAACCAAACGTTTAAGAAGCGCAACAGGTGACGGCACGCCGACAGCCTACGATGCCTAGTGCCCCCAGTATTAGCGCATTGGGCGTGTACGTTGATATTTAATGTCAGGTTCTGCCCATGTTCTGCGTGTGTTTAGGTCGGAGGATACGCGTGCACATTGTCATCATGGGGTGCGGACGAGTCGGTTCGACCCTGGCCACAAACCTAGAATCTCGGGGCAACTCGGTAGCGATCGTGGACCAAAACCCAGACGCGTTTCGTCGCCTGGGCCCTGATTTCACAGGGCAAACGGTTGCTGGAAAGGGCTTTGATCGGACCGTGCTTTTGGAAGCAGGCATCGAACGCGCCGATGCCTTCGCCGCGGTAAGCAGTGGCGACAACTCCAACATCATCTCAGCCCGGGTTGCCCGGGAAACCTTCGGAGTTTCCCGGGTTGTTGCCCGAATTTACGACTCCCGCCGAGCTGAAGTGTATGAACGACTGGGCATCCCCACTGTGGCAACCGTGCGGTGGACGGCACATCGCATGCTTCGGGAACTTCTCCCCATAGATGAACCCGAAGTGTGGCGCGATGCCACTAGCTCGGTGGCAATGGTGGAACTCTCTATACATCCATCATGGATTGGTGAACGACTCACGAGCGTGGAACAGGCGACCGGGGCTCGTATCGCATATCTCACCCGATTTGGCTTGGGCATGCTTCCCACCGAATCCAGCGTCGTCCAAGACGGCGACCAACTATTTGTCCTCGCCACTGACGACATGATCGAGCGCGTCTTGAGCATCGCAGCCACCGCGCCTGAGGGAGGCATCTAATGAGAGTCGCTATTGCTGGGGCCGGAAACGTCGGTCGCTCAATCGCAGCCGAACTTTTGGAAAATGGCAACGAGGTTTTGCTCATCGAACGTCAGCCCTCGATGATGCGACCGCAGTTGATCCCACGGGCTGAATGGATCCTTGCCGATGCGTGTGAATTGTCGTCTTTGGAAGCCGCCGGTGTCAGCGATTGCGATGTAGTCGTTGCGGCGACCGGCGATGACAAGGCCAACTTGGTACTTTCCTTGCTCGCGAAAACCGAGTTCGCGGTCGGTCGGGTTGTTGCCCGAGTGAATCGCGCAGAAAACGAATGGCTTTTCACCGAACAGTGGGGTGTGGATGTTTCCGTCAGCAAGCCTCGTTTGATGGCGGCGTTGGTGGAAGAGGCAGTGAGCATCGGCGAATTGGTGAGGCTCATGCAGTTTCGTCAAGGAGAAGCAAACCTTGTCGAAATCACATTGCCCGAAAACGCTGCGTATGTTGGCCGCACCGTAGCGCAACTTTCTTTGCCACATGACGTGGCTTTGGTAGCTATTATTCGAGGCCGCCGTGTGCTGGCTCCCAATCGTGACGACTCCTTGGAAAAACACGACGAACTCTTGTTCCTGGCCAGCACCGAGGTCGAAGAAGAACTTCGTGCCACGATTTTGGGAAGCACCGACTTATAGCCAACTGGCCTTAACTCGAACTAACTGAAACGTATTTCTGATTTCCTCGTCAGGCCGTATCTGTTTGCCGCAATAATTCCCAAGGAGTACAAACTACAGCGATTTCACGGCGTTGAAACTGAGTGGCGCATCGCTTGGGCCACTTCTTCTTCTATCAACTCGCTATTTAGCGCGATTGCCAGAACGGATCCGGCACCAGCGGCGGTAATCAGTTGAGCCCGTGGATCCACAACGTTTCCCACTGCCCACACGCCTCTCACGCTGGTACGTCCCGCGGCATCAGCGACAATCCAACCGTTCTCGGCTTCCACACAACCCAGATCCCGCAATAGATCATCCTGCGGAGCAGGTTGCGGTGCGATGAACATTGCGCGCAAGTCGATGTTCCGCCCGTCCGCCAGCTCCACTCGCAGCTGCTCTGATCCCCCATGGACATTAACCGGCTCGCCGTCCACAACATCCACCCTGAGAGCTCGCATTCGCGCGCGCTCGTCCTCATTCAGCACAATGCCGTTGGGAATGAACGTGATGTCAGCGGACCACTGCCGCAGCAATTGCACTTGATGTAGGGAAAGCTCGCGCGCATAGCCACCCAGTACGCCTAGCGGCGTATCCCTCACTTCATATCCATGACAATAGGGGCAATGAAGAACGGTGTGGCCCCATTGGCCACGCAATCCAGGCACATCCGGAATCATGTCCTTCAGCCCAGTCGCAACTACTATCGCCCGTGCCGACAAAATCGCATCTTCAGACAAATGCACGAGAAACTCACCCGAGGCTTGCCGCTCCAGCCCCGTCACTTGCGTTTTAAGTACCCGTCCACCGTAACCTTCAACTTCTTCCCTGCCAGTCGACAGTAGTTCACTGGGTTTCATCCCATCTCGCGACAAGAATCCGTGCAAATGAGCGGCGGGCTCATTTCGAGGTTCACCCGCATCGACTACCACCACTCGTCGGCGCGCCCTGGCCAGAACCAAAGCCGTGGACAGTCCAGCAGCGCCTCCTCCCACAATGACAACGTCTTGTTTATCCGACTCACGTTGTGACACGACCACCGTGATCACCTCCACCTCGAGCCTGCTGCACCGCCTTGCAGACAGCAACTTTTGTTGCCAATTCCGGGAAAAGGCAGTGCAATAGTGTGATGAACCTGCCCGACATCGGCCACGCGCTGGCGCAAGTAGGAGTCAGACTTAAGAAACTCCGCACGCAACGCGGCCTTACTTTGACATCACTTGCTGAGATCACCGGAATTTCTAAGAGCACTCTGTCCCGGCTAGAGTCCGGTCAGCGGCGGCCCAGCCTAGAGCTCCTCCTACCCATCGCACTCGCATTTGAAGTGCAGCTCGACGAACTCGTCGCAACACCTCGAATAGAAGACCCTCGTGTGCATATTCCCGCACGCGCTCAAGGCGGCCGAACCATCTTGCCTTTGACACGCCAGGCCGGAGCTCTCCATGCCTTCAAGATCAGCATTCCTGCCGCCCAAGAAGAGCCAGAACTGCGTACTCATGAAGGCTACGAATGGATGTACGTCCTATCGGGGCGACTAAGACTAGTTTTGGCCGATCACGATCTAGTTTTGACATCTGGGGAAGCCGCCGAATTCGACACCATACTGCCCCATTGGTTTGGCAGCACAGGACGCGGATTGGTTGAAGTGCTTAGCCTATTTAGTAAACAAGGAGAGCGAATACATCTCAGGGCGAAACCGCGTCGCAAAGGTATGAGCATGTGATGTGGGTGGTTGGTGATGTGGGTGTGGCCCCCAACTCTAGGTTGGGGGCCACACCATACATAGTGTTCGGTGGTGTCCTACTCTCCCACCCAGC
>JABFVL010000091.1 GCA_013362805.1 Mycobacteriales bacterium | reverse complement strand
GTTGAACGTCGCCGTTACGGTCGCCATCGCCTGGTATGAGCGAGGTCCGACCTAGCACTTGCGCTGGAAGGTTTAGCCGCTCGGCGCACTCCGCCAGCATTTCTTCAAACATAGGTTCTACATTAGACAATGCGAAATTCAGGTGCCCGGTCACTTCCATGGTCAGGATGCCAAAAAGGCGTGTCCAGCAGTACAAAAATTCGTGCACTGTGCCGACCGGAATATCTATGTTGATGCCGGCCGCGTAGTCGCGCAACTGCGCCGCGAGGCCAGGCTCCATTTGATCTTCGGCGGGAACCGGAAAGGGTTTGCTAGCCCAGACGGCAAGAAAGACGCCGAGGAAGAACCCGCCGAACTGTCGGCCAGATTCGAATTCTTCACCCGCGTCCTCGGCATGTTTGAGGTCGGAGAGGGATGGAATTGGGCGCCCAAACACGAGGATGAACTCGTTTTGATGGTTGATGGCCCAGTCTCGAAATTCTCGGCAGGCGACTATCACGCGGTATCCGGCTTGTAGTGGACCTTCGGGAACGGCGTCACAGGCTTTTCGCAGCTTATCGGTGATTTCGGCGTAGAACGATTCGACTAGCGATATGAGCAGGTCATTGAGGCTGGGGTAGTACCGGTAGAGCGCTGTGGGCGCCATGCGCATTTCTCGGGCGATGGCTCGCAGCGTGATTGCCGCGGATCCGTCGGCGACGAGTAGTTCGCGCGCTGTGTTCAGGATTTCGACGTAGGTTTTCGCGCGCTGCTCTTCGCGTCGTGTCGGGCCGGCTGCGTTTTCAGGCACCTGTGGCTCGCCCTCCTTGTGTGTCGCACTGATTGTGCCTATGTGTCGTTCTCGCCGCTGGTGCGGGGTGCCGTTTTTGGTCTTCCACTTGACAAGCTGCGAACAACGTAGGCATTGTGAACAACGTACACAACGAGAGTAGCACTCGCAGTCTCGAAAATGGCGCAGTGGAGCGATGAACGATGGAGTTAGCATGTTCAACCGGATAGGAGCGCTGACCACGCGCTTTAGGTGGTCACTTATCGCAATTGCCGTCGCAGTAGTGGCAGTGGGCGCCACCTGGGGCACCACGGTCTTCGCCTCCCTGACCTCAGGAGGCAACGAAGACCCCAATAGCGAATCGGCGCGGGCGCGCACCGCGATCGTCAACGAGCTCGGGCCCTACGAAACCGACATCGTGGCTCTTTACTCCAGCAGAGAGCACCAAGTA
This sequence comes from Mycobacteriales bacterium, assembly GCA_013362805.1. Lineage (GTDB taxonomy): Bacteria > Actinomycetota > Actinomycetes > Mycobacteriales > QHCE01 > JABFVL01. Next base: position 4,303 of record JABFVL010000091.1, on the reverse strand, counting down.
AACGATCCGGAGTTCAAAAACGCCGTCCAAGCGATCGAAGAGAAACTTGACCATCGCGAGGAAGTCGCCAGTGTCATCTCCTACTACCGCACCGGCGCGCCAAGTCTGATCGCCGACGATCAACACGCCACCTATCTGGCAATTACCCTGCGCAACGGTGACGAGGACCGCAAGAGTGAAGACTTCGAGGCTCTCAAAGACGACCTCGATGCCACCGGGCTCACAACGCGCCTCGGTGGATCGAGCGCGATCTTCGCTGATGTCAGCGAGCAAGTAGAAAAAGACCTGATGCGAGCAGAGCTGTTTTCGATGCCGGTCTTGCTGCTCTTGCTGATGGTGATCTTCGGCAGTGCGGTGGCGGCCCTGATGCCGCTGATTATCGGTGGAATCGCCATCGTGGGCTCGTTCCTCGTGCTCAAAGTGTTGAGCTACTTCACCGACATCTCGATATTCGCAATCAACGTCATCACGATTCTCGGCTTGGGACTAGCCATCGACTACGCCCTGTTTGTTGTGAGCAGGTTCCGGGAAGAACTTCGTGCCGGCTATCAGCCCAACGAAGCCGTGCGGCGCACTATGCGCACCGCGGGGCGCACTGTGGCTGTGTCAGCACTGGTGGTGGCGCTCAGCCTGGCCGGGCTGCTGATCTTCCCCCAAGTTTTCTTGCGCTCCATGGGCCTGGGTGGGATCGCCGCCGTGCTCGTCGCGCTCACCGCTACCCTCACCGTGCTTCCAGCGACTTTGGCTTTGTTGGGTCATCGCATCGACGCTGGGAAAATGCCATGGCGTCGACGAGTGAATGCTCGCTCTTCTAATAACACTGATGGTCGCTGGGCGCGTTTCGCTCAAATGGTGATGCGTCGTCCGTGGATCTTTGTGCTGGGCTCACTCGCGTTGCTGCTCTTCTTGGCGCAGCCCGCGACGCACATCACTTTTGGTGGCATTGATGAGCGGGTTCTTCCCGAAAACGCGACGAGCCGGCAAGTGAGCGAAGCGATGGCGCGGGACTTCCCGTCTGACGGCGGGAAAACAATCACGATATTTCTGCGTGGAACCACCCCCGCGGATGCCACTCGATTCGCTGAGCGCTTGCCCGATGAGGTTTCGGGCGTAACGCAGGCTCAGGTAGTGAAGGCCACTGAGTCGAACAGCTTGATATCCGTTGGCTATCACGGCACTTCTTCATCCGAGCAAGCTCGCGACACTGTGAATGACATTCGGGCGCTCACCCCGCCAGCTGGGGAAATGATGGTGACCGGTGCGCCGGCGGACTTGGTGGACTTGGTGGACGGTATTTCCGAGCGTCTACCGTGGATGCTCGCGATGATGGCCACGGTCACGTTTGTACTGTTGTTCCTGGCGTTCGGTTCGATTGTTTTGCCACTGAAGGCGATCATCATGAACGTGATTTCATTGGGCGCCGCGTTCGGAGTGGTGGTCTGGGTATTCCAAGACGGGCATCTCAGCGACTTCCTGGGCTTTACCCCCATGGGTGATATCGAAGCCACGCAACCAATCTTGATGTTGGCGATTTTGTTCGGGCTTTCCATGGACTACGAGGTGTTTTTGCTGTCGCGCATTCGTGAGCAATGGGATGCCACTGGCGACAACAAAGAGGCCATCACCCGTGGGTTGCAGCACACCGGCGGCATCATCACCTCGGCTGCCGCGTTGTTGATGATCGTCATCGTCGGGTTTGCCGCGGGCGGCATCACCTTCATCAAGATGATCGGGGTGGGGATGTTGGTGGCGATCGCGGTCGACGCCACGATTGTCCGGGCGATTTTGGTGCCGGCGGTGATGCGCTTGTTCGGCAATGCGAACTGGTGGTTGCCTAAACCGTTGGCGCGGGCATATGCGCGATACGGGATCTCAGAAACGGACTCTGAGCTCGATACAGTGCAAGAACCAAGCAAAACGCTAACGCCTGTCTAAGTTTCAGCGGTAAACTGGGCCAGCTGGGGGAGTGCGTACAAGGTGCGCACTCCCTTCACTTGCTAGGGAGGCTGGATGGGCACCAGTGGAGACGAGAGTGAAACCGAACGACTAAACCGCAACTTCGCCGAAATTTTGCAGGAAATTCGAGTCGCGCAAACAGGCGTGCAAATACTTTTCGCCTTCCTACTCACCATCCCGTTCACCTTGCGTTTTGAAACCACCGACGGTTTCCAGCAAGGCGTATATCTGACAACTCTCCTGCTCACAGTCGGTGCTACCGGCTTGCTCGTTGGGCCCGTGGCCTACCACCGGCTTACCTCGGGACGCAAAATGCGGCCACAACTGATCACAACCGCCAACCGGCTCGCCCTTGGCGGCATTGGCGTTCTGGTACTGGCGCTATGCGCGTGCGTCTTGCTCATCACGGACATGGTGCTGGGACTGGGCTGGGCCATCGCGATCGCTTCCTTGACAGCGATCTGGCTCATCTCAGTCTGGTATGTGATTCCGTTGGCTCACCGTAAAGAGCACTTCGAGACCAATGGATTAAAAAAATAAACAACGAAGGCATGGCCACTGCCATTCGCAGCGACCATGCCTTGTGATGCTTAAACGTTATTCGAGTTTGGAGCTTCCAGAAGACCCAGCCGTAGTGCTGTCATCAAAGCTTGAGCTCGGTTGCCCGCACCCAGTTTTTCGTAAAGCTTAGAGATGTGTGTCTTAGCCGTGGACTCTGAGACGTACAGCTGTTTAGCGATACCAGCCACGCTCATTCCGTCGGCCAACAATCGCAACACCTGAGACTCCCGAGGAGACAAGTGCGGTCCGCTCGGCGTCAGACGACGCTTCATCGCCTCGGCAAGATCTGAGGCAGTGAAGGCATTGGGAGATGAAGCGGCATGCCGGGCAGCGGCAACCACTTCATCAGCTGGCGCGTTCTTCGGCACGAAGGCGCTAGCGCCCGCTTCCAGAGCACCGAAAAGTTGATCGTCACCGGCATACATGGTGAGGACAACAATGCCAAGATCGGCGCGGGAAGACCGCAGCGATCGAGTGGCATCTAGACCGCTGCCGTCGGGAAGCCGTAGGTCCATGATCACTACATCGGGACGCAAATCGGCTGCTTTAGCGAGGGCATCAGCCACGCTCGCGGCTTCACCCAAAACACGGAAGCCGGGGTCTCGCTCGAACGCGTGCCGCAAACCCTGACGGATAAGGTCGTGGTCGTCCACGAGCAACACCGTGGTTTGCGCGCCGGCGGGCGCGGCCGAGCTTTGCGGATTACTCGACCCGGCGGTGCCTCCGGTCGGCGTGGACCCGCTGGGTGAGGATGTTGTGGGGCTCATTCTGAGTTCGCCACCTCCTGTTCTGTTGTCACGCTACCGTGTCGGGCCGGTGCCGCGCCTCTGAGCTCCACTGAGACTACAGTGCCGCCCCCCTCGCGAGGGGTAATTGAGAACAATGCCCGAATACGTTCTGCGCGTTCCGCCATGATTGACATACCGTAACTACTGCTGCCGGCATCGGCATCCTCGCGAGGAGTGATTCCGCGACCGTCATCCGCGATTTCAATGCGCGCGTAAGGCGGATCGACCTCGCAGGTCACCCACAAGTTGTGTGCCTGTGAGTGCTTTCGAGCGTTTGTGATCGCCTCTTGAGCAATGCGCAACAACTCGCCCTCCACCGCGGCTGGAAGTCGGGCCGTGGACTCGTCCAAGCTCAAATGCACACGCAGCCCAGCGGAGTTGCCGATCGCCCGTGCAGATTCGGCGATCGCGGTGCCCAGGCCGCCCAAGCGATCCACGTCGCTGCGCAGCTCGAATAGGCTCAGCCGAAGCTCGGTGATCACTCGGGTCACCTCAGCGCGCAGGGCTGTCAACGGTTCAACCGCTTCGCTGTCTTTGGGAAGTACAGCCATGGCGTTGTCGATGCCGTATCCGACCATGACGAGTTCTTGCGCGACGCCGTCGTGGATTTCCCGAGCGAGGCGTTGCCGCTCCTCAGTGGTCGCGATGCTGCGTACATCGGCGAACAACAAAGCGGTCTCGAGACGAAGTGCGATTTCCGCGGCCACGTTTCTGGCCTGGGCCACGGTCTCTCGGTCATATACGCCGGCCTGATCGACTTCCATCACCACCAACCCCACCGTGCGCACGCCTGTCACCAGTGGCAACACCAGCGCCGAAACCCCGTTCCGGCGGCCAGCTCGTACCAGCGAACGCGTTGCGACCTGTGGTTGCTGACTGGTCCAGGCGTCAGCGATAGGTGTATCGGCATCGATGGAGGTTTCCCACGCCACCCGTTCGGTGCCGCGCTGCGCCAACACCTCAAGCCGCCCGCCACCGCTCGCTGTGAACACCGCGGC
>JABFVL010000026.1 GCA_013362805.1 Mycobacteriales bacterium | reverse complement strand
TCCAGGTTTGACTCGTCACCGGTGACAGTGTCTTTAAGACGCGCGCCGCTCACTTTCCCATCGGTGCCGACCACCTCGGTGACCACGCTGTTCCAGCGCACCGAAATTTTTGGGTTAGCCAATGCGCGCTCGGCCATGATCTTGCTCGCACGGAACTCGTCGCGACGGTGAATGATCGTCACCGAACGCGCGAAACGGGTCAAGAACGTCGCCTCTTCCATAGCGGAGTCGCCACCGCCTACCACCGCAATGTCCATGTCACGGAAGAAGAAACCATCACACGTGGCACAGGACGACACACCACGCCCCAAAAATTCTTGCTCGCCGGGTATACCCATCGGGCGCCACGCTGAGCCGGTCGCAACAATAACGGCTTTGGCCCGATATTCCTGCTCGCCCACCCTGACAACCTTGATGTCCCCGGTCAAATCAGCGGATTCAACGTCTTCGGCAACCAGCTCGGCGCCGAAACGCTCCGCTTGTTTACGCATTGAATCCATCAGTTCCGGACCCATTACCGCGTCCGGGAACCCAGGAAAGTTTTCGACCTCAGTGGTGGTCATCAACGCGCCACCGAATTGGGCGCCCTCAATAACCACCTGCTTGAGCTCAGCGCGCGCAGCGTATAGAGCTGCGGTGTACCCGGACGGGCCCGAGCCGATGATGATCAGCTCACGGACGTCATTGCCTGCGGACACAGCATGCCTTTCATTTGCCGGTTAAACACACCAGGGTGTGGTCGTGTACTGGAACCACATCGTAGGCCTCAACATTCCCGCACGCCTTCCCCGGGCCGTGTGAGCCTGTGCACCTCACGATTAACTGGGGATAACAATCGTATCCAGCAAATTCGGGCCATCGGCCCCGCAATTAGCCGCTGTCACACGCACCTGAATTTCGCCAGAAGGAAGATCTGACAGCAACACGAGCGCTGGCTGCCCCCCGTAGCGGGCGAAGTCGATCATTATCGGAGCCGGGTCGCCCACAGCCGCCAAACACTGGTCCAGCCCAGGCTGGCTGGCCAGGCCGGAAAGCTCTGCGGGAACACGAGCCGCGACCTCATTCAGGGTGATCCCGGAAGAGTTGAGGAGCGAATCGAGTTGGCTATTCAACGTTTCGCGCTGGTAATCGACACCTGTCACCGCGAAAAGCGCGGACTCCTTGGGCGCTGCCTCATTCTGCGGAGCGTCCTTCAACGCGTCTTGGCTGCTCCGGGGCTCCGCTACCGACGAATCGGTTGGTTCTTTTGCCGACTGGACGGTTCCCTCATCGCCAGAGTCAAAGGCATTGATGATCCCGACCACGCCTACTCCCGCCACGAAAATAGCGGCGAGCAACGTGAGCGCGAGCCCCACTTTCGTTCTGCGGCGCAATTGACGCAACTGAACCCGGTGAGGGGCTGGACGTGGTGCGGGAACCCGCCGATTTTGTACTTCGGCCCGCAAAGCGTCCTGCAGTCGTGCCGCGATCGCAGGTGGCATCTCTACTGGCGGCAGGGCGCGCAACTGTGCCTGAACGTCGTCGTCCGGGTTTGTTTCGTGCATGTCACCTCGCCCCGCCATCACAGATCCCCATTCACTTGTGTGACGCCCGCGGAGTCGGTCGGGTTCCCTCGAAGTTCCACCAAGATTTCAGCGAGCCGCGCCCGGCCTCTAGCGCAGCGACTTTTTACTGTGCCAATCGCCGTGTCGAGGATGAGGGCCGCTTCCGCCACTGGATAACCCTCGATGTCGACAAGCACGATAGCGGCACGTTGCTCGAAGGGCAGTTGGGCGAGCGCCGCGTGCACCACCGTGGCGGTGTCTTGCGCGTCGGCGGTGTCACGTGTGGCAATGTCGGTTTCGGGTAAAGGCACGGTGGGGCGCGCGTTAGCTCTACGGGCCCGATCTAAGCAAGCGTTCACGACGATGCGATGAAGCCATGTGGTGACCGCGGCTTCACCACGGAAGGTGTGTGCCCTACGAAACGCCGAGATGAGAGCTTCTTGAAGCGCGTCGGCCGCGTCTTCGGTGTTGCCGAGCGTCCGCAACGCGACTGCCCAGAGTCGATTTTGATGACGCTGAACTAGTTCACCGAACGCATGTGGATCGCCATTCACATGTGCGGCTAGTAACCCGGCATCGTCGATATGCGGGTGCATGTCAATCCTTGTCGCCGGTCACACGAATTTCGTGCACGCCCACGGAATAGTCGTAGTTACCCGAACTGGATTCGGGTAGCCCGTAGAACCACAGAAGTAGGTATCGGCCGGAGAAAGGCTTCTTCAATGAGAAGCTGACATTTTGTTCGGCATTTTGCGCAGGTTTACCAATTGCTTCGAACTCGTCTTTTTCCGTGCCGAGAATGCTGGAGCCTCGAAGCTCGACATTAGCGCCGGAGGTGGTGAGCTCGGCTTCGAGCCCGCGCACCGTCTGTATGGAGCCCAAATCGATGACTATGCCCATTCCGGACTTAATGCCACCAAAGTCGGCGCTGTTGTAACCGTCGGTTTCCCACGAGGTATTTGGGTCCCCATCGGTGGTTAGTTCATAACCCGAAGTTTCCGCACCATCGCCCTCAGGATCCAAAACCGAGACCGCTGTCGCTGACAGAGTGCTGCCCTCAACAGATTCATTCTTTGTTGGATCGTTCGTGATCGGAATATCGTTGGTGCTGAACACTGGCATGCCGATGGTTCCGATGGCGATACCGGCGGCAACAATGCAGGTCACGGCAATAGCGGGAACGAGGAGCCGACGCCACCAGGCTCGATGCGCTGGCGGGGCTGTTTCAAATGCGGTCAGCGCCGACAGCTCTGGGTCGGTGACGTCATAGCGGTGCAGTTCGGCGGCAAGTTCCCGGGCTGGAGGCGCGGCCACTGCTGGATCCAGCAGATCCATGGTTAGCGCATCTAGGTATGGCGGGATGCCCGCTCGAACCTGACGCGGTGAGCAAATCCGCCCATCGACCCGAATCGCATCGGGAAGTGTGGGGTGAACTCCCAGTTCAGTGGGCCAATGCCCGGTAAGGGCCGCATACAGCAAGCCGCCCATGGCACGAACATCTTGCTCAAGTTCGCCGTTGGCGGTGAGTTTGAGGCCCGTGATGGTGACATCGCCGTCTTCGTCGATCAGTACGCAGTCAGGGTTAAGGGCGGCATGCGGGAAGTTGATGGCGTGAATGCCCGCGACAGCATCGGCCACTCCGCGCATCACGGTGGCGGCGCGGCCAGGCGGAAGCACCCCTTCGCTAATGAGTTCGGTGAGAGTGGAGCCTTCGGCCCATTCCCGCACTACAAACGCCCGGCCTGGTTCGTTAACGGCGTCGTACACGCCGATGACGCCGGGATGGTTAATCCCGCCGGCGGTGACCGCCGCGTCGATCAGCGGTTTCGCCGCTTTCCCGCCTGGAATCTGCATCTCGATGGCGACGGTGCGATTGAGAAGAGTGTCGGTGCCTCGCCACAGCGAATGCCCGTCCTCAGTGGTGTGAGGTCGGGGTTCTTCCAGCCGGTAACGACCAGCGAGGACTTCGCCATGAACAGGCGCGCCCACAGTCATCACCACAAGATCCCTTCATCGCCGCATTCACGGGGTAGTGCACAGCTTATCGTCCGAGGTGGCACCTGTTCACCGTCACACACACATAAAGACCCGTCAGACTCTAGAGAAAATAGAGTCGGACGGGCCTTTAACCACAAAACTGGGCAATTAGAGGATGCGAGTTACGTGGTAGTCACTAGTCCAGATGGTTTGCAGGCGAACCACGTCACCGGATTGCGGGGCGTGCCAGATCTTCCCATCGCCGGCGTAGATTCCCACGTGGTAGTAGTAGCTGCCGTCACCAAACAGGATTAGGTCGCCGGGTTGGGCGTCCGCCTGGCTTACCGAGTAGCCGGCGTGGCCTTGGTCGGTAGCGCCGTGGGGCAGGCTTACTCCAAATTGTGCGTACACGTATTTGACCAGGCCAGAGCAGTCAAATGCGTTGGGTCCAGCCGCACCGAAAACATATGGTGCGCCAGCCAGTGACGCCGCTGCCGCGACGATTCCATTGCTGGTGTCCACGTTGTATGTGCGTGCGCTGGTCGATGGTGCTTGAGTAGTGGCGGTTTCCTGGGCAGGAGCGGGGGTTACCTCGATGTTCTCTTCACCAGATACGCCCTCGTAGTCGCCGGTTTCCTCATTGGCGATGACAGCGCGGAACTTCAGGGTGCTGTCGGCTTTGACAGTGAAATTGGTGCGGCCGGTGTCGTCGGTCTTCGCATCGGCGTAGTAGGCCCAGTCTTGGCCGTTCCAGTAGTGCAGGTAGACCGTATCTTCGGCGGCGGGCTCGCCTTTGTTGCCGGCGATCGCGTTGAGTGTGATGTCGCTGCCTGCGGTGATGGTGTCCGGAGCTGATAGGGCAACCCAGCCTGGAATTGTTTCCACAGGTGCCGGTACTTGAATGTCAGCGGGCTTGGGTGATTCGAAAGTTTTTGCCAGCGGCGCGCTGTGCGCGGTGGAGGCGGTATTTGGAGTGTCGCCATCTGCGGTGTTGGAGACAAGCACCGCTCCGCCGACTAATCCGGCGGCAACCCCGCCGATAATTCCGGCGCGGGCGAATAATCTGAGGTTGAGTGCGGGCACAAGCGTTCCTTCCCATCACGCCTGCGGAGTTAGCTGTCGGGTTCGGGCGTGGCCGTTGGCCTGGGAAGTTTTGCGCCCGGCAGAGTTTGTGGGCTCTGCTTCACCCCAAGAACGCCTGGTGTGGCGTTCACGAGAGTGGTTCCCCCGCTCCTACCCGTCGGAGTTCTTTTTTGGCTATTCCCGCCGCGTGGGTAGGGCTCGGCGTGCGCGCGGGAAGCGACAAGCTGGGTGCATGTCTTGACCGATGCTGCGACGCCAAAGCGAATCTGTCAGGTAACTGAGAGTTGCGCCACAGGGTAAATGTGCCCTTTATCAATAGTTACACCCAATTAACTAGCTGGGGGGATGGGCGATGGCATCGACCGAACAGGGGAAGGAAACCCCAGCGTGGCTCGGCGCTGACTACACCTTCGATGGTTCGACCCTGACTTTGGTGTATGGCGCATCTCGAGGGGTTTGCCCCGATGTACACAACGGCTCGCGCAACTAGCCCTCGGCTCGTCGCGGGGCAATCGGCGCTGCGTCCACACCCCATAGGCATGGATTTGTCGCGGGGCAATCGGCACGGGCAAACCAAGACTTAAAGGTCATGGTGGAGGAGTTTTCCGCATCGGGTGTCCCAGTGATTCCTAGCTGACATGAAAGGCGATGTATCGGGCATGGCGGTAGCCGCCACCAAGAACAACAAACTGCGGACTCGAGTAAAAGAACTGGGCCAGGACTGGACGCTAACGGCGTTTCCCCACGAGTTCTATGCCCTTGGCGGTAAAGGCACAGGCGTTCCCATCAGGGGCCACCATCAACGGTTCTCAGCGAAAATGGTCAGCCGATGCCCGTTGCCCGTACTCGCATGTGCGCGCCCGAATCCTCATTGGAACCGCTCGCTGATACCGATAGGGCGGCTGGTGTGCAACGGTCAGCTCACGTGAGCCGCTATGGCCAGCCAGCGATCGGGGAATCCGCAGATATGAACCGCTATTGAAAAATGATTACAAGACAGTC
>JABFVL010000013.1 GCA_013362805.1 Mycobacteriales bacterium | reverse complement strand
TGACCCTGACCGGCACATCACCATGTACATCAACTCGCCCGGTGGCTCGTTCACCGCCCTGACCGCGATTTACGACACGATGCAATATGTACGACCAGACATCCAAACCGTGTGCATGGGTCAGGCGGCCTCGGCGGCGGCTGTGTTGCTAGCGGCTGGCACACCAGGCAAGCGACTCGCTCTGCCCAACGCTCGTATATTGATCCACCAGCCTTCCATCGAGGGCAGCTATGGGGCGGGCTCGGATATCGAAATCCAAGCGCGCGAAATCCTGCGCATCCGCACGCAGCTGGAAGAAATGCTCTCCAAGCATTCCAACCGCACCCCGGAGCAAGTGCGCAAAGATATCGAGCGCGATAAATTCCTGACCGCCGCGGAAGCCAAAGAGTTTGGTCTTATCGACGACGTGCTGGATAGTCGAAAGAAGTCTCAGCTGAGCGCAGCTTAAGTGCGTTCCCTCACCGGATGAGTGGATGCGTGACCTTCAAGCGTAGGTAGAACGAAAGAGGTACGCCCGTGGCCCGGATCGGCGAAGCAGACCTGTTGAAGTGCTCTTTTTGTGGAAAGTCGCAACGGCAGGTTCGCAAACTAATCGCCGGTCCGGGCGTTTATATTTGCGACGAATGTATTGAACTCTGCAACGAGATCATCGTGGAAGATCTCGCCAAATCGAGCGAGATCGCCCTGCGCGAGTTGCCGCGCCCAGTTGAGATCTGCGAATTCCTTGATGAGCATGTAGTCGGGCAGGATCCCGCTAAGCGCGCATTGGCGGTGGCTGTTTATAACCACTACAAGCGCACTCGCGCCGAGCTTCCGGCTATGGCCGACACAGATGGCGCCGTTGAGCTGGACAAATCCAATATCTTGCTGATCGGTCCCACCGGATGTGGCAAAACCCATCTCGCACAGAGTTTGGCCCGCATTTTGAATGTGCCGTTCGCGATCGCGGACGCGACCGCGTTGACCGAAGCTGGATATGTGGGGGAGGACGTCGAAAACATTCTGTTGAAGCTCATTCAAGCGGCGGATTTCGACGTTAAGCGAGCCGAGACTGGCATCATCTATATCGATGAGGTCGACAAGATTGCCCGTAAAGGGGAAAGCGCCTCAATCACCCGGGATGTTTCGGGCGAGGGTGTGCAGCAGGCACTATTGAAGATTTTGGAAGGCACTGTCGCGAGTGTGCCGCCGCAAGGTGGCCGTAAGCATCCACAGCAAGAATTCATCCAGATCGACACAAAGAACGTGTTGTTTATTGTCGCCGGGGCTTTCGCCGGGCTTGAGAAGATCATTGAGCAGCGGGTAGCCCGAAAGTCGTTGGGTTTCACGGCTGATTTGCGAGCTGGGCAGTCCCTGAGCGTTGATGAAATCCTTGCCCAAGTCATGCCGGAAGATTTGCTGAAACTGGGGCTCATCCCCGAGTTCGTCGGGCGACTTCCAGTTATCGCTTCCGTGCAGAGCCTCGATAAGGCCGCACTGATCAAAATTTTGACCGAGCCCAAACACGCATTGGTGCGGCAATACCGCCGCTTGTTTGAACTCGATGGCGTTGAGCTCGAATTCACCGATGACGCGCTTGAGGCGATAGCCGATCAAGCGATGTTGCGTGGCACCGGTGCTCGAGGTTTGCGCGCCATCATGGAAGAAGTGTTGATGTCGGTGATGTTTGAGGTGCCTAGTCGCTCAGATGTCGAGCGAGTGGTCATCAACGCCGCGGTCGTTCGGGAGAACGTCAACCCGACCTTGGTGCCTCGAACCCGTTTGAAAGCTGTGGAAGATTCCGAGCCGGAAGAGAAAACGGCTTAACCGACATATCGTCGGGCCGACACCTGCGCGATATGCGATTACGGCACTGACCTGTCTGCGCGGTTGTAAAACAGCGCTCGATACGATGTGCTGCATGAATTCGAATCCCGCCGCGATGCCTGATAAACCAACCCTCGATGGACTTGAGGGTAAGTGGGTAGCGGTATGGGAAGAAAACGGCACATACCGTTTCGATCGAAGCCACAGCCGGGAAGACGTTTATTCCATCGACACGCCCCCACCCACTGTGAGCGGGTCACTCCATGTCGGGCACGTGTTCTCCTACACCCACACCGACATCATCGCCCGCTACCAACGCATGCGTGGCAAAGAAGTGTTCTACCCAATGGGTTGGGACGATAACGGGCTGCCTACCGAACGCCGGGTGCAAAACTATTTCGGCGTGCGCTGCGATCCGTCAATCCCGTACGACCCGAATTTCGAGCCGCCGGTCAAGCCCGATCCGAAGCGCCAAGTTTCCATTTCCCGACGCAACTTCATAGACCTGTGCGAACAGCTCACCGCCGAAGACGAGAAAGCGTTCGAAGAGCTATACCGGCGGCTCGGTTTGTCGGTCGACTGGAATTTGACCTACGCGACAATCGACGAAAACGCTCGTGCCACCTCCCAGCGCGCTTTCCTGCATAACCTGGCTCGCGGCGAGGCATACATGGCCGAAGCGCCCAGCCTGTGGGATGTCACCTTCCGTACCGCGGTCGCCCAAGCTGAACTTGAAGACCGCGATCACGCTGGCGCCTGGCACCGCATCGCCTTTAACGGCCCTGACGGTGATGTGCTGATTGACACCACTCGTCCTGAACTGTTGCCAGCATGTGTGGCCCTGATCGCGCATCCAGAAGACGAGCGGTACAAAAACCTGTTCGGCAAGACCGTGCGCTCGCCTCTGTTCAACGTTGATGTGCCGGTGTTGGCCCATGAGGGAGCCGATCCAGAACGGGGTGAGGGCATCGCCATGTGCTGCACCTTCGGTGACCTGACTGACGTGCAGTGGTGGCGTGAGCTGCAGTTGCAGACCCGCCCCGTTATCGGCTTCGATGGTCGTTTCCGTGCGGAACCACCAGCTGATGTGGACCCGACCGCATATGCGGAACTCGCCGGTAAAACCGTTTTCTCGGCCAAAGCGCGCGTGGTGGAAATGTTGACCGAAGTGGGGGCGCTGCGCGGTGACATCCGTCCGGTGGTTCGCCCGGTCAAGTTCTACGAAAAGGGCGAAAAGCCGCTGGAGATTGTCACGACCCGTCAGTGGTACCTGCGCAATGGCGGGCGCGACCCGCAACTGCGTGACGCGCTCTTGGCCAGGGGTCGTGAACTCAACTGGCACCCCGAACACATGCGCGTGCGTTATGACAACTGGGTTGGCGGTCTCAATGGGGACTGGCTCATTTCGCGGCAGCGGTTTTTCGGTGTCCCGTTCCCGGTGTGGTATCCGTTGGACGCTGATGGCCAGCCACAGTATGAGCAGCCGATTCTCGCTGAGGACACGAACCTTCCTGTCGACCCAAGCAGCGATGTGCCGGCGGGCTACACCGAAGAACAACGAGGTGTTCCTGGCGGGTTCCTCGCGGACCCAGATGTGATGGACACCTGGGCCACGTCTTCGCTGAGCCCACAGATCGCGGGCCGGTGGGAACGAGACAACGACTTGTTCTCCCGGGTGTTCCCGATGGACTTGCGTCCGCAAGCTCACGAAATCATTCGCACGTGGCTCTTTTCCACCGTGGTTCGGGCGAACGCTGAACACGGAACTGTGCCTTTCAAAAACGCGGCGATCTCGGGCTGGATCTTGGATCCGGACCGAAAGAAGATGTCCAAGTCCAAGGGCAACGTCGTGACCCCCATGGGCCTGTTGGAAGACCACGGTTCGGACGCTGTGCGCTACTGGGCGGGTTCAGGTCGTCCTGGCGCTGACACCGCCTTCGACGTGGGGCAGATGAAAGTCGGTCGCCGGTTGGCGATGAAGATCTTGAACGCCTCCAAGTTCGCGCTCGGAATCGGCGCCAGTGAAGAGCTGTTGAGTGGCGCCGTCACGGAACCATTGGACCGGGCGCTGCTGGCTCAGCTGGCCTCCGTTGTTGAAGCCGCCACTGAAGCATTTGATGGCTACGACTATGCCCGTGCTTTGGAACGGGCCGAGGCGATCTTCTGGCAGTTCTGTGATGACTATGTGGAGCTGGTGAAGGCCCGAGCGTATGGGGAGCAGGGCCAGCCCGGGGCTGAGCCGATTCCAGGCTTGTTTTCGAGTGAAGCTACCCGCTCAGCGCAGGTCACGCTGTCGTTGGCTTTGGACACCCTTTTGCGACTGTTCGCGCCGGTGCTGCCTTTCGTGACCGAAGAAGTGTGGTCCTGGTGGCGGGCAGGTTCGATTCACCGGGCGCCGTGGCCGACCGCGGAACACCTGCGGGAATGTGGCGGCGATCCTGAGCTATTGGACGTGGCCGGTTCGGTGATCGCCACAGTTCGCAAGGCGAAATCTGATGCCAAGCTGTCGATGCGTAGTGATGTGGCCAAGCTGGTGATTGATGCCGATGCTGAGACCCTGAAGCGAATTGAGGCGATTTCGGCGGACGTGCGGGCCGCGGGGCGGGTTGCTGAGTTGGAATTGGGCGCTGGTCAGGTCGCTGAGCTGACCGTTGCTGTGGAGCTGTAGTTCAATGCGGGGTGAATGCTGTTCACCCCGCAAGTTTTTGCCTTCTGAGCGCGGATTTATGTCCTATTATGAGCGCTGAATTGATTATTTCGGATGAATGGCACTGTGCCGGTCCTCACCGTGGGGTCGTAGCAGAAGAACCCTGAAAAGTCGAGAGCTATCAGTCAGGCTTACGGTGGACGCGATGAACGAGTCACCTTTGACCATGTCGCATGTCGAAACACGGTTGCATTCACGTGGTCCGGGCCGCATGGTGCCCGATAAAGAACGCATAGTCGCACTGCTCGATTTGCTAGGCAATCCGCAGCGCGCATATCCCAGCATCCACATCACCGGAACAAACGGCAAAACATCGACCGCGCGCATGATCGATGCCTTGTTGCGTGCTCACGAAGTGCGGCCCGGACGCTATACAAGTCCACACCTAACTAGCGTCGCTGAGCGGATCTGTCTGGATGGCGCCCCCATCAGCGATGAGCGGTTCGTTGAAACCTTCACCGAGGTAGACGTTATCGCCCAACTCGTGGATGCCCAATCAGCGAATCCGGTGACGTATTTCGAACTTCTCACCGCCATGGCGTTCTCGGCCTTCGCCGATGCCCCAGTCGATGTCGCGGTTGTCGAAGTGGGTATGGGTGGGGAATGGGATGCGACCAACGTGATTGATGCCCCGGTCGCCGTCATTACTCCCATCGGCTTGGACCATGCCGAATTCCTTGGTGACAACATCACCGACATCGCCAAGGAGAAGAGCGGAATCATCGCTGAAGGCGCCACGGTGATTAGCGCGATTCAAGAACCAGCGGCGGCAGAAATACTGATCGCCCGCACTGTCGCCCAAGATGCCACAGTTGCCCGCGAAGGCATGGAGTTCGGAGTACTCAATCGCGAGCTCGCCGTTGGTGGGCAGGTCGTTACCCTGCAGGGTCTTGGCGCGGTGTACGACGACATCTTCTTGCCTCTGCACGGTGCGCACCAGGCCCAAAACGCGGCCTTGGCGCTAGCCGCGGTGGAAGCTTTCCTTGGTGTTGGTGCGGGCAAAATCTTGGACGCCCAAGTTGTCCGACAGGGATTCGCGTTGGCGAGTTCTCCGGGCCGGCTCGAACGTTTGCGGACCTCGCCCACTGTCCTGGTTGACGCTGCGCATAATCCGGCGGGGTTGACTGTCACCTTGCAAGCGATCGAGGAGGCCTTCAGCTTCCGTAAGCTCGTCGCCGTTTTTGCGGTCTTGGGGGACAAGGATGCTCGAAGTATGCTCGAGCAGCTCGAGGCCATGGTGGACGAAATTGTGATTACCCAGAATTCTTCTCCACGAGCCCTGAACGTCGATGAGCTCGCGGCGATGGCTGTAGATGTCTTCGGCCCAGATCGGGTCGAGGTGTGTGTTCGCTTCGATGACGCGATCGATGCCGCGGTGAGGTTGACCGAAGATGAGGGGCCGCTAGCTGGGGCGGGTGTGTTGGTAACCGGGTCGGTAGCAACGGTGGCGGATGCGCGTAGATTGTTGCAGTAATGGACACCTCCGAACAGCAGCCAGAAAGTGACGTCGTTCGCTCTGGCCTCAAAAATCCAGCCGCCGCCGCTCGCGGTGTCGCGGCTGGCACGTTGATGCTCGAAGCGCTCGCGCTGTTGCTGGCTATTGCTCCGTTGTCGCAGGTCGCGGATCTTTCTGGGCTTGGTGTGGCTGTTCTGATCGCGTTGATCATTGTGGCTGTGGTGTTGTGTGGCTCGATGCGGCGGTCCTGGTCTTGGCATGCCGGCTCCGCTTTGCAAGTGGCCGTCATCTGCGCGGGCCTTCTTCATTGGTCGCTTGCCGTGATTGGCGTGCTCTTCGGTGCGATTTGGTGGTACGTCTTGCGGGTAAGGCGTTTTGTAAGCATCCCTGTCACGCCTATCGAGCTGGAATAAACTTCCCCAGCCCGTGACCAAACACGACAAAGACGCTCGATATGCTGCCGCACATGAACGCCCCCGAAGAACGCACTCTTATTCTGCTGAAACCCGACGCGGTGGCCCGTGGTCTAGTAGGCCAGCTCATCGCTCGTTTTGAAGGTAAAGGGCTGCGCATTGAAGAGATGCAGATGCGGACCCTGGACGCGGCCACGGCTGATGAACATTACGCCGAACACGTAGACAAATCTTGGTATCCAAGTTTGCGCGACTTTATATGCTCGGGGCCATTGGTGGCGCTGATGCTTGCTGGAGATCAAGCGATTGATGTGGTGCGCGGGATGATTGGGGCCACTGACGGCCGTCAAGCCGCCCCCGGGACAATTCGCGGCGATTTTTCTCTCTCTAACCAGGCCAATCTGGTACATGCATCAGATTCAGCTGCCTCCGCCGCCCGTGAACTGAAACTCTTCTTCCCGAACTAGAGCGGGTATACCGTGAAGTAAGAAGGCCCCGATGCCCAAGGGAGGCGCATCATGGCATTCTCACTTCGCTGGCCAACGGCAAAAACTGGTGAGCGCGATGCGTGGAGTCAGCAAGCTCCACGTGTGCGTCGCGGATTCTCTAGTTTCGATCCGGCGTTTCTTGCCGAACGTCGAGAACGTGCCGCGCTCATCCACCGTTTCTTGGCGGTGATGGCGCAAGCGGGAAATCCGGGCTCGCATCGTTTGTTTGGGTCAACAGTGAAACAGCTGACTGGCCAGTCCGCGGAGCGGTATTGGTCAGTCGCGACGGTTGATCAGCACGGCCACCACCGAGAATTCATGGTGATGGCAGACGGTCGGCACAACTGGGGTGACGAAATTGCCGCATCCGACCGGCCGCGGAGCGCACAGGACGAAGTCACACCGTCTCAGCTACGTCGATTGCTGGCCGAAATTTTGGAACAGTCCGGCTTGAGTTGGGAATCGCCCGCCGCTCACTGGTATCCCAACGCTCAGGGTGGCCATTTCGGCGCTCGGGCGCCAGCTGCCACTGGCCCGGAATTGACTCCCGCGCAGGAGCTACACCGCCGGGAAGTGCGGTATGGCACGTTGATGGCGGTGCGGATAGGTTTTCTGATTCTCGCTGCCGTGGTGATTATGGCTGACGTGCCGGGGGCGACACTCTGGATGTTGCTGTGCATTGGGGCGGCGATGTTGTTGCCGTGGATTGCGGTAATGATCGCGAATGAACGCTTTAGGCATGTGCCTGTTCATCGCCATAAGACATAGGCCAAAATTCCGCATTGCCCATTAGGGGCAGCGCGCAATGATGTGCACCTGGGCTCATGCCTTGGAGCGCGGCGTGTGCGATTTTGAGCGGATCGGCATGTCCGACCAACACGATGGTGCAGTTCTCATGCTGTTCTTCAAGGCGCTTTATAAGTGCCAGCATCCGAATCGCCACGTCCGCGACGGACTCCACGTCGCCCCATTTATGGTGAATGTCGTCGGCATCGCGTTTCCACACTTCGGTGTAGCAGTCCGCCGAACCGCCGTCGTGTTCGCCGAAATGCCGTTCGCGCAGTTCATAGGCGGGCCGCACTAGCCCGCCGCCAATGCCGGCTTGCGCGGCGATGTCGGCGGTGTGGCGCGCTCGGGAAAAGTCTGAGCTGTATAGCACCTCTGGGGCCGGATTATTTGTCAGGTAGTTCCGCACGGATGTTTGCACTTGAGCGATGCCTTGCGAAGTGAGCCCGAACTTGGGCACGCCCAATGCCGGACTGCTGGCCACTACTCGGGCGACGTTAGCTGCACTTTCCCCATGCCTCAGGGTCACGTATTGGTTACGTAGCGGCGATTCGAGTCGGGTTATTTCGCTTACCTGTTGTTGGATATACATCGTGAACAGCATCGTAGAACCCAGTTACACCTACTTTGCCAACCAGTCCAACCCTCGCGAGTTTCCCAGCGTCAAAACTCGCGCCGAACCAACCCAAGCCCTGGCTCGCCTTATCGCCATTGTGCGGGGCATAGCACCCAATCAGCCAGCACCACAGATTGTTCGCCAAAGAGACGGCGACTACACCATTAGTGGATCAGCCGTCCTTACCTTGCAAGGCGCCGATGGTGATCCAGAAATGGAATGGGACGACGTGGCTCACCAATGGGCCACTCATCCAGACGGCCAACCCGCTTTGAACGGCTACGAACTCAATCAAATATTGGCACTGCTAGATGAGTTCCGAGCCCTTGTCGGCGCGCTCCCAAGTGGTGAGAGTATCTACTGTCGACAAACACGCTTAGCGACCGTGCGATTATTGCGAGGTTGCCGTCGACCGCAGCGCAAAATGCGTGGTGAAGCGCGATAAAACAACCTGTCGACGCCCCTGGAACAAGCACGGTGAAAAAGGAGTCCTTCGGTGGTAAATGGTCTGGGATTATTGCGCCGGCTGCTCCGAGTCGCCGCATACGTATCGGCCGGGATCGCGGTGGCGTTCGTCTTATTGGGCGCGCTCGATGCCGGTGCTGAAGTTCCCGGATTCGGCGCCGTTTTCGGCCTCTTAGTCCTGGCTGTGGCGCTATTCGGGCTTGCATCGGCCGCGAGCGTGGCATTCGAACGTGCGCAGCTGACCGCCGAAAGAGACCTCGCCACGACGTCGCGTCGCCTCACTGATGACGAGTGGGAGGCCGAAGGTCGTCGCGAAACGCCCCGACTGGCCCGAGAATACGGCCGCGCCACCTTAGAGCCCGCGGAAGAAGATCGGCCCGCGCTGCAGCGGCCCTGGGGAGAGCTCTAACGGCGCACCTAGCTACCCTAGGTGCTTATGGAGTCGGTATTTCCCCAGCTTGAGCCCCTATTGGCGCAGGTCAACAAACCCATCCAATACGTGGGCGGCGAGCTCAACGCCACCGTGAAGGACTGGGAGACCAGCACAGTCCGTTGGGCTTTGATGTACCCAGATGCCTACGAGGTAGGGCTGCCCAACCAGGGTGTCCAGATTCTGTACGAGATCTTGAACGAGCAACCCGATGTGCTTGCCGAACGTACCTATGCGGTGTGGTCAGACTTGGAAGCCCTGATGCGTGAACACAATGTTCCGCAATTCACCGTTGACGCGCACCGTCCGGTTGGCGCCTTCGACGTACTCGGGCTCAGCTTTGCTACCGAGCTTGGCTACACCAACATGTTGACCGCGCTTGACCTTTCGGGCATACCTCTGCTTGCCGTCGACCGCGACGACTCCCACCCGATCGTGCTGGCTGGCGGCCATGCCGCGTTCAATCCAGAGCCGATTGCCGACTTCATTGACGCCGCGGTTCTGGGTGATGGTGAAGAAGCCGTCCTGGAAATGACCGCAGTCATTCGCCAGTGGAAGAGCGAAGGATGTCCGGGTGGGCGGGATGAGGTTCTGCTTCGCTTGGCCAAGACTGAAGCCGTATATGTTCCTCGATTCTACGACGTCGAATACCTATCGGATGGGCGGATAAAGCGGGTGGTTCCTAACCGCGCTGACGTGCCCTTTCGCATTCACAAGCGCACAACAATGGATCTGGACGCGTGGCCCTACCCGAAGAAGCCACTGGTTCCCATGGCCGAGACGGTTCACGAGCGCGCGAGCGTTGAGATCTTCCGCGGCTGCACTCGAGGTTGCCGCTTCTGCCAAGCGGGCATGATCACCCGCCCGGTGCGCGAACGCTCGATCACAGGCATTGGCGAGATGGTGGAAACTTCGCTGCGGTCGACCGGGTTCGAGGAGATCGGTTTGCTGTCGCTTTCCTCCGCTGACCATTCCGAAATCGCGGAAGTCACCAAAGGACTGGCCGACCGTTACGAGGATGAAAAAGTTTCGCTATCGCTGCCATCAACCAGGGTGGATGCGTTCAACATCGATTTGGCGAACGAGCTAGCTCGGGGCGGTCGACGCTCCGGCCTCACCTTTGCCCCTGAAGGCGGCAGTGAGCGGCTTCGTCGCGTGATCAACAAAATGGTGTCTAAAGAAGATCTTATTCGCACCGTCACCGCCGCGTATGCCAGCGGTTGGCGTCAAGTCAAGTTGTATTTCATGTGCGGTCTGCCCACTGAGACCGATGAGGATGTGCTTGAAATCGCCGAAATGGCGCATGACGTCATCCGAGCCGGTCGCGCCGCCGGGAACCGCGATGTGCGCTGCACGGTGTCTATCGGAGCGTTCGTCCCTAAGCCGCATACGCCATTTCAATGGGCCGCGCAGGAAGATGCCGATGTGGTAGATGCGCGATTGAAATTGTTGCGTGAAGCGATTAACGCCGACCGTTCACTAGGGCGTCAAATTGGCTACCGCTATCACGATGGCAAGCCGTCGGTGATTGAAGGACTGCTATCCCGAGGTGATCGTCGAGTTGGTGCCGTCATCCGCGCTGTCTGGGAAGACGGCGGTCGTTTCGATGGCTGGCACGAGCACTTCTCGTACGAGCGGTGGGTGCAAGCCGCCGAGCGTGCTCTCGAGCCCCTGGGCGTGTCGTTGGCGTGGTTTACCACGCGCGAACGTGAAGAACTCGAAGTGTTGCCGTGGGACCACCTCGATTCTGGCCTGGACCGGGAATGGTTGTGGCAGGACTGGCAGGAAGCGCTCAGCGAGCAAGAACTCGACGACTGTCGTTGGACGCCTTGCTTTGACTGCGGAGTGTGCCCAGGCATGGGAACCGAAATTCAAATTGGCCCTACCGGGGCGAAGTTGCTCCCGTTGAGTGTTGTCTAAAGAAAGTAGCTCGATGGCTCGTCAATCCCCGAACCTGGAAACAGCGCCAGTAGTGCAGCGCTTGCGCATCCGATACGCCAAGCGCGGTCGGCTCTGTTTCACTTCGCACCGTGATTTCGCTCGTGCCTTTGAGCGGGCATTGCGGCGCGCCAACGTGCCGATGGCATTCTCGGCCGGTTTTTCGCAGCACCCCAAAATTTCGTACGTCGGGGCCGCACCTACCGGTGTGGCCAGTGAGGCGGAATACGTAGAAATCGGCCTTACTGAACCCCGCGATGCCGACGAGGTGCGAAAAGGCCTGGACGACGCGCTGCCCCCAGGTTTGGACATTCTCGAGGTTGTACCCGCGCCAGAGGGCAGTTTCGCTGACCTCATCAACACCTCAGCGTGGCGGATTGAACTGCCCGATATCGCGCCCTCCGATGCCGAGGAAGCTATGAAAGTGTTCCTAGCAGCGGAAACAGTGCCAGTCGAGCGGCTTACCAAAAAGGGTCGCCGGGAGCTTGATGCTCGCGCGGCTGTGCAATACGCCGCGGTCACGCAGGGCAATGCGGCGGGAAATGTCGCTGGTAGCGCGTCTGCGAGCCCTCGTCTGGAGCGCTATGCGATAATCGAAGTCGTTGTACAGCACACGACACCTGTTGTACGACCCGATGACGTGCTCACAGGCTTGCGCCTGGTCGCGCAGCTGACATCCAAGGTGCCAGCTCGCGCGATGAGGATCGCACAAGGCGCGCTACAGGCACCCGAGGCCGGGGCCGCCGCCACTTCGCCGATCGAGTCGTGGATCCGTGATCCACTTGCTCTAACGGGGCGAACCTGAGAACGCGTCGCGGCAGACTCGACACACTAGCGCCGCTACTGATCGCGAAGGACGCGTCCGGAGCTAGCGTTTCGAACAAGCTTTAGCTTTACCCGATATGCCGCATCCGCGGTGCATCGTTCACAACACGACGCGCTCCTGCGCGGCCGCGTCACACGCGCCCGGGAGCGGAACGGGAGAAGTACCCGGATGCTCGCTAATGAGCCCGCCGGGACCGCCCCAAACGGGGATGGTTCGGCATACAACAACAGCAATAGCTCGGCCGCCGCACCACCGGCGATACCAGTCATGTTCATGGCGCCTCAAATCGACGCGCCAGCTCCACGCCGGGAAAAGCCCGCCAAGGCTGAACCGGCTGATGAGGAGCCAGCACCACGTCGTCGAAGCCGTAAAAGCACGGCTGAGTCAGAACGCCAAGCCAGCGAGGAACCATCGCCGCCGGCTGAATCGGCGGACGACAGCGACGATGCGTCTCGTCAGCGTCGACGGCGCGGCCGTCGAGGTCGCGGCCGAGGACGAAGCAACGGTGAGGCCGAGGAAAGCACATCGGAAGCCACCACCGACAGTGGCAAAGAAGAGCCCAAAGAATCACCGGTCGAACCGGCCGCTGAAGCGACTGACGAGGAGCAACCAAGCGGAACAGCTCGTCGACGGCGGCGCAAGCGGCGCCGTGAAGGCCATATTGAAGGCGACGACACCACAGAAACCTCAGCTGCAAAGGCACCTGAGGACGAAGTTCAGGGTGTGAAGGGCTCAGCCCGACTCGAGGCTAAGCGTCAGCGGCGTCGTGACGGTCGTGAACAGCGTCGTTCGCGCCCCTCCATTTTGACCGAGGCCGAGTTTCTAGCCCGGCGTGAATCCGTAGAGCGGGTCATGGCGGTGCGTGAGCGTGGTGACGTCGTGCAGATCGCGGTCTTGGAAGACAATGTTTTGGTAGAGCATTACGTCACCCGCTCTTCATCTGTGTCTTATGTAGGAAATGTTTATCTCGGCAAAGTGCAGAACGTGCTGCCGAGCATGGAAGCCGCTTTCGTTGATATCGGTAAAGGGCGCAACGCGGTCCTGTACGCCGGTGAGGTCAACTGGGATACCGCTGGGCTAGAAGGTAAGCCTCGTAAAATCGAGCAAGCCCTTAAGGCCGGAGACAGCGTCTTGGTGCAGGTGACCAAGGATCCAATTGGGCATAAGGGTGCCCGGCTCACCTCTCAGATTTCGCTTCCAGGACGCTTTTTGGTGTATGTCCCCGGTGGCGGTATGACGGGCATTTCCCGCAAACTGCCGGACACTGAACGTAAACGACTCAAGGACATCCTGAAGTCAGTAGTTCCAGAAGACGCCGGTGTGATCGTCCGGACGGCTGCTGAAGGCGCCACGGAAGAAGAGCTGGCTCGTGATGTCGCTCGACTCAAGGCGCAGTGGGAGACGATTGACGCTAAGTCCGCTAAGGGCGCGTCGTCACCGACAATGCTGTCTGAGGAACCAGACCTGATCATCAGGGTTATTCGTGACATTTTCAACGAAGACTTCGCCAAGCTCATTGTTGAAGGCGAAAAGTCTTGGGACCTCGTTGAACAATATGTAGCCCACGTTTCTCCAGATTTGGTGGAGCGACTAGAACACCACGTTGAAGCCACCGATCTGTTCGCTGATTTGCGAGTCGATGAGCAACTCGCTAAAGCGCTCGATCGCAAGGTGTGGTTGCCCTCCGGCGGGTCTTTGGTCATTGACCGCACTGAAGCGATGACTGTTGTTGACGTCAACACCGGAAAGTTCACCGGGCAAGGCGGCTCGCTTGAGGAGACCGTCACACGCAACAACTTGGAGGCGGCCGAGGAGATTGTTCGGCAACTCCGCTTGCGGGACATTGGCGGCATCATCGTCATCGACTTCATCGACATGGTGCTCGAATCTAACCGAGATCTAGTGCTGCGTCGGCTCACCGAGTGCTTGGGGCGGGACCGAACCCGGCATCAGGTAGCTGAGGTCACCTCGCTGGGCCTGGTGCAGATGACCCGTAAACGGGTCGGGCAAGGGCTGTTGGAGGCCTTTTCCGAGCCATGTGAGCATTGCCGGGGTCGCGGGTTGCTGGTTCACACCGAGCCAATCGCTGAGCACAAGAACGATCACAAGGGCGACCACAAAAATCAGGGTGGCAAGAAAGCCGCTGATAATGCTGGTAGCAAAAGTGAAGGTGGCAACAAATTCGAAGGTGGTCGTGGACGCAAACACGGCGCAAAAGAATCAAAAGAACCAAGCCAGGCTGAGGGGGCTTAGTTCTGTTGCCGCGGGCACGGTTGTGCCCACGCAATGCAGGTTGTAATTCCACCCCGGCTCCGGCTGCTTCAGTCGTAGCCCGTAACCTAGGTAGCTGATCCCCGCCTAATGTGGGGGTGTTTGAGTCAGGAGATTCGCTTCTATGTATGCCATCGTCAAGACCGGCGGTAAGCAGTACAAAGTTGCCGTCGGCGATGTGCTTGAGGTTGAGAAGCTGGGCGCCGGTCCGGGCGACGATGTCGCGCTGGAGCCGCTGCTGCTCGTCACCGATAAAGGTGTGACCCACGGCAGCAAGTTGGCCAAAGCCAAGGTGACTGGCCGTGTGGTTGAACACACCAAAGGCCCCAAGATTCAGATCCACAAATTTAAGAACAAAACTGGGTACCACAAGCGGCAGGGTCACCGTCAGCCGCTAACTCAGATTGAGGTCACGGAGATCACCGCCGCGTAGTCGGCGCATCACAGACTACGAAAGGTAGGTGTAGGGCAATGGCACACAAGAAAGGCGCGTCCTCCTCGCGGAACGGACGCGATTCGAACCCACAGTATCTGGGTGTAAAGCGCTTCGGTGGTCAGCTCGTCAAGGCCGGCGAGATCATCGTTCGCCAGCGTGGCACTCACTTCCACCCCGGCATCGCCGTGGGCCGCGGTAAAGACGACACCCTGTTCGCGCTCGAAGCCGGCTACGTGCAGTTTGGCAGCAAGCGTGGACGTAAGGTCGTCAACATCCAGCCAGAACCAGCTTCCTAACCGGCGATATCGCCGTTCGGGAACATAATTCATTCGCTAAGGCGGGTCGGGTCTTCCCGGCCCGCCTTAGTTTCTATTTAAGGGGGTGCACCATGGCCGGGCCTAGCTTTGTGGACCGAGTGATGTTGCATGCGGCTGCCGGAAACGGCGGCAACGGCTGCGTGTCGGTGCACCGGGAAAAGTTCAAACCATTAGGTGGACCAGACGGTGGCAATGGGGGGCATGGCGGCAATGTCATCCTCGTCGTTGACCCGAATGTCCACACTCTGCTCGATTTCCACTTCCACCCGCACGCCAAGGCCACCAATGGCCGCCCTGGCGCGGGCAGCAACCGACACGGTGCCAATGGTGAAGATCTCGTGCTTCGGGTGCCCGATGGCACCGTAGTACTCGATGCCAAGGGCGAACAGATCACCGACCTTGTCGGAGCCGGAACCCAGTTCGTCGCCGCGCACGGCGGTCGTGGTGGGCTCGGAAACGCGGCCCTGGCAAATCAGCGTCGTCGAGCGCCCGGTTTCGCGTTGTTGGGTGAGGAAGGCGAAAGCGCCGAGCTGGTTCTTGAACTCAAGAGCGTCGCGGATGTCGGCCTGGTCGGATTCCCAAGCGCGGGCAAATCCTCGCTCATCGCGGTGGTGTCAGCTGCGCGTCCGAAGATAGCTGACTATCCATTCACGACTTTGGTGCCAAACCTCGGGGTGATCACCGCTGGCGACACCGTTTTCACGATGGCTGACGTTCCTGGGCTCATCCCGGGCGCGGCCACCGGCAAGGGCTTGGGTCTTGAGTTTTTGCGGCACATTGAGCGATGTGCCGTGCTCGTGCATGTAGTGGATACCGCGACTGAGGAGCCAGGCCGGGACCCACTGGCCGATATTGACGCTTTGGAAGCCGAGCTTTCGGCATATGGCGGGCTCGCCGAGAAGCCACGTTTGGTGGTACTGAATAAGGTAGATATTCCGCACGGTCGAGACATGGCCGAAATTGTTCGCCCCGCGTTGGTAGAACGGTTCGGCAAAGTCTTTGAGATCAGCACTGTCACGCGCGAGGGTCTACGCCCCCTGTTGTTTGCGCTCGGCGAGATAGTGACTGCTCAACGAGCTGAGCGGGGAACTCCGGAAGCGACACGCATCGTGTTGCGGCCGGCGCCGATTGATGACGCGGGCTTTACGGTTCACGCGGTCGGCGATGGCAGTTTTGTGGTGCGCGGTACTCGACCAGAACGTTGGGTTCGACAGACTGATTTTGCTAACGAAGAAGCCGTGGGATATCTGGCGGATCGTTTGGCACGGTTGGGCGTTGAAGAGAAGCTGACAAAAATTGGTGCAGAACCGGGCGCTACGGTAACTATCGGCGCGGTGTCCTTCGATTGGGAACCGGCGGTTGTTGCCGGTGTGGGTGCGATTAAGGGACGTCGTGGCACGGACCTGCGCATGGAAGAGATTGCGCAGGCAGCTGCTGAACGGCACGAAACGGACGAATACGAGGATTAAACATGACGATGATGAGCCAGGATCACGTAGCGGCCCGCCCCGAACTAGCCGTGGCCCGGCGGATCGTCATCAAGATTGGCTCGTCATCACTTACTAGTGTGGCGGGTGGCCTGAGCGCGGATCGAATAGACGCGCTGGTGGACGCACTCGCGGGCAAGCGGGCCGATGGTGCTCAGGTGGTGCTGGTGTCATCAGGCGCCATCGCCGCTGGGCTATCCCCTTTGGGCTTTAAGAATCGCCCCCGTGAGGTGGCGAGCCAGCAAGCTAGTGCCAGCGTCGGGCAGATGTTGCTGATAGCGCGTTACGCGGCCTCATTTGCTCGCTATGGGGTGACTGTGGGGCAAGTACTGCTTACCGCAGAAGACGTTATTCGGCGAGCTCACTATCGCAATGCGTTGCGCACATTCGAGCGTCTCCTGGAACTCGGCGCGGTTCCTGTCGTTAACGAAAATGACACGATCGCCACAGGGGAAATCCAGTTTGGTGACAACGACCGCTTGGCGGCCTTGGTCGCGCACCTTGTGCGCGCCGATGCGCTCGTTTTGCTGTCCGATGTAGATGGTCTCTACACCAACGATCCAAAGAAGGCTGGCGCCTCTCTGATCGACACTGTGCGGGGCCCCAGAGACGTTCAAGAAGTCGACACAAGTGGCTCCAGCGGCTCGGGTCTTGGCACCGGAGGAATGGCCAGCAAGATCGCCGCCGCCGAACTGGCTACCGACGCGGGAATTCACGCCGTAGTTACCAGCGCGGCCAACGCGGCGGCGGCGATGCGCGGGGAGCGAGTGGGCACTCATTTCCTGCCCACTAGCGGCCGGGCGCCCGCCAGAGAATTGTGGTTGCGTCATGCGACCAACGCACGCGGCGTTTTGGTTCTTGATGACGGGGCGACACATGCGGTACGCGAACGAGGAGCTTCACTGCTGGCAGCGGGAATTATCGAGGTTCGCGGACTTTTCGTCGCGGGGGATCCCGTCGATTTGATTACCACTGGTGGGGATGCCGTGGGGCGGGGTCTTGTTGGATTCGATTCCGATGAGCTCCCCGCGTTGCTGGGTTTGCGGAGCGATGAAATCGCGGTAGAACAGCGACGTGAGGTCGTGCACCGCGATGACCTGGTCTTGGTCGCCGGGAGGGCGCGTTGATCACCCACGCCGTACGGTAAGTGCGATTTGCAGGGGTATGCGGGGGCTGCCGGCGCCCTTTCTCGCTCATGTATGGTTGCCACCACCGTAGGGCCTGCGGAGTGAGAACCATTACAGCATCTAGGCAAGGACGGACGCACACGTGGAAGCCACCGAGATCCGCAAACTCGCCGCACTGGAAGATACCCATTGGTGGTATCGGGAGCGGCGAACGCTGCTAGCGCGCGCATTGCGACGCCTAGCGGCCACCCCAGGGCGGGCGCTCGACATCGGTGCCGCGGGTGGTGGTAACACCCGAGTGTTGCGCGAACATGGCTGGGATCCGGTCGCGCTGGAATACAGCGTGGAAGGTGCGCAGGTCGCCCACGAGCGGGGTTTAAACGTTATTCGCGCCGATGCCCGCTATTTGCCTATCCAGAGCGAGGCAATGAAGCTTGTCATCGCCTTCGACATCCTGGAACACATCAAAGAGGACAATCTCGCCGCCGGTGAAATTTTCCGTGCTTTGG
This sequence comes from Mycobacteriales bacterium, assembly GCA_013362805.1. Lineage (GTDB taxonomy): Bacteria > Actinomycetota > Actinomycetes > Mycobacteriales > QHCE01 > JABFVL01. Next base: position 49,208 of record JABFVL010000013.1, on the reverse strand, counting down.
AGCCTGGAGGTACAGCGCTGATCGCCGTGCCGGCGGACCCCAAATTGTGGTCCGCGCACGATGAGGCCGTGGATCACGTTCGTCGTTACACCCGGGAAAGCCTGCACGCCGTGATGTCCGAGGCCGGTTTCATCATCGACGAGCTATGGAGCTGGAACGTACTTATGCGGCCACTGGCCGCTTGGAAACGACGCTCATCCTCAGGCAGCGACTTGAGTGATCTACCAAAGGTAGTAAACGCGGGGCTTTCCGCTGTAATCGCGTTTGAGCGCTATTTGCCAGTGAAGAGTCTGCCCGGTGTTTCACTCATGTTGCGGGCGCATCGGCCTGGGTAACCTAGGAAGTTCATGCTGGCGATTACCCTCGCCAGCATGAAAGTAATCCGGTTGCGTGCTCGTGCCATCGGCGAGCGATTGAAAAGCAGCCTACTGGCTCTGCCAATGGTGATGCTGGTTCTGGCTATAGGTTTGGTGTTCCTTACCTATTGGCTTGACACCCGTCTGCCGTATGAATCATGGCAGCCCGAGCTGCAATTCTCTCAATCCGCAGCGGTATCTCTGTTGAGCACGATTTCTGGTGCCACCATCACGACCGCTGGGGTCGTTTTTTCGTTGCTGGTGGTGTCTTTGCAGCTAGCTAGTGGCCAATTCTCGCCCCGGGTGCTTCGGGGCTTTTACCGTCACCGGCTGGGTCAAGTGGTCATCGGCTTGCTGATGTCGACGTTCACCTATTGCGTGCTGTCGCTGCCGCTACTTGACGATCAAGGTGATCACGCGCCGAGCGTGACTGTGATGACGGCAATGGTGCTGGGACTTTTGTCGATCATCGCCATAGTTGCGTACCTCGATCGGATTAGTCGGCGCCAATATGTGGGCAGCATCGCCGAAAGAATCGCGGCCGAGACCTTGGATTTGGTCCACGCTTTGCCCGCAGTCCAAGAGCATGAAATTTCCGCACCCGATGTGGGCGACCTTGGTGTGCCTTTGGTGGTGAGGTCGGCGGCGGATGGCTGGATTCAACAGCTTTCCGATGCTTTGTTGTTCGACAGCGTGCCACCCGGAAGTGTCATCCATGTCGAAACCAGACCCGGTGCCTTCATTTTGCGGGGGGCGCCATTGGCCCGCATTTGGCCTATGCCGCCCGAACCGGAGCATACGGTACGTCAGGTGCGGGATGCGGTTGTGATTGGCTCTGAGCGGACCATGCAAGAAGATATTGATTTTGGGCTTAGACAACTTAACGATATCGCGCTGCGGGCCTTGTCTCCGGCCGTCAATGACCCGACCACAGCAATTGAGGTGTTGATGCGGGTGGCTTCAATTATGCGGCCGTTGCTACTGGCCGATTCACCGCCGCTGGTGACGGCACATGCCACGACTACCCTGTACGCACCGTGGAAATTGGACCATAACGAGTACATTCGCCACGCGTTTGACCAGCTGCGAAACGCTGCCGCGAATCAGCTTGCGGTGAGTATCGCTCTTGTGCGCACTTTGCGAATGTTGCATATTGTGTGCCGAAATGCCGGACGTCTCGACGTGCTGCCAGACCTACAACGGCAAATCGATTTGACGATTAAAGCTGGTGAGAAAGCGGGATTGCTCCCCGAGGATCTTGCTGAATTGCGCCACGCTTCACGCGTGACGCAATTGGGTTAGCGAACGGCCGCGACATCCAGTTCAACCGCGTCGTCGCTAGCGATGACGCGAGGCTCATCCAGCGAGTCGTGGCCGATGTAGTACATGGGGCGGTTCTTTACCGCGGCGTAAATGCGTCCGACATATTCGCCCAATAGGCCCAGACAGACAAGTTGGACCGCGCCAAGGAAGAACATGGCGACAAACATGGACGCCCATCCAGGCACCGTTTCACCAGCGACATACATGCCCATGGTGAGTAGCAGCATGAGCACGCACACGACGACACCAATGCCGCCGAACCAGGTCGCCAACCGCAGTGGCGCCGCTGAGAATGAGGCAATAGAGTCAAAGGCCAATTTGACCATTTTGGAAAGCGGATATTTTGAGGAGCCCGCGGCACGTTCTTCCCGTGCGTAGTGCACCTCACCGCTCGGGAAGCCAGTCCATGGAACGAGAAGTCGGTATACCGGCTTGTCTTCTGGAAGTTGTTGGAGCGCATCGACCGTCGCGCGGGACAGCAAGCGGAAGTCTCCGGCTTGCGATGGCACGTTTTGGCCGACAATGCGACGCATGAGTTTGTAATACAACCCCGCGGTCCAGCGCTTGAAAAAACTGTCCGTGGTGCGGTCGTTGCGGACCCCATACACGATGTCCAGATTTTCCCGCTGTGCCAGGTCAAGCATCTCGGCGATTTTCTCTGGCGGGTCTTGCAAGTCGGCGTCAATGCTCGCCACATAGGCCCCACGGGCCCGATGCATCCCGGCGGTGAGGGCGGCCTGGTGGCCTCGGTTACTGCGAAGTTTAATGACCCGGAGTTGGCTCCAGGTGCGGCGAACGCCAAGCAAAATTTGCGCGGTGGCATCCCGGCTGCCGTCATCGACCGCGACAACTTCATAAGGTTGGCCAGTACCGTCGAGCACCGGGCGAAGCCGGGCGACAAGCAGCTCGATGACGTCTTCCTCGTTGTACATCGGGATGACGACTGATAGCACCGGGCTGTAGGTGGGCTCCATCGTGTTAAAAACCCTTGTAGTGTTGACGACTGTGGAGTGCGGCGACTGCGTGACACCAGTAGCCGAGCGCTAAGCGCCGGCCCCCTAGACACAGCAGTGGGCTCGGACACAGCATAAGCTCATCGCCATCCTAGCCGCGCTCGCACCCGTAATCGTCGTTTCGGAGAAGCCTGTGACCAGCAAGAATGACGTACTAGCCACTGCTGAGCGAGCCCGTATCGCGGCTCGCGTGCTCGCCCCGTTGTCGCGAGCCCGCAAAGATGAGGCTTTGCACGCGATGGCGGACGCGTTGGTGAGCAATGAACCAACGATTGTGGCGGCTAACGAACGCGATGTTGCTGCCGGACGCGCCGCGGGCATGAATGAGGGGCTTCTCGATCGACTCACGTTGACTCCGGCGCGCATTCAGGCGATGGCCCAAGGGCTGCGTGAGACGGCCGCTTTGCCCGACCCGGTCGGGGAAGTTGTGCGCGGGAGCACGCTGGCAAACGGACTGCGACTGGCTCAATACCGGGTGCCGTTGGGTGTGGTGGCCATGATTTATGAGGCCCGACCGAATGTCACGGTGGATGCCGCTGGGTTGTGTCTTAAGAGCGGAAACGCCGCCGTACTTCGCGGGTCGGGATCGGCGTATCAATCGAATATGGCTCTGACCGAGATTTTGGCTGATGCCATCGCGAGCGTTGGGCTTCCACGCGATGCCATAGTGCTTGTGCCCGGCACGGACCGTGAATCCGTTACTCATTTGATGGGTGCGCGTGGGCTAGTAGATGTGATTATTCCGCGCGGGGGAGCCGGGCTTATTTCGCATGTAGTGGAAAATTCGATCGTCCCGGTGATTGAAACCGGTGTTGGCAACTGCCATGTATATGTTGACGCCGCCGCCGATCTCGACATGGCGGAACAGATCGTTATCAATGCGAAGACGCAGCGAATTAGTGTGTGTAATGCCGCCGAGAAATTGCTAGTCCACGCGGACATCGCTGATGACTTTGTGCCTCGTATTGCCAAAGCTTTGAATCAAGCCGGAGTGGTATTGCATGGGGATGAGCGAGTATGTGCGCTTGTTCCCGAAGCGAGTGCGGCAACTGATGACGACTGGACCGCTGAATATTTGGCATTGGAAATGGCGATCGCGATTGTCGACGGTGTGGAAGGCGCCGCTGAACATATTTCTCGATGGAGCAGTGGTCACACTGAGGCGATCATTTCAACAGATTCGCGGGCCATTGACTACTTCATTGCACATGTTGATAGCGCCGCGATTATGGTCAACGCTTCGACGCGTTTTACCGATGGCGCCGAATTCGGGTTTGGTGCGGAAATCGGAATTTCCACACAAAAGCTGCATGCTCGTGGTCCGATGGGCTTGGCGGAATTGACGTCCACTAAATATGTTGTGCGTGGTGACGGGCATGTTCGTCACTAAACCCCTCGTTTGAGCAGCTCAGCGGTGGTTGAGCGTGGTAAACATCGCACCACGCCCAACCGCATCGCTAGCAAAAGACGCATAAACTGGTCCCGTGAAACGTATTGGCGTTATGGGCGGAACATTTGACCCCATTCACCATGGTCACTTGGTAGCCGCAAGTGAGGCCGCGCACCTTTTTTCACTGGACGAGGTCGTATTTGTGCCATCTGGTGTGCCTTGGCATAAAGAAGACGCAGCGGTAAGTCCAGCTGAAGATCGTTACCTGATGACAGTTATTGCGACCGCGGCTAATCCCCGATTTAGCGTAAGTCGCGTAGATATTGACCGCCCCGGCCCGACTTATACGATTGACACCCTTCGGGATATGAGAAAATTGTACGGCGAGGAAACAGAACTATTCTTTATCACGGGCGCTGATGCACTGGAATCTATCCTGTCGTGGAAAAACTCCTCAAAACTATTTGAACTAGCACATTTTATTGGTGTCACTCGGCCGGGCTATACATTGTCTGATGCACATCTTCCGCGCGATGTGGTGTCACTTTTGGATATTCCCGCCATGGCTATATCTTCCTCCGCTGTTCGAGAACGAGTCCGCAAAGACGAGCCGATCTGGTATTTGGTTCCTGATGGAATTGTGCAGTACATCAGCAAAAAAGCCCTCTACCGATGAAACCGCACGGGTGCTGACGCTGCCAAGCGAGCCACGGCATGGCAGGCTTAGCCCTGACCGTTATGAAGGGAAGTGCTGGTGTCCGCCTCCGACCGCGCATACGAGCTGGCGCAGCTCGCCGGCCAAGCAGCCGCCGACAAGCTCGCCACCGACATCGTTTTGCTGGATGTCAGCGAACGACTTGTCGTAACCGACGTTTTTGTCGTTGCTTCGGCCCCCAATGAGCGTCAAGTCCAATCAATCGTTGACAACATTGAGGACCAACTTCGCGAAGCGGGTGCCAAACCCGTCCGCCGCGAGGGGCAGCGCGAAGGGCGTTGGGTTTTGCTGGACTTCGTCGATATCGTGGTGCACGTGCAGCACGATGATGAACGGGCTTTTTACGGCCTGGACAGATTGTGGAAAGACTGTCCGATCATTCCTTTCGTTGACGGCGCGGGTGCGCCCGAATGACGGCCCGCAAAGTACTTATCTGGCGGCATGGCCGAACCCAGTGGAACGCTGACGGACGAATTCAAGGCCAAGCCGATGTCGCCCTCGATGAGATCGGGCAGGCGCAGGCGAAAGCCGCTGCCCGGTTGCTGGCTGCTGAAAAGCCAGAACTCATCATCTCCAGTGACCTGGTTCGGGCGATGGACACAGCCAGAGCCCTGGGCGCCTTGCTCAATCTGCCAATCGAGGAAGATAAGCGGCTGCGCGAACGGCACTTTGGCCTATGGCAGGGGCTCACCGCTGAAGAAGCGGCAGAGCAATATCCAGCGGGTTATGCGGCATGGCGGCGTGGCGAGCAACCAGATGTTGATGGTGTGGAAACTGAGGCTGCTCTTACTGAGAGACTGGTTGCCGCTGTCAACGATGCTGCCCAGCGGGCAGAAGGCGCGATTTGTGTCGTGACCCATGGTGGCGCAGCCCGACGGGCTGTCGTTGGCATGTTGGAGCTGCCGCAAGAACATGCGTGGCGAGTCGAGGCACTAGGGAACTGTCGGTGGGCGAACCTGCGCCGAGGCGACCGCGGATGGCGCTTGCACGCCTATAACGTGGGCGTCGCTCGGGAAGACATCCCGAATGTTGATGCCGAGCCCAGCTCTGCCGCTAAAGCCTCGTGAACCCCGACGTCGCCATAGTCACCGATACGGCGTCGTGTGTGGCAGCGCGGGCCGGACTATCAGTCATCGCGCTGCCCATCACGATTGACGGGATCTCCTATCCCGCTGGCGCCTCGGTCTCAGCGGTATTGGCGGCGATGCAGCAGGGGCAGGAGGTTCACACCTCTCGTCCTTCTCCCGCCGAGTTCACCCGCCAGTATCGGACCCTCCTTGATGCTGGCGCGTCGTCCGTGGTGTCAATTCATGTTTCGGCGCAACTTTCCGGCACATATCAAGCTGCTTTGGCCGGAGCCGCCGAATTTGGCGACGCGGTGAAAGTCGTCGATTCTGGGTCGGTGGCTTATGGACTTGGGTTCGCGGTTCTCGGCGCCTTGGCCGCCGCGCGAGTCGGCGCAAGCATGACCGAAATCATCAAGCGCGCTCAAGGACAGGTTGACGCATGGTTCAGCGTCGAGAACTTGAATCCTTTGCAGACAGGCGGACGACTAATTACACCGTCGCCAAGTCAAGCCGTGTTCACAGCCCGCCCGTTGCTACAGCTCAAAGGCGGCATGATAATTCCGGCGGGTAAAACACGGACCTTGCCACAAGCACTGCGCCAAATGGCGGAGCTCAGCGCGACGGAAGGCGTCGATGCTCAGATCGCGATATGCCATGCGGGCGCTGAACCCGCCGCACGGATGTTGGCCGAGCAGATCACGGCAAAGTTGCCGGATGCTCAGATTGTGGTGGCCCAGGTTGATGCCGTGCTCGCGGCGCATGTCGGGCCGGGCATGGTGGGCGTCATGGTCTATCGGTCGCCACATTCCACAACCTCATAGCTTGTCCACATAAGGCCTTAGAAGACCGTCAATCGCCGCTGTTGCTTCTAACGTCAAGCGCGTGAATTGGCTGTCTAATCCCGCAAAAGATGCGGAACTCAGTGCCCGGGCTCAACTACGGCTTGGACCTCTCCGACAACTCCGCGAAACACCGGAGCACACCGAGCGCATCACGCTCAAGCCCGCTTCCACAGAATTGCCCGCAACGGTTTCTTCCGCGCCACCAGTGCGGATCAATCCTGGTCGTTCGGGCACACTAGTTCTGCTCGTGCTCGCCGTGGCGCTTGGCGTGGTCGCAGTGCTGTGGTGGCAATTCTGGCCAAAATCTGAGCCAGTTCCGCTAGTAACACCGGCCGTTCCTAGCGCGAGCACCCCAACGCAGCTTGTTGTCGCCGTGTCCGGGGCGGTGCACAAACCTGGCTTGGTGCGTTTAGCGCCGGGTAGCCGAGTGGCCGATGCTATCGAGGCCGCTGGAGGGCTACTTCCAGAGGCGCAAACCGGCAATTTGAATTTAGCGCGCAAACTAAGAGATGGTGAGCTCATCGCCGTCGCTGGGCCAGGTGCGCCCCCAGACGGCGCGACCAGCTCCGGGGAACTTGTCGATCTGAACACAGCCACTCTGGCTCAACTAGACGAACTACCCGGAGTCGGCCCAGTCTTAGCGCAGCGCATCATTGACTATCGCGCCAAACATGGCGGGTTCGCGAGCGTGAGCGACCTCAGCAAAGTAGATGGTGTGGGCGAAACGCGGTTCGCTCGGCTTAAAGAGCTGGTCACCGTATGACAATGGTGACTGAAAATGGCGCCTCTCTTACGCGCGTGCACGACCTTCGGCTCTTGTTACCCGCTCTGGGTGCCTGGCTGTGCGCGACGGTATTGATAGGCGGCTCCACGAACAACACGATCTACGTTGCAATTCTTTGTTGTTTGATCGCTGGTTTTCTAAGTGGAGCCAACCGGGCCGACTGGTTTCGAGGCAGGGGTCCGGAACGTTTCCCGCTCGATTCCATGGTCTGGTGCTGCGCCGCTGTATGCGCGGGAGTCGCTATCGCTGCGATGGGTTGCGCCACCGCGCTACACGTCCGCGACACGAGTCCGGCTCGTGGGGCTATCGGCAAAGGGTCGGTGGGGATTGTCGTGCGGCCCACTTCTGATCCTCGCCCCATTTCTTCGCTGCACGGACAGCCTCGTTACGTGCTTGAAGCACAGCTCGATTCGATACGTGTAGGCGCCAGTGGTGAGAAAGGGAATGGGCGATTATTGGTGGTAGCGACTGGCGCGAAATGGGCATCCATTACCCCAGGACAACGTGTGGCCTGTCGGGGGCTGTTGTCCAAGCCGCTGGAGCCAGGACTTATCGCTGCTGTGGTGCGGACGCGCAGTGCGCCGCGGTCGTTGGGTAAGCCACCTTGGTTTCAGAGTCTGGCCCAAGATGCCCGAGCCGCTGGCCGAGGCGCCGCCACTCGCAGTGTTCCTGGTCCAGCCGCTGGGCTCATCACGGCCCTAGCGGTGGGGGACCGGGCCGCGCTCTCGCCGGAAACTGCGGCCGACTTTCGAGCCAGCGGGCTTAGCCATCTCTCGGCGGTCTCGGGCGCCAACGTGGCAATCGTGGTAGGCGCGGTTCTATTGGGGCTGCGTGCCCTGCGCGCTCCACCGCTGGTGTGTTCTGTGGCAGCAGGAATCGCCCTAGTCGGGTTCGTGGTACTTGCCCGTCCAGAGCCGAGTGTCTTGCGCGCGGCGACCATGGCAGCCGTTGCTTTATTGGCATTAGCGCTTGGGCGCCCCAGAGCCGCTTTGCCAGCACTTGGGTTTACCGTCCTAGCCCTCGTCACATATGATCCAGCGCTTTCCCGCGACATTGGATTCGCTTTATCAGTATGTGCGACCGCTGGACTTGTCTGTTGGGCTAGCCCGTGGTCACGCTGGCTTCGGGGCCGTGGGCTACCCGCCGGCCTTGCTGAGGCTTTAGCGGTTGCCGCTGCGGCTCAACTGGCGTGCACGCCCCTTTTAGTAGCGCTGGGCGAAGGTCTGAATTTCGTCGCTGTCTTGGCCACTGTGGCGGTGGCACCAGCTGTGCCACCTATCACCATGCTCGGTGTCTTGACCACGCTTGTAGCACCTGCCAGCAGCACGCTAGCCCAGCTTTCTGCCTGGTGCGCGGGTTGGTTCGCACGGTGGATCCTTTTCGTAGCGGACAATGCCGCCGAGGTGTCACACCCGGTGCCCTGGCCCAACGGTGCTGTAGGCGCGTTGTGGATCGTCCTTTTAATTTGCGTTGGAGTTACCTTTACTTGCTACCGCCCGCTTCGTCCCTATGCGCTGCTGGTGGCCGTCATTCTCGTTTTGGGTTTGCTTCCCATCATCCTTTTTCGAGCCGCAACGGGCGTGGGAGAGTGGCGCATACTTGCGTGCGATGTTGGTCAGGGTGATGCGCTGCTAATTCGCGTCGACGACCAGAGTGCGATAGTGATTGACGTTGGGCCCGACCCAGAACTGATCGATCGGTGTCTTCGGGATGCCAAAATTGACCGCATTCCATTGCTCGTGCTAACCCATTCGCACCAAGATCACGTAGGTGGAATCGCTGGGGCGACCAGGTCACGCGAAGTGGGGGCCACTGTCACGGGTCTAGGGCAAACAGTCCACGGCTCGGTCACACGGGTCGGAACTGGATGGCGAACCCGTGTAGGCCCCGTCGAGCTAGAAGCGTTGGCGCCGGCCAGCCCTATGGCAGGAACCCATTCCGACGCGAACAATAATTCGCTGGTATTGCGCGCGCGCATGCCTGGGCTTACGGCTCTGTTCACTGGCGATGTGGAAATAGACGCGCAACGCGCTCTGCTCGACGCGGATGCGCCCTTGCGCGCGGATGTTTTGAAGGTGCCACATCATGGCTCGGCGTTCGTGTTGCCAGAGTTTCTCGCCGAGGTTCGTCCCAAGGTGGCGCTGGTATCGGTGGGTGAACACAATCGATATGGGCATCCCAGTCAACTCGCGATGGGCACCTTGCGAAGTCTCGGAGCTAAAGTCCTGCGCACAGATCAATGGGGCCACTGCCTGGTGTCCATCGATCGCCGAACTGGGCTCACCGTGGCGGGGCGAGCTCGATAGGTGTTAGATGCCCAGCGGCGTGCCCAAGTCATCGCGTCGAGGCAGTGTTCTGACACGATAGGTGTCATGACCACGTACTTGCTCACCGGAGATGAAGAGTATTTGGTGAGTCGGGCTATTGCCGAAATCGTTGCGCGAACCCAGGCACATGACCCTGACTGTGAGCGCGTCGAGCTTCCAGGTGCGCAGCTAGCGGCTGGGGCGTTGGCGGAAACATTCAGCCCGTCGCTATTCGCCTCTGCCCGCGTTGTGATTATTCGGGATGGTCAAGATGTGCCCAAAGCTCTTCATGACTCGTTGTTAGCGCACGCGGACACTTTGGCCGAAAGCATTACTCTCGTGGTCGCCCACGCTGGTGGGGCCAAGGGCAAAGCCCTACTAGAAGCGCTGCGTAAAAAGGGCGCACTCGTGCAACCATGCCTGAAAATCACTAAGGCTAAAGAACGCGCTGAATTCATCCGAGCTGAAGTTAAACGCGCTGGCGGTCGGACAACAGCCGATGCGGTGGAGCTCATCGCTGATGCGGTAGGCGGCAACTTGCGCGAGCTGGCAAATGTGTGTGCGCAGTTGGTCGCCGACTCCGACGGCGTAGTGGATATTGACGCGGTGCGTCGTTACCACTCTGGCCGTGCCGAAGTCACCGGATTCACGGTGGCTGATGCAGTAATGGCCGGTGATGAGGCCGAAGCTTTGGCTGCCACCCGTTGGGCGGTTGGCATCGGTGTTGATCCTGTGCTGATTGCCGATGCGTTGGCCGACGGGGTGCGTACGGTCGCGCGAGTGAGCAGCGCCGGTAGGGGAAATGCGTACCAGTTGGCTAGCCAGCTCGGCATGCCCGCTTGGAAAATCGAGCGAGCGCAACGCACCGCCAGGGGTTGGTCGGCGCCGGCGCTTATCGCAGCTATGCGGGTAGCCGCGGAGCTCAATGGCGCGGTTAAAGGCGGGTCCGAAGACCGAGTGTTTGCCCTAGAACGGTCCATTGGCCAAGTAATCGCCTTGCGCAGTCAATTTAAGGGAAACAGCTAACTCCCGCCGCGCGGCACAGAGATAATGAGCGATGTCTGTGGCGTATGCCAATTCTGGCTACTGCCGATATTTTCAAAATTTCCATTTGTCTAAGGGGAACGGCTTTTCAATGGGACGGCACACTAACCACGCGGAGTCAAGCGACGAGCCGGGCACACCAGCCTATGCCCGAGTGCTTCGGCTTGAGCACACAACGCCTGGCCAATTGATGTGCTTCCTCTATTTGGAGGGTTCCATCGGAACGGCGCTGGTTCTCGCATTGACCGCGTGGGTGAGTTGGTGGGCTCTGCTGGTGTTGCCGGTAACGGTTGCCGCGATGGTGAAACTCAACGACTATGTGGCCGGCGTTATGAACCAAGCCAAGAAGAAGGCGCGTAAGGCGGCATGGAACAGTCCCACATCACGCATGCCGTTAAGGACACGCGAAAAAGCAGGCCAGTAAAAACTGGCCTGCTTTTCAAGCTATATCCGTTTTGGCTATTCGCCGAGACCGTTGGCGGCTTTGGTGAGCGCCGACTTTTTGTTGGCGGCCTGGTTGGCGTGAATAACGCCCTTGCTCGCGGCCTTGTCTAGCTGGCGGGTCGCGGTGCGCAGCTCAACGAGCGCGGCTTCCCGGTCGCCACCGGCAACGGCTTCGCGGAATTTGCGGATGGCGGTACGCAGGCCCGATTTGGTGGCCTTGTTCCGCATGCGGCGCTTCTCGTTTTGCTTGATCCGCTTGATCTGTGACTTGATGTTCGCCATATCTACGTCTGCCTAGAGCCTTCGTTGTCGATTCCGGTCACTCCCGCGGGAGGAGGGAGCGCGTTGTTTGTTCCACCACGAAATGGTGCTTATGCGGTGACGCCGCGCTTAGACCGTGGTCGGGCCCAGGTAACGCGGAACGCCCTACTTTATCAGGCAACAATCGGGCTCTAAGAACAGAGCCCGGCTGCCCTATCCCGCCCGATAGGTGAGGCTGCGCGGCGTGGGACTATGAAGCCCACCCATTTATCGAAGAGAGTCCTGCTGTGTCGTCCGTTCCGCCACCTGGGGACAGCGCTCCCGCGCTGATCCGCAACTTTTGCATCATCGCCCACATCGATCACGGTAAATCGACGCTGGCGGACCGAATGCTGCAAAAAACCGGTGTGGTTGAGGAGCGGCAAATGCGTGCGCAGTATCTCGACCGGATGGACATTGAACGCGAGCGAGGCATCACGATCAAGTCTCAGGCGGTACGAATGCCATGGACGAAAGATGGCCAGCCGCACATCCTGAACATGATTGACACACCCGGTCACGTGGACTTCACCTATGAAGTATCGCGGTCGCTAGCGGCCTGCGAGGGTGCGGTGCTGCTCGTCGATGCCGCGCAGGGCATCGAAGCGCAGACCCTCGCGAACCTCTATCTGGCGCTGGAAAACGACCTAACGATCATTCCGGTGCTCAATAAAATTGACCTGCCAGCCGCGCAACCCGACACATACGCCGAGGAGTTGGCGCATCTCATTGGCTGCGAACCTTCCGATTGTCTGCGCGTGTCAGGTAAGACAGGCGCAGGTGTCGAGGAATTGTTGGATGAGATCGTTCGACAAATTCCGCCGCCCACTGGACAAGCTGAGGCGCCCGCTCGGGCGATGATTTTTGACTCGGTCTACGACACATACCGCGGTGTGGTCACCTACATCAGGGTTATTGACGGTCAACTCACCGGTCGAGAAAAAATCCTGATGATGTCCACGGGCGCAACTCATGAACTTCTTGAACTCGGAGTTATTTCCCCCGAACCGGTGCCGGCTAAAGCTCTCGGTGTGGGAGAGGTCGGCTACCTAATCACCGGCGTGAAAGATGTCCGGCAGTCCAAGGTCGGTGACACGGTCACTAACCAGGCCCGCCCCGCCAGTAAGGCGTTGGCGGGCTATGCCGATGCCAAGCCGATGGTGTTTTCTGGCCTCTATCCACTGGATGGCTCTGACTACCCCGAACTTCGGGAAGCCCTCGACAAACTGTTGCTCAACGACGCGGCCTTGGTCTACGAGCCAGAGAGCTCGGCGGCTCTTGGGTTTGGCTTCCGAGTGGGCTTTTTGGGTCTTCTTCACTTGGAAATCATTCGCGAGCGACTGGAACGCGAATTTGGTCTCGACCTGATCGCCACCGCTCCCAACGTCGTATACCGCGTGGTGATGGAAGACGGCACGGAACATACCGTCACTAACCCTAGTGAGTTTCCGACCGGAAAAATTTCGGAAGTGCACGAGCCAATCGTGCGCGCCACAATTTTGACGCCCACCGATTTCACTGGCGCGATTATGGATCTGTGCCAAACCCGTCGGGGAACATTGTTGGGCATGGATTATCTGTCCGAAGATCGAGTCGAATTGCGCTACACCCTGCCGTTGGCTGAGATTATTTTCGACTTCTTTGACCAACTCAAATCCCGAACAAAGGGATACGCGTCGCTGGACTATGAAACTACTGGCGAACAAGTGTCTGATTTGGTCAAAGTGGATATTCTTCTGCAAGGCGAAACGGTTGACGCATTTTCGGCCATTACGCATAAAGACAAAGCGTATTCGTATGGCACATCCATGGCCGAGAAACTTCGCAAACTCATTCCCCGTCAGCAGTTCGAGGTGCCAATCCAAGCGGCTATTGGTTCTCGAATCATCGCGCGAGAGAACATTCGGGCGATCCGTAAAGATGTGCTCGCGAAATGCTATGGCGGTGACATTTCACGTAAGCGCAAACTTTTGGAGAAGCAAAAAGAAGGCAAGAAGCGTATGAAAATGGTGGGACGGGTCGAGGTGCCGCAAGAGGCATTTATCGCCGCGCTTTCCACCGGTGATGAAAGCCCCGGCAAAAAGTAGGCGCTACCTGCCTGGACCAGATGATTGAGCTGGTGGCTCCCGCCGGGGCCACCAGTCGAAATCGCGCCCACTTTGTTGACCGGTGATACGCCGTGGCCGACTAAGTTCGGCGAGTTGCCTTGCCGCTAATGCGCCGTCCGCAACAGCTAAATCAACGTATCGCTGCCTGCAATGCCGAATGGTGAGCGCCAGGTTGTCGCGAAGCGCGGGCCAATCAGATAGTTGGCGTTGGCGCTTGAATAATTGTTCCTGGGTAGCGGCGAAGTTTTCCTGCTGGTTTTCGATCCGCGTTTCCTTCATGCGTTGAAGCTCAGCGGTGGCTTTTGCTATTTCGGATTCAAGCCAAGGTTTTGCGGCGACGACTTCGGTCATTCTTTGGGTAAGCCAGTCGAGTCTCTCATCGAGCCGCTGGCGTTCCGCGGCGATCTGCGCGCGCCGGTTGGCGAGGTCGTTGCGGTAGTTGTCACCCCAAGTCATGAGCACTACCTTTCGCTCTTGCCAAGGTTCAGTCGATAAAAATGTTAAACGAAGTCGGAAAGGTTGCCGGTTTGTCATTCGCGGCAATCAATTTAGTCGACTGAATTTTGGGCTAAATCCCACATATGCGCTACAGAATTTAACGGCTGCCGTGGATCAGCCGGCAAGTTCGGCGATAACTTCATCATTTTTTGCAGATGAGCTTTTCCATTTTCCACTTTCCGCGGTCCAATGGGCACCGCCGTACGACACGCTTTTAACCCCGAATTCTTCTGATTTTGCGATTAGCCAATAAGCGGTACGCCAGCCCAGTTCATCATCGGCGGCGACAGCAGCGCGCAATGTCTTGTCATCATCTTGGGTGAGGGCGACTCCGGTGTCAGCCAGATGCTCATCGTTAAGTGCGGTAGCTGAGCCGTTTTTTGGTTCTTCGCGAAGCACGCAGGTAATCGCCCGTGGTGAATGTCCAAGCAAGCTAGCGGCAAGAATGCGTGAGTCAGCTTCCCACTTGTCATACGCCTCCGGGTGCCCGCTGTATTGAACCCGTTGAGCTGCTTCGGTGATGCGAAGACTTTCCCAGTCGTTGATTTTTCCGAGCGCTTCGAAGAATTTTGTGGCCGCATAACGCGGGTCATTAAGTTGTTCGACTGTTCCCCAGCCTTGGGAGGGGCGTTGTTGAAAGAGGCCCACTGAGTCACGATCGCCGTGAGTAATGTTCCGCATTTTTGATTCTTGAAACGCGGTTGCCAATGCCACGGTAATCGCCCGTGGGGGCATTCCCATCTTTGTGCCGATAGCCGTTATGGTCGCCGCGTTTGTGAGTTGATTGGGCTGTAGACGCACGGTGTCGTCGTCTCCGAACGCACGGCAGGAGTCTGACAGGAATGGGAGTCGAAAATCCGCGTCTTTAGTGACGGCGAGCACGCCAAGACAACCGAGGATTAGTACCCCGGCCACTGCTATTGCAATGGTCCCTTTTTTCATTGAGACAGTTCCTCCACCGTTGCCTTGCCTTTGAGGTTACGGGTAGCTCGCTAACGCCGACGGGCTGGTTATGCCCATGACGGTGCACGTTTTTCCCGTATTGCAGTCATTCCTTCGATGGCTTCGGCGGATTGAAAGTACTTGTTTGACAAGACCGCGTTGTCGGCGATTTCCGCGGATAGGTCTGCGTTAAGCAGCGCTTTCGTGCCCTCGAGTGCGGCCGGTCCGCCCAGTTGTATCGCATGCGTCCATTGAGCGACGACCTCGGTAATTGTTTCCGTGTCAGTGGCGCTGGTCACCAAGCCAACTTCTTCGGCTCGTCGTCCATCGAATACCGCGCCAGTGAGAAGAAGTTCGCTGGCGGCCCTGGGGGAGAGTTTGGCTAGAACCACCGGCGCGATGCTAGCCGCGATCACGCCAACCCGGACTTCTGAGAACGCGAATGTCGCCTCGGATGCGCATATTGCCAGGTCAGCTGCTGCTAGCAGCCCAAGCCCGCCACCACGCGCGGCGCCGCGTGCGACCGTGATGGTGGGTTTGGGGCTATTCCACAAGGCGGTAAGCAGGCCAGGCAAAGCAAGAACTGGTGAACCACCTGCGGCGCTTTCGCGCAGATCCGCACCGGCGCAAAACACTGGCCCGGTGTGATCAAGCACGATCACGCGAACGCTGTTGTCTTGTACGGCTGTTGTGATCGCGTTGGTGAGCTCGGTGATCAGTTGTGTGGACAGCGCGTTGCGATTGTGCGGGGAGTCGAGCAGACAGCGGGCAATGCCTTCGGCGATATGCAGTTGCACAAGTGATGCCATCAGTGCTCCTTAAAACGTGTTTGGGAGAATGTCGATATGTCTCCAGCCTTGCCATCCCGCGATCCGGCTCCGCCCGATGGTGCGCTTAGCCAGCTTGCCTTGGCAAGCCTGACGCAACGTGATTTTGGCGTGTATCTGCACGTTCCTTTCTGCGCAGCGCGCTGTGGCTATTGCGATTTCAACACTTATACGCCCAGTGAGCTCGGTGGCCTGGACATCGATAGCTACTTGAAGAGCATGGTGCGTGAGATCGCGTGTGCCTCTCGCGTGCTCGCCGGTCAAGCACCAGCGGTTCGCACTGTCTTCGTGGGCGGTGGTACCCCAACGATGTTGGGTTCGGACCAATTGGCGCAGCTCGTGGCCGCGGTGGAGAAAGAATTTGGCTTCGCTGACGATGTCGAAATCACCACCGAGGCAAATCCCGAGTCGGTTGACGAAACTTCGCTGAGGCAGCTTCGGGCGGCCGGTTTTAACCGCATCTCCCTGGGCATGCAGTCCGCCCGTGCGTCAGTGTTGGCCATGCTGGAACGTAAACACCGCCCCGGCAGAGCACTCGCGGCCGTAGCCGAGGCTCGGAATGCGGGGTTCGAGCACATCAATCTCGATCTTATTTATGGTGCCGCCGCCGAAACCGAGGATGACTGGCTCGCCTCGCTCGACGCGGTGACGGGCGCGGGGGTCGATCATGTGTCGGCATACGCTTTGATCGTGGAGGACGGCACGGCGTTGGCTCGAAAGGTGGCCCGTGGCCAGGTCGCCGCTCCCGACGATGATGTGCTGGCTGACCGATATCTGCTCGCGGAAGACAAGCTCACCGGGGCAGGCATGCAATGGTACGAGGTATCGAACTGGGCGATGAGCGACGCGGCCAGATGTCGACACAACGAACTGTATTGGCGGGGCCAGAACTGGTGGGGCTTTGGGCCGGGCGCGCATTCTCATGTCGGCGGGGTGCGATGGTGGAACGTGAAGCACCCGAGGCGATACTCGGCGCTTCTTGCCGATGGTTCCTCGCCAGCGGCGGGCCGAGAGACGTTGAGTGAAATCGATCAGCGGCTCGAAGAAATCATGTTGGGCATGCGAATGCGGCAGGGTCTGCCGCTCTCACGGGTGGGTTCGGCGGCGCCCCAACTGATGGCGGATGGCTTGCTGGACCCCACGGCCTTCGCGGAGGGTCGGGCCGCATTGACGCTGCGTGGTCGGTTGCTCGCCGATTCTGTAATTCGTGATTTGAGCTAAGCCGCAGGTGTTGGCCGGGTGGCGATCGCCAACGTATGCTTGGCACTCGGATAGTGCGAGTGCCAAAGATGTGAGTGAAAGGAGGGGAAATGCCACTGGATGACCGCAAGCTAGAGGTGCTAAAGGCGATTATTGAGGACTATGTGTCCACGCATGAGCCCGTGGGAAGCAAAATGCTTTCCCAGCGCCACCAGCTAGGTGTTTCCCCGGCGACCATCCGCAACGATATGGCGCTGCTTGAAGATGAGGGTTACCTCGCGCAGCCGCACACCTCGGCTGGTCGAATCCCAACAGATAAGGGATATCGGCTTTTCGTGGACCGATTGTCCACCGTTAAACCCCTGTCAGGGGCTGAGCGGCGCGCTATCGGGCAATTCCTAGAATGCGCCGTCGATCTTGACGATGTCGTTCATCGCACGGTTCGGCTTCTCGCTCAGCTCACTCGGCAAGTCGCGGTTGTGCAATACCCCAGCTTGACCCGAAGTTCGGTGCGTCACCTCGAGCTGGTGCCGCTATCGAGCGCGCGATTGCTTGTTGTGTTGATCACCGATACGGGTCGGGTCGAGCAGCGCGTGGTGGAGTTCCCAGCGGCGGTGGACGAATCCATGGTGACCGATCTTCGGGGTGTCTTGAACGGTGCGTTGGCCGGTCAAGCCCTCGCCGACGCGCCTACCGAGCTCCATGAACTCTTGGAGACCGCGGCGCCGGAAATGCGCCCATATTTGACCACTCTGTCCACGGTGCTACTAGAAACCCTGGTTGAGCGGCATGAAGAAAAACTAGTGCTTGCCGGCACCGCGAATTTGGCCACTGTAGACTTTCCTGGCTCTATCCGGCCGATTCTGGAAGCTCTGGAAGAGCAGATGGTGCTGCTCAAACTAATCGGTGAAGTTGAAAACCCGACTGGTTTCCAGGTGCGGATTGGGCAGGAAAACCAGCTAGACAGTTTGCGTGGAACATCTGTGGTGACCTCTAGTTACGGTGCAGGTGACACTGTTTACGCTGGACTGGGTGTGCTGGGGCCCACCCGAATGGATTACCCGAGCACGATCAGTGCCGTGCGGGCTGTGGCTCGCTATGTCGGAGATCTGCTCGCTCGTTCGTAAGAACCCTCGATGTGAAGGACAGCTGTGGCCAAGGATTACTACGCCCTGCTCGGTGTAGGACGGGACGCGACGCCGGAAGAAATCAAGCGGGCGTACCGCAAACTTGCGCGCGAATTGCACCCGGACGTAAACCCGGACGAGGAGGCGCAAGAGCGTTTTAAAGAAGTGTCATCCGCCTATGAGGTGCTATCAGACCCGGCGAAGCGCGAAGTCGTAGACCTAGGTGGCGATCCCCTCGCACCAGGCGGAATGGGCCAGGGCGGTGGAGGCGCTGGCGGTCCCTTTGGCATGGGATTCCAAGACATCATGGATGCGTTCTTTGGTGGAACGGGCGCAACCGCTGGACGTGGCCCTCGTCCTCGTACCAGACCAGGTTCGGATGCCATGATCCGACTGGATCTTGAGCTTGACGAAATGGCATTTGGAGTTAATCCAGAACTCACCGTGGACACCGCGGAAATTTGTGATGACTGCTCGGGTGCCGGAACCGCCCCCGGCACTCAGCCCGTCACCTGCGACGTTTGCCACGGCCGGGGCGAAGTGCAAAGCGTGCAACGCTCGTTCTTGGGTCAGGTGATGACCACGCGCGCTTGCTCGGCATGCCAGGGCTACGGCACTGTGATTCCCACCCCGTGCGCCACCTGCGATGGCGAGGGGCGGGTGCGTTCACGTCGCAAACTAACTGTGAAAGTTCCCGCTGGGGTCGAAGACGGCATGCGCATTCGTCTCGCCGGTGAAGGTGAAGTGGGCCCAGGCGGTGGCCCCTCTGGTGACCTTTACATTGAGGTTCGCGAACGGCCACACGATGTGTTCTCGCGTAAAGGCGACGACCTGCATTGCCGGGTTTCGGTGCCGATGACCGCTGCCGCGTTGGGTGCCAAGCTCACGCTGAAAACTTTGGATGGCGAAGAAGCGATCGACGTCGGCGCTGGCACCCAAGCTGGCGCGGTGGTGCGGGTGCGCGGAAAGGGTGTTCCGCATTTGCGTGGCACTGGCCGTGGGGACCTACACGTGCACCTGGACGTCAAGGTGCCGACAAAACTTGATGAGGAACAGGAAAAACTGCTGCGGGAACTAGCCAAGCTGCGGGCTGAAGAGCATCCAGAGCCCGAGCGCAACACCACTGGGTTCTTCTCTAAAGTGCGCGATGCTTTTCAGGGCCACGGCTAACCCGAGTGCGGGGCTGAGCTGATGAGTTTGCCGCTATTCGTGCTTGATTCTGTGCCTGACATCGCCACTCTTGTTTTGTCGGGAGATGAGGGCCACCACGCGGCCCGGGTTCAACGATTGACGCCTGGGGCGCGGCTGTTGATAACTGACGGGCGAGGGCTGCGAGCACGATGTGTCGTCGAGTCGGTGAACGGTGGTGAACTCAACCTGCGGGTAGAGCTGCGTGATCGCATTCCCGCGCCGCAACCGAAACTCATTGTAGTGCAAGCGCTACCGAAAGGTGACCGAGGTGAACTCGCGGTTGAATTGATGACTGAGCTCGACGTGGACGAGATAGTGCCATGGTCGGCTGCGCGAACCATCACCCAATGGCGGGGTCCACGCGGTGACAAAGCACTCGCCAAGTGGCGTAACGCCGCTCGCGCCGCAGCGAAACAGTCACGGCGCAGTTGGTTTCCCGACGTCTCGCGATTGGCTAGCACTTCAGACGTGGTTCGCCGAATTGGTGACAACGGGGGCCCGACATTTGTGCTCCACGAGGAAGCAGATATCACCTTTTTCGATGTAGCGAGTTCGCTGTTGAGTGAACACAGCAAAATGGATGGTGCTGAGCGCGGTGCGATCATGCTGATCGTGGGCCCTGAAGGCGGACTCGACGATCGAGAAGTCGCTCAGTTCAGTGAAGCGGGAGCCAAAATTGTCCGGTTTGGAGCGACTGTCGTCCGCACGTCTACCGCCGGCCCGGCCGCATTGGCTGCTCTTGCCCCTTGGGTCGGAAGATGGCGCTGAAAGTGTGATTTCAGCTTAAAGCGAATGACGCGCGGCGCTGAACCTGCGATTATGGTTCCTCTTTAGATATGCAAGGAAGTGAATCCGATGAGCGACGAGACCCCGCCGCCTCCACCCGAACGGCCGCCGCCACCACCTGCGACTGGTACTGCGCGAGTTGGCGATGGGGCACCGCAGCCCGTTCAGGAACCGCGCCCGCCAAATGCGCCCCCTTTACCACCTGCCCAGACGCCTCCGGCGCCGCCGGAGTCATCCCCACCACCGTTCGTTCAAGGGCCGCCCCCGCCGCGGACACCTCCGCCCGCTGGTTTTGGGCCGCCGCCAACGTCATACGTGCGTCAACCAGCGGTTGGTTCTGCCCGAGTTGACTATGGGCAGCAGCAACCCGCACAGGGACCGTATGCGCCACCACCCACGCAGGGCCCATATGGCTCACCATCTGCACAGGGCACGTATGGGTCACCACCCGCGCAAGGACCGTATGGGCCTGCCCCCGCGCAAGGAATGTATGGGCCTCCGCCCGGGCAAGCCCCCTATGTTCCGCAACCAGGGCAGGGCTTCTATGGGTCACCACCCCATCAGCCGCCCGGCTGGGCGCCTTCTGGTCCGCCAACTAGGCCACCAGGCACAGGCAAAAAAAATAAGCCCCCAAAAAAGAAGTCAAAGTGGAGAAGGCGTGCTGCATTCTGGATTGGGGGGCCGCTCGCGTTTGTAGCCGCTGCGGGGGTTGTCCATATGATCGATAATGCGCGCCCTCCCGGCTACGATCTTCCAGCCGGCGTAGAAACGGGAGGGCCGTCTCTAGATGGCGGTACCGGCGGTTCAACCAAGCAACAAAGCCCCCCGCCGCAGAGCCCGACGGCCGAGGCTCCGAAGGGTGATGCGGCGGTTGAGAGCCGTGAGCAACTCGACAAGGCGGCCTTGACGTTCCAAGACGCCAGTCAGTTGGGCATCAAGTATTACGATGGCAAAACCAAACGCGGCGAGGCTTATACAGCTGGTTTGGTCACAGCCATTTTGGATAACGATGGTGGTGTGCCGCAGCAAAGTCGGGGTGTTTTCCTTGCCTGTGCTGAAAAGGGCGCCCCGCGATTCAAAATCACCGTCGAGCAGAGCACGATTTCAATGAGTGGCGATCCTGTCACCTTGGTGCATAGCGATCCTCTCAATGCGGTAGTTCCGGGAAGCGGTTTGTGCACAGCTGTGGTTTTGCCACCGTTGGATCATGAATTTCCTGATGCTTCGGCGATACATGGCATCACCGTCGAAGACCAAGACGGCAAAGAAGTTCATATTTGGAATGAGAACGCCTCATCCAATATGGTCGTGAACCCGCAGCCCAGCCCGGATTCTCCGGGGCTGCAAGGAACGGCGAACTTTAATCAGGCCGCTAAGAAAAGCGGTTGGAAATCAGCCATCACAAACACGGAAATCCACCAAAAGCTCACCCAGTAGCGGTTCCACAGTCTCGCCATAGCCAGGCCTAGAATGTCTGGCTATGGCTGTTGACTGTTTGTTTTGCCGGATCGTCGCTCGTGAGATTCCCGCCGACGTGGTGTACGAAACGGATCAAGTTCTTGCGTTTCGCGATATCGCCCCTAAGGCTCCCGTGCATGTGCTGGTGATTCCTAAGGAACATCACCCCACATTTGCCGCTCTCGGGCAGGAGGACCCGGCGTTGGCGGGCGCCCTCGCCGCCGCGTGTGGGCAGGTTGCGCTGGACGAAGGCGTTGCCGATGCGGGCTATCGGGTGTTGTTCAACTCCGGCCCCAACGCCGGCCAAGAAGTTTTCCATGTGCACGCTCATGTGCTTGGGGGAAAACCTCTCGGGCCGATGCTCGCCCGCTAGAGGAGCTTAAATCGGGCTATTAATGGTGTTAGTGCGCCGAGGTGGCCGTTTGGCTAATAAGGTTGTCGTGCGCGATAGCATAGAAGCGATTTCACCGCTGGATGGGCCAGTGGTGTGTGAGTCACAGGGGCGTGAGCAGGCCAAACGGCCGATCATATGACTACTAGCCCGAATGCGCAGACCAGAATCGTAGTTCCCGACGATCGCGCCATGGTGAGCCTGTTGGGCTCTTCTGATGAAATTTTGAAGTTCATTGAAGCTTCGGTGACCTCCGATATTCATGTGCGGGGCAACGAAATAACCCTGACTGGCACGCCTGGTGATAATGCGTTTGCCGAAAAGGTTTTCGCTGAACTGCTCGCCTTGCTCGATAAAGGGCAGGCCGTGGGTTTGGATTCGGCGCGCAGCGTGATCGGAATGCTAACGGCTGATGCGAATGAAAAGCCTTCGGCGATATTGAGTCACAACATTGTTTCGCGTCGTGGTCGAACAATTCGCCCTAAGACGCTGAATCAAAAACGATATGTTGACTCAATTGACGAACACACCATTGTTTTCGGAATTGGCCCCGCCGGCACTGGAAAAACTTATTTGGCGATGGCCAAGGCGGTGCAGGCCCTGCAAGACAAGCGGGTAAACCGCATTATCTTGACCCGCCCAGCTGTCGAAGCAGGGGAAAAACTGGGCTTTTTGCCTGGAACGCTTTTTGAAAAGATCGACCCCTATTTGCGGCCACTTTACGACGCTTTGCACGACATGATGGACCCAGAATCGATTCCGCGCCTCATGGAAAACGGAACTATTGAAGTAGCTCCATTGGCCTATATGCGCGGCCGCACCCTTAATGACGCGTTCATTTTGTTGGACGAGGCGCAAAACACCACCCCTGAACAAATGAAAATGTTCCTCACCCGGCTTGGGTTCAACTCAAAAATTGTGGTGACGGGGGACCGCACGCAGGTTGACCTGCCCGGCAGGGGCCGCAGTGGTTTGGCGGTCGTGCAGGAAATTCTGGACGGCATCGATGACGTGCATTTCGCCAACATGACAAGTGACGATGTGGTGAGACACCGCCTTGTCTCCGATATCGTTGACGCCTACGAAGCTTGGGATGCTATCGAGGCACGTCGCGCGAAAAAGAGTAAACGCTGATGGGTATTGAAATAGCCAACGAGTCGGGCGAGAACACTGACGCCGACAGTATTTTGGCGGTCGCCCGCTACACCTTGGATGAGCTGAATGTGAATCCATTGGCGGACCTGTCAATTCTCATTGTCGAGTCGACCTACATGGCCGAGCTCAACAAACGATGGATGAACAAGACCGGCCCCACCGATGTCTTGGCCTTTCCGATGGACGAGCTGGGAATCGACTCTGGACCGATTCAAGCGGGACGAGATGCCCCAGAAGAACCCGCGCTGCTAGGCGACATTGTTTTGTGTCCCGAGGTCGCGGCGCGACAGGCGAAAGCGGCCGGGCATCTGCCCGAAGATGAACTTGCGCTGCTCACTGTTCACGGTGTACTTCACCTGCTCGGCTATGACCATGCTGAGCCCGATGAAGAGCGTGAAATGTTCGCGCTGCAAGGCAGGCTGCTGAAAGCCTGGCGTGCCTCGCAAGGCATCACCCGAGAAATGCGCATCCCCGCCACATCGGGCGATTTGCCTGAGATATACGGCACCGAAGTCTCGCCTGAGATGACCTCGCGAAACGAGGCCCAGACGAAACCTAACCCGCCGAAGTCGGATTCCTAAGGCGTCGGGATGAGTGACCCCGCCTTGTTGATTTCCGCGGGCGTGCTGGTGCTGTTGGCTGGGTTTTGCGCGATGTGCGATGCCGCTATCGCGCGCGTTTCGCCAACCCGGGTTGCCGAGCTGGTGCGAGAACGCGCCAGAGGCGCTGCCGCACTGGATGCGGTGCTGCGGGCGTTGCCACGCCATATCAACCTATTGCTTCTGCTGCGACTAGCTTTTGAACTCACCGCGACGGTGCTGGTGGTTTACAGCGCGGTGGACACCTGGGGTCTGAGCTGGCAGGCCGCGTTGATCAGTGCCGCTGTCATGACCGCCGTGAGTTTTGCGCTCGTGGGTGTGGGTCCGCGCACCTGGGGTCGACAACATCCGTATCCGGTCGCGCTGTTGTTCGCTCCGGTGCTCAGGTGGCTGACTCGCGTTCTAGCCCCGATAGCCCAGCTGCTCATTCTCGTAGGAAACGCGCTTACCCCAGGCAAGGGATATCGAGAGGGGCCATTTGCTACCGAACTAGCGGTGCGCGATTTGGTTGACTTGGCTGAGCAGCGTGGTGATGTTGAACATGATGAGCGGCAAATGGTGCATTCAGTGTTCGATTTGGGTGACACCATTGTTCGTGAGGTGATGGTGCCGCGCACAGATGTGGTGTGGATTGAACACACAAAAACAGTGCGGCAAGGCTTGGCGTTGGCCCTTAGAAGTGGGTTCTCTCGTGTCCCCGTGGTGGGTGAAGGCGTCGACGACATTGTGGGCGTGGTGTACCTGAAAGACCTCGCCCGGCTGGTGCAAGCTGAGCCCACCGCGGCTACCCAATTGGTGTCGCAGGTGATGCGCTCACCCGAGTTTGTGCCGGAGTCCAAGCCCGTCGATGAGTTGCTGCGCGAGATGCAGGCTCGCCGGATTCACATCGCGATCGTGATTGACGAATATGGTGGCACGGCTGGCCTGGTGACCATCGAAGACATTGTTGAGGAGATCGTCGGCGAGATCACTGACGAATACGACGATGAGCGGCCCGCGGTGCAAGAGCTGCCGGGTGGGGCGGTGCGAGTAACCGCCCGCTTGGGCATCGGGGACTTGGCGGAGCTTTTCGATGTCAGCTTGCCCAACGGTGATATCGAAACGGTTGGCGGCTTGTTGGCGCAAGCTCTGGGCAAGGTGCCTATCCCTGGCGCCGTCGTGCACATTCGTGGCTTGGAGCTGACCGCCGAAAGTGCAGGTGGACGCCGTAACCGTATTGACACGGTGTTGGTGCGTCGGTTGGCTCCCGAACCTGTGTCGGCCGAGCCGGGCGCCTAAGGTAGATGCGTGTTTGAGGTTCCCGAGAATTTTCGCGCTGGTTTCGCCTGTTTCGTTGGTCGACCTAATGCCGGCAAGTCCACGTTAACGAACGCTCTTGTCGGGGCGAAGGTTGCGATCACTAGTGATAAGCCGCAGACCACGCGGCACACCATTCGCGGGATTGTGCATCGTTCGGATGCCCAATTGGTGATTGTTGATACGCCCGGCTTGCATAAGCCGCGCACTTTGTTGGGGGAGCGGCTCAACGATTTGGTGCGGGCGGCTTGGTCTGAGGTCGATGTCATTGGCGTGTGTATTCCCGCCAATGAGAAGGTCGGGCCTGGCGACAAATTTATTCTTAGTGAGATAGCCAAGTTGGGCCAGCGCAACTTGGTTGGGCTGGTGACCAAGACTGACCTGGTGAGTAAGGAAGCTGTGGCCGCGCAGTTGTTGGCGGTCAGTCAGCTCGCCGATTTCGCCGAGTTGGTGCCGGTGTCGGCGGTGAAGGATGAGCAAACCGACACTGTGGCTGAGGTGCTGTCTCGGTTCTTGCCGCTGTCTCCGCCGTTGTACCCAGATGGCGAGATCACTGATGAGCCCGAACAGACTTTGGTCGCGGAGCTGATTCGGGAAGCCGCGCTTGAGGGGGTGCGCGATGAGCTTCCGCATTCGGTGGCTGTGGTGGTCGAAGAGATGAACATGCGTGAGGGCCGTGAAGATTTGGTGGATATATTCGCCAATATCTATGTCGAACGAACGAGTCAGAAGCCAATTATCGTTGGCGCACGGGGTTCGCGCATTAAAGATGTGGGGGCTCGGGCTCGCAAGCACATCGAGGCCCTGCTGGGTAGTCGGGTGAATCTTCAGCTACACGTGAAAATCGCGAAAGAATGGCAGCGTGACCCCCGGCAGCTGCGCAAACTTGGGTTCTAATTTCTCGGACGAAAGTACGAGGGCTGGTCCGATATGCGGGTATTTATTACGTTGGCCACTCTGAATGCCTAGCATTTGCTGGGTAATATTGCGCTACTTAAGGCCTGAACGTCTGGTTCTGCCCCCGCTTGGGAATCCTCCGGGCAGGATGTGTTAACTAGGTCTCACACCGCAGCAAGCGCGGTACGACCTGCCTCGTGCGAATGGAGAAAGCCGTGAGTGCAGTCCAGCCACCCAATGACGCTGAGATCACGCTGTTCAGTGGCGTATTTGGCCAGCTCGCGGCCAACATCGAATCTGTGTTGCTTGGTAAACCCGACACAGTTCGGTTAGCCCTCACCGCGCTTTTCAGTGAAGGGCACCTTCTCATCGAAGATGTGCCAGGTACGGGCAAAACCACCATCGCCCGGGCCATCGCCGCATCAGTAAAAGGTGACTGGCGTCGTGTGCAATTCACCCCAGACTTGCTGCCCTCCGATGTCACCGGTGTGACCATTTTCAACCAGGCCAACCGGGAATTTGAATTCCACCCGGGCCCAGTGTTCGCCAACATCGTCATCGCGGACGAGATCAACCGTGCCTCACCTAAAACTCAATCCGCGCTACTAGAAGTAATGGAAGAGCGCTACGTCACCATTGATGGTGTGCGCCACCCAGTACCCCGCCCATTCCTGGTGGTCGCCACCCAAAACCCCGTAGAAATGGATGGCACCTACCGGCTCCCCGAGGCGCAACTCGACCGATTCCTTATGCGAATCAGCGTCGGCTACCCCAGCGAAGCCGTCGAAATCGAAGTACTGCGCAACTCATCCCTCGGCCGCACCACCGAATCTCTAGATGCGGTCACCGACACCCAAGTCATCACCGAGCTCGTGGCGATGACGCGACGAGTCTGGGTTGCTGACCCGCTTTACAGCTACGCGGTCCGCATTGCGCACGCCACCCGGCAACTATCCGACGTTCGAGTGGGAGTAAGCCCCCGAGGCGCGGTCGCGCTGACCCGAGCCGCGCAAGCCTATGCCTTGTCGCAAGGTCGCGCCTACGTCGTACCCGAAGACATGAAGACGCTGGTAGAGCCCGTGTTCGCCCACCGTCTGGTGTTGGCTCCCGACGCCCAGCTGCGTGGGCGCACCGCGAGCGCGATTCTGAACGAAGTGTTGGCTGACGTGTCCGTGCCTCAGCCAGCCGCCGCCCAACAAGGCCAACCCGCTGTCGCGGGAAGCTTTCCAGTAAGCCAGGCATAAGCCCATGCGAGTCACACTGCGCGGATACGGCACAGTGCTCGCCGGCATTGTGCTGCTCATCGGCGGCCTCTACTTCGGTTATCCGGAGCTCGCGGTCGTGGGCGCCGCCGCGACCGGTGCCTTCATCGCCGCGCTGAGCATCGGGCTGCGCCGCTGGAGCCTGCGGGTCGATCGAGTTGTCGAACCCGAGCGAGTCACCAGAGGTGAAGCCTGCCGGGGCATCGTTCGGATGGAACACAAAGCCCGGTGGCGTGGCATGGACCTGCACGCCACCGACCGCTGCAGCTACCCGGTGGGTGTCGTGCCAGTTCCCGTTCCCGTGCTCCGACTGGAACCAGGCGTACAATCGACAGTTCATTACGCATTGCCCAGCGACCAGCGCGGGGTAATCGAAATTGGGCCCTTAACCATCGAACGCCGTGACCTTTTCGACTTGGTTCGGGTCAGTAAACAATATGGTGGCACGCGCAAAGTCTGGGTTCATCCAAAAGTTCAGCTACTGCGCGCGATCCCCGCCGGCACAGCCCGAAGCTTGGACGGCGTGATCGATAAAGTCGAACACGGCAATATCACCTTCCACGCCCTGCGTGAATATGTGCGAGGGGACGACCTTCGTCAGGTGCACTGGCGCACGTCGGCAAAAGTTGGTCAGCTCATGGTGCGCGAACACGTCGATACCTCACTGCCGCGAATGGTCGTTCTGCTCGATGACCGCCAAATCGCCTACCCGGATCCACAAGATTTTGAAGTCGCCGTGGAGGCGGCCGCCTCAGTGATCATCGCGGCACTACGCGGCAACTTGGCGGTCGATCTGCATCTAGCGTCAGGCGCGTACCTGAGCAGCGGGGGTGCCAGCGAAGGCGCACAAGCCTTCCTGGACCTGCTCACCGAAGTGCGGCTACACGAGGAAACAACTGGTCTTTTCGAAGTCACCCGGCGCATGCGACAGCGACGGGTCGGGGACACACTCATCGCGCTGACCGGGCCAGAAGGCGAGAAAAACCTGGACGCCGTCGCTGGTCTACGAGATGCGTTCCCCTCAATTGTCGCCACGGTGCTCGGAAGATCCGAGCCCGGCACGGCCAGCGAACAAGGCATGCTCGTCATCGGCGCCAGCACCGTCGACGACTTTGCCCGGTCCTGGGACGGAGTACGCACATGGTAAAACGCGACAAAGGCAGAACCGCCGCGCTCTTGGCAGTATTCGCGCTGTGCGTCATCGCCTCATCGGCGTTCTCACGCATCTACTCCGGTGCCACTCTGTTCGTGCTACTGGCCATCGCGGCGGCGCTGGCTGTCGGACTATCAGCACTCTTCCGCTCTTTTGGCATGTCCACCGGTACCGCAGCCGCACTATCCATGTTGGGCCTGGTCAATTATCTGCTCGTGGCGACCGCCATCACGAAAGGATCGGCCAATAACCCCGGCCCGCTATTAGACATGTTTAGCGATGCGATGCGTAACTCAGGCGCTCGCATTCTTACCAGCACTATCCCCGTGCTCCCCACGCCCGATACAGTCGTGCTGCCCATCGTTGTGCTGTGGGCCTGCGGCGCCCTTGGCGCCGAAATCGCCGGACGTACGAACGCCACGCTGGCGGCGTTGGGCGCCCCAACCCTCGCCTACATCGCCGCGCTAATCCTGGTCGGGCCGAACGTTAAGCCCTCTCTTGTGATCGCGACCGCCTATATTGCCGTAGCCGGTCTGGCATTGGCGCTCACGGGCCGCGTCAAAATGGGTGCCGTGTTGAGCCAGGTAGGTGCGCAAGTGCGCCGGCGGTTCAAGACTCGACGATTGGCGGTCATGTCGTTTGGACTGGTCGTGCTGATCGCCGCCACCGCCACACTCGGCAACATGGTGCTCAACGCGAGCGACGTCCGGCCAGTGGACCCCCGCTCGCATATCGCCGCGCCAGAACAGAGCATTCCCGAATCCAACCCCCTGGGCCGGTTGTCTGGCTGGGCCAGAGAACCCAACGAAAACCTGTTCACTGTCGAATCCAGCACCCCCAGTCGCATTTCCTGGGTTGTGCTCAACGATTTCGACGGGCTCACCTGGACCCCCGGCAGCCAATACCGCTCGGCCGGAAGTGTGTTGCCACCAGTAGAAGAACCCCGTCAACATTTTCCTGTTGATCAGCGCATCACCATCAATGAGCTCGACGGCATTTGGCTGCCAGCGGTGGCACAAGCCCGCGAAGTCACTGGGGTGCGCGTCTCCTACGACACCGAAACTGGCGCACTTCTGCAACCAGACGGACTTTCCCCAGATCTGACCTACAACGTGAGTTCTGAACATCCGTCATACACCCCGGAAAAGCTCGAGAACGCGGCGCTGCCCTCAAGCGGAAAATACGAAAGGTACATGCAGCAGCCGCCGCAAGTGCCCGAATCGATTCGCACTCTCTCCGGTGAAATCGCCGGGGCGGGTAAAACGGGCTATCAGCAGGCCCTATTGCTTGAACGGTACTTGAAGCAGAATTACCTATTCGATCCAGAAGCACCAAGTGGTCACGCCTATCCGAACTTGCTTCACTTTCTTGAAAAAACCGGCGGTGGGCGCGGCACATCGGAGCAATTCGCTACAGCTTTCGCGCTCCTGGGCCGCCTGCGGGGTTTGCCTACTCGGGTAGTCGTCGGATTTCACGCAGGTGAAGAGCGCGGCGAAAATCGCTACCAGGTGCGTACTGGTGACGCGTTCGCCTGGCCCGAGGTGTACTTCGCCGACTATGGTTGGGTCGCTTTCGACCCGACGCCTCCACGCGACAAAAATGTCCCGCCTCCGCCCGAGGAATCCACTGCGGAAGCGCAAGCTCAGGCGCAAAGCAAAGAAGATCAGTTGGACAAATTGGATGATGCTGACCCCAATAACGACGAGCCCGCTCCGGCGCCCGCGCCAAACGAGGAAAGCAGCACTCTGCCCTGGCTGCTAGGCGGCGTCGCGGCTTTGCTGGTTATCGCATTGGCATTCCTCATTGCCGCAGCGCTTGGTCGTCGACGGCTCCGAAAGCGCCGTTTGTACACCGGCGGCCCGACTGATCGGATTCTGGGGGCTTGGGCTCAACTAGAAGATTGCATGCGGTTGGCTAAACGGGCGCCAGGTGAAGACCTGACCGCGGCGGAGGTGGCCGCGTTGGCGAGCAGCCCAATGGCAGGACCTGGTAAAGAGCCGGCACGACCGCTTCCTGAGATGCAGTCGTTGGCGCAGACGGTCAACATGGTCGCATTCGCTCCTGGGCTTGCGGCCGCCACCGATGCTGAGGGTGCCGTCGCCGCTGTTGTGGAATACGAGATCGCGACGCGGGCGCGGCAAGGCTGGTGGCGGCGCACATTCGGCGGGTTTGATCCACGACCGCTGAAATGGGCACGGCGTAACCCGTTGGCGCCAACGTTGCCGCCGGCACCAATGCCCACGCCACGTCATCGGGCACCCACCGGCCGATAGTCAAAGTTGCCGGCTGTCAACAGCATGGCGCGCACTCGGCTTTGGGGTGGCGCGAGTTTTCCGAGCGAAGTCGCGATAGCAGGCAGGCGTTCGGCGCCAACGACCTTCCATGCTTGCTGAGAAGTTCCGCCAAAGCCGCTTCGAGGCATGGCGGGCAAATTCATCGCCCGCCTTTTTGCGCCGCATTCGGCTGAAAACGGCACGGAAATAGCAGTCGGTCACGCAGTAATTGTGATCGGCGTCACCCGATGTCACGGGGATGTGCTCTATCTCGTCCTATGGCTAAACCGCGAGAGGAGACATCATGAACAAGAACACGCGCATAGTGATACTCGGGGCTGGATACACCGGCATGCTCGCCGCTGTCCGACTAGCGCACCGGACCCGTCGACTAGGTACTCGAATCACCTTGGTCAACGCCAACGAGCGCTTCGCTGAACGACTGCGGATGCACCAAGTCGCGGCGGGCCACAAACTCGGCGATTACCGCATCCCGGAAATTCTCGCCGGCACTGGGGTGGAATTCGTCCGAGGATGGGCCACCCACATCGACCCCGCGAGACGCCGCATCACCGTAGCTACCCACGCCCCGGAACCGACGCTGCTGACCTACGACACTTTGGTATACGCACTAGGCAGCAGCACCGACACCAGCATCGTGCCCGGCGCTACCGAACACGCCTTCACCCTCAATGGCCAACACGCCTCGCAGGAGATCGCCGCTCGGCTTCCTGACCTCGCCGCTCAAGGAGGCAATCTCACCGTATGCGGCGGCGGACTCACCGGCATTGAAGTCGCGACCGAGATCGCGGAAAATAACCCCGGGCTCAATGTCACCCTGCTAAGCCGCGATGTACCCGGCGCCATGATGGGCGAGAAGGCCCGCGCCTACCTGCATCGTGCGATGGACCGGCTTGGCGTCGCCACTCGGGTAGGTGCTGTAGTCGCCAGAGTGCAACCAGCCACGGTCGAACTGGCGAGTGGGGAGATATTGCCCTCGGACCTCACCATATGGACCGCGGGCGTGCGGGTATCTCAACTCGCCACTACCTCGGGGATCACCACAGATTCCCGTGGGCTCATCGTCGTCGACGCTGGGCTGCGGTCCGTGTCCCACCCGAACATCTATGCCATCGGTGACGCTGCCGCCATTCGCCTAGCGTGGGGCCAGATACATGGCACGTGCCAAAGTGGAATGCCCAGCGCCCAATACGTTGCAGACGCCATCACGCGACACCTCCGCGGCAAGAATGTGAAGCCATTCCGGTACGGCTACTGGCACCAGCCCGTCAGCATTGGTCGTAAAGATGCTGTCATTCAGTTCACCTTCGCCGACGACCGCCCGCGACGCATCTACCTGAAGGGCAAATGGGCGATTTGGTACAAGGAGATGGTCAGCAGCAGCCCGTTGAAGCTGTACCGCTACAGCAAACACATCAACGTCAGCGCCACGCTTTCCAAGGGCGGTCGCCTCACCCGCACGCCCGCCACAGCGCAGTGAGGAATGCGGCGACGCGCATTCCCGGTTTGGACGCGTGTTCCAACGCGAAGCTGGAACACGCGTGGGGCAGCGATATACCGCCGGCGTATCGAGCGCAAAACGGTCAAGCTGTGTCGATTTCCGAAAGCCAATGCTTGCCGGGTCCGCCTAGGCGCAAGAGTTTAAAGTGCCAGGGAGCGCATCGTTGACATCAATGCTCTATGAGGACCTATGGCGTGGTGCAGTACTGGTCTGACGGCGAATATTGTGGCTCGCCGCCCTGGTTCATGACGGCAATGACGGTGAAGCAGTGATTTTCCCCGGACGGTACCCGGTAGGCGACCAGGGTAAGTGAGGTTTCTTTAGCCTCAGTGCTGCCAAGAGGTGTCGGCTGGGTGCCACTTCCACTTTTCAGAACGGTCACCACAAAGGTCGCTTTTCCGCCACTGTTGTCTTTCCAACTCACCGTGGGGACTTCGCCCGCCAACGAAACCTTCACATCGGTGGGTTTGAATTCAGAGCTCCGAATGGCGGTTTTTGTTGGCGTTGGGGTCTTGTCTGGTCCCGCTGTGTCGTCGCCACTGTCTTTATCGCGCATCAACAGCACACCGATGGTGGCGACGAGGCCCAGGATGACACCAATGATGGCGGCGGTGAGCACGGGCTTGCGCCATGCAGGGGTGTCATCGTCGTCTTCATCGTCGTCAATGGGTTGCCCCACAGGCACCAGGATTGGTGGTGGATCGTTCGGCCGGTGGTGTTCCGGGCCGGGCAGTTGGGGCGGTGGCGCCGAGACTTGAAAGTTTGCCGGGCTGGCACTGTAGGCGGGCACCGCGGAGCTGATGACGGGGTTGAACGCCTGCGGCGGGCTTGAGTTCATTGGTGGCGCGCTTGCTGGGTGGGTAGATCCAAGTGCTTCTTGAGTGGGAAACGTTGGCGCGCTGGGCGCCGCGGATATGGGCACGTAGGGGTGTCCATCTTCGGCAGGTGGAGCCCACGGG
Source organism: Mycobacteriales bacterium (assembly GCA_013362805.1). Lineage (GTDB taxonomy): Bacteria > Actinomycetota > Actinomycetes > Mycobacteriales > QHCE01 > JABFVL01. The sequence continues at coordinate 15,980 of JABFVL010000013.1, read as the reverse complement.
GTAACAGTGTTGGGCGCGGCCATGCGGGCGCGAAGTGTTTCGGCGAATTCGAGTGCGTTGAGGTGCCGGTGGGCTGGGCGTTTTGCCATGGCCCGAGCTAGTTCGGTTTGGATCCATTCGGGTAGGTCGTCGCGAGGCACGCGTGGCACGGGTTGAGTGAGCACGCGACGGCGGAACTCTTCGGGGTTGGTGCCAGGGCCGGCGAAGGGGGGCTGTCCGGCGAGCAGGTTCCACATGGTGGAAGCCAAGCTGTAGAGGTCCGATTTTCCGGTTTGGTGCTGTTGGAGCAGGGTCTCAGGCGAGGCGTGGTGGGGCGTGAGCTTCATGAAGGTGGTGGTAGCGGACAGCTCGTCGGCGTAGGCGATACCGAAGTCGGTGAGCTGCGGGCCGAACCGCGATTTGAGAATGTTGTGTGGTTTGACGTCGCGGTGGATGATTCCCACATCATGGGCGGCGTGTAGTGCCTCACCGATTTTGATGCCCACTTCGACTACGTCTTCCAGCGGAAGCGGGCCATGGTCTTTGAGGATCTGTGCGTAGGAGCCGCCTTCGCAGTATTCCATCACGATGAATGGCTGCCCGGCGTCGGTGATTCCGGTGTCAATGATGCCCACGATATGGGCTTGCTGGCTGAGTCGGACCAGTGTTTCGAGTTCGAATTCGACGTTGGCCAGGGTGGTCATGACATCGTCGACGAGGAGCAGTTTGATAGCGACTTGTCGCTTGAGTCGGTCTTGTCGTGCTCGATACACAATGGCGGAGGAGCCATGCGCGATGAGTTCGACATTCGAGTAGCCATCTAGGCCAGGAATCATTACTCCGCCGGTTACTCGGATATCCAGTTCTTTTAGTGGAACTGTGGGTTCGGCTACTGGGCTGCTCGTTGGGGCAGCGCTCACTGGCGTGGCGCTGACGGGCGCCGCGCTGACCGGCGCGGTATTGACGGCTTGGGCTGGCGGGGCACTATTTGGTGGCACGACAACGGTGCGGGTGGCTCCGCCTGGGTGGAGTCCACTGCCTGGTTGTGGGTGGGCGGTGCCGCGGGGCGACAGCACGGTTGGGCCCTCTGGTGCGGGGCCTGGTGTTCCTTGCGCTGGCGGGGGAGCGTGGCCGGGGCGCAGGGGAACCGTGGGCTCGTCGCCGGAGGCGTGCGGTTCCCGCGGCGTCGTCATGGTGTCGTCCTTTTCGTGGTTTGCCCGGAGTTAGCGGCTGGTTGCGTTGCGAATCGTATTAGTTATTTCTAGTGCTATTGCCGGGCATATGTAGATGGTTCGTGATAACAATTATGACTGCTCATTGCTAAGAGTTCGTCATGCGGTTGCCTGGGGCGTTATCACCAATGGGTGAAAGTCTCACGCGAGTTCTACCCAGACGCTAACTACATGGCCGATAGCATCTACGCTGAATAGCAGGTAATTTAATGCGCGTTAGGTCCAACCCTGATATGAGTGTGCGCTTTGTACCTTTTGCCAACATATGTGGGGGCGTGTGATGACACGGTTTCGCGATAGCTCCTCCAGTGGAGGGTCGCTACTTTCCCGGTTAGCCAAGCCGTTGCGTCGCCCAAATGGCGGCTTTGTCACGGTTGGCGTTGTTGTTACCACCCTCGGAGCCATGGTAGCCACCCTATTCGGTATTGGCGCCATTAGTCGCGCCGTTGATCTCGATGACGGCAACGTGTGGTTGTGGAGCGGCGATAAAGGCGAAGCCGTCCGCGTGAATGCGTCTTCCGGCAAAGTTGACACTCGTCGCGCACTGCCAGGCGGTGGCGGCGGCAAAGTGAGCATTTCCCAAAACGATAAAAACCTTATTCTTCGTAATCACGACACGGGCACGATCACCTCAATCAACCTCGCCGACCTCACCACCTCTGGCGCGGTGAGTGGCGGCGCGGGCGATGCGATGAAGGTCGCCCTCTACAAAGACAAAGTCCTCATCATCGACAACGCGGCCGGAATCATCCGGCAAGTTGATCCCGCCAAGATGGAACCCATTGGCACGCCATTGCGTTTTGATGGCCGCATCATCGGCGGAAAAGAATTCGACGATAAAGGACTACTCTGGATCGCGAACCCCGCTAAAGGCACTTTGATGGCAATCAAGCCTGGCGATAATGGTGCCGGACCAAGCATTGATCGAACCATCGAAAAAATTGCGAAACCAGGTGCCGAACTCGCTATCACCACCCTTGATGAAGGTGCCGCCGTATATGACGCCAGTGCCGGAGTTCTCACCAAAGTCGTAGGCGACAAAAAAGACACCATCAAGGTCAAGGTCGAAGGCGAGCCTCTGCTCGCCGAACGTACCCGCGGCGACGTCATTGTCATCACAGACAAAGACAAGCGCCGCGTTCACGTCATTGATGGTGACAAAAAACCAGTCACCATCAAAGTCGGCGGCACGGGCAAACTCGATGTGGCCTTGGCATACAGCGGTCGGGTATACATCACCGACAACAATGACCACCGGGTGCACGTCTACGGCGTGGGCGGTGACAGCATGGGGGAGATCACCATCCCCAAAACAGCTGGTGACGTCTCGATAGAAGCGCGCGAAGGTTTCCTGTTCGTCAACGCGCCCTCCTCGGCCCGTGCGTGGGTTGTCAACTCGGAAAGCAAGATCACGCCGATTGATAAAGCGCCCGCCGATGTCATCGGTGGCGAAGACGCTAAGCAGCCCGAAGATAAACAAGATCAACAACAAGGCAACGAACAGCCCGGGCAAGAACCTGACACCCAGCTTCCCGAGGTGCCCATTCAGGTGCCGAATCCGAACCCCAACCCGAATCCGAATCCTCAGCCTTCACAAAATCCGGATCCTCCGACTGAGCCATCTCAGCCGCCAAACGACAACCCAGTGCCAACTGAGTTGCCGGACCCACCGACGAATCCGGACCCAACTCCTAACCCTGACCCAACGCCCGATCCCACGCCGACGAATCCACCGTCGACGCCGACGCCAACCACTCCACCGCCAACCACAACTCCAACACCTGACCCTGTGCCAGGTGCGCCAGTCAACGCTGCCGCCAAGGTCGTTTCCCGCGGCACGGTGCAGCTCACCTGGGCGCCTCCGACAACGGGCACGGTTGATGGCTACGTGGTGAGTATCAACGGTGGCGCTGGCGTCCCGCTAGGAAAAGATGTGCGCAGTCACCAGTTCACTGGTTTGGCCGATGGCGCAACCGTTACCATGACGGTCGCCGCGACCAACAGCAGTGGCACGGGTGCCGCGGCGACGGTCCAGGCAAGTCTGTGGTCGAAGCCGACCGTGCAGATCACCGGAAACTCCAAGACAGAGACGACCATTACCGTCAACCTGTCCGCGAGCAGTGATGGTGGTGGCGCGGTCACCTGCACCGCGAGCACCAACGGCGGCTCGGCCTCCGGATCTTGTGACAAGCTCACTATCACCGGGCTGGCCCCAGGCACCTCGTACACGGTGACTGTCACGGCCAAGAACGACATTGGCTCTAGCACCGATAGCGTCACCGTAAAAACCGCGGCCGCCACCGAAGCCGGCACCGTGGTTTGCAAGAACGGCCCAAGCAACCCGAACGATGACTACTGCACCCGGGAAGGTGTTCGCACCTTCGACCGTCCTTCGCAAAAAGGCACGGACATGGGCGGCGCCCCCGACGGCACCCGCTTCACCGGCACCTGCAAGGTCAAGGGCGATGCGTCTATCACCGCCTACATCTACAACAACAACAAGACCAGCGACGAGTGGATCAAGCTCACCGACGGACGCTACATCCCGTACGCCTGGTTCAACCTCGACGGCGGCACCGCGGCATTCAACGCACTGCCTAGGTGCTAACAGCGGGAACTAACGATGAGGGGAGCCACTGTTTTCGGTGGCTCCCCTCATCGTCGTAAGGGCCCGCTCAGTCCCAACGAGTGCGAATAAAACTGAATGCGATTAGGTGCGAGAATGCGTGCATGGGCAAAGGTGCGGGACAATACGGGGCGCGGGGCCTATACCGTGACCACGCCATAGTTCTGCGCCTACACAAACTGGGTGAAGCCGACCGCATCATTACGGTGCTCACCAAACGGCATGGAAAAATCCGCGCTGTGGCGAAAGGGGTGCGCAAAACCTCAAGTCGTTTTGGGGCCCGGCTCGAGCCTTTCAGCCACATCGATGTGCAGCTTTATCTAGGGCGTTCCTTGGACGTGGTCAGCCAAGTAGAAACACTTACCCACTTTGGGAAGAACATCATGAGTGACTACGCTGGCTACACGGCAGCTAGCGTGATCGCCGAAACAGCTGAGCGCTTGGTAGACGAAGAACGCGAACCGGCGCTGAGGTTGTACCTGCTTACGGTAGGTGCATTGCGCTCGATCGCCGCTGGGGAACATGATCCGCCGCTCATCCTGGACGCGTATTTGTTGCGCGCGATGGCGACGGCTGGCTGGGAGCCCGCGTTGCAAGCATGTGCTGTTTGTGGCCGTGACGGTGCGCACCGCGCGTTTTCGGTAGCATCCGGCGGTTGCGTGTGCACGGGTTGCCGCCCGCCGGGAAGTGCGACACCGGCACCTGAGACGCTGGAGTTGATGAGCGCGCTCTTGCATGGCAGCTGGAATTATGCCGATGCTAGCGTGGAAAAAATCCGTCGGGAGGCGAGTGGTTTGATAGCCGCACATCTGCAGTGGCACTTGGAACGCGGCTTGCGTTCGTTGCCTTTTGTGGAGCGCCCGTGAGCGCGCCGAATCGGGTTCCGCGACATGTCGCGCTGGTGATGGATGGCAATGGACGTTGGGCAAAACAACGCGGCTTGCAACGTACCGAAGGTCACCGCAAAGGCGAAGCCGCCCTGAACGACATCGTCGAGGGTTGCATCGAGTTGGGCATCCCCTACTTAACGGCGTTCGTGTTCTCGACCGAGAACTGGCGCCGGTCGCCCGATGAGGTGCGGTTCATTCTGGGCTATTCTCGAAAAATTTTGCGCGCCCGTCGTGATCTTTTGCATGCGCAGAACGTAAAAATTCAGTGGATGGGCCGTCGTAGTCGCCTGTGGTCTAGCGTTAGTCGCGAGCTCGACGATGCCGCTGAGCTGACCAAGAACAACACTGGTGTCACGCTCACCATGTGCATGAACTATGGGGGCCGCGCGGAGATCGCGGATGCGGCGGCGGCTATTGCCCGTGATGTGGCGGCGGGAGTGCTCAAACCCAACAAAGTAGACGAAGATCTTTTCGCCCGCTATTTAGCGCAGCCCGAGTTGCCCGATGTAGATCTTTTTCTTCGTACATCCGGTGAACAACGGATTTCGAATTTCTTGCTGTGGCAGTCGGCTTTTGCTGAGTTCGTTTTTGATGACACATTGTTCCCCGATTTTGATCGCAGTCATTTGCGTAGGGCGGTGGAAGCGTATGGCAACCGGGAGCGTCGATTCGGTGCCGAAGCGCCCATTTCGTTAGGCTAGATTGATGGCCCGCCAGCTCGATACTCATTCTTGCTCTACTGAGGAACATGACGAGCCTGCGGCGACGTTGGCTGGCCCGGTGCGGCACGTGCCACGGGCCAGAGAACCACTAGACGATGAGGAAAGCAACACCTCTGGTCTGGCCTCAGTGTTGGTGTTCTTTATCGTACTGGGCTCGATCGTCGCGTTTCGCAAGCCGCTATCTGGTTATCTCGATTCGCCCGATGTCCAGCTCTGGGGCACCATATTCGTCTCCCTGGTGGTGCAGGCGATTCCGTTCCTAGCCCTTGGAGTGGTAGTCAGCGCCGCGATCGCGGTTTTTGTGCCTCCGCATTTTTTTCACAAGGTCTTGCCCAAGCGGCAAGCGTTGGCGGTGCCCGTGGCGGGTTTGGCTGGAGTTGCATTGCCGGGGTGCGAGTGCGGTTCAGTGCCTATCGCTGGTGGCTTGGTTCGTCGTGGTGTTGCCCCCGGAGTGGCGTTTACCTTCTTGCTGGCCGCCCCGGCTCTTAATCCGGTGGTGTTGGCAGCTACAGCTGTCGCATTCTCGGGAACCCCTGAAATGGTCGTAGCGAGGGCCGTAGCCTCGGCGCTGGCAGCAATGGCTATGGGTTGGCTTTGGCTGGGCTGGGGCCGGCCTGAGTGGATCAAAATGCCGGCGAGGGCCAACGTCGATGGGGCCCCAAAATGGTTGGCGTTTTTCGCCACCATGCGCCACGACTTCATTAGCGCTGGCGGCTTTCTCGTGGTGGGGGCGGTAGCCGCGGCATTTTTGAAAGTTGTGGTGCCGGCTCAGTGGTTGAACGTGCTGGCTGACAATCCCTTGCTGGCTGTGTTGGCCATGGCGGTTTTGGCTGTCATTTTGTCGTTGTGCTCTGAAGCGGACGCTTTTGTTGCGGCGTCTCTTTCGCAGTTTTCGTTGTCCTCGCGGTTGGTTTTTTTGGTAGTGGGCCCGATGATTGACTTGAAGCTTTTCGCCATGCAGGTGGGCACCTTCGGTCGAAGTTTCGCGTTCCGCTTTGGTCCTGCGACCTTTGTGGTGGCGATGGCGGTCAGCGCGGCGGTGGGGTGGGTGTTGTTGTGAGTAAAACTGTCCAAAGCATGGTGATGATTGTCGTGGCCGCGCTTGTTTTGCAGATGAGCTTCACCGATGTGCATTTGCGGTATGTCAAAGCCGACTTGCAACCGTATTTGGTGGCTTCGGGAATTTTGCTACTGCTTGTTGGTGTGGTAACGCTTGGCTACGAGATGTGGCAGAGCTTGTTCGTCGCGGAAGCGAAGCCTTCTGCCTCAGACGCCGCATGTTGTGGACATAGTGAAAATGGCTCTGGCCCACGCTCGGCGTGGCTGCTGGTGTTGCCTATCGCGGCGCTAGTGCTGATCGCGCCGCCTACCTTGGGTTCCTATGCGGCGTCTAAGAGCGGCACCGCTACGTCGGTCGCTAAACAGCAGAATCCGCGTTCGATCTATCCGGCGTTGCCGGAGGGCGATGTTGTGCCTTTGTCTATGTTGGATTATGCCGCCAGGGCTACTTTTGAACGGGGCGCATCGCTTGCCGGGCGCGAAGTGAAGCTCGTCGGGTTTATCAGTCCACGCGAGGGCGGCGGGGTCTATCTAACTCGAATGATGATGATGTGTTGTGCGGCGGATTCTCGCCCGATCAAGGTGGGCATGTCGGGTGATGTGGGCAAACTCAAATCTGATCAGTGGGTGGAAGTGCGCGGCCAGTACGTGAACAAGTTTGATACCGACCCCGCAAATGGCGAGGAGATCCCGTATATCAAGGTGTCGTCCTTGAAGCGGGTGGAGCAGCCCGAGAACCCGTACGACATTTAATCAGCGATCGCGGCATTGCGCGCAGGTGCCAAACAACTCGAGTGTGTGGCTGACGTCGCTGAAGTTGTGTTGCGCGGCTACGCTGTCGGCCCAACGCTCGACGGTGGGACCTTCTATTTCGACGGTGCGACCACAAGCACGGCACACCAAATGATGGTGGTGTGTTTGGGTGCAGTGCCGATAGAGATGTTCTCCGCCGGGTGGTCGCATCACGTCGATTTCTCCGGCGTCGGCGAGGCCTTGCAAGGTGCGGTAAACCGTGGTGAGCCCGACGGCTTCGCCGCGATGCCGCAGAAGTTCGTGTAGTTCTTGGGCACTGCGGAACTCGTCGACTTCGTTGAGCAGGGCCATGACGGCGCTGCGCTGGCGGGTGCTTCGTCTAGCGGTGCGCATGTTCCCATCCTCGCGCAATCGATGTCTGGAGACTTACATGGCCCCCAAGTTTAGGTTTCATCAGCGTGCTGTACTGCCGCTAGTGCAATCTTGGAAACATGGGTATCAACCAACGCATAGGCCACTTCTCGTCCGTGCCGTTGCGCGTGTACCAGCCGAGCTCCCCGCAAAACCCGAAGATGTTGGGAAACCAGCGGTTGCGGCGCCCCCAGCGCGTCGACAAGCTCATGCACCGCTTTGGGGCCGTCTTGGAGCCGCAGCACGATTGCGATGCGCAGCGGTGAGGCGAGCGCTCGCAATAGTTCGGCCGCGGCCTGATACTCGCTCATTGTGGGGTCCATCGTCTAACGGCTTTGGCGAATGCGGCAAGTGAGCCGGTGATAAGAAATACCGCTATGGCGGTAACGACGATTGTTGCTCCGGGCGCGGTGTCCAGATAGAAGGAGCCACCAGCGCCGCCTACTGAGACCAGCACCCCGATGGTCAGCGCGAGGGCAAGAGTAGCCATGAAACCGCGCGTGAGTTGACTCGCCGCAGCCACGGGGACCACCATCAGGGCGCTCACGAGAAGCAGACCAACCACACGCATTGCCACGGTGACGGTGACGGCCGCGGTGACTACGAGCAAGAGGTTGAGAAATCGCACTGGAAGCCCAGCGACTTTTGCGTATTCTTCGTCGTGGCAAATCGCGAATAGCATTTTGCGGCCACCAAGAGTGACCGCGAGCACGGCCATCGCTAGTCCACCGATGACCCAAAGATCTTCTGCGGAAGTGGTGAGCAGTGAGCCGAACAGATACGACATTAGGTTGACATTGCTGGTATCGGCCAAGCCCATTAAGAGAACACCGCCAGCGATGCCGCCGTAGAACAACATGGCTAGAGCTACGTCTCCAGAAGTGCGGGTGCTGCTGCGAATGAGCTCGACAATGATGCCACCTAGGGCGGCGACTATGACGGCGGTCCACACCGGAGAGGTGTTGAAGAAAAATCCAGCGGCCACACCGGTGAGCGCGATGTGACCAATACCGTCACCCATCAATGCCATGCGTCTTTGTACAAGGTAGATGCCAACGGCTGGTGCGGTCAGGCCCACGAGCAGCGCGGCGATGAGGGCACGCACCATGAAGTCGTACTGCAAAATCTCCATTATTTTTCGCCCCACATGTTGGCTGTCACGCCCGGGGCGTGCGGGTGTTCGTCGATGGGCGGTGGTTGTTCTAGATCACCGCGTTCGCAATGGGCATCGGCGCGCCCGGCTAGATCACCGGGCTCGAATCCATGTGGTGCGCCGTCGTATGCCACATGCCCGTCGTGCATTGTGATGGTGCGGGTGATCAGAGGTGCGAGTACGCCCATTTCGTGGGTGACCAAGAGCATGGTGATGCCGGTGCGGATGCGATCCAGCAGCGCCGCCGCGAGCGCTTGTTGACTGGCGGCGTCCACGCCCACTGTCGGTTCATCCAGGACCAGGAGCTCTGGTTCCCCAGCCAAGGCTCTGGCGATCAGCACGCGTTGTTGTTGACCGCCTGACAATGTCGAAACTGGTTCACGGGCTCGGTCGGCAAGGCCGACCGCGTCCAGCGCCTCAGCGATGGCCTTCCGGTCGGCGCGGCCGTTGAAGAGTTTTTTTCTGGTGAGTCGCCCAGATGCGACTACTTCGGTGACTGTTGCTGGCACTCCGCTGCCGGCGCCGAGCCGCTGGGGTACGTATCCGACGCGTTGCCATTGGTGGAAACGTTTGAGCGGTGTGCCAAAGAGTCGTGCTTCGCCATGGTCAACATCAACCAGGCCGAGGCTGGAGCGGATCACGGTGGTTTTGCCGGAGCCGTTGGCGCCTAGGAGCGCTACGACTTCGCCTCGGCGGATGCTGATGTTGACATCGTCGATTGCTGGCTGCCGCTCGTAGGTGACCCGGGCATGGTCGAGCGCCACAATTTCGTCTTGCCGACTTTCCATGTGTTACTCACTTCTTCGACGGTGGCAGCTAGCTGATCGAATTGCCTTAGCAGGACATGGCGCCGCGCAGCTTGGATAGGTTATCGCGCATCGCGGAGAGGTAGTCGTCCTTGCCTTCCACGGGTTCGAGGGGGTTGAGAACTTCTACGCGGGCTCCGAGTTGGGTGGCGATGGTGTCGGCGACTTTGGAGCTAACGAGCTCTTCGGTGAAGATGACGGTGGTGTTGTTCGCTTGGGCCAGGTCAGTGATTTCCCGCATGCGTTCGGGGGAGGGCTCGTTTTCTGGATCGATCCCGCTGATGGCTAGTTGGGTGAGTTGGTAGCGCTCGGCGAGATATCCGAACGCGTTGTGGCTGGTGACAAATGTGCGGCTTCCGCAATTGGCCAGTGAGTCTTGGTAGTCGGTGTCGAGTTGCCCGAGTTCGGTTTTGAGCGCGCGGGTGTTGTCGCGAAATTCGCTTTTGTGGCTGGGGTCTATTTTTTCAAGTTTTTTCAGGAGCCCATCCGCCATTGCTTGCATGCGGGTTGGGTCAAGCCAGACGTGCGGATCGGTGTCTTCACCGTCTTGGTGCACTTCGCCTTCTTCATGGCTTTCTTCGGGAACGTAGCCCTTTTTGAGCGTTGTGCTTTCGGCGATGTTGTAACCAGCTTTGGGGTTGTGTTCTTTTATCGCGTCATCGACGGCGGGCTGGAAGCCGTCGAGGTGCACAACGAGGTCGGCGTCGGTAATTTTCGCGGCTTGGCGGGGTTTGAGTTCGAGATCGTGTGGTTCGACGCCGGGGGCGGCGAGGCTGGTGATGTTCAAGTGGTCACCGCCAATGCGGCTGGTGAGGAACTCTATGGGGTAGAACCCGACAACGACGCTTGGTCGCTCATCGTCGTCACCGAGGTTGCAGCCAGTGAGGGCGGTGGTGGACATGGCTGCGGCCGCGGCTAGAACCAGTAATCTTTTGCTCATGGTAATCACTTTCATTAATGCACCTAATTATTGTCAAGCGCGCATATGTTCGCGACCCCTTAGCTCAGGAACGGTACGGTCAACTCCGTGATTGTGATCACCCACTTCGATGCTCGCGACCCTCGATTCCTGGACCGGGCTCGGGACGCTCTTTCGGCACTGGCGAAACAAAACGGTTTCATCGACGGGCAGCTCGGTCGTGCCGCCGATGACCCACACTCCTGGGCACTGGTCACTCGCTGGGTGAATGTGGGCGCCTATCGTCGCGCGCTAGGTGCCTTCGAGGTCAAAATCGCCGCGACGCCGCTCCTGGCCGACGCCCGAGGCGACGTATCGGCGTTCGAAACACTGATCTCCGCGACTCCGAGCGAGCTCATCGAATCACCAAGCCAACGGACGGATGATGCGTGCAACTCGCGCGCAGACAGGGAAGACTGAATAACTATGAACGACTCGTCACCGTCCACGCCGGATCCAACTTCCCCAGGGCAGTCACCGTCCTGGTCTGACCCGACCGCTTCGGCCGCGCACGAGCCGCCACCTATTCCGCCCGCCCCCGGTGACATGACGCCACCGCCCACCGAAACTACTCCTCAGGCAAGCGGGCCAATGCCGCCCGGACCGTACGGAGATTCTGGCCAGCACTATCCGCCCATGCACGGTGCCTATCCAATTGCTGGACCGGGCGGCCCCGGTGCTTTTCCGCCGCCTCCGCGTCGAAGCAACCGTGGCTGGTGGATTGGCGGCTCTATCGCCCTGCTCGTGTTGATTTTGTGCTGTGGATGTGTTGGCGGCTTTGGGTATTTCGTATACCGAATCGCCGAAGACACCGAAGACGATGCACGCGAAGCCGTCGTGACCTATTTGGAGGATATTCAAGCTGAGCGTTATGGCGACGCATACGACTCGTTGTGCGATGAGGTTCGTGATGATCAGACGGAACAAGAGTTCGTTGATGAAATGAGTAGTCGTCCTAAAAAGTTTAACGATTTTGAAGTCACCGATACCTCCTTGGAAGACGGCGACTATTTGGTCAAGGTAACTTTGAAATTCCCCGACAATACAACGGATCGAGAGCGATACAACGTTGTCATTGAAGGTGAAAGCGACCTTCGCGTCTGTCCGTAAGTGATGTCATGTATCACATAGTTTGATTCTTTATGTCCGGGTGTCCGTTGCGTGTGCAGCGGACACCCGGTCCGCGTTGTAGGGTTCACTCCACCACTCGCCGACGGCCAGCCGGATGGAGCGAACGAAAGTGTATGCCGATCGTCTTGATGTAATTACTGGTCTTGCGAAGCGACGCGGATTTGTATTTCCCGCCAGCGAGATCTACCCCGGAGCTCGGGGCGCTTGGGACTATGGCCCGCTCGGCGTAGAGCTAAAAAACAACATCAAGCGCCAATGGTGGCGCACTCTTGTCACCGGACGAGACGATGTCGTGGGGCTTGACGCAAGCGTGATCGCGGGCCCCGCGATGTGGGAGGCTTCGGGGCATACGCAACATTTCGCCGAACCGCTGACTGAATGTCAAGCCTGTCAACGTTGTTATGCAGTCGCCGCGTTGACCGCTCAATTCACTGAACTACATGGACGCTCGCCCGCCCCGGGCCTGAGCGATGTGAACTGTCCAGATTGTGGCACGCGCGGCACATTCACCGATCCACGAATGTTTTCGGCTTTGCTTTCGACTTCGCTAGGACCAAATCCGCCCACCCCGAGTTATTTGCGTCCCGAAGGCACCACCGGCATCATCTGCAACTTTGCGAACGTGCAGCAAACGGCTCGCAAAAAGCCACCATTCGGTGTCGCGCAAATAGGTCAAGTTTTCCGCAATGAGATCGCGCCTAATAACTTTCTATTCCGAACCAGAGAATTTGAACAAGCCGATTTGGTGTTCTTCACCCAGCCAGACGCAAGCGCTGAATGGCATCAATATTGGATCGACGCTCGTATGCAGTGGTATGTGGATCTAGGAATTAACAAAGACCATCTGCGTCTCATGGAAATTGCGCCAGCACATTCTAGTGAGCGAAGCATTAATGTGGAATACCACTTCGATTTTGTTGGTGCCGAATGGGGCGGCCTGGAGGCGATTTCTAACCGGAGCGATCGGGATATGCAGGCACACGCAAAAGCCTCCGGGGCGGATCTCACTCACTACGACCAAGAGAAATCGAACCGTTGGCTGCCTCATGTGGTGAGCGCCTCCGCCGGGATCAACCGTGCTGTTCTGTGTTTTCTGCTCGACGCCTACAGCGAAGATATGGCCCGCAATGCCAAAGGTGGCACCGATAAACGAGTGGTTCTCAAGCTCGACTATCGATTGGCACCGATCAAGGTAGCCGTGCTACCGCTTTCCCGAAATCCGGAGTTGTCCCCACGTGCCCGTTCGCTGGCTGATGCCTTGCGCGGTTCCTGGAATGTCGAATTTGACGATGCTGGGGCAATCGGTCGCCGCTATCGTCGGCAAGATGAAATTGGCACGCCCTATTGCGTGACACTTGACTTTGCGACCCCGAACGACAATGCGGTGACTGTGCGGGAACGAGATTCAATGTCTCAAGAGCGAGTTTCGGTGGATCAGTTGGAAGGCTATTTGAACACGCGCTTGCGAGGTGCTTGAAAAGTGCGAATTGCATATGTTGTCGCCGTGTTCAAGAAATAAGTAAACAAGAGTGAATACCTATTCCAAGGTGCGTGCGAATATAGGGAGACACCGCGCCTTGGGAGGGCTCAATGGAACAGCCGCGTTATGTGTTCGATTTCGCCGAAGGTGGTAAAGAGCAGGCAGAACTCTTGGGGGGCAAGGGGGCGAATCTCGCCGAGATGACTCGGCTTGGCCTGCCCGTGCCGCCCGGCTTCACCATCACGACGCAGGCCTGCCGCGAATATTTGCGCACCGGAACCCCGCCCCCCGAGCTCACTGCCCAGGTTGCTGACCATTTGACGGCGTTGGAAAAGAAAATGGGCCGCGAGCTTGGCGACACCGCGAATCCACTTCTGGTCTCGGTTCGCTCCGGTGCGGCCGCCTCAATGCCCGGCATGATGGAGACGGTGCTCAACGTAGGGCTCAATGATGAGTCAGTGCACGGGCTGGCGGCTCAGTCTGGTGATGCACGGTTCGCATGGGATTCGTATCGCCGGCTCGTTCAAATGTTCGGAAAAACTGTCCTAGGGCTTTCTGGGGAGCCTTTCGACGAGGCCCTAGAAGCAGCAAAAATCCGCTATGGCGTCACCAACGACACTGAGCTTTCTCCCGAAGCGATGAGCGATCTAGTCGACGAGTTTAAAAAACTGAGTGGTGACGCGTTTCCACAAGATCCACGCGAGCAACTCAAGGCGGCTATTTCGGCGGTATTTAATTCGTGGAACACTGAGCGCGCGAAGACGTATCGCCGCATCGAACGGCTCGATGACAACGCTGGCACTGCCGTGAGCGTGGTCGCGATGGTATTTGGAAACCTCGGGGCGGATTCGGGCACTGGAGTTGCATTCACGCGTGACCCTGCCACCGGAGAAAGTGGAAACTACGGTGACTACCTCGCCAATGCCCAGGGTGAAGATGTCGTGGCGGGGATTCGCAACACTGTTCCGCTGACGGAGCTAGAAAAACTGGTGCCTTCGGCCTATCACGAACTTCGGCAAGTGATGAGCACGCTTGAGCAGCACTACCGAGACTTGTGCGACATCGAGTTCACCGTCGAACGCGGGAAATTGTGGATGCTGCAAACCCGAGTTGGAAAACGTACGGCCGCCGCGGCGTTCCGGATCGCTGCCGCTTTGGTTGCTGAGGGCATGATCACCCAAGACGAGGCATTGTGCCGAGTGACGGGCGCGCAGCTCGCCCAATTGATGTTCCCGCACTTTGACCCCGAAGCTGTGCGCGAAGCACGGGTCCTGGCTAACGGCATCGCGGCATCCCCGGGCGCCGCCGTGGGGCAGGCCGTTTTTGATTCCGCCACCGCGGTGCAATGGGCTAAAGACGGCAAGGCTGTCATTTTGGTGCGCCGAGAAACGAACCCGGATGACTTGGACGGGATGATCGCGGCGAACGGCGTGCTCACCTCGCGCGGTGGCAAGACGAGCCACGCGGCGGTTGTTGCTCGAGGGATGGGCAAGACCTGTGTGTGCGGGGCTGACAAACTCACCGTGGGCCCCGACCAGTTTGCGGTAGGCGACATCGTGGTGAAGCAAGGCGATGTCATTTCGATTGACGGCGGAACTGGCGCGGTCTATGCGGGAGATCTGCCAGTAGCTGACTCCGATGTGGTCGCTTATTTTGAGGGCAAACACGTTGAAAGTCAGCTGGTGTCTGCGGTGGATTCGCTGATGCGGCATGCCGATGAGGTGCGCCGAATGCGCGTGCGCGCCAACGCCGACACGGAGCAAGACGCTGCGCGAGCCCGACGATTTGGCGGACAAGGGATTGGGTTGTGCCGGACCGAACACATGTTCCTAGGTGAGAGACGTGCCCACCTCGAACAGTTGATTTTGGCCCGGACCGAGCAGGAGCGATTGCAAGCGCTGGAACCCTTGCGGAGCCTGCAGCGTGACGATTTTGTCGAGATTCTGCGGGCGATGGACGGTTTGCCCGTCACGATCCGACTCATCGACCCGCCACTGCACGAGTTCTTGCCCGATCGCACCGAACTCGCGGTAAGCCTTGCGACGCGAGAACCTAGTGTGCGTGAAAAGGCGTTGCTCGAGGCCGTTAATCGGCTGCATGAGCAGAACCCGATGCTGGGTCTGCGTGGGGTGCGCCTTGGACTAGTGATCCCGGGGCTATTCGAATTGCAGGCTCAGGCGATCGCTGAGGCGACCAACGAGCTACGTGAGCAAGGGCATGATCCTCAACCGGAAATCATGGTGCCGCTCGTTGGCTCGGTGGCTGAGTTGAGCGCGGTGCGCACCGACATAGCCAGTGTCGTGCGCTCTGTGCTCGGCGCGGACCTGCCAATCGGGACGATGATCGAATTGCCGCGCGCCGCGCTTACCGCGGATCAGATCGCCGTCGACGCGGACTTCTTTTCTTTCGGCACCAACGACCTCACGCAAACCACGTGGGGGTTTTCTCGCGATGACGCTGAGGGCGCGTTCTTCGTGGAGTATCTAGAACGCGGGATTTTCCAAGTCAGTCCGTTCGAGTCCCTGGATTCGGCA
The DNA here is from genome assembly GCA_013362805.1 of Mycobacteriales bacterium. GTDB lineage: Bacteria > Actinomycetota > Actinomycetes > Mycobacteriales > QHCE01 > JABFVL01. The sequence goes on along the minus strand of JABFVL010000013.1, from coordinate 246 downwards.
GTAGGGGAGCTCGTTCACCTGGGCACGGATCGTGGCCGTGGCACTAAGCCTGACCTCAAGGTGGGGGTCTGTGGTGAGCATGGTGGCGATCCTGACTCCATTCACCTTTTTGACCAGTACGGGTTGGACTACGTTTCTTGTTCTCCATTTCGCATTCCGATCGCCCGGCTGGAGGCCGCCCGAGCCACCCTGGGGCACAAAAAACGCGGAGATTAGCCGCTTAGGGGCAGGTTAGGCACGGCAGGG
>JABFVL010000049.1 GCA_013362805.1 Mycobacteriales bacterium | reverse complement strand
CCTTTGGTGAGTCTGCTGGCCACATTGACGCAAGCCCGGTCCAGCGCGGTGCGGGGTGATTTGCTTGACGTGGGGGAAGTGCGGGGGGCGGTGGCTGAAGTCGAGAAAGCCAACGACAAATTAGGGGCCGATTTGCACGCGGAAGCCCGTTGGCAGACGCTGGAAAAGCAGATTGATGGTGTATTGGAGGCCAAACTCACGGGTGCCGCAGCCTACCAAGGCTATGCCGAACCCATCACCGCCGTGCGCGCCTTGATCAACAAGATTGGTGACACCTCCAATCTTGTGCTCGACCCCAACATGGTGACGTATTACCTCGCCGATGTTGCGATGGTCCGGTTGCCCGAGGTGCTGGTCAGTGCCAGCCAAGTTCTCGATTTGACGTACCTGGCGGGTGATGACCCCGACTTCGCGGCTACCACACAGATCGCGGTTGCGCGCCGCGAAGTGGGCCAGGCGGCTGGTGCGGTGAACAGCGGCATTCACAAAAGTGTCGACGCTGCCGAAGACGATCGGATTGGCCGTGGTCTTGTCGGCGATCTAGATGCTTTCCGGATCGCGGCCACTGAGATCGCTCCAGTGAATGTGTTGGATCCAGCCAACAGCGGACTCGACGTGACGACAGAGTTCGCTGACGCCCAGCGCTTGCACCGTAGTGCTATGCGGTTGGCCACGATGGCGTTCGCCGAACTCGCCGGTCTATTGAATGACAGGCAGGGGCGCTACACCTCCAGAAATGTGGCGCTTTACACGGCCGGAACCCTGGTGGTGATAGCCGCGGCGGGTTTGACCTGGCAGCTATTTACGAGGCGGCACCATGATGCTTAACCGTCTACGTGTCAAAGGGAAATTGAATGTGCTGATCGCGCTGCCACTGGCGGCGATCCTGCTGACAGCTGTGCCATTCGCGTCAGACCGACTCATGGATATGCGTACTGCCGCCTCGGTTGCTCACGCGGCCACCGCGGCAAGACTCACTGGCGATTTTTTGGACGAGCTGCAACGTGAACGATTGCTATCGCTTATCTATTTAGGTGCCGCTGGCGCGGACCGTACAAACTTAATCGCGCAACGCACGACAACCGATGATGCGGCCGCTGAGATTGGAAAAGCCCTAGGTAAAGAGGATGCTCACTACAAGACTGTGCACGAGCAGCTTGAAAATCTGAGTCGGCCACGGCAAGCGGTACTGGACAAGCAAGCCGATCTGAATGCCACCTATGGGTACTTTCGTAGTGCGATCGCGGCGGTGCTCGATGGCTTGGGTTTGGACAATAAAGAATTCGATTCGGACACGATCGGTGAGCAGCAGCTGGATACCCTGGATTCTTTGCTAAGAACCAACGAGGAAGAAAGCAATGTGGGTGTTGCGGTCGTGGCCGCCGCGGCTCGCATGCCCGAGAGCGCGCAGTTCGTCGCGGAAGCGGTTGCGCTTCGCGACCACTTCGATAAGCAGTTTCGTGAGCAGGCCAGTGCCGAAAACTTGGAGCTGTACCGCACTGTCGCTGATGGGCCCACCGCCCGCCGCATTGACGCATACGCGCAGCAACTGCGTGGAGACATGACCAATGTCAACGCTGACGCCATGCTCCGCAAAGTCTTGGAAGCCGTAGATAACCAGGCTGGTTTGCGCCGCCTGGTGCAAGACCGTCTTGCTCGTGAAATCGCCGATGCGGCTGATCAGCGCGCTACTCAGGCAAAGCTAAGCGTGATGCTTGCGCTGGTGGTCATGCTTGTGCTGATGGGTTTTGTGGTCGCGGTGAGTGTGGCGGTCAGTAGATCCATCGCGCGGCCGCTGCGTCGGCTCACCGATGCGGCGACACGGGTCGCGGACCTTTCTCATGCCGAACTTCAGCGGATCGTGGACTCCGATGACGTGAAGTCCAGCACACCGAGTTTGCCAAAAATCGATATGAGCACGACCGACGAGCTAGGTGAGTTGGCGAGCGCATTCAACCGAGTTCAAAATAGTTCGGTGCTGCTATGGGAACGGCAGGTCCTGGTCCGTTCTAACGTGGGCCAGATGTTCGCCAACGTCGCTCGTCGTACTCAAAACTTGGTGGACCGCCAACTTAGTCTCATCGACGCGTTGGAGCGAGACGAACAACGGGCGGACAAACTGGCGACGCTCTACCGCCTGGACCACTTGTCGAGCCGGTTGCGGCGCAGCGCCGAAAGTTTGCTGGTGGTATCTGGCACACGTGATGAGAGGCTGACCGCCCCGACGCCGCTGGTCACAGTACTTCGCTCTGCCATTGGGGAGATTGAAGGCTATACCCGGGTTCAGCTGGGTTCGATTTGCGAATCTGTGGTGGCTGCTTCAGCGGCGGGTGACTTGGCCCTGTTGTGTGCTGAACTTCTCGAGAACGCGACGGCGTACTCGCCACCTCACACGGTGGTTGAGGTGTATGCCGAGACAATCGATTCGGGTTGTCGACTCACCATTGTCGACCATGGCCTGGGCATGAGTGATACCCGTTTGGAAAGCGAAAACGCGCGTTTGGTGGAACGGGAGCGTTTGGATATCGCACCCTCAAGCATGCTGGGGTTGTTTGTGGTGGGGCGCTTGAGCCGACGCCATGGGCTCGATGTTCGTCTCGTGCCCACGCCGGGTTCAGGTGTCACCGCCGTGGTCATATTGCCGCAAAGCGTGTTGGCAGAACCACCGACCGACTTGGAAGATGTTGGTCTAGCACCAGATGTGATGCCAGCTGAGTACAGTGCCCAGCTTTCAGCGATGCCTTTCCCGCCGCCTGAAGGTGGTTTCCCGTGGTTTCCGGGAGGGGCTCCACAGGAAACTCCGCAGACCCCGCCCGAGCCTTCCTCCACGCCCGCTAGCATTATGCAGCGCCGAGTTCCAGGAACGAATCTTCCGCAAGGTTTGCACAACGTTTCCTCTGATTCTCCGCCAGCTCCGGTTCGTGATGCTGATGCAGCTCGGGCAGCGGTGCGGCAGTTTGAGTCTGGAACGACTCGAGCGATGTCGGAGCCTACGGTTGTGCTAGATCGCACAATGCTTGATTCGGTGCTTCCACGTCGTCATCCGGGTCAGCACGTAGTGCCGTCATTGCGGGGCGATGGGGCGATTCGGGGCTCGCTGCTTCCGCCGTTGCGTCCGCAAGATAATCGGGTGCGCGATCCGGAGGGCGAACGTTCGGCGCTGGATGCCTTTGTTGCGGGTATCCGGCGGGCAGATCGGCAAGCCCATGCTGGGCAGATACTTGATGAAGAGAGGCAATGATGACCGCTCCCGTCTCGCGTTTGAGCGCGGATGCCGAGAACTTCAATTGGTTGTTGAGCAGATTTTCGGTGGACACCGCTGGCGTAACGTCGGCGATCGCCGTGTCGGCGGATGGCTTGTTGATCGCGTCTTCCTCCGAGATGAAGCGCGACGAGGCTGATCGACTTTCGGCGATCACTTCCGCTATCAACAGTTTGGCGCTTGGAGCATCGCGCTGCTACGACTTGGGTAGTCCAGATAAGGTCATCATTGACTTTGATCGTGGCTATGTGTTGGTGAGCGCGATTAGCGTGGGCTCGTGTTTAGGTGTTCTAGCCTCTAAGGAGGCCGATTTGGGCAACATCGCGTATGAGATGGCTCTATTCGCTAATCGCACTGGTGCCGCGCTGACACCCACACTCATCGATGAGTTGAAGTCGAATCTGGCTATGTGATGTCCGAAGATTCTCGAAGGCCGCCCATGGTTCGGCCATTTTTGGACGATACGGCCCAGGTCGCGGTGCCCGCTCGGGCACCGATCGATCCACCCGCTGAGATTCGCCCGTATCTTCAGACTGCGGGTCGGGTGCGTCCGCTGGGCGATTTGGAGTTGGAAGCTCAGGTCGTGACCACAGCGTTGGGTCGGGCAGAGCTTTTGCATTTGAAGTTTGAGCAGCGCGATATTGTCGCGTTGTGTTTAATCCCAAATTCAGTGGCCGAGGTTGCGGCTAAGTTGCACTTGCATTTGTCGGTGGCACGTATTTTGGCGGCTGATATCGCGGCAGAAGGCTATTTGTCGATTGTGCGCCCGGATTTCGGCGGGCGCTCTCGTGCTGAAACCCTTGAGAGAGTGATCCGTGGACTCGAAGCAATCTCCTAGCCCTGCTGTACGCCGCGCGCCGACCCCAGTGAAGCTGGTGATCGCTGGCGGCTTCGGCGTGGGTAAGACCACCACTGTGGGCGCTATTTCTGAGATCACTCCATTGACGACCGAGGCGGCCATGACCGTGGCCGGCGCGGCCTCTGATCAGCTGGGCCGGACTCCAGATAAGACGACTACGACGGTCGCGTTGGATTTTGGTGTCATCACTATTGATGAGGCCATCAAGTTGTACCTTTTTGGCACTCCGGGCCAGGACCGTTTCGGGTTCATGTGGCATGACTTGACGTTCGGGGCGTTGGGCGCCCTAGTGATTGTGGACACTGAACGAATTGACGACTGTTATGCGGCCGTGGACTATTTTGAGCAGATCAAGTTGCCATTCGTGGTTGGCATCAACATGTTTGATGGCAAGCCCAAGCACTCTATGCAGGAGATTCGGTGGGCTTTGAACATCGGTGATCATGTGCCGTTGGTCTTGTTCGACGCCCGGGAACGTTTGTCGGTGCGTGATGCCCTGCTGGAAGTGGTGCGTACCGCCCGGGAGTCCTTGACCTAGCAATTTGTGTAGACCTGTTGACAGTAGGTCAGCATCTGGGAATGATTGTCATCTCTAGCTACACCCCACGTGAATCCACAATGGAGGTTTGGCAATGTCATTGACGGTATCCCCGGAGCTTCTCAGCAAGGCCGAAAAAGACCAAGTGTCCAACCAGGAGTTCGTACGCTGCATTGAGCAATCCTTGCCATACGCGTATCACATGGTCGCTGGTCTCGCGGCGCGGCTCAAAGCCGGTGACACCGCCCCGGGACGTCCATTCGCGGATAATCAAACCGAACCCGAAACTGACGCGGAACGTGGGCAGCTTCTACGAGCCATGGCGTCCGATTCCATGCGTGCCGCACTTAGCGAGCACTTTGGGGTGCGGATCGCGTTTCAAAACTGCCACCGCGTTGCGGTCTTCCCTGCCGATGGCAGCGCTGATGAGGCAATTGGAATCTTCAGTTCTCCCCGCGCGCAACTGTTGAATCAATCACCGGAACTTGTCAGCTGTTGACATTTTTCTCAAGTGCCACGCCGGAAATGTCTATTCTCGGGGTGGCACTTGAAGCCCAGTGGCGTGCACAAGGCAGAATCGATCATGACTCGTAATCACAAGGAGCGTGATCAGTATGCGTACCTGTCCTAACGACGGCGCGCCAATGCAACCCCGCACCAAGAACCACCTGACCATCGATGTGTGCCCGAAGTGTCACGGCATCTTCCTCGACTATGGCGAGATGGAAGAGCTCGAACGCTATGCCGCTCAACAGTTCACCGGCGGTCACGGTGCACCGCCGCCTTATGGGGCGCCGCAGCCTGGCTATCAGCAACCGCAGGGCTACGTGCACCACGGTCACGGTGGTCATCACCGCGGATACGGCCATGGCCACGGTGGTCACTATGGACGTCGTAAAAAGAAGGGCTTCTTGTCGGACTTCCTCGACTAGCAGTTCGTATCAAGCCTCCGTCCCCGTTTATGGGGCGGGGGCTTGATTAATATCCGCTAGAAATAGGTGACATAGCGCTTTTCTTCGACCAGCACGCCATCCATATCCAAAGTGCGCACTGTCCCATCGGGTGACCAACCGGCGGATGTGAAGAAGTTGCGCGATGCCACATCTCGCTCCAATAGCCAAATCAATGCCGCGTCACAGTGGGAATCTCGCGCCAAATCCACGGTCGCCGCAAGAAGTCGGCTGCCATGGCCTCGGCGGCCCCATCGAGGCTCAACCAACATTGTCGTCACCATCAGTGGCGTTTGTGCGCCAGGCAAAGGAAGCTCATCGTCTCCAGCGGGCCCACTGGCCGAAAACCCAACTATGTCCGCGCGTTGCGCTGTATGTTCGACCGCGACCAACACCCGGTGAGCGGGTGTGGGCGGCGCCACCACCGCGCTGCGCCATTGAGCGCTCAGGAGCTCTTCACTTGCCGCACTCGCACGCAAAACTGTATCTGGGACGTGCCCAAGATAGGCGATGTTCCAGGTTTGGATCTGAATTTGGGCGATCTGTGGGGCATCGCTGGCGATTGCCGGCCGAACGAATGCATCTGCCATGCCGCAGAGCCTAGAGGTCGAGCCCATAATGCATGTGCACCCGCCCGGGAATCCGCATGATGCGCCTACGGGGTGTGGGGTGCCACTCGCGTGTGGTTCGCCCAGGCTTCTGACAGCGCACGGTACGGTAGAGCAATGGCTGCGAACCCCGACACTGGTCTGGTTGAACCCTCAGCGGTTAACCAACCCGATGGACATGCTCCCGTCCAGTTGGAGCTTCCGCCACCGAGTCGGCTAGAGCGTTTGGTGATGCGGGTGTGGACTTCCCCCGCATGGCTCGCTCCGCTGGGTATCGCGTTGTGCGCCGCGGCGGCGTTTAGCTATGTGCTGACCAACAATCCGGCCGACAGTAAAAATGATCCCTTGGGCCCTTGTGCGTTCAAGGCGCTGACAGGATATGACTGTCCTGGCTGCGGTGGAACCCGCATGGTGTGGTTCGCGCTACATGGTGACGTTGTTCAAGCCGGTCAACATCACCTCATTGCGTTTTTGGCAATCCCGTTTTTGTTGTATATGTACATTTCTTGGGGCTGGAAACGTGTGAGTAAAAAAGACACATTTCCGATGCTTCGGATATCGGGATGGGTAGTAGGGGCATATTTCGCCACGTGGTTGGCATATTCGGTGTTGCGCAATATTCCGGTTGAACCTTTCAGTTGGTTCTTCGTGTCATAGCCGCTCTGCGCGTGGAGTTGTCTGACCTGCCGGTTACGCTGAGGCGTCGTTGCTAGCCCTTTCGAAAGGGAACGTTGTGCCGGAGATCGTATCGCCAAAAGTCCAGCTCATCGCATGGACACATTTTGAACCACCCGCTGATGTGCCATGGAGCACGGACGCTGACGGCGGGCAGGCGCTCGTCGAATTCGCGGGCCGGGCTTGTTATCAATCTTGGAAGAAGCCGAACCCTAAAACGGCGACGAACACCGGCTATGTTCACCACATTCTTGAGGTCGGCCACCTTTCCGTGCTTGAACATGGCGTGGTTACCTTCTACTTTTCCGGGCTCTCTCGGTCGCTCACTCACGAGCTGATCAGGCACCGGCACTTCTCGTACAGCCAGCTTTCCCAGCGGTACGTTCCTGAGCGTGACGCGGCCATGGTTGAGCCCGATGTCATCGCTAATGATCCAGCGCTGCACGCTAAGTTTTTGGCCGCTACCGAGGCGAGCCAACAGGCGTATACAGAGCTTTTGGAAGGTCTGGAAGAGAAGTTCGCTGACGAGCCCAATGGCACTCTTCGTCGCAAACAGGCACGACAGGCCGCACGTTCGGTGCTGCCTAATGCCACTGAGACTCGCATTGTGGTCACTGGCAACTACCGTGCCTGGCGTCACTTTATTGCGATGCGAGCGTCGGAAAGCGCAGACGTCGAGATTCGCGCTTTGGCGATTTCTTGCTTGCGTGAGCTGCAGAAAGCCGCGGAAAGCGTGTTCGCGGACTTTACGATCACTCCGTTGGCCGATGGCACTGAGGTGGCCTCGAGCCCAATGGTGACTGAGGGTTAAGGCTTTTTGTGGCCTACGTGCCTGAACGGAGCCTCCTCCTTTTGGGCATAAATCCCGCAAAAGGTGTGTACGGCCAAGGATTTAGGGGACTATGAAGTCATGGCGCCGGGGTTGTGCCGGCCCCCGATCGGCACAAACCCGAGCGCCAAATCCCCGCCCTACCTTCCACACCTCGGAATCGCTGACCGGTCTGCCCAGAGAATTCACGCGACACGGTAGCGTGAGGCTATGACGCAGACCAGCTTGTTTGGCCAGGTAGCCACGGCCATGATCACCCCATTCACATCAACGGGTGAGCTCGACATCGCCGGCGCTCAAGAACTCGCCACCCATCTCGTGGGGCAAGGCAACGATGCGTTGGTCATCTCCGGGACAACGGGAGAGTCGCCAACCACATCGGACACTGAGAAGGTAACTCTGCTGCGCGCGGTTATCGAAGCGGTGGGCGATAGAGCTCGCATCATCGCCGGCGCGGGAAGTAATAACACTGAGCACACCATCGAATTGGCGCAGGCGGCCCAAAAAGCTGGTGCGCACGGACTGCTACTTGTTACTCCTTACTACAACCGGCCACCACAAACTGGTCTCCAGGCTCACTTCACCGCTGTCGCCGAAGCCACCGATCTGCCCATCATGCTCTATGACATTCCAGGTCGGTCGGGCGTGCCGATCAATGTGGAAACGCTCGTTCGGCTAGCTGAACATCCACGAATCGCCGCGGTAAAAGACGCGAAAGGTGACCTTGTTGCCGGTTCGTGGGTCATGGCTCGTACCGATCTGATGTATTACAGCGGCGATGATGCCCTAAACCTGCCGTGGTTGTCCGTGGGAGCCGTGGGATTCGTCAGTGTCGCCGCTCACCTTGTCGCTGCCAAGCTAAAAACGATGCGGGAGGCCTTCTTTGCCGGGGATGTCGCCCAGGCCGCCGCGACGCATCGCGAGTTGCTTCCGGTATATGAAGGCATCTTCCGCACTCAGGGAGTCATTACAGTGAAGGCGGCATTGAACGCCGCAGGTTTGCCCGCTGGTCCGGTGCGCCTTCCGCTCGTTGATGCGACCGAAGCCGAGATGGTTACTTTGCGTGCTGACCTCGTCGCTGGCGGCGTGGCATTGCCCGTCGCTTAGTCTTGGTTCAGCATTATCGCCGCACCGCATCTGCGGCACCTACCGCGAAACGGAGAACCCTTACGTGAGCGCACCAGCGCAGTTGAACACCCCGCCAGCCCTGCAACCAGGCGCAATGCGCATCATCCCGCTCGGGGGACTGGGTGCAATTGGTCGAAACATGACGGTCTTCGAGCACGCTGGGCGATTGCTCATTGTCGATTGTGGAGTGCTTTTTCCGGAAGCTGACCAGCCAGGCATCGACCTAATTTTGCCTGACTTCTCACCCATCGCGGACCGGCTCGACGATGTTGAAGCCGTGGTTCTCACCCACGGTCACGAAGACCACATCGGTGGTGTGCCTTATCTGTTGCGGCTCAAGCCGGATATCCCACTGGTAGGAAGTCGATTCACACTCGGTTTGGTGGAAGCCAAGCTCAAAGAACACGGCATCACTCCATATAGCCTCACCGTTAAAGAGGGGCAGGTCGAGCGACTGGGCACCTTCGAATGTGAGTTTTTCGCGGTCAACCACTCGATCCCTGACGCCCTCGCTGTGGCAATCAAAACCGATGCCGGGATAGTTCTTCACACCGGTGATTTCAAAATGGATCAGCTTCCCTTGGATGGTCGACTCACCGATCTGGGCGGGTTCGCCCGATTGGGTGCGCAGGGGCTTGACCTGGTTCTTGCCGATTCCACCAATGCCGAAGTTCCCGGATTTGTGACACCAGAACGGCAAATCGGGGGCGTGCTTAACGAGCTCTTCCGCAACGCCAAACGTCGCGTCATCGTTGCGAGCTTCGCGTCCCATGTACATCGTGTGCAACAAGTGCTGGACGCGGCCGCCGCGCACAATCGGAAAGTAGCTTTCGTCGGACGATCAATGGTCCGGAACATGGGTGTAGCCCACGACTTGGGACTGCTCAACATTCCCGACGGCCTGTTGGTGTCAATGGATCAGGCCGCCGACTTGCCACCCCAAGATGTCGTATTCATGAGCACGGGGTCCCAGGGCGAACCGATGAGTGCCTTGGGTCGCATGGCCAATCGGGATCACCGGCAAATCGAGATTGATCCCGGCGACACTATCGTTTTGGCTTCCAGTCTGGTCCCTGGAAACGAAAGCGCTGTCTACCGAGTGATCAACCGACTCATTCGGCTCGGGGCCACGGTCATTCACAAAGAAGTCGCGATGGTTCACGTTTCAGGCCATGCCCCCGCGGGTGAACTGCTGTATTTCATCAACGCGACCAAACCGCGAAACTATATGCCCGTGCATGGGGAATGGCGACACTTGCAAGCACATGGTCGTCTCGCGGAACTCACCGGCATTTCCCGGGAGAACATTGTTCTGGCGGCCGATGGTGACGTAGTAGATCTACAAGATGGCAAAGCGCGCATTGTGGGACAAGTGCCGAACCGATATGTATATGTGGATGGGCTCGCAGTGGGGGATATCGGAGAATCTGTGCTTTCCGAACGCAGAATTCTCGGCGACGAGGGCTTCATATCGGCAACAGTGGTGATCGACCAAACCACGCACAAGATCAGCGCTGGACCGTACGTGTCAGGGCGCGGGTTTACCGATACAACGACCGCACTCGAGGAAGTGATTCCGGCACTGCGGGACGCCGTCACCACAGCGACCGCTGACGGGGTCAGCGATTCTCGACAATTGGAACAGGTGATGCGTCGTGCCTTGGGGCGTTGGGTGAGCGCTACCTACCGTCGCCGGCCCATGATTGTCCCCGTGGTGTTGCACGTCTAGATGACCCAGTGTCAGGCTGTGGAAATACGTAGATCACAATTTGGGCAGCACGTTTAGAATCTTGGTTTCGGTGACAGGAATGGGTGTCATGGGTCAGCCGGACAACAGCGAATTTCAGCCCTATTTTCGTGGCGGAGCCCAAGGTGGGGCCGCCGTGAATCCACGTGTCGCTGCGCAAATTACGGCGACTCGGGAAGCTATTTCCGCTGCTCAGCGTGCCGCACAACAGGCGGCAAGTTTAAGTGCGATAGCCCAACAGGCGCGCGCGAACGCCGCTGCGCAACCTGCTTACGCCCCTCAGGCCGCGGCTGCTCAGGCCGCGGCTCAGAGCGCCGCTATCGCTGCGCAGCAGGCGGCACAAAATGCGGCCACCCAGCAGGCATTACTGGCGCAGCTGCAGGCGGGTGGTCAACCCGGCGTTGCTCCAAACCCAATGGCGCCAACATCTGTGTTCGGGCAGCAGCCCGGCCCATATAGTCCGCAACAGTTTTCAGCGCAGCCGCCAGTCGGCCAACCGATGTGGCCGCAACAGCCACCGACGCAGTTTCCTGGTTCTTCCCCCGCCTCCGCCGGTCAGGCCGATAAGAAGCAAAGTCCACTGGCGAAGTTTCTACCTGCCGCGCTGGTGCCAAAAGGCAAATTCGGATGGTGGCCTTTTGCTGTAGTCGGTCTTGTTCTGCTGTTATGCGTCGGCATGCTGCTAGTTCCTGGATCCTCAAAAAAGCCAGTAGAAGATGAAGAGCTGGCTCAGGGCACGCTGACCGCGCAATGGCAGAGTGAAGAATCATCGACCCTCGTGGGTCTGCGAACATTCGACGATCTTTTGGTCGGTGTTGAATGCGCGGGCACTCCTGACGGAAATGGCGGATTAACCGAGTGCTCCGCACAAGGCCGCAGCATTTATGACAGTTCCGTGCGATGGGGTCCGCAAAGTGTGCAGGGCTCGTCATTGGTAGTCGCAGGCGGCCGAGCGATCATTTCGGGCGGCAGCAACTCAGCCATTTTGAATGCCAGCACCGGCCAGGTGGTCAAGCAATGGGGTTTCACATCCCTGCTCGGCTACACGGACAAGGTGGCGGTGTTCTACGACAAACCCGCTGGAGACCAAGCCCGCATAGTCGCCATCAGGTTGGAAGATGGCTCCGAAATGTGGCAAGAAGGTGCAGACCCGGCGCTAGAAGCTGAATATGGGCGTGCGGGCCTGCTGGCATTGGCGATCACCCCGTCTGGCTTTTCAACCCCCGGCATGTCGGACCGTCAGGCCAGTAACCGGCTTGTGGCGGTGCCAAAGGTGGGCGGTGGCCTAGCGGTTCGAACAGTCGATGACAACAAGTTCATTACCGAATCTGACGACAGTTCAGATGTGGTCGGCGTGGTAGGAGATTTCGTTCTTCGGGTCAGCAAGACCGGGCGCCACGAAGTAACCGCTGCTGAGCCAGACCAGACCCCCAAGTGGCGTGAAGAAATCACCGAGAACACCTCGGTCACGGTGTGCGCCGGGCTGATCTGCGAATTTGACACGAAAACCAAGAAGTCCAAGTTGCGCAACTCCTCCACCGGCCGCATCCTGGCTGACCATGATGGAGCCATCATGGTGGAGCGCTCCGGTGATCGGATGGCATTGGTGCGGTGCGCGAAAGCCGCGTCACAGGTTGACAGCTGCCCCATGGCGACAGCGGCGCTTGACGTTTTGTCCTTCCCCCAAGCCAAAAAGCTATACAGCGCCAAGGCTCCAGCGTTTGTGGTGGAGACCAATGAGGCGTTAATTGTAGGTTCTGGTTCAGCGGCTGATGGAAAGCTCGCGATAGTCGCTGTTCCTCCAGGCGGCGAGAAACCTGTGTTGTTGGAAGAGCTCGGCAAATTCAGTTACTTTGCCGACAGCAAAAAGGTTTTCCCGCCAGTGCAGGGCGCGGAGCCCGCGTATCTGACGCAGGTCGACAAGCTGCCAAACTCCGCGTGCGCGGGCACTGGTGATCAACTTTTCTGCGGAAGCAAATGGGTGAAAGAGCCAATTAATTCATGGAATTTCCGGCTTTCTTAATGCGTGGTTCCACGCTGGTTCACCAGTGAATGCGTGGCGGTGCGCCCTCATGGCGTGTTGACACGCTAATTTCGGGACATGGCTAGTCGCGGTGCTTCGACAACTCGCGCCGCCGCGAAGTCTCGGAAGACACCCTCCCGCCGTCCCGCAAGCCCGGCAGGTAAGGGAATGGTCACCCGAGCCGTCGGCGGCTTTTGGATGCTGCTCGCCCGAGGGGTGGGTGGTGCGGCGCGGGCGGTCGGCCGACAAGCGGCCACTGCCCGTGAGCTTGACGCTGTTCACCGACGAGATGGTCTCGCGCTGGCGCTCCTGGGCTTCGCGCTCCTGGCCACCGTCGCGTTCTGGTTCGATCGTGCCGGAGTAGTGGGCGAGTGGATGCGGATATGTTTTCGGTTCACGATTGGTTCAGCCGTGCTGCTCGTGCCGGTGGTGTCTACTTTGTACGCGGTGCGTTTGATGCGGCATGGCAGTGACGAGTCCGAAAGAGGGCGAATTCTTGTCGGCTCGGTATGCCTGGGTATTGGTTTACTGGGCATTGTGCATGTGGCGCGGTCGGCGCCTGAAGGAGCCGACGACTGGGCGTACGCTTCTGGCTTCGTCGGTCGATACACAGCCGGTCCATTGGTGGAAATTGTTAGCGTATGGGTGGCTGTGCCGTTTCTGTTGTTGCTCACCATGTTTGGATTGCTGGTCGTCACCGCGACTCCAATTAGTTCGATTCCGGTAAAACTTGCCCGGCTGCGGGATTTGGCGTTTGGTCGGATCGATGCGACTGGGCCTGTGCAAGACGAACTGGACATGACCGAAGTGGAGCCTGTGCGGCTGCGTCGTCCATCGCGTCGACGTCAAGCGCAGTTGGTCGAGCAGGACGTTGAGTACGAACACGAGATGGAGGAACCCGACCCAGAGCCGGTGCCCGCGTCGGCGAAGGCGGTTCCATTTGCCGCGGCGGTGCCACCGCCCAGGCCCGCGCCTGAGCACAGTCCTGCTCCGACGAAAGCTGAGCAGTTGGCGCTTACCGCCTCGGAAGGGGATTACCGGTTGCCGCCGGCGACGATGTTGTCTTCGGGTCCTCCAGCGCGCAGCCGGAGTAAAGCTAACGATGTGGTGATAGATGCTGTTCAGCATGTGCTGGAACAGTTTGATGTTGACGCTGCGGTGACGGGATTTACCCGTGGCCCGACGGTGACACGCTATGAGATTGAGCTTGGCCCGGCGGTGAAAGTCGAACGGATCACCGCGTTGTCCCGCAACATCGCTTACGCCGTTAAAAGCCCCGATATTCGCATCATTTCGCCAATTCCAGGCAAGAGCGCTGTCGGCGTCGAAATCCCAAATTCGGACCGTGAAAATGTCTCTCTGGGCGATGTGCTCAAGTCACAGCCCGCTTTGAAAGATTCCCATCCGTTGTTGGTGGGACTGGGTAAAGACATCGAAGGCGGCTACGTCGTCGCGAACCTCGCTAAAATGCCGCATATTCTGATTGCCGGCGCGACTGGAGCCGGTAAGTCGAGCTGCATCAACACCTTGCTGGTGTCCATCTTGAGTCGAGCGACCCCAGATCAGGTACGCATGGTGCTGGTGGATCCAAAACGGGTCGAGTTGACCTTGTATGAAGGAATTCCGCACCTGGTGACGCCCATCATTACTAACCCGAAAAAGGCTGCCGACGCCTTGGCATGGGTGGTCCGCGAAATGGACATGCGTTATGAAGACCTTGCCGCAGCTGGTGTGCGGCACATTGATGAGTTCAACAAACGTGTGCGCGCCGGAAAACTCAAAGCCCCACCTGGAAGTGAACGGGTTTATAAGCCGTATCCCTACCTGCTAGTGATCGTCGATGAGTTGGCCGATTTGATGATGGTGGCGCCACGGGATGTGGAAGACGCGGTAGTGCGTATCACGCAGCTCGCCCGGGCTGCTGGAATTCACTTGGTTCTAGCGACTCAGCGTCCCTCTGTTGACGTGGTGACAGGTCTGATTAAAGCTAACGTGCCCTCCCGTCTGGCCTTCGCGACGAGCTCGCTGGCGGATTCACGAGTGATTCTTGACCAGGCTGGCGCCGAAAAACTTATTGGTCGTGGCGATGGTCTGTTCTTGCCGATGGGTGCTGGTAAGGCCGCGCGTATCCAGGGCGCTTGGGTTACGGAGCCGGAAATAGACCAGATTGTGCGGTTCTGCAAGGGGCAGCGCGAACCAGAGTTCCGCGAGGAGGTCACCGCGCCGGCCCCCGCGAAGAAGCAGATTGACGCGGATATTGGCGATGACCTCGAAGTGCTTCGGCAGGCCGTTGAGCTTGTCGTGTCGAGTCAATTCGGCTCCACAAGCATGCTGCAACGCAAGCTGAGGGTCGGTTTCGCCAAAGCCGGACGGTTGATGGACCTGATGGAAACCCGGGGCGTGGTCGGGCCATCAGAGGGCTCCAAAGCCCGGGAAGTGCTGGTGAAACCCGAGGAATTGGATTCGGTGTTGGCAACGCTTGGTGAGTAACACGAGCTTGTCGCCGCAACGCCAGTGTCCACTCGTTTCCCGGCCGTCCCAGCCAAATGGCGGAAGCCGGGCTCCGCCCAGTGAGAAACAGGTGTCAAGTTACGCTGGTGGGTATGTCTGCTCCTGTTCAAAGTTCGCGTCGGGTCTCTATGGTGACGTTGGGCTGCACCCGTAATGATGTGGATTCCGAGGAGCTGGCCGGACGATTGAACCAGGCCGGCTGGGAGTTCGACGATGAAAACCCGGACGTAGTGCTGGTAAACACATGCGGATTCATCGAGCAGGCGAAACAAGAGTCCGTGGACACGCTGCTTGAGGCCGCTGACACTGGGGCCAAAGTCGTGGCGGTTGGCTGCATGGCCGAACGCTATGGCGAGCAACTCGCCGAAATCATGCCAGAAGCGGACGCGGTGCTGAGCTTTGACGACTACGCCAGCATCGATGACCGACTAAACGGCATCTTGCGTGGCGAGAAGCACACCGCCCACACGCCCAAAGATCGCCGCACATTACTTCCCATCACACCGGTGCAGCGACACAGCAGCAAGGTCGCCACTCCAGGCCATCACACCGTGGATTTGCCCGAGGGGGTAGCTCCGGCATCAGGACCTCGCGTTATGCGCCGTCGTTTGGGCGAGGGTCCGGTGGCGCCCTTGAAATTGGCGAGCGGTTGCGACCGTCGGTGCACGTTCTGTGCTATCCCTTCCTTCCGCGGCTCGTTCCTGTCGCGTCCACCGGCAGATGTACTGGCTGAAGCGCAGTGGCTCGCCGAAAACGGCGTCAAAGAGCTCTTCTTGGTGAGTGAGAACTCGACCTCATATGGAAAAGATCTGGGAGACCCACGTCTTTTGGAGCAGCTGCTTCCGCAACTAGCTCAAGTGCCCGGCATCGAACGGGTTCGTGCCTCGTATTTGCAGCCAGCGGAGATGCGCCCCAGTCTGGTCAAAGTATTGGCGAGCACGCCCGGGGTCGTTCCCTATTTTGACCTCTCGTTCCAACATGCCAGCGAACCGGTGTTGCGCAGGATGCGTCGCTTTGGCTCGGTGGAGCGATTCTGGGAATTGCTGGAATCGGTACGCGCTTTGTCGCCCGAGGCCGGAGCTCGTTCGAACTTTATTGTCGGATTCCCTGGTGAAACCGACCACGACTTCGCTGAACTAGAACGTTTTCTCATTGGCGCACGCCTCGACACAATCGGTTTGTTCGCCTACTCCGACGAAGATGGCACTGAAGCCGTTGACTTGCCTGACAAGGTGCCTGCCGATGTGGTGACCTCCCGCTTTGATCACCTGAGCCGGTTGGTGGAGGAGCTGACAGCCCAGCGGGCGGAAGATCGAGTCGGGGAGACCGTGACCGTGCTGTTTGAATCTCTAGAAGACGACCAAATTGAGGGGCGCGCGGCCCATCAGGCGCCCGAAGTTGACGGCATCACCACAATTGTGGATGCCCCCGATGTGCGGGTGGGTGATTTCGTCACCGCCACGGTCGTCGCCAGCGACGGCGTGGATCTGGTCGCGGAATTCGTCAGCGTGCTAAAAGAGTAGTTCCAAGGCGGCAGAAGGGGGCGATGGTGGAGACAGCTCCCAAGGGCGCGTCAGTGTGGAATATCGCTAATGCGTTGACCTTGCTGCGTTTGGTAATGGTCCCTGTTTTTGTGCTTGCTTTGCTCGAATCCGATGTGTCGGATTCCAAAACCATGTGGCGGTGCGCCGCGCTGGTGTTGTTTGTAGCCGCGCTTGGCACCGACTATCTCGACGGGGTGCTCGCACGCGCGTATCAGCTGATTACCCCGTTTGGTCAGCTGATGGATCCGATCGCGGATAAGGCATTGACCGGAGCTGCCTGGCTGGGTCTGTCCTATTTGGGGATGATTCCCTGGTGGGTCACGATCGTTATTTTGGGCCGCGAGCTTGGCATCACCTTGTTGCGGTTGTGGGTCATTCGTCGCGGGGTCATTCCGGCGAGCCGGGGCGGAAAAATTAAGACCGTCCTGCAAGGTGTCACCATCGCTTGGTATTTGACGCCTTGGTATGCCTGGGATTGGGAGTTTATGGAGCGGGTCTCGCCGGTCCTATTGACGGCCGCACTGCTAGCCACTGTGATGAGCGGCCTCGATTATGTGCGCAGCGCCTGGCGTGGGGCACGTGAAGAAAACGATGCCGCATGAGCGACGCCGCATTGCTGTTGGCCGCATTGCGTAAGCGGGGACAAAGCTGCGCGGTGGCGGAATCGCTCACTGGCGGTCTGCTAGCGGCCACAATGGTGGATGTACCAGGCGCCAGTCACAGTTTTCGTGGCGGCTTGATTGTGTACGCCACTGATCTGAAAGCCACATTGGCTCTGGTTCCCGCAGACCTGCTCGCAGAGCGGGGCCCGGTCGATCCCGATGTCGCCCTGGCCATGGCTCAGGGGGCACGGGAGCGATGCGGCGCCGATTGGGGTATCTCGACCACAGGAGTGGCCGGGCCACAGTCGCAAGATGGGCATCCACCCGGCGAGGCGTATGTTGCCGTGGTCGGCCCAGCCACTAGCATCGTGCATCGAATGCATGAGACGGGCGACCGCGATCAAGTACGCGGTTCGGCGGTTCGTGCGGCCCTCGCCCACGCGCTTGACGCGTTGGGTTAAGCCATCTTCTGGTAGTGGGCATCACGGGAGTATCTCGACACGGTACGGTGGGCGCATATATCTATGCGCCTGCGCGGTGCGTGGAATTTCACGTATAAGGGGTTTGCGCGATGGTGCTGCTGCGAGAGATCCTCGGCGATACGTTGCGGAGTAAGAGGCTCGCACAACGTCGGACACTACGCGAAGTGTCGGCCGCCGCCAAGGTCAGTTTGGGCTATCTTTCTGAGGTAGAACGCGGGCAGAAAGAGGCGTCTTCAGAGCTACTTGCATCAATTTGCGAAGCTTTGGGCATGGAGTTGTCAGACCTTATGCGTGATGTGGGCACTGAGCTTGCGCACGCCGAGGTGCGATTCAAGTCAGGTGCCGCGGCGAGCCGCCGGGCACTGCGAGCCGCTCCACCAGCTGGTGCGGACACGGCGAAGAAGGACAAGTAATAAGTGAACTCGGCGGTTACCGATCTTGGGGCTCGCGCTGGAACTCGCGTGCGCGCTGGTAACGCCATGTCCGGCACTCGGCAACGTGTGCTGCAAGCCGCGAGTGTGCTCATCGCCGCCCGTGGGGTGCGCCGCATGGCGATGGCCGAACTCGCTCGCGAAGCGGGAGTCGCCAAAGGCACCCTCTACAACCACTTCCGCACCAAAGAAGAAGTGCTCAACGCTTTGGTGGTCGCCGCGATTGGTGAAATAGCCGATGCGTGCGCCACGCTTCCGCTCGAAGCGGCGTTGGACAACGCAAGCATGGTGCTTTCAACGCACCCACTGTTGCGTCAACTTCGCGAGCATGAACCCGAACAGTTGGGTGCGCTCGCCCAGGCACAGACCAATGCCGCTGGATGGCGGGCCGCACACGAGGCCGTGCGTAAGGCTCTGCTTCGGGCGGGTAAAGATGCCGACCATGCCGAGCTGGTGCTCCGCCACTTGGCGAGTTTTTTGATTCATCCCAGTGTCAGCCCCAGCACATCGAATGCTGCTCTGGCCGCGTTGCTCCCGGCAGATCCTCACTTACCTAACCGCCGTCGCCAATTCCGGGTGCTCTCGCGACGGTGTTTCTCCAGAGGTGCGTAATGCAATACCGGTTCCGCCTAAGAAGCCCGGGCACGGCCGGCCGTTACCGAGCCAAACGATTGTTCATTACCGCGCTGGTCATTTTGCTGCTTGTGCCCGCCGGTGTCCTGGCGATCCGTTCGCTTTTTCTCTCGATGGCAACGGCAGAAGAAGTGCATCGAGAGCAGCGTGAGACCGCCCAGGAGATCAAGAAAGCGAATTTGGGCCCCTATGGGGAGACGCCAGCTGTTACCTATGCGCAGGGTGCTGAAGGGATCGTGGTGCCCGCTCCGGCCCAGGTAGGGGAGTGGACTCCGGAACAAGTCGCCGATGTTCAGGAACGCACAAAAAATTTACTGATTACCGCCAGACTCGACGACCGGGTTCTTGCCGGTGACACGGCGCCATACTTGGAGCAGCTTTCCGAATCGGCACGGACATTCAGCGGCGAAAAACTCGAAACAGAACAAGCTCTTGGATACATCACTCGCTTGGCGCCTGGCTACACGCTTGCCGAGGCGCCCAGGGTAAAAGGCGCGATGACCGTGACCGTGGGCGACTTGAATCAATTGGTGGTATCCGCTGACTTCGTGTGGGCATATGCGTTGAATGGCCCCACTGATGAGGAAGCCAGCAAAGGTCCGGGGGGCCGGGTTGTTGTTGTGCATAGCCAAGAGCAATACGAATGGTACCCAGACAAGGGCTTTTTGCCGGAAGATCGGGGTTTGCGTCCTGGGGACGGCTCTCAGTATGTATTCAATATGGACTGTGAGCTGGCCAAAGAAGGCATGATCGCTTTGCCGAAGACCGTTACGAACAAGGGTAAAGAATCCAGCACCGACAAGGTTTATGATCCTCAAACACCGCTGGAACAATTGCCACACAACTGTTAGTTGGAGTATTGAAATGCGAAAAGTTAGCGTGTTGGTCGCTATCGGGGCGGCGCTTGCCATTGCGATCGCCGGTTGTGGGGATAGCGATGATGACGGGCACAAAAAGAAAAAGAAGAAGTCACGGTACAAGTCAATCGCGGTAGTTCAGGTTGTTGACCGGCCCCAGCATGCTCTCTAAGGAAAACGTATCGCTTTAGGGGTCGTGCGGAACTGTGCGTCGAGCAGGGCGCCGCGCAGAGCCGATTCGTGAACGCTCTGTCCATCGATGGTTTCTAGCGCCAGTTCGTTAAGGCTTCCCTGCAGCACCGCTTGCCGCAATGCCTCGACGATAGTCGTGGCGTCCGCGTTGTTGAAAGTCAAAAGGGTACGTCCGCCACGTTCGAGAAATGCGATCGGCTCCTGGCCGCGACACAACACAAGCGCGCCAGGTCTTCGACCGGGTCGGTGCTCTCCCTGTGTTGACGGCCATGCGAGCGCGGCGCCGAACGGGCTCGCTGGGTCCACAGCGGACAACACAGACAGCGAAAGGTCGGAATCGTCATGGTGCCGACGCAGTTCTTCCACGGCCTCTGAGCTGGCGAACTGCAAGCCACCCAAACCGTCAACAAAATACCCGCGTCGGATCTGCCCGGCCTGTTCCATCCCCGAAAGCACCGGATAGAGCGCGTTGAATCCGCCGCTCATCCGTTCGGAGGTCAAGGTGCCTCGAGTGATGATGCCGTGCCGAGCCAGCAACGTTTGCGCACGTGCGTGAGCCCGCCGAGTGGGGTCCAGGTCACGGATGGGTGTGAGCGCCCACCGTCCAGCTACTTGGGCTGGAGCGGTGACCAGCCTGGGTCGGCGCCCGAGCCGTTGGGGGCGGCCAGGTTGGGAGGCTCGGCGCCCCGGGCCAATCAGCGCCCGCAGTGGCGCCACAGTGTCGCAGGTGAGGTGACCGCTCCACACCAGGTCCCAGAGCGCTGTGACTGTGGCGCCGGGGCCATATTCTGTGCTGATTGTTGAACTGAGCTCTCGAAAGAACATCGCGCCGTGTTCGGTCAGTGCCCGCAGAATGTTTTGGTGAACTTCTCCCGTGGGTTCTTCCGATGGTTCCGGGAACAATAGTGGTGCGGTTTCTGCGCTCGCGATAACGATCCAACCATCGTTATCGCCGAGGGCGCCTTGCCCAGTCCACAGCAACTCGCCGGTGCCGGTTAGTTCATCCAAAACACTGGGATGGTAGTTCTCGGTGCGCGCCGGAAGGAGTTGTGTCTCCAACGCCGAAGCGAGCAGAGGCGCGCCTTCCAGCGTGTAGATCGCTTCGTGTTCCTCGGTCTGACGCCAATGCTGGGCAAAGGCCACGAAGGTGTTTTGTGATACTGGTTCGATTTCTTTGCGCAAGGCTTGGAGCGAGCGTCTGCGCAGCAACCTCCATACCTGGGTGTGACACCAGCGATTCTCGCCCACCTCGACGAGCGTGCCGTTGGCCGCGAGTTCGCTGAGCTGGGCACGAACTGTCTCTTCAGGTAGATGTAGGCGAGATGCACAGTCAGCCGCGCTGAACGTAGTGTGAGTGCGAGCAAATCGCGCTACAAGAGCTTCAGCTGGGTTGTCACCAGGTACTCTCAAGCTCGCGGGGATCTCCGCTGGCAGGGCAACGCCGAGAGCCGCATGAATCCGACCCGCGTCTTCCACCACAGCCCAGTGTTGCGCTCCGGCGGCGTCATATCGCCAGATTCGACCGGCGGCGCGAAGGTCGAGAAGCCACTGGGTGGCAACCCCGCGTTCTCGCGCCTGCGGTGTGGTCAATGCGCCGACATCTCGGAGCAGATCAATAGTTGATTCGAGATCGGTGGCATGGCGGGAGGGCGTGAGCCATTGCAAATACCCAGCCAATTCTTCGGCGATGTGGGGGCCGATCAGTTCATTGGCGTCATCAGTGCCAAGAAGTTCGGCGAGTAGCTCCGGATTCACTTCTAGCGCGGCGGCTCGTCGTTCGGCAAGCGGTAGGTCATCTCCATAAAGGAACGCGCCCAAGTACGCCATCAATGCGGATCGAGAAAAAGGAGAGGGGCTAGGAGTTTCTACTTCGAAGATGCTGATGTCGCCGGTGTGTAGATCATCCATGATGGATGCGAGCGCGGTGATATCGAAGACGTCTTGCAAACACTCCCGTGCCGCTTCAGCGACGATGGGGAAGTCGGGAAATTTTTCCGCCACCTGCAACAGTTGCGCTGATCTGTGACGTTGTTGCCACAGCGGCATGCGTTTGCCGGGTCGTTGCTTGGGCAGCAGCAAGGCCCGCGCGGCGCATTCGCGGAAGCGCGCGGCGAACATCGGCGAGCCGGCAAGTTCGGCAGTGACTAGATCACGTATTTCTTGTGATTCGAAACGGACGAAACCGGCGCCAGGTATGGCGTCCATGTCGGGAAGTCGAAGCACGATCGCATCATCGGTGTGCATCACCTGAGCGTCGAAACCGAATTGTTCCCGGAGACGGGCACGGATCGCCATGCTCCAAGCCCCATTGACGGGAGCGCCAAAAACAGAGTGAACAATGACCCGCCAGTCTCCTACCTGATCGCGGAATCGTTCGACCACGATTGCTCGATCATCCGGAAGCACACCTGTGGACGCTTTTTGCTGTGCCAAATGTTCTTGCAGGTTGACTTGCGCGTTCTCGTCGAGCCCCGCTTTCACCAAGCGCTCGGATGAGTTGGCGTTTGCGATTTCTCGGGTGAACTCACCAATTGCTCGCCCAAGCTCCACGGGCCGTCCCGGGCCGTCACCCTTCCAAAATGGCATGCGGGCCGCTTGTCCAGGTGCTGGAGTTACTAGAACACGGTCCGGGGTGATCTCGGCGATACGCCAGGTCGAGGAGCCCAGCAGGAAGACATCACCAATACGGGATTCGTACACCATTTCTTCTTCGAGCTCACCGATACGCTTGCCGCTTTGTTGATTACCCTCGCTGAGATAGACACCGTAATATCCACGATCGGCGATAGTGCCACCGGAAGTGACGGCCACCCCATGCGCGCCTGGACGCGCCGTCAACAGGTTTTGTTCGCGGTTCCACACAACTCTGGGGCGCAACTGGGCGAAGTCGTCGCTTGGATATCTGCCGGTCAACATGTCCAAGACACTGTCCAGAGCCCGTTCACCCAGATGAGTGAAGGGTGCGGCTCGTCGCACCAAACTGGCCAGCGCGTCTCGATTCCAAGGGTCCATGCTCACCATGGCGATGATGTGCTGTGCTAGCACATCCAACGGGTTGCGGGGGTAATGCAAAGCTTCCAGCTGTCCATTGTTCATTCGTTCGGCTAGCACGGCGCAGTGGAGCACATCGGTGCGGTGTTTGGGGAACATGATTCCGGTGGATGGCGCGCCGACTTGGTGGCCTGCACGACCTACCCGCTGCATTCCGGAGGCCACTGAAGGTGGGGCCTCCACTTGAATCACGAGGTCTACCGCGCCCATGTCGATGCCCAGTTCCAAACTGGATGTAGCGACTACTGCGGGAAGTCGACCAGCTTTGAGCGCTTCTTCGATGTCGCGGCGCGCTTGCCCACTGACCGAACCGTGATGTGCACGAGCGATGGTGGGTGGTGCGCCCAAGGCGCTGGGTGACTGGGCCATCATCTGCGCGGGCAAGTGTGCGACGGGCGAGGGTTCCCAGTCAGTTGCCGCGCGTTCGTTCAAGCGGGCACAAAGGCGTTCAGCGCGCAGTCGCGAGTTAACAAAGACGATGGTGCTGCGGTGCGCGCGAATATGTTGGTAGATTTCCCCTTCGACCGAGGGCCAGATGGACCTTTCATCGTCTCGGCCGCCCAGATCGGTCATGTCGGCAAGGGGAACACTGACCGTCAAATTCAATTGTTTTGTGCTGCGCGGCGACACAACTGTGACTGGGTTACCACCGCCCAGCAGTTCGGTGATTTCACTCAGTGGACGCACTGTGGCGGACAAGCCGATGCGTTGAGCGGGCTTGGGAAGCAGAGCGTCCAGACGTTCCAAACTCACCGCCAGGTGGGCACCGCGTTTGGATGCGGCAACGGCGTGAATTTCATCGACGATGACAGTGTCTATGCCGCGAAGGTTTTCCCGGGCGGCCGATGTGAGAAGAAGAAACAACGATTCGGGGGTCGTGATCATGATATCGGCACCGCGATTGGCGAATGCCCGACGCGCGGTCGGTGTGGTGTCACCGGTTCGGGTGGCGATATGCAGTGGACGCACGTGCTCTCCGCGCCGTCTAGCGTGGGCGCCGATTCCAGCTAGTGGTCCGCGTAGGTTGCGATCGATGTCAGCGGCCAGCGCTTTCAACGGGCTGACGTACAAGACCCGACAACGGGTGCTGGCCTCGTCTGAGGCAGGACTGGCGAGCAGCCGATCGAGGGCGCCAAGGAAGGCCGCAAGGGTTTTGCCCGATCCAGTGGGTGCGACGACCAAGCTATGGGCGCCAGTGGCAATGGCCTTCCATGCCTGCTCTTGAGCTTTGGTGGGCGTGCCGAGTGTGCTGGCGAACCAGGCCTGGGTAGCGGGGGCGAAGGCCGATAGTGTCATAGCGCCCCCTTTGAGTTGATTATTTAGGCAATTCTGCGACACGGGTACGACAAAACGCCAATTTTGGTGCTCTTACCTGCGGCTTCTGGGTGGGCAACGCTTCGTAGCACTCGCGCACTAGGGTGAGGCCTTGTGAAGCTGAGTGAATTTTGGAACCGGATGCGCACGCAATTCGGTCCCGTCTACGCCGAATCTGTGGCGGTGGACCAGACGCTCAGCCAGTTGGGTGGCCGGACGGTCTCGGCTGCGCTTAACGATGGTGTGGAACCTAAACAAGTGTGGCTCGCGGTATGCGAGGTCTATCAGATACCGGAGAATCGTCGGTGAAACGCAACATCATTCGGCTAACCGGAGCGCTGACACTAGTCCTGCTGACGTTAGGGGGCTGCGCGAGTGTGCCTGGGGTTCAAGGAGAACGAATCAGCGGGCGCATGGTGTTCGCTATTGACCGCGACTCGGTAACCCGGATGGGCTTGAGCGAAGAAGAGTTTCTTGAGCAGATGGCTGACAATGTCGAAGACAACTCGACCTTCAACACCCCTCTCTCGATTGACCCCGCCAAGGGCACTGTTGTCCGAAAGCGTTATGAAGATGCTCGTTTCCTGGGTGTGATGGTGCGTTTCCGGAACGTTCCATTGGATGAGTTCAACGGCTCCACCGGCAATGTCGCGGTGTCACTCACGCATGAGGGCGGCGATTTTTCGCTCAAGTTGACTGCTGACCTGGGCGATAAGAGCCTGTTCCGGGGGCCGATAACCCCTGAGATTGCGCAGAACGCGCAGGTTCGGGTGAAGTTTGTCTTTCCCGGTGAGGTCCTGGAAACCAATGGTGAAGCTGATAAGCGCTCAGCTATCTGGCGTCCTACGCTGTCCGAGCCAGTGGAGTTGACTGCCAAGGCTCGCGATCATGGGCCGCAGGCATCGTTGCGCTGGGCGATCTATGCGATTGTTTTGGTCGTTATTGTCGGCGTTGGTGTTGAAGTGGGCTTGCGCTTCTGGCGGCGACGTCGGGCAGCAGTGGCGTCTGGTCCGGTTGAGCCTCCCAAAGATTAAGTTGCGATGTTGCTTACGTGGTGCGTCAATACTCGGAATCGAACAGGTGTTCGGTTATAGTGGTCGTGTTGGTGACGCGCCTGCTTAGGTGAGATGGGGATGTTTCTGTCGCACCTCTGCCTTAGGTTGTGGACGACGGCCAGCCGCTGAAGTTGAGTTGTGTTGGTATTTAGGCATTGGGCGAGCGCAATCGTCCATTTAAGACGCAGACAGGTAGGGGCGACAACAATGGCAGCACCGGATCGTGGCAAGGCGCTGGAAATCGCGCTCGCGCAGATCGATAAACAATTCGGCAAAGGCTCAATCATGCGTTTGGGCGAAGACGAGCGCCCACCTATGGCCGTGATTCCCACTGGCTCCATTGCCTTGGATGCCGCCCTTGGTGTTGGCGGTTTGCCCCGTGGCCGTGTCATTGAGATTTATGGTCCGGAAAGCTCCGGTAAAACCACTGTCGCGTTGCATGCTGTGGCTAGCGCTCAAGCCGCTGGCGGCATCGCGGCGTTTATCGACGCGGAACACGCACTGGACCCCGAATACGCCAAAGCGCTAGGTGTTGACACCGATGCCCTCCTGGTTTCTCAACCTGACACTGGTGAGCAGGCGCTAGAAATCACCGACATGCTTATTCGCTCCGGTGCTTTGGACATCATTGTTATCGACTCAGTCGCGGCTTTGGTCCCCCGGGCTGAAATTGAGGGCGACATGGGTGATAGCCACGTCGGTCTCCAAGCCCGCTTGATGAGCCAAGCGCTCCGCAAGCTCACCAGCGCTTTGAACAACGCTGGTACAACCGCGATTTTCATTAACCAGCTTCGTGAGAAGATCGGTGTCATGTTTGGCTCGCCCGAAACCACCACAGGTGGGCGAGCTTTGAAGTTCTACTCATCTGTGCGTCTAGATGTGCGGCGCATTGAAACTTTGAAAGATGGCGGGGACGCGGTAGCGAACCGCACTCGAGTCAAGGTTGTGAAAAACAAGGTGGCTCCGCCCTTCAAGCAGGCGGAATTTGACATTGTGTATGGCCGAGGCATCAGCCGAGAAGGTTCGCTCATTGATGTCGGTGTGGAACAGGGTCTCATTCGCAAGTCTGGGGCTTGGTACACCTACGATGGTGACCAGCTGGGTCAAGGCAAGGAAAATGTGCGCAAATTCTTGCTTGATAATCCAGATTTGGCGAACGAGATCGAAAAGAAGATCAAAGAAAAGCTCGGCATCGGCAGTGAAGTGGCTGCGGACGCGCCGGCTGAAGCAGGGTTCTAACCACTGTCAATCTCATGAAACAGTCTTTCGGCGAGCCCACTGGTAAGAACCGTCGTCGACGTGCACCTGGTGCACGTCGAGTCGAAGCATCGGATAGCTTCGACGGCTCGATTCTTGACGACACGTCTCAGAATTTGAGCCACTCGTACGACGAAACAACTGCCGAAGGCAATGGGTCGCCGCGCCCCGCGTGGGGACGCGGCAACCCATTGAGCGCGGCAAGAACAATCTGCTTGCGTCTATTGGAGCGCAGACCTCGCACTGCCTTCGAGCTCCGCGAAGCAATGGCGAAAAAGGAAATCCCGGAAGACGTTGCCGAGGTGATGATTGCCCGTCTGGTGAAAGCCAAACTGGTAGACGATGCCGCTTTTGCTCGGGGTTGGGTCGAATCCCGCCACCGTGGCAAAGGGCTAGCCAAGCGCAACCTTTCCCGTGAGCTTCAACAGCGCGGCATTCCAGACCACCTAATTGAGGAAGCGATCGAAGACCTGCCCGCCGATAAAGAACGTGACACCGCCCACGAGCTTGTCCGTCGTCGGATCGCCCGGATGGCTGGTTTGGCTCCAGAAGTGCAAACCCGTCGGCTTCTTGGATTTTTGGCTAGGAAGGGCTATGGCGGTGAAATCGCTTACGGCATTGTGCGGCAAGCCGTTCAGGAACAAAGCGAAAGTGATATCACCCAGTAAGGTCGGCTGGGCAGCTGATGTGGTGCCGAGCGAGCGCCGTATTCTTGGAAAGCTATGACGACGACTATCGAATCAGCGGCCCGCACCTATCAGGTGCGTACATATGGCTGCCAAATGAATGTCCACGACTCCGAGCGTTTGGCGGGGCTACTCGAAAGCGCGGGTTACCAGCGTGCTGGCGAGGGCATAGATGCCGACGTGGTCGTCTTTAATACCTGTGCGGTGCGCGAGAACGCCGACAACAAGCTGTACGGCAATCTGGGCCACCTCCGACCCGCGAAAGACCGCAATCCTGACATGCAGATCGCCGTTGGTGGCTGTCTGGCGCAAAAAGATCGTGGGGAAATTACTCGCCGTGCGCCCTGGGTTGACGTGGTGTTTGGCACCCACAACATTGGGGCTCTTCCCGTGCTGCTCGAGCGGGCGCGACACAACGCCGAAGCTCAGGTCGAGATTGTGGAAGCGCTAGAAACCTTCCCCTCAAACCTGCCATCACGGCGCGATTCAACGTATGCGGCGTGGGTGTCGGTTTCGGTCGGCTGCAACAACACCTGCACATTTTGCATCGTTCCCTCGCTTCGCGGTAAAGAGAAAGACCGCCGACCGGGTGATGTGCTTGCTGAAGTGGAAGCCCTGGTAGCCGAGGGTGTTCTGGAGATCACCTTGCTTGGCCAGAACGTAAATTCCTACGGCGTGGAGTTCGGCGATAAACAAGCGTTCGGCAAGTTGCTGCGTGCCTGCGGGCAAATCGACGGTTTGGAGCGAGTCCGCTTCACCTCTCCACATCCGAAAGACTTCACCGACGATGTCATCGAGGCGATGGCCCAAACTTCCAACGTGTGCCACCAGCTGCACATGCCTTTGCAGTCGGGCTCAGATGCGGTTTTGAAGGCGATGCGTCGGTCATACCGGCGCGAGAAATATTTGGGCATCCTCGACCGAGTTCGTCAGGCTATGCCCGATGCCGCCATCACGACGGACATCATTGTCGGCTTCCCAGGCGAGACCGATGAAGACTTCGAGCAAACCTTGGACGTGGTGCGGCAAGCGCGTTTCAGCAGTGCGTTCACTTTCCAGTACTCGAAACGTCCAGGCACCCCGGCCGCTGAATTGCCCGACCAATTGCCAAAACATGTTGTGCAAGAGCGGTATGAGCGACTTGTCGCACTGCAAGAAGAGATCTCTTGGAGTGAGAATAAGAAATTGATTGGCGCTGAGGTGGAGCTTTTGGTCGCCACCGGCGAAGGTAAAAAAGATGCTGGCACAGGGCGTCTTTCAGGTCGGGCCCGCGATGGCCGTCTAGTTCACTTCAACGTTGCTGGCACTACAGGTCAGATTCGTCCGGGTGATGTCGTCAACACCAAGATCACTTATGCGGCTCCGCATTATTTGATGGCCGATGAGCCATTGGTATCGGTGCGCGCCACAGCTGCCGGAGACGCTTGGGAAGCAGCCCAGCACACGCCTTCTGGTGTTTCTTTGGGCATTCCACAAGTAGGTCGCCCAGCGCCATTGCCCGAGGTTTCTTGCCGCTAATTTCACATGTGAGGGGCCGCGGATGTGAATTCCGCGGCCCCTCACATGTGAGTTTTACCTTCGGCCCATTTGTCGACTTCCGCCCATGAAGCCCGCTACGAGGGCGATCACGACGGCTGCCATCAACACTTGAATCCCGTGCTTGATCCAGTCCACACCATCTGTGTCACCGACACCAATCCAGTCGGCGATCCATCCGCCCACAAGAGCGGCGACGATACCGGCACCAATGGTGGCCCACCACGGGATGTTCTGTCGTCCCGGCACGATTAGTCGGCCGATGATGCCGAGCACAGTACCGGTGACGAGCGCCCAGATAATTGCGCCAATCACTGTGACCTCCTCTGGTCAGGTATGTCCAATCATGCGACATATATACCCAGAAAAGGGAGTGCTATTCGCGCATATTTTTTATGTAAGCACAATTGTTTACACTGGTGAGGCACGTGTGGTCCGTGGTGCTAGTTAAGAAGCCGCGCCCTCAGCTAGCTCGAGGAACTTGCGTTTCCCTTCGAGCGCTTCAGAGGCTTGTGCGATTCGCCTGGCATCGCCACTAGCCTGGGCTCGCTCTAGCTGTTGCTCTGCCTTTGCCACCTGCTCCCGCATCTGCGCAAGCAGTGGGTTGCTCGCGATGGCCGCTTTCTGCCATTGCGCGTCAACAGCCGACCGAACCCGATCTTCGATAGCGCGTAGACGCCTATCCAGAGGGGCCATTGCCTCACGAGGGACACGACCGATGGAATCCCATCGAGTCTGCAACTCGCGAAGGCGGGCTTGAGCCACCTTGGGATCTGAAACGTCGAGTGTTTCCGCAGAGTCGAGCAGGGCTTCTTTGAGCTTCTGGTTTTCTACGAACTCGGCATCACGTTCGGCGAAGACAGCATCCCGAGCCTGGAAAAACTCATCCATCGCCGCTCGGAATTGCTTCCAGAGTCGGTCCTCGGCCTCACGAGAAGCACGAGGCAGTGTCTTCCACTCGGCCATCAACGACTTGAGTTTGTTCGCCGTCGGCTTCCAGTCAGTGGAGCTGGCAAGTTGGGTAGCTTCAGCGATCAGTTCTTCTTTGCGCCCTTGCGCTTCTTTGCGGGCGGCATCCAAGGTGGCGAAGTGACCGCCCCGTCGTTTACTGAAGCCGTCACGCGCTGCGGCATAGCGTCGCCACAGTTCAGCATCGGTTTTTCGGTCAACGCCCTTGATAGTCTTCCACTCGGTCAAAATTTCGCGGAGGCGGTCGCCGGCGGCTTTCCATTGGGTGCTTTCGGCGGCGATTTGTTCGGCTTCGGCAGCCAAACCTTTCTTGCGCTCGACAGCCTTTTCCCGAGCGGCAAGACGCGCGGCTTTGGCTTTCTCCGCGCCGGCTTGGGCCGCTGAGATGATGGTCCGTAGTTTTGCGCCCAATGCGTCTAGATCGCCGACGACTGAGGCGGTGTCTAGGCTTTCCAACAAGCGTTCTGCGGAGGCAAGTGTTGCTTGCGGGTCCGCGGCACCGGTGCCAAGACGTGATTCCAGCAACCCGACTTCGGTGGCTAGGTCGTCGTATCGCCGAGTGAAGTGGGCAAGACCCTCTTCGGCTGTGCCAGCTTGCCAGGATCCTACGGCCCGTTCTCCGGTGCTGGTGCGCACATATACGGTGCCGTCGGTGTCGATTCGTCCGAAGGTTTCGGTAGTACGGCCGGTGTCGTTCATGGCGTTCGGAGTCCACTCCCCACGTGGTGTGCGCTGTTGAGGGTTATTGTCACAGGCTCAACCCTAGGTTGCATAGTGAGGGCTGCACTTGCCTGGCGGTGCAAGGGTTGCTTTCCTTGAAAGATACGCTGCCTAGGTGGCAAGTGCGGGCGATTCACCCCAGATGCGTAACTCATCGGTGCTCGTCGTGGTGGGGCCAACCGCGACGGGAAAATCCGATTTGGCGATCGCGCTAGCTCAACATTATGACGGCGAAGTAATAAACGCCGATGCTATGCAGCTGTATCGGGGTATGGATATTGGCACCGCGAAACTCCCACAAGCCGCCTGGGGTGGCATTCCACACCATGTTTTCGATCTGTGGGGCGTGCGTGAGCCAGCCAGTGTCGCCGAATACCAAGAGAAATCTCGGGCGGTCATCGACTCGTTGTTGGCGCACGGCAAAAAGGCGGTGGTCGTCGGTGGATCAGGCCTATATGTGAGGGCCGCGTTGGATCACTTGGAGTTTCCAAAAACTGACCCAGAGGTGCGGATGCGATGGGAAGCCGCGTTAGCTGAGCGGGGACCAGCGGTTTTGCACGCTGAACTTGCCGCTAAAGACCCAGCCGCAGCATCGGGCATTTTGCCCTCAAATGGTCGACGCATTGTGCGCGCTTTGGAAGTCATCGAGCTCACTGGCCGTTTTCAGTCCACCATGCCCGAGCCCGTGCCCCTCTATAACGCCACATACATCGGCATCGATCTGCCCACCCCAGATCTGGACGCGCGGATCAATGCTCGAGTCGAGCGCATGTGGGACGCCGGGTGGGTGGAGGAAGTTCGAGAGCTGGACAAACACGGGCTGCGCGAGGGCGTCACAGCTAGCCGAGCTATTGGATATTCCCATATTCTTCGGATGTTCGATGGCGAGTTGTCCGCTGACCAAGCGGTGGAAATCACGCAGCAGCAAACTCGGCGGTTCGTGCGTCGACAACGCTCGTGGTTTAGGCGAGAAAAACGCATCACCTGGTTTGATGCCGGGCAGGACGTTGTGTCAGAAGTGATTTCACATCAACCTTTAAGCTAGAGGCGTGACACTGCGATTTGTTAAAGGCCATGGCACCGAGAACGATTTTGTGTTGCTGCCGGACCCAGACGGTGAAATCAAGCTGGACGCGGAGCTCGTAAAAGCGCTGTGCCATCGGCGGGCGGGAATCGGCGCCGACGGTGTGATCCGGGTAGTGCCGGCCGAACGTGAGCCGGAGGCCGCTGAACAGGTGCATGCCGCCAAGTGGTTCATGGACTACTACAACTCTGATGGCTCCATTGGGGAAATGTGTGGCAATGGCTCACGGGTTTTCGCACGTTACCTATTCGAGCAGGGCTGGGAGTCGACACCGGAGTTTTCGATCGCCACTAGGGCAGGCGTCAAGCAGGTGCGAATGTCCGAGGATGTCATTTCCGTTGACATCGGCGAGGCGACCTTTGGTTCCGCCACGTCCACAGCTGTGAGCGGAACAGTTTTTCCCGGCAATGCGGTTTTCACCGGCAACGCTCATTTGGTGTGCGTCACCGATGTTCCGGTGGATGTCCTTGACCTCACCGTGGCGCCGCCATTGGACGCTGAGATTTTTCCGCACGGCGCGAACGTCGAATTCGTCAACGTGATAAGCCCAACTGAGGTGCGGATGCGGGTATTTGAGCGTGGCAGCGGCGAAACTCGTTCATGCGGCACGGGGGCCACTGCGGTAGGTGCCTGGGTGCTGGGCAACAAGCCCGGCTCGGTCACCGTGCACGTGCCGGGGGGCACGTTGGGAGTGAGCAGCGATGGAGTGAGCTGCCAACTTTCTGGCCCTGCGGTGCTTATCGCCACGGGACAATGGCGAGGCTCCCAGGATGCCTGATGAATGGGGCGATGTTCATATGCCCCGATTCGATCCCGTCGCGGCGCGATTCGATCGCCAAACGCCCCCGGAGATTGTCGGAAGGGCGCGGATGCTCACCGCCGGTGAGCAAAAAGAAGTGCTCGCCTTTTGCTATGGCGCTAGCGCCGCCGAGGCCACCCAAATTGTGATCGCTCCCGTGCCTTTTCTGCCTTACCGAGATGGCAACGAAGTCTCGTTCGAAGAATTCCACAAGCAGGGCGAAGAACTGGCGCGCTTGGCTGACGTTACCTTTGACGAGCCGACTATCGTGCTGAACCCCGCGACCTCTCTTGGCGAACTTGATATCGCGAGCCTTAAAGCGAGGTTGCCGGAGATCGAACGCGAGCTTGAACGCATCTTGGCGCAGGTCGTTACTGACGGTGCCGAGCCGTCGTCTGAGTTGGAACCTCCGCGCCCCACCGTATTGGCTGTGCCGTTGCTTGGAGGGCGAGACGGCGGGCCAGCCCAAGAAGAGTTCATGGCGGTTATAGATCCGTTAGATCCCCAGACCTTTCGTCCCCACTGCCTGGTGATGCCATACACCACGGGATTTTTCTCATCCTTTTTCGCTCCTGGAGAGTCCGGGCGAGTGGCGATTGACGGTCGAGAAACTTCAATCTCTGGGGTGCATTTGCGTCAAGCCATGCAAAGCGCTCGGCATACCCGCACGTATCAACCAGATGTCGCACTTAACCGGCTGAACCTTGGTCAGCTGCGCGGGAGGTGGTCACGCAGCGAAGACCCAGTTGGGCGGGCACATGCCGATGAGCTTGGCGAATTGTGGATGGCCTCGCCCCATGGTGGTAATCCGGTGCTGCCCACCAGTGTGGTTCCTCTAGTTGTGAACCCAAGTGGGAGTTACGCCTTGGCCAGCGGCGCATTTGGTGATGCTCACGAAGTCGCAATCGACGTGTGCGCCTTTGATGATGAGTTTTCGCCGCGTCGCGCTCAAGCGACATACGATCGCAGGCCGTTGGCTGATTTCACGCAAGGCACCGCGAGGTTCTACGGCGTCCCCGAAAGTGTCGAGCAGATCCGCGAAGTTATCGCGCTTGCGCCGAATGCCACGTCCGTGCTGTTGCAATGCACCGAGTCGGGTGCGGCTGGGCTGATCGCAGAAGCCGCATTGCAACTTGCCAAGGAACCCCAGATCCGTACTGTTCGAGTCCAGATTGATTCATCTTCTTCAGTGCCCGAGGCGGAGCGCCCGCTGGCTGAGCTCGTGGAAACCGCCAGAGGCATTGAAGCGAGAAAAATTCCTCTCGCGGATGTGGCACGGAAAAAGCTCTTCGTGCATCTGCTGGAGAGTTCCGAGGAATGGGAACGGCTCCGGGCGATGAAGACCATCGAAGTGAGAGCGAACTGGGATGGCGTGCCCGCCGCTTGTACGACCGATAGCGTGCCGCGGGCGCCTGGACTCGACGAGATCCGGCGCCACGTGAATGGGCAGCAACGAAGACGCGCGCAGCGCGGGCGGCGCCGTTAGAGCTCGGAGTCTTTGTGGGTGGGCCCGGCGGCATTAGCCACGGCTTGCGCAACGGCTGGGGCAACGTGTGGGTCGAAAACGCTCGGCACGATCACGGTGGGGTTGATCTTGTCGGGGCCAACGGCGTCCGCGATCGCGTTGGCGGCGGCGAGGGCCATGGCGGGAGTGAATTCGCGTGCGTTGGCGTCGAGCATGCCCCGAAACACGCCGGGGAAGGCGAGCACGTTATTGATCTGGTTTGGCTCATCTGACCGGCCGGTTGCCACGATCGCGGCGTGCTGACGGGCCGCAGCGGGATCAACCTCAGGGTCAGGGTTAGCCAGTGCGAATACGATTGCCTCGGGCGCCATCGCCGCGATGTCATCGCCTGTGAGCAAATTCGGGGCGCTCACCCCGATAAACACATCCGCACCGCGCACCGCCGTTGGCAAGTCGCCCGAGATATTGGTGGCGTTCGTGTTCTCCGCCAGCCACCGCATCGACGGGTTCAACGAATCCATACCTGCGTGCAAAACCCCAAGGCGGTCATAGGCGAGCACATCCCCGACGCCTTGCGCCAACAGCAGCTTGATGATGGCGGTTCCGGCGGCGCCCGCCCCGGAGACCACTACTCGCACCGCGCTTAGCTCTTTACCCACCACACGCAGGGCGTTTCGCAGCGCCGCGAGTACGACAATGGCCGTGCCATGTTGGTCGTCGTGAAAGACCGGTATATCGAGTTCCGCGCGCAACCGTGCCTCGATCTCGAAGCAGCGTGGGGCGGCAATATCTTCCAAGTTGATCCCGCCGTATGCCGGCGCCAACGCGCGGACGATGGACACGATTTCGTCGGTGTCCTGAGTGTCGAGCACCACTGGCCAGGCATCTACGCCGGCGAAGCGCTTGAACAGAGCCGCTTTTCCTTCCATGACTGGCAAAGCGGCCGCGGGCCCAAGATTGCCCAGACCCAAAACAGCTGATCCATCGCTGACCACTGCCACCGTGTTGCGCTTGATCGTCAGGCGGCGCGCATTGTCCGGGTTTTCGGCGATCGCTTGGCAGACGCGAGCAACACCGGGCGTGTAGGCGCGTGAAAGTTCATCGCGGTTGCGTAGCGCAACCTTGGAGGTCACCTCGATTTTTCCGCCGAGGTGGAGCAGGAAAGTGCGGTCGGAGACTTTACGAACTTCGATATCGGGGAGTTGCCGCAGTACTTCGGTGACCCGTTCCGCGTGTGCTGCATCGACGGTGTCACACGTTAGGTCCACGACAGTGCGGGAGGGGTCAGAATCCACCACGTCCAAGGCGGTCACAACCGCGCCCGCTTGGCCGACAGCAGTGGTCAACGTGCCAACTGCCGCGGGATCTGCGGGGACCGCCATTCGAACGGTGATCGAAAATCCGGCACTTGGCATTCTGGTAGGCATGAACTCATCCTTACAAATGCGAAGCGATGGACGGTAGTCAAGCGCCCCACGCCGCCACATCGATGAGCGACAACTCACAGATATAAAGTTGCCAGCTGGGTCGGAATGCGAGCAGGATAGGGCAGTGCCGATTGATTTTTCCGCTGAATTCGAAGAGCAAATAGATGGCGACCAGCTGGACCTTGCCGAGCGTCAAGCCCTTCGCCGTGTCGCTGGTCTGTCCACCGAACTCGCGGACATCACCGAGGTTGAATATCGCCAACTGCGCCTGGAACGCGTGGTGCTTGTGGGGGTGTGGACTTCTGGCACCGCAGCTGAAGCGGAACAGTCACTGACCGAGCTGGCGGCATTGGCCGAAACCGCTGGGGCGCAAGTTCTAGATGGAGTGGTGCAGCGTCGCGATAAGCCTGACCCCGCTACCTATATTGGTTCAGGAAAAGCGGCTGCTCTCGCCGAGATTGTTGCGACTTTGGGTGCAGATACCGTCATATGTGACGGAGAGCTATCTCCGGGGCAGCTGCGACAGCTTGAGCAGGTCACAAAGGTCAAGGTGATCGACCGGACTGCGGTCATTTTGGACATCTTTGCCCAACATGCTCGGAGTAAAGAAGGCAAAGCGCAGGTGGAGCTCGCGCAACTTCGATACCTTTTGCCCCGGCTGCGTGGTTGGGGGGAATCCCTGTCTCGGCAGGTAGGTGGCCGAGTAGCCGGTGGCGCGGGCATGGGTGGTCGTGGCCCGGGTGAAACAAAAATCGAGCTAGATCGCCGCCGTATTCGGACTCAAATTAGCAAGCTGAAACGTGAAATCGCGGCGATGGCGGTGGCGCGTTCCACTCAACGTCATCAGCGGCGTAGCGGTGCGGTGCCCTCGGTGGCAATCGCCGGATACACGAACGCGGGTAAGTCGAGTTTGTTGAACCGGCTTACCGGTGCAGGGGTGTTGGTGCAAGACGCATTGTTCGCGACTCTTGATCCAACAGTGCGTCGAACGCGCACCGCGGATGGTCGTGAATACACCTTGGCTGACACGGTTGGATTTGTTCGCCACCTGCCGCACCAGTTGGTGGAAGCATTTCGGTCGACCTTGGAAGAGGTTTCTGATGCCGATCTGATCGTGCACGTGATCGATGGGGAGCATGCCGATCCGTTGTCACAGATCACCGCGGTTCGTGAGGTGCTAGCCGAGATTGACGCCGATACGGTTCCTGAGCTCTTGGTGGTGAACAAGATCGACGCGGCCACCACCGAAACTTTGCAAGGTTTGCGGCAAGCGCTTCCCGATGCCGTGTTCGTTTCCGCCCGTACTGGCGATGGCATTGACGAACTGCGGGCCATCATTTCCGAACGTTTGCCCGACCCAGAGATCAAAGTGATTGTGTGCCTGCCGTATGAACGGGGTGAACTGGTGGCGCGCATCCATGAACAGGGGCGTGTGCAGTCGGTGCGGCATGATGCTGAGGGCACGTGGGTAGAGGCGCATGTCTCGGCGGATCTTGCGGCGGAGCTTGTTAGTTACCAGCGTTAATTTTCAGGAAGCTGGCCAAAAGTGCATAAAGTGATAAAGCGCTTGGGTCAAGCGTGGTTATCTGGGGGAATTGATCCCGGTTTTGTGAAGCCTGGTGTCTCACCGCATGGGCTGCGGGTGTCTGTCACACTGTCCTACGTGCGACTACTTCGGGCGTTTCCCCACTGCGCGGCTGGTGCGCTCAGTGTTGTGCTCGCATTTATCTGCGGCACGTTGCAAGCACAACCCGCTGCTCACGCCGCCCCAGAAGAATCGGGTCCGACCACGCTGTGCACGGCCAGCGATGAGCGTCTGGGCGAAATTAGCGGCTTGGCTGCCACCGACTCCGGTTTTCTAGCGATCAACGACACGGGTGAATCCAATGCCGATTCACTGCGAGTGTTTGAACTCGATGAGAAGTGTGAAGTTACCGATGTTCAAAACTGGACCGGTAGCGACTTTGACCCGCTAGACCCAGAAGATCTCGCCCGCACCTCCGACGGCACCATCTGGATCGCCGATATCGGCGACAATGACGCGAGCCGACCGCGGGCCGCGGTATGGCGGATCGCGCCCGGCAAAGATCCTGTATTGCATCGGCTTACCTACCCTGAAGGGGCGCGAGACGCCGAAGCGCTTCTCATGCAAGGCAATACCCCCATCGTGGTAACTAAAGATGCCACTGGGGTCTCGCAAATATATGTCGGAAGTAAAGAACTCACAGCGGACACCACAGACATCACCAGAATGCGTTCAGCCGGTTCAGTCACGTTCACCGGCACCGGCACGCCCGGTGGTGACGCTGTCGGGATCGGCGAGGTCGCGCAGGTGACAATTACTGGCGGCGCGGTCTCGCCCGACGGAAAAAAAGTGGCTCTGCGCACGTACACCGACGCCTACGAGTGGGATGTTCCCAACGGCGACATCGCTACCGCCATCACATCCAGCGAGCCCCGGCGCACGCCACTGCCAAATGAGCCGCAGGGTGAAGCGATCACGTACAGCGCGGATGGAAAAAACTTCATCACAACAACAGAGGGCGCTGACCCCCCGCTTCTGCAGTGGGCGCCCGCAGCCCCTCCTGGCTCTGACAGCAAGTCCGGTAGTGCGGCGAAAAAGGGTGACAGCGGCCCTTGGTACAAGGACGTCACCTTGGACCAGGTCATGTACGGCATTTACTGTGTCGGAGCTGTTGGTTTAATTCTTCTGGCTGGTGGCATATACGGAATCATTCGTCATCGTCGACGGGTTAAAAGCGGAATGACCGGCGAGGACAATGCCAGCCGGGATGATGAACTTGATGATCGGCCGCCGCCGCGCACTCCTGAAGCCGGGCGCGTGTATGGCACGCCTGCCCAGTTGGAACGCGGTCGTCCAATGCGAGAAATCGAGCGGGGTCCTCGGCCGCCGCGCGATTTGGATCTCGAGCTGGACCGAGGCCATGGGGCACGTGAGCGTGACGATCGAGCTGGTTGGCCACCCGAGCCTGAGTCTCGCCCCCGCAGGAGTGGGGAAGGTGCTGTCTATGGCGGCCAGCCGCAAATGTCGCTCCCGCCGAACCCCAATCGACGCCCGCAAGGCTCCACTCGCCAGCCCGATCGTCGGGGTGGCGCGGTCTATGGGGGAAAGCCTGACAACCGTGACCAGGGTCGACCCCCGGGAACGGTGTACGGCGGTTAGGAGAGTTGTGCAGGCGTTAGAGCCTGCGCAACACTGAGACAACTTTGCCCAGGATTGTGGCTTCTTCGCCGGGGATAGGTTCGTACGCGTCGTTGGCGGGAACGAGCCACACATGTTTGTCTTGCTTCTTGAATGATTTAACCGTGGCTTCGCCATCAATCATGGCCGCGACAATATCGCCGTTTTCGGCGACGGGCTGCTGGCGCACGACAACCCAGTCTCCATCGCAAATCGCCGCGTTGATCATGGAATCTCCGACGACCTTCAGTGAGAAAAGACTGCCCTCACCCACCAGCTCGCGGGGGAGCGGGAGCACTTCTTCTACAGATTCCTCAGCCAGGATCGGAGCCCCGGCCGCGATCCGCCCGACAAGGGGAACTAGCGCGGGGGTGGGTCGCGGAACGTCATTGCCGTTGTCGTAGTCGGCGGTGCGCACATCTACGGCACGGGGACGATTGGGATCTCGACGCAGAAATCCTTTTTTCTGTAGTGCGGTCAGTTGGTAAGCGACGCTCGATGGTGAGGCTAGGCCGACCGCTTCTCCGATTTCTCGCACGCTGGGCGGATATCCGCGCTCGTTCAAAGAGTCGCGGATCACTGACAAGATGCGTTGTTGGCGGCTCGTTAGCCCGGCTAGCTGAGATTCAGCGGCGGAAATCGGGGTGAACACGGCAGCTGGTGAGCGCACACCAATGTTGCCCTTGC
This sequence comes from Mycobacteriales bacterium, assembly GCA_013362805.1. GTDB lineage: Bacteria > Actinomycetota > Actinomycetes > Mycobacteriales > QHCE01 > JABFVL01. Next base: position 28,202 of record JABFVL010000049.1, on the reverse strand, counting down.
CTTTTTTGGCAGGGCTTGGGGTGGTGCTGTTGCGCGCTGGGCGACTGTTACGAGCCGGGAAACCGTCAGAGCTCTTGCGCTCCTCGCGCTTACTCACGAATGTCCTCCAGCACTAGTGGATGGTGGTGTGCATATTTGCCGGGTGTATCACAACGCTACCGCATGATGAAGGGCTAATCAAACAGGTGTTCGATGACGAGCGACTGAGCTGAGTGGGATTTGTTGGACGTAACTATCGGGGCTGATGTGATCTAAGCGCGTCGCTAGTTGCATTTGAGTTAGTCGGCGAGATAGTGTCGAAGACACAACATCTAGTGGTCTTCACCCTTAGTTTTGTCCACAGATTGTGGCACACTCGGCGGGGTTCTCCACAGATTACCCACAGATTTACCCACAAGCTGATGTACGAAATGGGCGAATGAGTCACGGCTTGTGCCAGGGAATTGAGTAGGTAGGCATCGCACAGTAGTCGTCTTGGCGACACAGTGTGGGATCTGCCGGCTCGACACAAATAAGCCCCGATAACCCACATCGAGGCGGTCAAGGAGCTTAAACGTGAGGTGCCCGTATTGCCGCCACCCGGACTCTCGGGTAGTGGATTCGCGAGAGGCCGACGAGGGGCAAATCATTCGCCGACGTCGTTCGTGCACCGAATGTGGGCGGCGTTTCACCACGGTCGAAGAAGCTATTTTGGCAGTAGTCAAAAGAAGCGGCGTGAGCGAACCGTTCAGCCGCTCCAAAGTCGTCGCCGGAGTGCGTAAAGCCTGCCAAGGACGCCCCGTGGACGACGACGCCTTGGCGTTGCTCGCCCAGCAAGTCGAAGACGCCATCCGAGCCAGCGGAGCAGCCGAAGTGCCCTCGGGCGAAGTAGGTCTGGCGATACTCGGACCACTACGCGAACTGGATGAAGTCGCATACCTGCGCTTCGCCAGCGTGTATCAATCTTTTTCCTCGCTCGCGGATTTCGAACATGAGATTTCCGCGCTGCGAAACCGCTCCGCCAACGGCGGAGTCAAGGCGGGAAGTGCATAACTCCACCAATTCAGGTGGAGCAGACAGTCACAATCAGGGGGAGACCTTTCATGACAGAAGCAATTGGTGCCGCTCGGGGCAGCGCCAAGAAAACGGCCAAAAGTACGAGCGCGGCACGTAACGGGCTCGTTATCGAGCGCGTGTTCACTACTGAGGGCACCCATCCCTACGACGAACTCGGGTGGGAACGCCGCGATGTCGTGATGACCAACTGGCGCGATGGCTCAGTGAACTTCGAACAGCGCGGCGTGGAATTTCCCGTCAATTGGTCGGTCAACGCCGCCAACATCGTCACCACCAAATACTTCCGTGGCGCCGTGGGTACCGCCCAGCGAGAAACTAGCCTCAAACAACTCATCGATCGCGTAGTGAACGCATATGTTGCCGCCGGTAAAAAGCATGCGTACTTCGCGAGCGACAAAGACGCCACGATCTTCGGTGAAGAACTGACCTGGATGCTCCTCAACCAGGTGTTTAGCTTCAACTCGCCCGTGTGGTTCAACGTGGGAACCGCATCTCCGCAGCAGGTCTCCGCCTGCTTCATTCTCTCCGTCGATGACACCATGGAATCGATCCTGAACTGGTACGCCGAAGAAGGGCTCATCTTCAAAGGCGGTTCGGGAGCTGGACTCAACCTCTCCCGCATTCGTTCCAGCAAAGAACTGCTTTCCAGCGGAGGCACGGCCTCGGGCCCCGTTTCGTTCATGCGCGGAGCGGACGCCAGCGCGGGCACCATCAAATCTGGTGGCGCCACTCGTCGAGCCGCCAAAATGGTCATCCTCGATGTAGACCACCCGGACATTGAAGAGTTCATTGAAACCAAAGCCCGTGAAGAAGACAAAATCCGCGCGCTGCGCGATGCCGGCTTTGACATGGACTTGGGTGGCAAGGACATCGTCAGCGTTCAGTACCAAAACGCCAACAACTCGGTGCGGGTCACCGATGAGTTCATGCGCGCTGTTGAAGAGGGCAACCCCTTCGGGCTTCGCGCTCGTGAAGACGGTCGTGTGTTGGAAACCGTGGACGCCAAAGCGCTGTTCCGCAAAATGGCCACCGCGGCTTGGGAATGTGCGGACCCAGGTGTGCAATACGACGACACCATCAACGACTGGCACACCTGTCCAGAATCAGGACGTATCACCGCGTCCAACCCGTGTAGTGAATACCTGCACCTGGACAACTCTTCATGCAACCTCGCCTCGTTGAACCTGATGAAGTTCCTCAACGACGATGGCACCTTTGGTGCACAGAAGTTCATGAAAGCCGTGGAATTCGTCATCACGGCGATGGATATTTCGATCTGTTTCGCGGACTTCCCTACGGAAAAGATCGGCGAAACCACTCGGGCATTCCGTCAGCTGGGCATTGGCTACGCCAACCTGGGCGCGCTGCTCATGGCCACCGCCCGTTCTTACGACTCGGAATCGGGTCGGGCATTGGCCGCTGCGATCAGCTCACTCATGACTGGCACCGCCTACCGGCGTTCAGCTGAACTCGCTGCCATCGTTGGACCATATGACGGCTATGCGCGCAATGCGCAAGCACACCAGCGGGTTATGCGTAAACACGCCGCTGCGAACGATGCGGTGCGCACTGTGGGTGCCGACGATGCCGAGATCTTGAAGCTTGCCGGTGCACAGTGGAAAGCCGGTATCACGCAGGGCGAGAAAACTGGTTGGCGTAACTCGCAGGCCAGTGTGATCGCCCCCACCGGCACCATCGGTTTGATGATGGACTGCGACACCACCGGCATCGAACCAGACCTAGCGCTGGTCAAGTTCAAGAAACTTGTCGGCGGCGGTTCGATGCAGATCGTCAACCAGACCGTTCCCCGGGCCTTGAGCTCACTGGGCTACCAGGCCGAACAGGTCGAAGCGATCGTGGAGTACATCGCCGAACACGGCCATGTCGTGGACGCCCCTGGCTTGCGGCCCGAGCACTACGACATTTTCGACTGTGCGATGGGTGAGCGCACTATCAAACCCATGGGGCATGTTCGCATGATGGCGGCTGTGCAGCCGTTCGTCAGCGGTGCGATCTCCAAAACCGTGAACATGCCTGAAGACGCGACGATCGAGGACATCGAACACGTCTACTTGGAAGGCTGGAAGCTTGGCCTGAAGGCGCTGGCTGTCTACCGTGACAACTGCAAGGTGGGCCAGCCTCTTTCGGCCGCTAAGAAGAAGCCGGCAGCGACAGAGGCTAAGCCGGAGGTCGAAGAGCACTTCTCACGGGCTGAGCGTCACCGTTTGCCCAAGAAACGCCCCGGGCAAACAGTTTCCTTCTCAGTTGGAGGCGCTGAGGGTTACTTGATCTCCTCTTCCTACCCTGACAATGGTTTGGGCGAGATCTTCCTAAAGATGTCCAAGCAAGGCTCTACCTTGGCCGGTGTGATGGACGCTTTCTCGGTGGCTATCTCCATCGGTATGCAATATGGAGTTCCACTGGAAACCTACGTTTCCAAGTTCGTCAACATGCGGTTCGAACCAGCGGGCATGACCGATGATCCAGACATCCGGATCGCCAGTTCCGTGATGGACTACATCGTTCGCCGCCTAGCGCTGGACTACCTGCCGTATGAGCGTCGTGCCGAACTCGGCATCTTCACCTCGGCCGAGCGGGCAGCTCAACTCGCTGGCGACGATGTGGACCTAGAGGGCATGGCTGCCTCCGCGCCGATCATCGAAACGCCCGAGTCAACGGTCACTAAGGCAACGGCACATAGCACTGAATCGGCGGCAATCGCACCAGCACCAGCCTCGGTTGGTTCTTCAACTGAGCTCCTTGAGGCAGTGCAAGGAAAGTCGGCGGATGCGCCCTTGTGCTTCACCTGTGGCACCAAGATGCGCCCTGCTGGTTCTTGCTTTGTATGCGAGGGCTGCGGCTCCACCAGCGGCTGCAGCTAGTGAACGTATGGGGTGAGCGCCAATCGGAGCTCACCCCATACCTGAAAAGGTGCACACCATGGCCAAGACACTGTCGCTGCGTACGCTCAACCGAACCTTGTTGCGGCGGCAGTTTCTGCTGGAGCGCACAACCCGGCCGGCCGCTGAGGTCATACGGCAACTGATCGCTGTGCAGGCGCAGGAACCCAACTGGCCCTATGTCGGGTTGTGGGCCAGAATGCGAGAGTTTCATCGCGATGAGCTCACCGAGCTCATCGAAAAGCGGGAAGTGGTCCGATCCACTATGGTGCGGCGCACGCAACATCTCGCAGCGGCGCAAGATTTTTGTTGGCTCCGACCAAGCGTGGAACCAATTGTGGCGGCGGCGCTGCGCGATCGTTATTACGCCGAACATATCGTCGGAATCGACTTGCCTGAACTTGCGGAGGTCGGGCGCGAGCTATTGTCCAACGGCGCCTTGAGTCGTAAAAAACTTGGCCAGCTGCTCGCCTCACGTTATCCCGGCCGCAATGCCACTAGGTTGGCGAATACGGTCGAGCTTTTGCTTCCACTTGTGCATCCGATGCCTGCGGCGGCATGGGGAAGATGGGGACATCCGCGGGCGGTGTCGGTGGCTATGGCGCAAGATTTCACCGGTATGCCGATGGCGGATGCCCCGCAGCTGAAAACGCTGGTGCTCCGATATCTTGCCGCTTTTGGGCCGGCGAGCGTGAAGGATGCACAGGCTTGGGCGGGCATCACAAAACTGCGGGAAGTTTTCGACGTGTTGCGCTCACAACTGCGGGTATTTCGCAGTGAGCAAGGCGTCGAACTATTCGATGTTCCGGATGCCCCAATTACTGACGCTGAGTTGCCAGCTCCGGTTCGCTTCCTGCCCGCTTACGACAATGTCCTGCAGGGGCATCATGATCGCACTCGCATCATCAGCGAACAAGACCGTAAACGTACCGCGAGAGAAGCTTCCGGTGGCGTGCCCATGTTTTTGGTGGATGGTGTGGTTCGTGGCCGTTGGTCGTGGAAAGACTCGATGCTTCGGATTGAGATGTATCGCGAGTTGAGTAGCGATCAATGGGCTCAGCTCGAGGCTGAAGCCCGAAATTTGGCCACTTTTTTGGTCGGTTCAGATGATGTCAATAAGTTGAGCATTTCCTTTGTGAACTAATACCGAATGGTGACGGATGCGCCTCGTTTTCTAATGTGAAATAGGCAAAAAATTCTACCTAGCTGCAAAATCGTGCCGTAGGTGACCACGTCGAGCAGGCAGGCGCGCGATTGGAGCCCGCGACGCTGAATGGCCGGGCGAAACTGCTACGCCAAGCACCAGACACTCTTCGGGCCGCTGCTAAAGACGTGGTGGACGAGCTAGTTAGTCGAGGCTTCGATCCCGATCGTCCACTTGGCGGTGTGAATCGCGCGGCAGCCAGCACGATCGGTTCCGAACCGCCCAATCCAGGAGCCCAGCGATCAGGGCAGAGGCGAACGTAGCTTCTACAAGCTCGTCATCACGGTCCTAAATGTTTGGCGCACGGCAGAAGTTCGTGTGGCGGCGCGCGGTCATCCCAGATGACCCAGAAGCTTCGAAGGATTTAGGCGACCGGTAGTAATTGATTCACAGTGTCACGTAGCGACGGTTTGGGCGGGATAACGCGGTTTCCTCAATGGTGGGCCGGTCGTCGCGAACGTGAATGATCATGTCGCCCGATTCCAGAGTTTGGGCTTCTGGCTCGGTGAGTTGAAGAAGATGGTTACGTCGCAGCAACGCAACCGCGACTTCATTCAATTCTCGGGGAGACTTGCCGAGCTCTTCACGACGCGCCGAGCGGACCGCGATCGCCATGCCTTCGCCTGGGGTGAGCAGATCTTCGATGACGTCGACCACCGGTGGCGTCGCCGTCGCCAAACCGAGCAAACGACCAGCCGTTGCCGATGACACGACAACTTGATGGGCTCCGCTTTGTTTCAGCAGCGGCGCGTTTTCGATCTCTCGAGCCGCGGCAATGATCCGCACACCGCTTGGGGTGAGTTGCCGCACCGTGAGCGTGGTAAGAACCGCTGAGTCGTCAGAGTGGGTAGCGATGACCACGGCGCGTGCGTGTTGCACTTGCGCTTGTCGAAGCACTGAGGAACGGGTTGCGTTGCCTTCTACCACCGTGTAGCCGGCATTTTGGGCTTGATGCGCGTAGCGTGGATCGTTTTCCACAATGACGATCTGTTCGGCGGGGGTGCCTTCTTCGCGCAGTGCTTGAACAGCACTGCGTCCTTTGGTGCCGAATCCGCACACGATCACGTGATTTTTCAACCGTCGCCTCCAGCGATCCAACCGAACATAAGTGCGGAACTGTTCGGTGAGCACTTCTAGGGTGGTGCCCACCAAAATGATGAGGAACATGATGCGGGCCGGAGTGATGATGAAAATATTGACGGCCCGTGCTGTGTCGCTCACCGGCACAATGTCGCCGTATCCGGTGGTGGACAGGGTTACCACCGCATAATAAGCGGCATCGAGCAAATCTACTTTGCCGTCAGAATTATCGTTGTAGCCATCTGAATCGGCGTACACGATGGCGACGATGAACAACACTAGCCCCACGGCGATGGCAACCCGGATGGACAGCGCTCGCAGTGGGGGCACGCGCCGTCCAGATAGGTGGATGGGCGCCCCGCTTGATTCGAGATCACGCACGCGAGAAGCGTAGCGACTGTGGTGCCAATGTGGGCTGTGTGGAACATCGCAATATTGAAAGAAAAATGGAGGCCGCTGTTGCCAGCGGCCTCCAAAGACACATCGACCCACCTGGTCGCCTCGCGGCGTATGGTCGCTCGTAGCGACAAGTGTGGGACCGGGGGCCATGGCGTGGCCGACGTGCCTGTTTCACAGTAGCGCGGTTGCGGCGACTATGCCAACGACGCGCCCTATGAGCAATCACCCATTAATGTGGGTGGATTAGCGTCGCTATGCCGAAAGAAGTGCTGATGGATATCCCTCGCCCGCTGCGGCCACTCTTGTCCGGTGATATGGGCCGGTGGGAGGAGGCAACCGATGACGACCCGGTCAACCGCATGGAGTTGGCGCAGATTACGGCGCGGACGGTAGTGGATGCCGGGCGTGATAATCAGGCCGGCACCGATTTGGTGGCACTTGCCGACACTGTGGGCTTGGAAACACTGGCCCAGCTGTGGCGTGAGCAACCCGCGGACAGTTTGCCCGGTGCTTTGTGGGCGTTGTATTTGTTGCGCACGTGGTGTCGGCAACAAGGTGATGAAGTGGCGCGTTTGTTTCGGGCGGGTCGTGCTTTGGCCCCAGTGGACGAGGTGGTCGCTGGTGCCCCTGAAATCGCTGGTCCAGTCGAGATGGCTGAGTTGGCTGACGCGGTGTTGACCGGAATATATGACGGGGATTTGGCTGTCGCGTTGGAGCGTGCCGCGGCATTTTTCCGCATTGTCGCGGCGGGGCGAGACTTGCTCGCTACCGAGGGTGAGCCCGGGGCGCTCGACCGTCAACGTGCGGCTCGCAATCGCAGCTGTGCAGTCGGGCTGACGAAGGCCGCGCAGGCCTGGCATGACGGGACGCTGCAATAGCGGTTTGTTTGCGTTGATACCGTTTACTCGTACTTTCTTTCCGAATACCTGAGGTTGTGCGGCATGAAGTCATTAATTGCAACGGCACTGGCATGTGCCGCCATCGCGGTACTAGCCACCGGCTGTGGTGATGATGCCGATAAAGATCAGGACGACGCCAAAAAACCCGCGACATCAACAGCCGCAAAAGAAACAGCTGATCCGTTGATGCGGGCTGTGCCTCCTGCATCAGATGCGGGTGGAGCATGCGGATCGGTGGACTATGCCGTGATCGAGCAGACCGCCGGATTGAGATTTGATGTGGCCGCGGCCGGCACCTCCGACCAAGCGCGGACGTGTGCGCTCCGCCAAACCTCACATGAACTACCCGCTTTGGTGTTCGCCGTCCGAGACGGTGAATTCGATGCGGAGGGATTTCGTACTGACTTTCAGCCCGGCGACGCGCAGGGTGTCGATGGGCTAGGCGATGCCGCATACAACAAAGTTCTCGACGCGAGCGATAACTCTGGTCCACGGGTAGAAATCGGCTGGCTGACTGGTGGGTCCGCGCGTACGTTGACGCTCACCACCGCAGCTAATACATCACCCGATGACGCGAAGAATCAGATCAACGGCCTCGTAGAGCTAGCTAAGAAACTTAGCTAGCCATTGAAGTGGCGGCGCTATTGACGCTCACGAAAATCAAACTCGCCGCAGCGGGAGTCAGCGAGATTGTTTCCTGGCCCCGCTGAACGTTGACGCCGTCGTCATCGCTGTACACCGTCACTAGCGCTCCTGGCTCCACGCCCGCCGAGTGGATTTCGCTAATCACCTCAGGGTGGGTTTGCAGCTGCTCGGAAATTCGACGCACTACTACATTCGTGCCGCCCACTGCGTCGAGCAGTGTGATGACGGGCTCGGGCTCGGCGCTGTGCGCGCCGGCGTCGAGCTCTTCCAATCCGGGTATCGCGTTTCCATAAGGCGATACCGTGGGGCGGCCGAGCAGGGCATACACCTTACGCTCGACCTCGTCGCTCATCACATGTTCCCAGCGGCAAGCCTCGATGTGGGCCTCCTCGTATTCGACACCGATGACGTTGACGAGCAGCAGTTCCGCGAGCCGGTGTTTGCGCATCACAGAAATCGCGCGCTGGCGCCCTAGAGCGGTGAACTCGAGATGACGGTCCCCTTCGACGGTGACAAGCCCGTCGCGTTCCATGCGGGCCACGGTCTGGCTCACGGTGGGGCCGCTTTGGTGGAGCCGTTCGGCGATACGGGCTCGTAGCGGGACTATGCCTTCTTCTTGTAGTTCCAAGATTGTGCGGAGGTACATCTCGGTGGTGTCGATCAAATCGTGGCTCACGGGCGCTCCAGGCGGCATGTTCGAGGCTGCGGCCCGGCGAATGCGCATGGTGGGCCGACTACCTGCGATGCTACCCGGTGGGTGTGTCAAACGGAGATGGCCGTCAACGCGGGCGTGCTTCACATACCAGGCTTGGGTGGCTTGCGCTGGTCTGTGGGGTGTACAGGCAGCTCGACAACGCCATCTTGCCCTGGGAAGGAGCCGGGAATAGGCCCTGGCCATGGGCCGCTTGCCCCAGCAATGGGGTTTTCGACTGGGTTTCGCGCCGCATTGCCGCGTTGTTTGGAGCTCACGGAGCCCGCTATCCAGAACAGGCCGGCTATTGCTACACCCGTGGTGGGTCCGAACGCGCCGCCCAGGCCCAATGCGTTGATTGCGGCATCATTTCGCGCATGGTCTGCCTTGTCGGTGGCTCGGGCGGCTTGTTGAAGGTTTTCTACGTATTTTTTTGCCCGGGTTGAGAGCAGGGCTTTATCGGATAAGAGCTCGTTGAGCGCGATGCTCTCTGCTAACGACCTGGGCGCGTGGAAGTCCGCCGGTTCGAGTTCATGTGGGTGAGTCAGCTGGTCTCGGGTGGCGTCGATGTTGGGATCTTTGAACGCCCAGGCGTATGCGAAGTCTTGCTGCGCTGGCACCGATTTGAGGTGAGCCAGCGGGCCGGCAGCTTCGGTCGCTGTGGTGTACACGGCTCCAGCTTTGTTGTATTCGTGAGTGATGGCGGGTGCCTGAAGCCCGAATTGGACTCCGGTGACCACGCTGCCGATGGCACTTCCGGTGAGAAACCCTATGCGTGCGGCTCGACGTAAAACTGCTTTCACCAAAACTCCATCCGCTAAGCTGTTCGCCGACAGCTTAGCGGATGGAGCCAATTCCAGTGGGTTTATGCGCAGGCGTAAACCCGCAGCCCATCTGCCCTGTCCGGTTCCCGCAGTTTTCGCATCGAGGATTTCTCGATCTGGCGAATCCGCTCACGGGATAGCCCAAATTCGTGACCTATCTCTTCCAGCGTGCGTGTCCGGCCGTCGTCTAGCCCGAAGCGCAGCCGAATCACCTCCCGCTCGCGTTCGGTGAGCGTGTTGAGGACGCCGCTGACTTCGGCTCGCAGATGACGGTAAGGATCTTCGCCGGTGTTGAACAGGGCTTCGAGATCTTGATCCTGCCGGGCATCGGCGATGAAATCTGAGAGCTGGCTTTGCTCATCGTCACCGATGGCTTTATCCAAACTGATTGGCTCACGGTCGTAGCCAGTGATTTCGATGACCTTTCCCAGCGGTAGATCGGCCGCTTCGGCCAGCTCTTCCATGCTCGGTTCCCGACCTAAGGTCAGCGTGAGATCTCGACGCAGTCGACTGATTCGGTTGATCTGTTCGACGAGGTGTACGGGGATGCGGATGGTGCGGGCTTGGTCTGCCATGGCGCGGGTGATGGCTTGTCTGATCCACCAGGTTGCGTAGGTGGAGAATTTGTAGCCTTTGGTGTAGTCGAATTTTTCGACTGCGCGGATGAGGCCGAGGTTGCCTTCTTGAATCAAGTCAAGGAAGCCGACTGAGCTGCCGCCGCGGCCGGTGTATCGCTTTGCGAGTGAGACGACCAGTCGAAGGTTCGCTTCGAGTAGGTGGTCTTTGGCGCGAGAACCGTCGGCGATGACCCAGCGAAGATCGGCGGCCAGTGCCGCATCGATGGGTCGCTCGCGCCAGCTGCCTTGGTCAAGGGTGTGTTGGGCGAAGACGCCCGCCTCGATGCGCTTGGCGAGGTCGACTTCTTGCGCAGCGGTGAGTAGTTGCGTGCGCCCGATAGCGTTGAGGTATGTGCGCACTGAGTCAGCGCTGTATCGCTCTTCGCCATGTTTGGCGTTGCTGCGAGGGCGCGCCTGCGGGGCGCGCTGCCGTGGGGGGCGGCTAAGCAGGGTTGCGGGCATTGCGGTCGCCTCCGGTGTTGAGCTGGCCGTAAAGCCAGCTGGGGTTGATCGTGTCTCATAGACTGCCCGTTGGCCCGTGAAACCACTGTGAGACAGATGTGAGGTCTCTATAAACTTCGGTCGGGTTCTCGTTGAAAAACGCGAAACATCACCACCAAAGCCGGGATAATTACCGCAAAGCCGGCAATGAGTATCAGGGCAATAACGGTCAAAGTCGCACTAGGTGCCGCGGCGGATTCAACAGTAAGTCCGTCAATGCCAAAGTGTGGCAATTGAGCCCAGCCCCAACCCCACAACACGGCCGCGCTGGCTAGCCCGGCGCTCAATCGTGCCCAGGTGTATTGCCGCGCCCAGAGCAGAGCGATGGTAGCCAGACCCGCGGCCACTGAAAGCCCGATCAGCAGGGGCGAGCGGTCAAAGAGCGCATCAGCCAAATTAGGCGCTTGATCGCGGAGCACCGGCACACCAGTGAGCGCCAGCGCGCCAGTGGCGATCGCGCTTATCAAGGCACGGCGCCGACAGTCTTCCACGAGTGGATCATCTGAGCCGTATTGCCGCTTGGCATCGGCGCAGACGAAAACGGCGGCGAGCATGATCGCCACTGCGGTGGTGAGGGCCGCGCCCCACCACGCCAACGGAAACGTGAAGGGCGCCCAGATGTCAGATGAGCTAGATAGTTTGCCGGTCGCCAGTGCCCCGAGTGACAATCCAAGCATCGCGGGTGTCAGGGCTGAGGAAATCGCGAACGCGCGATGCCAGAGGGCGCCGGTGGGGCTGTGATGCACTCCGTCTTTGACTGGGTAGGCGTTGTGGGCGAAAACAAATGCGGCGCCGCGAAGAACGATGCCGATGAGCGCGAGACCGATTGGAACGGTTAGGGCACGTGAGAGGGCGCCATATGCGGTAGGGAAGGCACTGAAAAGTCCAATAAGGACAAAAATGAGCCACACATGGTTGGCTTCCCAGACCGGGCCCATCGCGTGTTCAATAGTTGCCCGCGCCCGATGTTTGCGTGGGCCACGAATCAGCAGATGCCATGTGCCGCCACCGAAGTCGGCCCCGCCGAACAGTGCGTATGCGGTCGCGCCCGCACCAATTATCACCAAAACGAGTTCTGCCGTTGTCATGCCGCTACCTCGGCTTTCTCCTCGAGTGGGTTGCCTTGGGCATCCAGTCCAGCAATGGGGCTGCGGGCGAGTCGACGCAATACCGAGATCAGCGTGATGCTCAACGCCGTGTAGATAACGATGGTCACGTAGAGCCACACTTCAAGCCCAGGTGCCGTGGACACGGCATCTTCCGTGCGCATCAGCTGATAGACGATCCACGGTTGTCTGCCAACTTCTGTGACTATCCAGCCGGCGATAAGGGCGGTCATTGCCGCCGGTCCGCTGATCGCCAGCGCGCGCAAGAACCAGCGCGAAGTAAATACTTTTGTCCAAGATTCGTCGTTATCGGCTCGCATACGCCAGGTGCCGGCCGCACGCCGATGTCGCCACAGTGCCCAGCCCGTGAGGGCGAACAGTCCCAATCCGATGCCCACCATAAGGTCAAAGGCCAGATGGGTGGTGGTGACTGGGGGCTGGTCCTCTTTGGGAGTTTTATCTAGTCCGGTGACATGGGTGTTTGGTGATCCGCCGAGCAGCAGGGAAAGCCCGGACGGGATTTCGATCCCTCCTTTCAGCTCGCCGGTTTCTTCGTCGTATACCCCGCCTAGTGACAGGGGTGCGTTGTCGCCGGAGTGGGGGAGCGCTTCTATCGCTGCCATCTTGGTCGGCTGATTCTTTTCGACCGCGCGAATCGCCCAGTCGCCGACCAACAGTTGGATAGGAGTAAAGATCAATCCCACGGCGAGGCCGACGGTGAGCCCGCGCTGGTAGTACTTGCCACGTTTGCCGCGGAGCATGCCGACCGCGTAGACAGCGGCGACGGTAAAGCCGGTGCACATCGCCGCGGCGATAAGTAGGTGTGTGATTTGTGGCCACGCGGTAGGCGCTTGGAATGGCGCGAAGGGCTCGGATTCAACCACTTTGCCGTCGGCGGTAACGATGCCAACCGGGGTGTTCATCCAAGCGTTCGCGGTGGTAACGAATAGCGCTGACAAAGTGCCGCCGATAGCGATGGGTACACCGCACCACCAGTGGGCGCGCGGGCTCAGGCGATCCCATCCGTATAGATATAGGCCTAGGAATATGGCCTCGGCGAAGAATGCGAATGCCTCCAGTGAGAAGGAGACGCCGAACGCGGCGCCGAATCGTTCCATGAATGCCGGCCACAATAAGCCGAATTCCACTGACAGCACGGTGCCTGAGACGGCGCCGATGCCGAACAAAATCGCCAGTGCTTTAGACCAGCGACGGGCGAGGGCCTTCCAGACCGGATCGCCGGTCACGATGGCTCGATGCTCAACGAAAAGCAGCAGCCAGGGTAGGCCTACGCCGAGCACGGCGAAAATGATGTGGAAGGTGAGCGAGAGCGCCATTTGTTCTCGGGCGGCGGTGAGGTTATCCAACACGCCCTCATTATCTTCTACGCGTCGTAGACATTTCTACGCTGTGTAGAATGACGTCTACCACACCGATAAAGGAGCAAGAGTGAGTCGAGCCGCGGCCAAACTAGGCGAACTGGAACGCGCCATCATGGAAGTACTCTGGTCGGCCCCGACACCCCTGACCGCCCGGGTCATCTCCGATGAACTGCGCGATCGTGAACTAGCCAAAACCACAGTGCTCACTGTCCTATCGCGACTTGAAAAGAAGGGCCGGGTGACGCGCAGTCGAGAAGACTGGGCGCACACCTACGCTGCCACCGCCAGCCGTGAAGATTATGTAGCCGAGCTGATGCACGACGCACTCGAAGATGCCTCCGATCGCAGTGCGGCCCTCGTTCGATTCGTCAGCAATGTCAGCCCGGACGAAGCCCAAGCACTGCAAAGTGCGCTGGTAGCGGCTACCAGAAGTAAACGCAGTAGGACCCAAGCGGGACAATAGGCAGATGCTCGTCACAGTCATCGGTTTGTGGGCACTTGCCTTCGTGCTGATCGCCCCAGCCGCGCACGCTCTCGCCGCAGCCACCTGGGTGCAGCGAGAGCCCCGGGCCGCGCTTGTGCTGTGGCAAGCCCTCGGTCTGGCTTCCGGTCTCGCTTTGGTCGGCGGGGCGCTCGCCCTCGCCCTCGCCCCCATGGGCGACACATTTAGTCATGCGCTGACCAATTATGTTCAGGCCGTGCGCGCCGGCGATGTAGTCGCCAAGCTCGGTCCCGTGCACGGTGTGCTCCTGATCTTGGCGCTGTCTCTACTCGCGTGGCTATGTGGGGTTACCGCCCGCCGTGCTTGGAACATGCTCCGGGCCCGCTGGCATCACCGCGCGCTCGTCGACCTGGTCACCACCCCTCTGGACAGCACGGAGGAGGGTCCCAGACTCCTTACCCATCCGACCCCGGCGGCCTACTGCCTGCCTGGAACGTCCTCACGCATTGTCATCACCACAGGCGCTTTGGAACTCCTTGACGAAGACGAACTTGATGCGGTGCTCGCCCACGAACGAGCGCACCTTGGTGAGCGCCATGACCTCGTTACGTTGCCATTCACCGCCTGGGCATCAGCGTTTCCCATGCTCAGCGGCCCCCGCGCCGCTCAAGTCGCTGTGGCCGAACTCATCGAGATGATCGCGGACGATCGAGCCTGCCAAGGGCGTGACCGGCACACTTTGGCTGCTGCCTTGGCCCGACTCGCGCTCAGCCGCGCGCAAGAAGTGCCAGAAGGTGCGATGGCCGCTGCGCATGCTGGTGCGCTCTCTCGCGTTCAGCGCCTACTAAACGAGCAAGCCCCAGCCCCACAAGCCAGAGCCGTGGCGTACATATCGGCGGTCGCGCTGCTTGCCATTCCTACAGTCGCGCTGCTTTTTCCCGTGCTGTAGAAGGGCGGAATGTTCAACCGTGTCCAGTAGGCTCGAGCGCATGACCTCGCTTTATTTGGCACAAGACAAAGCCGCCGATGCGTTTTTGCGCAGAGATCCACTGGGTTTGATAATTGCGCTGGTGCTGGACCAACAAATCCCGTTGGAACGTGCTTTTAGTGCCCCCGCGCAGCTCGCTGATCGCCTGGGTGTCACCGCGCTAGACGCCGCGCAGTTGGCGGAGACGGAACCAGAAAAACTCGCCACAGTGTTCTCGCAACGCCCCGCTCTGCATCGTTTTCCTGGGGCGATGGCTGGTCGTACGCAAGCCATGTGCCGCATCATTGTTGAGCAGTATGACAACGACGCCGCCAAAGTGTGGACGAGCGCCGAATCTGGCGCAGAACTGCTGAAGCGGATTCAGGCGCTTCCAGGCTTCGGTAAGCAAAAAGCCAAGATTTTCCTTGCCCTGCTAGGTAAACAATTCGGCGTTACCGCGCCAGGGTGGGAGCAAGCGGCTGGCGAATTTGGTGCCCCCGGCAGCTACCTTTCGGTGGCCGACATCGTCGACGAGGACAGCCTCAACAAGGTGCGCGAACACAAAAAGGCGATGAAAGCATCGGCCAAAGCGAGCTAGTTTTGTGGCCTTCCCGCATCAGAATTCCTGAGTTCTATGCTGGAACTACTCCGACACGTAAGGCGCACCATGTCCGTCGAAAAGCACGTCATCACCGACGCACCCCCAAGCCCGCAGGAACAATTGCGCGGTAGGCAAATGCGTTATCTGATCATGATGGGCTTGCGGATCGCATGCCTGATCGCGGCGGCGGTTGTAGTTATTGTCGATGCCCCCTATGCCTTGGCCTGGGTGGGTGTGTGTATTGCCGGTATGGTCTTGTTCCCGTGGATGGCGGTTTTGGTTGCCAACGATCGTCCGCCGCGCAAGAAGACGGAGAGCCATAGGTTGTGGCGACGTCAAGAACGGCTTAGCCTCACTAACAACAAACCCAAATAACGCGTTGCTGTCGTGCTGTATCACACATGCTCTTTCGCCACGGTAATTAATCGACCGAATGTCTGATTATTGTCGCGGAATGTGTGGTATTCGACCTGCAAGCGTGGATAATCGTCGGACCGGTGGCAGACTAGAGGCTTGCCCGGCGACGTCACTGCACATGTAACAAGGAGAACCCCTGGTGTCTACCGAACTCTTGGAACGCCCGGAAACCCGGGACGCGTCCACCGACCAATCGCCCGACATGTTCCACTACGTCAAGAAGGACAAAATCGCGGAAAGTGCGGTTATGGGCAGCTTGGTGCAAGCGCTGTGTGGCGAAGTCTTCCCGGTGACCAAATCGCCGAAGCCCGGTTCCCCGGTGTGTCCCGCATGCAAAGAAATCTACGACCAAATTCCCAGCGGGGAATAGGTCACCGAGTGAGTGTCCGCATCACCAGTGGTGGTGCCAGCGCGCTATCGTGAAGCCTTCGGGTAGCGACCCGAACCCACGCGACGCCCTCGTCTTCGTGTCATTGGCGGGGGCGTCTTTGCGTGGGAAGCGCTGGTAAGGATGGTGTGTGCACGACGATGACGCTGGTATCGACACCCGCACCGACTGCGGCCTCAGCCCCACCACTTCGAGCCTGGCAGCGCCGCGCGCTCGTGCAATATTTGCGCGATCGTCCGCAAGACTTCATGGCGGTGGCGACTCCTGGGGCGGGCAAAACAGCCTTCGCTCTTCGTATCGCGCTGGAACTTTTGGCAGACGGTGTCATTCAGAACATCACCGTGGTCGCGCCCACCGAACATCTAAAAACCCAGTGGGCGCAGGCGGCCGCGCGCATCGGCATTCAACTAGACCCCACGTTTCGTAACAGTGATCAGGTTGTCGCCAAAGGTTTCCACGGCATTGTTGTCACCTATGCCCAAGTCGGGCTCGACCCAACCGTGCATCTGCGCCGAACCCGCACCGCATCAACTTTGGTAATCCTCGATGAAATCCACCACGCTGGAGACTCACGCACCTGGGGCGATGGCGTGCGCATCGCTTTTAACGACGCCACGCGCCGACTAGCGCTCACGGGAACCCCGTTCCGGAGCGATGCAAACCCCATCCCGTTCGTCAACTACGAGCGTGGCGCTGACGGGCTCACCCGATCCGCTTCCGACGCTAACTACGGATATTCCGAAGCATTGCGTGATGGTGTGGTGCGGCCGGTGCTATTCATGGCTTATTCGGGTCAGGCTCGCTGGCGCACTAGCGCCGGTGATGAACTGACCGCGCGGCTCGGCGAACCACTTACCGCCGAACAGACAGCACAAGCGTGGCGCACTGTTCTTGATCCCAAAGGCAACTGGATTCCACAGGTATTGCGCGCCGCGAATGCTCGGCTAAGCACAAAGCGCAGCCAGGGAGTTGCCGATGCTGGTGGGCTTGTTATCGCGAGCGATCACGCCAGTGCTCGGGCCTACGCCCAAATATTGCATCAGATCACCGGCGAGGCGCCCGTGGTGGTGCTATCAGATGATGCTGGGGCATCGGCGAAGATTCAAAGCTATGCGGCCGGTGATAGCCGCTGGATGGTCGCGGTCCGCATGGTGTCCGAAGGAGTGGACATTCCGCGGCTCGCTGTCGGCGTCTATGCGACAAGTGTGCAAACCCCGTTGTTCTTCGCCCAGGCGGTGGGTCGGTTCGTACGAGTACGCCAACCCGGTGAGACGGCCACAATTTTCGTGCCCAGTGTTCCCGTGCTGCTCGATTTGGCGCACGAGCTTGAACGCGAACGTGACCATGTTCTCGAACGCCCCCATCGAGAAGAGCTGCTTGAAGATGCTCTTTTGGCAGCGGCGAATCGCGAAGAAAACGAGGCTGAGGAACAGAAATTCTTGGCTCTTGACGCGTCGGCTGAACTCGATCAAGTCATTTACGATGGCGCCTCTTTTGGCACCCTGGCTAGCCCCGGCACCGCTGAGGAGGAGGAGTATTTGGGCTTGCCCGGATTGTTGTCCCCAGAACAGGTATCGATGTTGCTGTCCAAGCGCCAGGCTGAACAGCTTGCCGCGAGGCGTACAAAGAACCCAGTGCCGGCCCCGGCAGAGCCCGCCGAACCCGTGTCTTTGTTTGAACGCCGCACCGAGCTGCGCCGGAAACTGAACGGCTTTGTTGCCTCATATAGTCACCGGACCGGTAAACCACATAAACACATTCACGCGGAGCTAAGACGGGCTTGTGGAGGCCCGGCCACGGCGCAGGCCAGTGTGGAAGAACTGGAGCAGCGAATCGCGACACTGCGCACGTGGTAGCGGCTGGATCTGTTGTGGGCCTTGCCTTGTTGTGAGGCCTGCCGGGGCATGCTGAATCCGCTGTAAGGGCGCGTGAGCCGCTCAAGAGCGAATGTATGTAAGAAAGCCGGGTCGAGGTTGGTTCCTCGGCCCGGCTTTCTTGCTTGATTGATTAGTCGCCCTCGCGCACAATGTGGACGGCGATTTTCTCTAGCTCGGTTGCGTATTTGTTTGCGTGATGCCCGCAGAAGACGAGGTCGCCTCCGCCTGCGAGCACAGCCCGGACTTTGGCGGCCGCGCTGCACCGGTCGCAACGTTCGCCTACAGGCAACGTCGCCGTATCGGTGGGCGTGGTGAGGGTCGGGGTCATCGTCGCCTCCTTGTGCTCTTCGGGTGCGGCCTCGTCGGGTGACGAGTTCGCTGGACGTTTGATGGGGTGTTAAGCCTCATCGACTTTGTCATATTGCCTAACGCCGGTTGTGCTTTTGGTGTTCCCGGTGTCGTGCGTTTGTGATCTTGGCTACTGAACATACTCAGGTGGTGCTAGTCCTGCGTCGTGTGTTCGGTCCGTTATCCGCGATTCATCATCGTTGTGATCAGGCCCACTGTTACGCATTGTGTGGTGCTGACCCCGCCACGATTCGTGGTGGTTGGCAAAAGCCTGCCACGAATCTTTCGGCGGCGGGGGTTACGCGGGCCAAAACTGTCGGTTTCTCTGGAGAAGATCAACCGTTCGGTATGGGTTCATGTCCGAATAGTCGATTTTGTCGTTCTGTCGGGTTTGCAGCACGAAGGGTACTAGTCGTCCAGATAATCCCGAAGCACCTGCGAGCGCGAGGGGTGTCGCAGCTTGCTCATCGTCTTCGATTCGATCTGGCGAATCCGCTCCCGAGTCACGCCGTAGACCTGACCGATCTCGTCCAAAGTGCGAGGCTGGCCGTCAGCCAAACCAAAGCGCAGCCGCACCACGCCCGCCTCACGTTCGGACAAGGTTTGCAGGACTGACTGAAGTTGATCTTGAAGCAGCGTGAATGAAACCGCATCCACCGCAACAATCGCCTCAGAGTCCTCGATGAAGTCGCCTAGCTGACTGTCACCCTCATCACCGATCGTTTGATCCAGCGAGATTGGCTCACGCGCGTACTGCTGAATCTCCAGCACCTTCTCCGGAGAGATGTCCATCTCTTTGGCCAACTCCTCTGGAGTTGGCTCCCGTCCCAGATCTTGCAGCAGCTCGCGTTGAATCCGACCCAGCTTGTTGATGACCTCAACCATGTGTACGGGGATGCGGATGGTGCGGGCTTGGTCTGCCATGGCGCGGGTGATGGCTTGTCTGATCCACCAGGTTGCGTAGGTGGAGAATTTGTAGCCTTTGGTGTAGTCGAATTTTTCGACTGCGCGGATGAGGCCGAGGTTGCCTTCTTGAATCAAGTCAAGGAACGCCATGCCGCGACCGGTGTATCGCTTTGCGAGTGAGACGACCAGTCGAAGGTTCGCTTCGAGTAGGTGGTTTTTCGCGCGTTCACCATCACGCATCACCCAACCCAGATCGCGACGCATCTGAGTCTCCAGCTTGATGCCCTCTTCTTCGACAATGCGAAGGCGTTCAGCCGCGTAAAGGCCAGCTTCAATGCGTTTTGCTAGCTCTACTTCTTCTTCGGCGTTGAGCAGCGGCACTTTACCGATTTGCTTCAGATAGGCGCGGACCGAGTCAGCCGAGGCTGTCATCTCCGCGTCTTTACGAGCCTGCCGCAGCGCCTCAGAATCTTCGTCATCCCAGTCGAAATCTTCCGACTCGGCAGCGGCCTCTTCTTCAGCTAGGGCATCGGCGGGGACATCCTCACCATCGGGCTTAGCATCGCCCTTGGCGCCCTTCTTCGCGCCCTTTTTAGGCTCGGCCGCTTTTTTCGTGGCTTTCTTAGCGGCATCGCCCTTAACTGCTTTCTTCGCCGCTGATTTTTGAGCGGGTTTCGACTCGTCGTCCTCACCGGCGGCGGTTTTCTTGACAGCCTTCTTTGCCTTAGCGGTAGTTGCCTTCGCTGCGGCGGTGGTGCCTGAGCGGGCAGCGGACACCTTCTTGCGCGGGCTGGCCGCCGAGTCATCGACGGTCAAGGTGATCTCGGCCTCACTCACCTTCTTCAGCACCTTTTTGGCTTCGCTGGGGGTCAGGTCCCCAAGCGCTGCCTTGACGTCAGTTGACGACAAAGTGCGAGCTGGCTGTGCCTGGGCGATAAGCGCTTCGGCAAGCGAAGAGATGATCTGGGACCGAGCGGGAGTGCGGTCAGCGGTTGTCACGAATGACCTTCCGGATGCGAGCCTGCTACGGCTTGGTTGTACACGTCAACAATTGCCGACGCAGATTGACAGCACGCCAACAAATGCTGGCGTGTTTGGGTTTAAGTTCCCTAGCCGTGCTCACGACTTGGGACAGCTGGATAAGAATTGTAACGCTGCTTTGTGAACAAGCGTCGACACGCACCACCCTTATCGGCATTAGTAGTCAATGTCGGAATCGTGGCGACACGCCTTTGGTGGCTAATTGCCCCCGCACGACGGCCCTCAGTTGAGGAGAGCAAGATAGTGAAATGGATGATCTCGCGAATGAATTGCTGGAGTTGGCGCGCACGGTTGCCCTCGCTGGTGGAGCAATTGCAAGGGAAGGCCGCGATCGCGCACTCGGCGCCGTGACGACCAAATCAACTCCCACCGATGTTGTCACCGCGTTGGACGCCGAAGTCGAACAATTCGTCTCCTCCCAATTGCGTCAAGCGCGACCGCAAGACGCGTTCATCGGCGAGGAAAGCGTCGCCACTCCGGTACGCGCCGGGCAAGTGCGATGGATTCTCGACCCGATTGATGGCACGGTCAACTACATCTACGGCCACCCACAATATGCGTTGTCACTGGCTGCATACATCGATGACACAGCTTTGGCGGCTGTTGTCTACAACCCGGCGAGTGAAGAGCTGTGGCACGCCCATGCTGGAGGCGGCGCCTGGCGAGGCCAGCTGCGATTGGGTGGCTCGCCGCGGCGGGAGCTGAGTCAAGCTCTCATCGGAACCGGGTTTTCCTATGACGCCGACCGACGCCGTGAGCAAGGGGCCATGATCGCCAGGGTTTTGCCTCAGGTTCGTGATATTCGACGGGTAGGTGCTTGCGCCATAGATCTGTGTTACGTCGCTGAGGGGCGGCTAGACGGCTTCTACGAACGCAACGTCAATATCTGGGACGGGGCCGCTGGTGCTTTGATTTGCCAGGAAGCGGGCATTCGCATCGGGGGCTGGCAAGGACAGCCATGGGACAACGAAATGCTCATCGCCGCCCCACAGCCCCTCTTTGATGCCTTCCACGACGCCTTGTGGGCAGCCCACACAGCGGACTAAGCGCGGTCCATATCTTCATCCTCTTCGCACTTAGGAGTTGCCAGAGCCGGCTTTCCTAGCTTGCGAGTCGCGGCTTCGACTTTGTCAGTGGCCAACATGGCCGAGTCGGCGTCCTCGTCGGCGGCTAGAACCTTGTCCGCGAACTCGGGACCGATGAGTAGCTCGACGACATCATCGCGGCGATTATCGGGGCGCACCGTGGCGCCCACAATATTTCCACGCACCAGCTGGGCGCTCCCGGCCGCGCGAGGGCCATAACGCACTTGGGCGGAGCCCTCCACCACATCGTCGGCATTGCCGATTTCAATTTGCGTGTAACCACGCTTTTCGAATGAGATTTGAACTTTGCTCGCCAGCCCTTTGGTATCGGTGGCATTCAAAATTCGCAGTTTTACCTGGCTTGGATCTGGCAAGGTCAGCACCGGCTTGATGGCGCCCTTGCAGATCTTGTCGGCCGGAGTTTCCTGTGAATCGTGGGTGATTGCCCATACCACCGTCGCTGCTGCCAGGGCACCAAGCACCCCCAGCACAATGAGCGAACGCATTCGCGCCAAACTCATCGCACACTCCCGCCTCACACCATGTTGGCCAGTTGGCCTCTCGCCAGCACAAATTTTGTCAGTTGTTGCTCATCAGGGTATCTGTGAGCTCATATCTGTTTGTTGCGTCACACCGGGAACAATATCGGCGCCCCTGGTGTATGAAGGGTGCCGCCACACGATAAGGTTGCGCGCCCGTTGCAGAGTGTGCCGCGGCTGATCCAAAAATTTACACAGGAGTACATAAACATGGCTACCGACTACGACGCGCCCCGGCGCACCGATGAAGCCGACCTGGGCGAGGACAGCCTGGACGAGCTCAAGGCGCGCCGCGGGGAAGCACAATCCGGCAACGTAGACGTCGATGAGGCAGAAGTCGCAGAAGGCTTCGAGCTTCCCGGCGCCGACCTTTCCGGTGAAGAACTCACTGTCAAGGTGATTCCGATGCAAAACGACGAGTTTCGCTGCGCAAGCTGTTTTTTGGTGCATCACCGCAGCCAACTCGCTCGGCAGGGCAAAAACGGCGAGTTGATCTGTAAAGATTGCGCCTAATTCACCACGTACTGGCTGCTCAGGTGTCTGTTGCCTGAGCAGCCACGATCGTCAGTAGCGCTTTGGGGCGCCGAGTACTGATGATCCAGTACGGGGTGGGGTCGTTGGGATCATCGATATCAATCTTGGCCGCGCCACGCACCCATGGGCGGTTGATGATGAACGCGTCCGAAGCCAGGTTTACGCCCAGTTCTGTGCGTTTCCCCGCTGGGCTCAAAGGTGTGACCGCGCGGATGATGTTGAGGGGCAACACCGCGTCATCGATGTACAACGTCGTTTCAGTGACTCGAATGCGAACACGTCCCAGCCACCACAAAAAAACCGCAGCTAGCGGGAGCAACACGACGTAGGGAACCCACGAGCGGATTCCGCCGTAACCCAAATGAACTTCTGCGGCGGCGAGCCCCGCGAGCGTTAAGCCCAAGGCCCACATCCATAGGGGAGTCGAGAGCCGCTCGCTGTAGCGGGTGCGGTCACTGGATGTTTCTTCCATGAGGAATGAGCCTAAGGGGCGAGCTATGCGCTCTCTGCGCGGGCACTGTGATGCGAGGTCACCGAGGGCTGGCGAACACTTTTGGGCCGTTCGATGACGATGGGGTGGCGGGGCACCACCACACTGAGGGCAGGATAAGGATTTATGGTGCAAATTTTGCTACAGATGCTCGATGGCGACCTGCCCGCGCCCGCATACGCCCAACCGGGCGATGCTGGTGCTGATTTGTGTGCCGCCCATAGTGTGCGTCTTGCACCAGGTCAACGCGCTCTTGTGGACACTGGGGTTGCTGTGGCGATCCCGGATGGTTACGCGGGGTTCGTGCATCCACGCTCTGGCCTAGCACACCGAGTAGGGCTTTCCATGGTCAACGCCCCCGGCACGATCGATGCGGGTTATCGCGGCCAAATCAAGGTGAACTTGATTAACCTTGATACTGAGCAGGACATCGTTATCGCTAAAGGTGATCGCATTGCTCAGCTTGTTATTCAACCGGTAGCGCGCGCCGAGTTCATTGAGGTGTCCCAGCTGCCAGAATCGGTGCGCGGTCATGGCGGGCATGGTTCGACCGGTGGCCATCAGGAACTTGTGAAAGGAGTCTGAGGTGTTTTTTCGCTCGAAGAAATCTGGCAAGCACGGAGCGGATAGGGAAGACGGGGTGAGCGTTGATGAGCTCGTCTCGCAGGAGCCAGAAGTCGAGCTAGTCGGGCCCTTTGATGTTGAAGATGAGCCTGAGGACGACAGCAAGCGCATCGACTTGGGCGCTCTGCGTATCCCGCCGATCCCTGGCACAGAAATGCGGCTGGAAAGCAGTGATAAGGGCGCCGTGACTGGCGTAATGGTCATGGAGTCTGATCAGAACAGCGGGGTTCATTTGACGGCTTACGCTGCTCCTCGGAGCGGGGGATTGTGGGCTGAGTCCCGCGCGGATCTGTTGGCTGAGATCGCTAAGAGTGGTGGCCAGGTCAGTGAGGCCGATGGCGAGTTTGGCGTTGAGCTGCGCGCTGTGCTGGAAACGCCGAATGGCCCAACACCGGCTCGATTCATTGGGGTAGATGGCCCCCGTTGGCTCTTGCGTGCCGTGTTCTCTGGAAAAGCGGGTGACCCAGATAATGCCGAGGTGCTCACGCAGGTCGTGCGAGGCACTGTTGTTGTTCGGGGTGAATCTCCGATGCCAGCGGGTGATGTGTTGCTTTTGAAGCTTCCGCAGGAGGTCACTGAGGCGGCGGAGCGGCAAGCGGCAGAAGGCGAAGAGGAGAAGAACGCGCGCCCGCGGATGGCCGCTCCAGTGCGTGGGATAGAGACCACAGAAATTAGATAGATGTTTACGTGCCGACGTAGGCTATGAGCATGTCTACGTCGACGAACTCAGCGCGCGCATCTGGTTGGCGTGCGTGGTTCCGGCAAGTCCTGGCCTCTGATGCTGAGCTGGACGCGCAGAACTTGGAGCGCGCTAGTGAACGCATTGGTTGCCAGCATGCTGGGGCCTGCCGTCGAGGCGAGCGGGCTCGCCTTAGCGGGCGGCTGGCTTCGGTCACGGTGAGTCCTGCCTCGCAGGCTCCCACGTTGGAGGCCGAATTGTATGACGGCACGGACACAATCACCTTGATGTGGATGGGGCGAAGGCGTATTCCTGGTATCGAGCCTGGACGTTCGGTCATAGTGGTGGGGCGGATTGCCATGAACGATGACCGTAAAGTGCTCTATAACCCGCAATACACCTTGGAGCCTGCAGCGTCGTGAATACTCCCTCAACATCCGCCGAGCCAGATCCGGTCGACCCCACATTGGGTGAAAAAGTGGAACATAATGTGGCCACAGTTACCGCTGCCACCGCTGGTGATGAGCCATTGCCGGATGCTGTAGAGGGCAAAAAACTCAGCGAGCTGAATATGCGTGACGCGGTCGCTGAAGGCATTGGCGGCGTGCGTGGCATGGTCGAATCCAGTGTTCCAACGTTGATCTTCGTGGTGGTTAACATTGCCGCTGGGCTCAAGCCCGCGATTTGGTCGGCGGTTGGGGTAGCGGCCTTGATCGCTATATATCGGTTGCTAAAGCGAGACACCATCCGCCATGCGGTAACTGGGGCGGTTGGCGTTGCCTTCGCCGCGATGATCGCTGCGAAGACGGGCAACGCCCAAGACTTTTTCCTGCCGGGCATCATCACGAACTTCGTATATGGCTTGGCGTTCGCGGTGTCGGCGGTGATTAGCCGACCAATTGTGGGATATGCGTGGTCGTTGGTCGCGGGTGCACATGAAAACTGGCGTGAGCGACCGCGGCTATTGCGCGCCTTTGTCATGTTGTCCTGGGTATGGGCCGCGATGTTCGTGTTGCGTGGTGGCGTGCAGCTGTGGCTTTATTTGAGCGATCAGACCCTGGGCTTGGGTATCGCTCGAATCCTCGGCATCGCTCCATATGCCGGTGCGATGGCCTATACGGTGTGGTACGGGCGCAAGGTAGTGCGCGAAGACGAGCAGATCGATCCTGACGAGCCCTCGACTAGGCCTGCCTCTTAGGGTCGTCCAAAATTCGCTGCTTCGCCAACGTTGCCGGACCCGTCCGTTAGATTTAGCCAATGGCTGAATTACCTCGTTCTCGGCTGCTAGCACGGATGCGCGTGATCACGGGAGTCGCTCGCGAATTGATAAGTGATTTCGACAAGCAGCCGCTTCTCGGCGCCGCGGTGCAAATGCCTCTCGCCGTAGCAGCCGGCTTCTCCGGAGGCAGCGGTTATATCGCTGGCTCCACCGCGATCGGGGTGTATTTGGCGCTGAAGGCGGGCGAGAGTAGACCAAAAATGTCGTCTGGGTCCGCGTTGAGTCTTGCTCACCGGCGTTCGCTGGAGGTCAGTTCGCTGGTAGCGGCCCCGGTGGCGCCTTATGTGGCAGCTGCCATGTCGAACACAGCAAGTGTTGTAGAAGTCCCAGCGGTTCTTGGCGTGGTGGGTGTTGCCGTGCTAGGCCGCTGGCGGTTGATAACCAACCACCGTGATTCACAACCAAATTCAGGGCGGGGAATTCCCTAGACGCTCGCCATGTCGGTCACATCCTATTGAGACCGTTTGCGGTGTTTGCCTGGTGCGTTTTCCCTCTTCTCCCGACCGTGATAGCGCGCGTTCTGGAAGGTGGCGAATGCGGCAACCGCATAGGCCGCGTTTGTGTAGCTAACACCATTGCTGAGCTCACCGATTGCGTTGCTCACGTTTTAGTCATCGGGACCGATTCCAGTGATGTTCTCCGCAAGTTTCGTTAAACCATACATCGTGGCACTGAGGCCGACCGTGCCTCCGCCCACGCTTGCGGTGCTTCTTAGAGGGTGGTCGCCGTGCGAGCCAAGAAAGGCGCGGCTCCATCGATCTTTTAGCGGCTTCATTGGCACGAAGTATTCAAATGTTCGTCCCAAGCCATGGAAGGCAAGCGCCACCGCCCCGGCCGCGTAGGCTGTGGTTTCCAGGGCGGGAGAACCAAGCGCAATACCTGTTGAAGCAGCTAAAGCCGATGAAGTCCCAATGGCTAGGGACGGAGCCTTGAGTCCTTGAACGACGCGAGAGAGCGCGCGACGTGCCAGGGAACGATCTTTTTTCATCAGGTCAGCATAATTCGCTATTAGCGAACTCGTCTACGATTATGCGGCCGGCGCCACTTTGGTGAGTGCGTTGATCACTCGATCCATCGCGTCGCCGCCACGTGGCTCGGCGAGATTCGCGAGAAGCTTGAGCGTGAACTTCATCAGCATCGGAGTGGAGAGCGCAGCTCGGCTGCCTACCTTCATCAAACGAGGATCACCAATGAGCTTTACGAAATAGCGTCCCAGTGTGTAGTAACCGCCGTACGCGTCCTTCAATCGTTCGGGGTAGGAGCGCAAGCTTTCTTCTGCACCGCCGGGAGTAGCACGACGGCGGGCGTCCACAACGGTGCGTGCGGCGATTTCGCCGGACTCCATGGCGTAGGCGATCCCCTCGCCGTTGAAGGGATTCACCATGCCGCCAGCATCCCCCACGAGCAGCATGCCCCGGGTGTAGTGCGGAGTCCGGTTGAACCCCATCGGGAGTGCGGCGCCGCGCACAGGCCCAGTGGGCTCAACGCCGGTGAACTCAGGGACGTTGGCGAGCCAGCGGGTCAGCAACTCACGGTAGTCGATTTTGCCGAAAGCATCCGACGTGTTGAGCATGCCCAACCCGATGTTGCTCGTTCCATCACCGACGCCAAAGATCCAGCCATAGCCGGGTAGTAGTTTGTCGCCGTCCCACAGTTCCAGCCATGATTCGAGCCAATCGTCGTCATGCCGGCGTGAAGGGTAATACGTGCGTACTGCCACGCCCATCGGTCGGTCATCGCGTTTTTGTAGACCCATAGCCAGTGAAAGTCGGCTTGAATTTCCGTCCGCCGCAATCACCAAAGGGGCACCGAACGCACGGCCATCTTTGGTAGTAACGCCGATGATCCGGTCTGTTTTTTCATTCAGCACAGGACCCGTGACATTGACGTTTTCCATCAGACGCGCGCCCGATTTTTCGGCATGCTTAGCCAAAATCTCGTCAAAATCTTCTCGGGTGCGCACGAGCCCATAAGAAGGGGTGTCATTTAGCTCGGGCCAAGGAATTTCCAGCCGTCGGTCACCGCCGATGATGCGCAACCCCTTGTTGCGTATCCAAGCTGAATCCTCGAGATCTATTCCCATGTCGAGCAGAGCTTTTGTCGAACGTGGGGTGAGCCCGTCGCCGCACACCTTTTCGCGAGGAAATGACGTTTTTTCGAGTAGCAAAACATCGAGTCCAGATTGTGCAAGATAATGTGCTGCAGCTGACCCACCAGGCCCAGCGCCCACGACTATTACATCGGCGGATTCAGTGAACTGCGACATGCCGGCTCCTTCAAAAACCTCGTTCAAGTGGTTCGCGGTAGGGTGTGCGCCAACATGACAATATTCCCCGGCTTTTCCGGGTGATTTTCAGGAGGTTGCCGGTGTCTTCCGATCTGAGGCAATTAATCGCGTGACTGATCGCGCTGACCCGATTTTGGCAGAGCTTCACACCACCACCCTGGGCGTAAATCAGACTCTTGTGGGTGTAAATCATCAACTCACCAAAGTAGACACTATTACCGACGCTGCGCAAAATGTGACGGGCAGTGTCTCCGCTTTGACGTCAGTCTTTACTAACACCATTGGTGGTCCGCTCATCAAAGTCGCTGGCTTGGCCTATGGAATGCGAAAGGCCGTTAAGTCGCGCAAGAAGGATGAAGCGGGGAAGCACCGTGGCTGAAGTAGTGGAAACGAA
>JABFVL010000021.1 GCA_013362805.1 Mycobacteriales bacterium | reverse complement strand
TCCAGCGCTGTTTCGTTTGCCTCGGCGCAACACCTAGAACTGTCCATGCAAGAGGGTCGTCGGCGACACCGGTACTTCACCGTCTTGAACCTTCTCGTTGTTGACGTACGCGCCGCCCTCGGCGACAACCCGACGCGCGTCAGACAAAGACGAACACAAACCCGATTCCTTGAGAAGAACGGTTACCGACGGCAAGTCGCCCGTCACCCTCGAAAGTCCTGCTTCGCTGAGTGCTGCTCGCAAAGTCTTCTCCGGGAGTTCGTCAAGGGCCCCCCTGCCAAACAAAGCCTGACTGGCCGCTATCGCAGCGGTTGTCTCATTAGCACCATGCACAAGAGTTGTGAGCTCAGCGGCCAACCGTTGCTGCGCCTGTCGCCGGAACGGTCGTTCGGCAACTTCCTCCTCCAGGGCAGAGATTTCTTCTCTGTCGAGGAACGTGAAGGTCTTCAGCCAACCAATGACATCGCGATCGTCAGTGTTGATCCAGTATTGGTACCAGGCATAGGGACTCGTTCGTTCCGGATCAAGCCACAGAGCGCCGCCCCCAGTGCTTTTCCCAAATTTTTCGCCCGTAGCCGTGGTGATCAATGGAACCGTCAGCCCATGCGCCGCGCCACCAGTCACCTTGCGAATCAAATCGAGCCCAGCAGTAATGTTTCCCCACTGATCGCTACCGCCAATTTGCAGACGACAGTCGTGTTGCCTAAAGAGCTCGAGGTAGTCGTAGGCCTGAAGCAACTGGTAGCTAAATTCCGTGTAGCTGATGCCGGCAGTGCTGAGCCTATTGGCGACCGCGTCCTTGGCAAGCATTTGATTAACCGAAAAATGCTTGCCAACATCGCGGAGAAATTCCAGGGCGGATATCGGTGCAGTCCAGTCGAGGTTATTTACCATGATGGCCGCATGGGGTCCGTCGAATTCTACGAAGCGTGCCAGCTGACCCCGAATGCGTTCAGCCATTTCCCCTACACGTTCCACCGAATTGAGCGAGCGCTCAGTGGAGCGACCACTGGGGTCTCCCACCAAGCCCGTAGCCCCACCGGCAAGAACGATTGGATTGTGCCCAGCTAGCTGAAACCGCCTTACGGTCAACAATGGCACTAGGTTGCCCGCGTGCAGGCTATCGGCCGTGGGATCGAACCCGGCGTATAGCGTAAGTGAGCCTTCGGACAGGGCTTTCCGCAATTGCGTTTCGTCAGTGCTTTGTGCGATCAATCCGCGCCAAGATAGCTCGTCAATAATGTCGGTCACGTCAATATCTTCGCGCATGCGACAAACGTTTTTGCATCGGCGCCAGTCACATTGCTCGGGTCAGCAGGACCACGTTCAAGCTCGCGACAATAATTGCCGCGAGAAACGGAAGGCGTCGAAATCGGCCCGCGAACGCAACTCCGCCCAGGCTCACCAACACCGCGCACCCAAAACTGATCTGCGCCCAGTACGTGCCATCACCTGCCAGCGTGAGCAGTGCGGTGGCCGCGAGCAAAGGCACGGGAATGAGAGCAAGCACGCGGCGATGCCCAAGGCGCTGGCCTAGTCCGCGCACTCCCGCGGCTAGGTCATCGTCGATGTCGGGCAATACATTCGCCAGATGAGCGCCACACCCCAGGAGAGCGGACGCGGTGGTGATCCACCAAGGCGGCCATTGCGCATCGGGGAGCCCGAGCATGACAAAGCAGGGCAGGGAAGCAAAACCTATTGCGTAGGGCACCCATGAAAACACTGTAGCTTTGAGCCCAAGGTTGTACGCCCAACCAGCGCTGACCCCGCAAATATGCACTAGGCCGGCGGTAAACCCCGAGGCGAATGAGAGCGGAACACATAGCAATGCCGCCGCGGTCGCGGCCGCCCATACCGTTTGTGGGTTTAGCGCGGAGTTCAGCGCAAGAGGTTTGTCGCTACGACCCGCTGATCTGTCTCGGGCGTGGTCTATCGCATCGTTCGACCAGCCGACGGACAGTTGTCCGGTCAGTGCCGCCGCCGCAACAAGTGCGCATCCAAGAATTGATCGTCCACTGACGACAGTGAAGATCGTGGTCAGTGTTGTGACCGCCAGTGTTGGGAGCGGATGGCAGGCCTGTAGCAGGCTCCGCATGCTTGTCCCAGAGGTTGTGAACATCGCTGCCGACAATAGCCGTATCTTTGCCAATTTCGGCGAAAACATTTCAAATGCTGGCTTATTGCCAATCCTCTGTGAATGATGAGCATTTCACAGCGATGATGAGGATGGAACCGATGACTAGCATCGCCGCCGTACACGGAGTCACCCCAGAAAACCGCTTCCCTCAACAAGAAATCACAAACGCTGTCGCTCAGGCTTGCCTACCGCCAAATGCTGATCGGCGCCTGTTGGATCGGTTGCACACATCGGCCACCGTCCAATTCCGCAATCTCGTGCTGCCCCTTGAGGCCTATGAGCAAGTAGATGGATTCGGCGCGGTCAATCGCATTTTTATCGAAGCTGGCCAAGAACTCGCGGCGACCGCGCTCAAGGGAGCGCTCGCCGAAGCCGAAATTCGCCCCACCGACATAGACATGATCATGTGCGCCTCAGTGACCGGCATCGCGGCACCATCGTTGGACGCACGACTAGTCGGACGGATGGGCATGCGCCCGGACGTGCGCCGAGTGCCCATCTTCGGGCTCGGCTGCGTCGCCGGAGTAGCCGGACTCGCGCGGGTCTCGGACTATCTTCGAGGTTGGCAAGACCATACGGCCGTCCTGCTGTGCGTCGAGCTCTGTTCCCTCACAGTGCAACGTGGAGATAGTTCCCCCGCGAACCTCGTCGCGAGCGGGCTATTTAGCGATGGCGCCGCCGCTGTGGTTCTGCGGGGCGCGGCGTGCCAAAGGCGCGGTCCGCAAGTGCTCGGCACAGTAAGTCATCTCTATCCCGATACCGAACAAGTGATGGGGTGGGAGGTGACAAACACTGGCTTGAAGGTCGTGCTTGACGCGAGCGTGCCACAAGTTGTCCGAACGCACCTGGCCAATGATGTTGAACAGTTCTTGGCCCAACATGGCTTGTCGACCTCAGACATTGGGCAATGGGTATGTCATGCGGGCGGGCCCAAAGTCTTGAAAGCCGTGGCGGAATCGTTGAACTTGGATGACGCCGTTTTGGCTCGCAGCTGGAAATCCCTCGCCGACAACGGCAACATGTCGTCGGTCTCGGTGCTGCACGTCTTGCAAGACACTATGCGCGAGGAGACACCGGCGGGTACCTACGGGTTGATGATCGCCATGGGACCTGGCTTCTGTTCCGAACTCGTTTTGTTGCGGTGGTGACCATGACTTGGTATGTCGCGCTTGTGCTGCTCGTAGGAGCAGAACGGCTTGTTGAATTGGTAGTGGCGAAAAGAAACCTTCGCTGGAGCCTGGCTCGAGGTGGGATAGTGCAAGGGCAGTCCCACTATCCATTCATGGTGGTATTGCATATCGGTTTGCTCGCCGGCTGTCTCATCGAAGCTCTCACCACCGGGCGGCCAGTCATCTCGATGTTGACCTGGACAATGCTTGGGTTGGTGTTTGCCGCGCAAGCTTTGCGCTGGTGGTGCATCACCGCATTGGGCAAACAGTGGAACACCCAAATCGTGGTCATCCCAGGAGCCCCCAGGGTTATGCGGGGGCCATACCGATACAGCTGGCTCCCACACCCCAACTACATAGCTGTCGCGGTTGAGGGATTCGCGCTGCCGTTGGTCGGCGGGGCCTGGATGACTGCACTAGTGTTCACCTGCTTGAACGCTGGGCTCATGGTGGCTCGAATCCGCGCCGAAAACGCGGCGCTCGGCGAACTGGTTGAGGCCACGTGATCGATGTGCTTATCGCCGGAGGTGGGCCAGCGGGACTCGCCACGGCTATGTGGGCCGCTCAAGTTGGATTGCGCGCGCTTGTAGTGGAGCCACGAATCTCACCCATCGACAAAGCTTGTGGAGAGGGAATCATGCCTTCGGGCGTGCGAGCATTGCGCGCACTCGGTATCGAACTGCAGGGCGCGGCGATAAGAGGCATTCGCTACCGAAACACCCACACCTGTGTCGATTCGATTTTTCGTGAACATCATGGATTGGGGGTGCGCCGAACCGATCTTCATGCGGCTTTGCACAACAGAGCCAACCAGCTTGGCGTCACGACAGAAAAGTCCACAGTGGTTTCGGTGCAGCAAAAACACGATTCTGTTCACGCCGAGCTCACCTCTGGCTCGGTCGACGCACGCTGGCTCATCGCCGCCGACGGGCTCCACTCTCCGCTGCGACGCGTTCTAGGCTTGGAACGCGCTAGCAAAGGCAAAAAGCGATTCGGGCTGCGCCAACACTTCGAAACGCAACCGTGGACAGACCTGGTTGAGGTGCATTGGTCCACTAATGCTGAAGCGTACGTGACTCCGCTTGGCCCGAAGCTGGTTGGCGTGGCTGTACTCAGCGCGCATAAGGCATCCTTCGATGAACATCTAGCGGCTTTTCCGGAGCTTCGAGCCCGGCTGCGAGGTTCGGCGATTTCCACGGTGCGCGGCGCCGGCCCCTTTCCCCAGTACACGCGCCGGCGTCGATGCGGGCGAGTGTTGTTCGTCGGCGACGCCAGCGGATACCTGGATCCGCTTACTGGCGAAGGCATCGCACTATCTGTGAAGACAGCTCGTGCGCTGGTCGCGGCAATCGCCATCGAGCGGCCGGAATTGTATGAGAGTCAGTGGCAATCGCTGACGCGCAAACATCGAGTGTTGACCGGCGCCCTATTGCACATCGCTCGGCGCCGCCGAGTAGCTCGACAGGTGGTGCCCGCAGCGCGGGCACTGCCTTGGGCGTTTAATGCCATCGTCAACGCGCTGGCTTAACGAGCCGATGGCGCTCTTTTGCGCCCTGGCCGATATTGGCTGACGCTGCGTGAGCTGCTCACCCAAAACCGCCATGGATCTTCGCACGCTTG
The DNA here is from genome assembly GCA_013362805.1 of Mycobacteriales bacterium. Lineage (GTDB taxonomy): Bacteria > Actinomycetota > Actinomycetes > Mycobacteriales > QHCE01 > JABFVL01. The sequence continues at coordinate 62,527 of JABFVL010000021.1, read as the reverse complement.
GCTTATGCCCACTCGGGGGCCCACCGAAATATTTGACGCGCGGGCCAACGACATCAGGCGGAGCGGGCCAGCGCCGAGCACCGAGGTTTCGTTGGAACTACGGTCAAGTTGGAGCAGGCTCGCCAATCGAGCGGGGCCTTGACCCCATTGGTGCTCGCGAAGGTGCGGTTTGCGTTGCCTCGCAACGTCAGCCCCCTCGATCACCTCGCCGGCGCGCAATAGCACAGCTGAAGCTTCGCCTTCTGGGCCGCAGGTGATGTTCGCACAGAAATGCATGCCATAGGTGAAATACACATACAAGGTTCCGGGCGCGCCGAACATGGCCGCGTTGCGCGGCGTGCGGCCCCGGAACGCATGTGAGGCAGCGTCCTGCCCTACCCCGCCATAAGCCTCAACTTCCACCAAACGCACCGTGATCTGGCTGGCATGCAGTGTTGCCCCGAGGAGGAGCGGCGCGACAATATGCGCGGGTTGTCGCAGTAACTCGCGCATATTGACTGCCATGGTCACCAGCTTATGCGGTGGCGGGTGCGTCTACCCAGGAGCGCCACGTGTCGAGCTGGTCGATCACGTCGTTGAGCTGCTGGTGCACTGGCGCCAGACCAGTGCTGCCTGGTGTAGTGCGCGCGGCGATGGCGCCGTCAACGCTCAACACGTGACGCACTTCTGGTGTGAGATGCGGACTGATTCCGGCTAGTTCGTTGTCATCAAGGTCTTCGAGGTCTCGATCCGTTTTGTCGCATAGTGCGACCATCTCGCCAGAAATTTCGTGCGCCTGGCGGAACGGAACTCCTTGTCGGACTAGCCACTCAGCCACATCAGTCGCGAGAGTGAATCCCTTAGGAGCGGCTTCGCGCAATGTGTCAGCGTTGACCCGCATGGTGGCGATCATGCCGGCGAATGCCGGAAGAACAAGATCGAGCGTGTCGATCGCGTCGAACACCGGCTCTTTATCTTCTTGCAAGTCTCGGTCATACGCCAAGGGCAAGCCTTTAAGCATGACTAGCAAGCTGGTCAGATGACCGATGAGGCGGCCGGACTTTCCTCGCGCCAATTCGGCGATGTCAGGGTTTTTCTTTTGCGGCATGATCGAACTACCGGTGGCGAATGCGTCATCGAGAGTGACCCAGCCGAATTCTTGCGAGGTCCACAGCACGACTTCTTCACCGAGTCGGGACAGGTGCACGCCGACCATCGCCGTGATGAACAAAAACTCGGCAACGAAGTCACGATCGCTGACCGCGTCGATGGAGTTGGCACACGCCGCGTTGAATCCCAGTTCGGTAGCGACCTGCTCGGGGTCCAGCGGCAGCGAAGATCCGGCCAAAGCCCCTGCGCCGAGTGGGGAAAGACCAGCCCGAGCGTCCCAATCAGAAAGGCGTTGCAGGTCGCGTAGCAACGGTTGAACGTGGGCTAGAAGTTGGTGGCTAAATAGCACAGGTTGCGCGTGCTGGAGGTGCGTCATGCCAGGGCATGGGACACCAAGATTGTTTTGCGCTTGGTCTACCAGCGCTTGGACGAGCTCCAGAACGCGTTCGGCCAATCCGCGCGCCGCCTGACGCAGATACAGGCGCAGGTCGGTAGCGATTTGGTCGTTACGGCTACGGCCAGCGCGGAGCTTGCCGCCAAGCGACCCGAGCCGTTCGATCAGTCCTCGTTCTAGCGCTGTGTGTACGTCCTCGTCGTCAATGGTGGGGAGAAATTCGCCTGTTAGGCATGCGCGTTCCAAATCATCTAGCGCGCCGAGCATCTGTTTTAGCTCATCCTCGGTGAGTAGTCCCGCTCGGCTGAGTACTCGGGCGTGAGCGCGAGAAGCGGCGACATCGTGAGGCACCAGACGCCAATCGAAGTGCACACTTACCGAAAGTTTGGCTAGTGCTTGAGCGGGGCCACCGGAAAATCGTCCGCCCCACAGCCGCGTTGGCTCTGAACTCACAAAAACTCCCTTTTCATGAAACTCCTGACACACAGGGTGCCAGATCAGCCATAAATTGGCTGATCTGGCCCGCTCTGCTTATACGACTCGCGAATCCCGGAGTGCCGCCATCTTCGATGGCAGGCCCCAAATGTCGACAAAACCCTTGGCCAGTGACTGGTCAAATTGGTCTTCCGCGTCATAGGTCGCCATGTGATAGTCGTACAGCGAGCTGTCTGAACGCCGGCCGGTAACCCAGGCACGGCCGCCCTGCAACTTCAGTCGAATGTCGCCGCTGACGTGCTTTTGTGATTCTTCGAGGAACACATCGAGCGCGTCTTTGAGTGGTGAGAACCATAGACCGTCGTAGACAAGTTCACTCCAGCGCTGTTCCACGCCACGTTTGAACCGGGCGAGTTCTCGCTCGAGTGTGACGTTCTCGAGCTCTTGGTGAGCGGTGATCAACGCGATGGCACCTGGCGCTTCGTACACTTCGCGGCTCTTGATGCCTACCAGCCGGTCTTCGACCATGTCTATTCGTCCGACCCCGTGGGCGCCGGCGCGCTCGTTAAGTTTTTCGATGGCTTGGAGCATGGTCACTTTTTCGCCATCGATCGCGATAGGCACACCTTTGTCGAAGGTGATGACGAGCTCATCGGCTTCCCGCTTTTCGGCGGGGTTGGAAGTGTATTCGTAGCAGTCTTCTGGTGGGGCGTTCCAGATGTCTTCCAAGATGCCGGTTTCTACAGCGCGACCCCACACGTTTTGGTCGACCGAATAGGGCGAGCGTTTGGAGGTGGAAATAGGGAGGCCATTAGCTTCGGCAAAAGCAATGGCCTTGTCGCGAGTCATGTCCGTGTCGCGAACTGGGGCGATGCATTTGAGTTCGGGGGCTAGGGCGTTGATGCCGACTTCGAACCGGACTTGGTCGTTTCCTTTTCCGGTGCAGCCGTGAGCGACGGTGCTTGCGCCGAATTGGTGTGCTGCGTCAACAAGGTGTTTGACGATGGTGGGGCGGGACAGGGCGGAGACGAGTGGATATTTATCCATGTATAGCGAGTTGGCTTTGAGGGCGGGCAGGCAGTATTCGTCAGCGAATTCGTCTTTCATGTCCACAACCACGGCATCGGCCGCTCCACAGTCGAGGGCGCGTTGGCGAATGGTGTCGAGGTCTTCGCCTCCTTGCCCGACATCGCCGGCGACAGCAATGACTTCCGCGCCTGTCTTTTCGGCGATCCAACCAATTGCGACGGAGGTGTCGAGTCCACCGGAGTATGCGAGAACGATCCGCTCAGCCACTATGTCTCCCTGGGTGTGAGTGGCAAATACAATTTCCCGGATCATACATATTTATGCATCGCAATGCAACATTATTGGGTTGGTGCGATCCAGTCAGATAGACCACGCCCGCCAAGACGCACCAAGAGCTGCGCAAACTCCCCTAGCCCTTTGTCCCCTCCAGGCGCCGAAGCGAGCACAGCCCGGCACACCTCCTCGGCGCCATATCGCGCGGCGGCGAGGCGTTGTCGACCCACCGTGGTCAACACGGCATAGCCGATACGACCGTCGCGCGGATCGGGCTCACGACGCACCAACTCCAAGCGCTCCATTGGAGCCAGGGCTCGAGTCACCCCAGAAGCTGTGATGCCAAGCCGCTCAGCGAGATCGACTCGACGCAATTTTCCGCCCGGGGCTCGCTCGAGATGAGCAAGAACCAACAATTCGTTGAAGCTAATGCCATGGACAGGCCCAATGGCCTGATCGAGTCGGCGCGCAATCGATCCTTGGGCGCGGAAAAGCCGCACGACAAAATCAAAGGGATCGTGGCGCGTCAATTTGATTGAGTTATCAACAACCATACAGCTATTACAACATAAAAAGATCTATTGTGGAACGTGACGCAGGTATTACTCGTCGTCAGAGCGGTGCGCCCACCGCAAAAACTGCTCAGCGACGTGGGCGCCACCCTCAATGTCGCGAGTGACGCACAGGATCGTGTCATCGCCCGCGATCGTGCCAATGATCATCGGAATCCCAGACTTATCAATCGCCGACGCTAGATATTGCGCCGCACCGGCGGGAGTTCGAAGCACAGCCAAATTGCCGCTCGCCTTCACTCCGGTCAGCAACTCCTCAAGCAGACGCACCAAACGAGCCGGCGCCGCCTCCGCTGGACGAAGAGGCGGCGCGGCATCGTCAGGAATCGCATAAGCGGCGGGACTGCCATCGGTGCCGCGCAGTTTCACCGCGCCAAGTTCTTCCAGATCCCGAGACAAGGTGGCCTGAGTGACGAAAACCCCACCATCAGCAAGCAATCGTGCGAGCTCAGTTTGAGAATGCACCGTGCGGGCCCGAACCAACTCCGTGATCCGAGCATGCCGAGCGGTTTTCGTCAAAGCCGTAGTCATCGTTCCTCCAGAAACAGCGCGCAGGCTGCACGATAGCGCGCACCTCAAGCCGCAGCGAGCTCCCCCTCATTCTCAGCGTTTGGCGTGTCAACAACCTTTTGAATGTCAGAACCGCCAGACACGCGCGCGAGTGCGATCAAGAAAGAATCGACTTGCGCCGCGGTCAACACAAACGGCGGTGCCAGGCGAATTGCATCCGAAGTCACCGCGTTGACCAGGAAACCTTCCTCACGAAGCTTCTCTTCCACCTCTGCCGCGACCGGCTTATCGAACACAATCGCTAGCAGCAATCCCGCGCCCCGAACACCAAGCCCCAGCGCCGCGATGCCCTCACGAAGTTGCCGCGAACGAACCTCCACTTGATAGAGCAGCTTGTCCGCCTCAATCGTTCGGAGCACCGCCAAAGCCGCCGCGCAACTGACGGGATTGCCGCCAAAGGTGGACCCATGTTGGCCCGGCTGCAGCAACGCGCCGGCCGAACCCAATGCGATAGTGGCGCCGATTGGCAAACCACCACCTAGGCCCTTAGCCAAAGTGATGATGTCTGGCGCGACATGTTCGCGCTGGCAGGCAAACCACTTGCCTGTCCGGCCGATACCCGTTTGCACTTCATCGAAAGCCAACAGCGCACCACGAGAGGCAGTTATTTCCCGAGCGGTAGCCAAGTATCCGGTGATCGGAGCGATCACGCCGGCTTCCCCAAGAATCGGCTCCATGATCACCATGGCCGTGTCCTGGTCCACCACATCGTTCAAGGCCCCGATATCGCCGAATGGCACATGCACGACGGCCTCGAGCATCGGCATAAACGGCGTCTGTTTGGCGGGTTGCCCCGTCAAACTCAGCGCCCCCATAGTCCGCCCATGAAAGCCACCTTGCATCGCGACAATTTTGCGCCTGCCCGTGCGCCGAGCGATTTTCAGGGCCGCTTCATTCGCTTCAGCACCGGAATTGGAAAAGAACACAGTTCCTGGAATGCCAACGAGTTCTACCAGCTTTTCCGCGAGGGTCACCGCGGGATCACTGGCTACCAGATTCGAAACATGACCCAACGTGGATATTTGGTGAGTCACGGCTTCCACTATCGCCGGATGGGCATGTCCCAGTGAATTAACCGCGATTCCACCGAGCATATCTAGATACGATTTTCCGTCCTCATCCCAAATTACGGCACCTTGACCTCGCACCGCGGAAATGGCTGGAGGAGCATATGACGGCATAATGGCTTTACGCCACCGAGGCATAACAGTCATGACGGCACCACCATCGTTCCCACCCCCATGTCGGTAAATATCTCCAACAGAACCGAATGCGGCGCCCGCCCGTCAACCACGTGAGCCTGCCGCACTCCCCCATCTACCGCTGTGAAACATGCCTGCATCTTTGGCACCATGCCTCCTTCCAAGGTCGGCAGCAACGACTCCAGCTCGGAGACCGTAAGCTGCGCGATGCGAGAGTTCGGATCTGGCCAATCGGAATAAAGTCCATCGACATCGGTGAGCAGCACCAATTTGTGAGCATTCAGCGCGGTGGCCAGTGCCGCCGCCGCTGTGTCCGCGTTCACGTTGTGCAGCTGGCCATCAATGTCAGGAGCGCACGAGGCGATAACCGGGATGCGGCCGGCGGCCAAAGTCTCAGTGACAAGCGAGGTGTTCACACGAGTTATGTCACCCACCAGCCCTACATCAACGGGCTCTCCGTCAACGATCGCTGAACGACGTGCGGCGGTGAACAGCTGAGCGTCTTCCCCAGACATGCCGACCGCGAGCGGGCCATATTGATTGATGACCCCGATGAGGTCCCGGCCCACCTGACCCACCAAGACCATGCGCACTACATCTATCGCTTCTTCGGTTGTCACGCGCAAACCACCTCGAAATTCGGTGGTAACACCGAGTTTGTCGAGCATCGCGCTGATGTGCGGGCCACCGCCATGGACGATGACGGGGTGAACGCCCACCGAATGTAGAAACACCACGTCGGCGGCGAATGACTCCGCCAGCGCGGGATCGGTCATCGCGCTCCCGCCAAATTTCACGACGACTGTCGCTCCACGAAATCGACGTATCCACGGCAGTGCCTCCACCAAAGTGGCGGCTTTGTCGCGTGCTGCGGTTAGTGGTGTTGTTTTCATGATGAGTACGCCGAATTCTCGTGAACATACGCATGGGAGAGGTCATTGGTGAAGACGGTGGCTTGCGCCGGTCCGGCGTTGAGCCGCGCGGTGATGTTGATCTCGCGCCCCCCTAGATCCACTGTGGAACGATCAGCGGCGGCGGCACCGCCCTCACAAACCCACGAACCATTGATGGCGACATCGAGTTGATCGGGGTCAAAGGTCGCGGTTGTGGTTCCAATCGCGGCCAGCACCCGACCCCAGTTCGGGTCGTTGCCAAACAGCGCGCATTTCAACAAGTTGTTGCGGGCAATGGCACGAGCGACCTCAACCGCTTCAGCTTCGGTCGCCGCCTGAGTGACAGTGATAATCACGTCTTTAGTGGAACCTTCAGCATCGGACATCAACTGGGCGGACAGATCGGCACACACCGCGGTGAGCTGTTCGGTGAAGTCCGAGAGCGCGGGTGTGTGACCGGAGGCCCCATTAGCCAGTAGGAGCACCGTGTCATTTGTGGACATGCATCCATCGGAGTCAAGTCGGTCGAAGGTGTGCAGCACGGCTTGTCGTAGCGCTTTGTCGGCATCAGCGGCTGCGATCGCGGCGTCCGTGGTGATGACCACCAGCATGGTGGCCAAGCTCGGGGCCAACATTCCGGCGCCCTTGGCCATCGCTCCGATGGTGTAGTTCTCGGCCGCGTGGTTGACGGTCTTGGCTTTTGAGTCGGTGGTAAGGATTGCTTCCGCGGCATCGTGGCCACCGTCAGCGCGCAGCTGGGTCGAGGCCATTTGCACCCCGGCGAGCAATGCGGGCATGGGAAGCCGCTCCCCGATCAGGCCCGTTGAGCAGACGGCGACTTGGTCGGCGTCAATGGAAAGTGCATTGGCTACCTGTTCTGCGGTGTCGATGGTGTCTTGATATCCGGGAACACCGGTGCAGGCGTTGGCGCCGCCTGAGTTAAGGACGATGGCTTTCAGCGCCCCATTGACCAGGATTTTTTTCGTGTATTGCACTGGCGCGGCTTGCACGCGGTTGGCGGTGAAGACCCCAGCGGCGGTGAATTGGGGTCCTTCATTTCTCACGAGGGCAAGGTCAGGGGCGCCACTACTTTTCAGGCCGCAGGCTATGCCTGATGCTTGGAAGCCTTGAGGGGAAGTGATCGTCATGACGCATAATCATGCATGAGTCACGATATAAATGCAATAGGTATGTCAGATTTGGGCACAAAATTTGCGCCGATTACCCCATGAGCAACCCGAAGGTATTCACGGCGCCACACCTACCACCGGAAGAGCCATAGTTTCGGGCAGACCAAGCGCGAGATTGAGACATTGCACCGCTTGTCCAGCGGCGCCCTTTACCAAGTTGTCGATCGCCGCGACCGCGACAACACGTTCCGCGAAAGCGTCATGAGCAATCTGAACATGCACCATGTTCGAACCCAGAGTCGCCGCGGTCGTTGGCCATTTCCCTGGCGGAAGCAGATGAACAAATGGCTCATCGAGATATGCCCGCTCATAAACATCTCGCAACCTGGCCAGACTCGCGTGGGCTGAGGCTGGCGCGGAAACTGTGGCAATGATGCCTCTAGCCATTGGAGCAAGTAGCGGAGTAAACGACACTTTTGCTCCACCCAGGTTTTGCACCATTTCGGGGGTATGACGATGCCCGCCGCCCACACCGTAGGCGGCCATGGCGCCCATCACCTCGGCGCTCATCATATGCCGCGCGGTCTTCTTGCCCGCCCCCGATGTGCCGCTCGCCGCGACCACTACGACATCGGGTTCGATCAACCCAGCCGATAGCGCGGGCGCGATGGCTAGCGTCGCGGCCGTGGGATAACAACCGGGCACTGCGATACGACGCGCATCCCGAAGCTTTCCTCGCATGCCAGCGAGCTCGGGCATGCCATATGGCCAGCTTCCGGAGTACGGCCCTCCGTAGAACTTCTCCCATGCCGCCGGATCGCTTAGTCGATAGTCAGCACCGCAATCAATGACGATTGTGTTCGGGTCGAGCTGCTCAACTATGCCAGCCGAGCTGCCATGTGGCAGCGCGAGAAAAACAACGTCATGCCCATGCAGGTTTTCCGCACTGGTAGCGACAATTTCGTGCCTCCCCAAGACGGCCAGATGTGGATGGTGTTCCGCAAGATTTGTGCCAGCCGACGATGCGCCCGCCAAAGCGCCGAGGGTGACCTGGGGGTGGGTGCTCAAGAGCCTGATGAGCTCTCCGCCGACATAGCCACTGGCTCCGGCGATAGCAACGGTGACATTTTTTTGCATTTAAATACTATATCGTGCATGAAAATAAGTTGAGTCAGATGTGGCGAAACGGACCGCGCATGGGAGGCTACCCACGTGACCTTGATGCTCCTAGACTCAGCCAGCCTCTACTTCCGTGCGTTCTATGGAGTCCCCAGTTCAGTCCGCGCCCCCGACGGCACCCAAACCAATGCTGTACGCGGATTCCTCGACATGATCAGCACACTGATCGAACGATACGGACCCACCGAAATCGTGGCCTGCCTCGACGAAGACTGGCGGCCAACCTGGCGGGTTGAACTCATTCCCTCCTACAAAACGCACCGCGTCGACCAGAGCCAAGAGGCCTTGGTGGGCGGCGCCGGACCTGGCGAAGCCGAACCACCCGGACTTGACCACCAAGTGCCCATCATGTTGAACGCCCTGAAAGCCGTCGGAATCACCGCGATCGGCGCGCCCAACTACGAAGCCGACGACGTTATCGCCACTCTCAGCGAAAAAGCAACAGGCCCAGTAGACGTCGTCACCGGCGACCGCGACCTGTTCCAACTCATTGATGACGCCAAACCCGTACGTGTGCTCTACACCGGCAAAGGCGTCGCAAAACTCGAAATCATGAACAATGCCAGGATCCAAGACCGATATGGAATCAGCGCCGGGCAATACGCGGACTTCGCTGCACTCCGCGGTGATCCAAGCGATGGACTACCCGGAGTCAAAGGAGTAGGTGACAAAACAGCCGCCCAACTCCTAAAAACACATGGCACGATCGCTCAACTCCTGCAAAACCCACCCGCCCGACTCGGTAGCGCAGAACGGAAAGTGACCGAAGCACGGGAATATCTCACAGCCGCGGCACAAGTAGTGCGCACCGCTCGTGACGTGCCACTTCCCGCGCTCACCGCCGCGCTGCCCACGAAGATCGCCGATCCAGCCGCCCTCGCTGAACTCGCCGAACGATTTGGGCTCGCCAACGTCCTAGGCCGACTCTGTAAAGCACTTCACATACTCGAATAGGCGACCACGCCAGTGCGAATCGCCCCGATAGCTGCGACCGCATTGGCGCGCAACTCAGCCGAACCGCCGGGGATCTTGGAAATTTGATCCAACAAGTCAATGACCTGCCGGGCCCACCGCACGAAGTCACCCGCCGGCATTTCATTGTCCGGTCCACCACCAGCGGCCAACGCCCTAGGCAAGCCCTCACCACGCGCCCATCGCAAAACCGGCCATACAAAACCCAGATCCGGCTCACGGGTAAGCGACAGACCGTGTTCGGTTTCCTGAGCGTCCAGCTCGCCCCACAATCGCACCGTGCTTGCCAACGCCTCCGAAATCGGACCGGCCGGCATACCCGGAGTGCCCGTGTCACCGCCCCGCGATTCAAACACCAACGCGGACACGGCCGCGGCAAGCTCGGCTGGGTTCAGCTTTTCCCACACCTTGGCCCGCACACATTCGGCGATCAGGAGATCAGTCTCCGCCCAAATTCTGGACAAGACGGTGCCGGCCGCAGTGAGGCCGTCACTATTGAGATACCCGCGAGCGGTCAGCACCGCGCACACCTTGTCGAAGGTCCGAGCCAGCGAACTTGTGCGGTTGTGCACTTTATTTTCCAGCGCTGCAGTATCGCGCTCCAGCCGCCAATACCGCTCACCCCAGCGAGCATGGTCCTCGCGGTCGGCACATCCATGACAAGGATGTGAGCGCAACGCGCGTCTGAGATCCAACAACTTCTCATCATCGGCCGCCTTGGCGCGGCCCTTACGCCGAGGCCGCTCAAATTCCGGCGGCAAGGTTGCCATGACCGTGCGCAAACTCGACACCAAATCGCGCCGCGCCTGGGGAGAACGGTGATTGAAATTGCGCGGCACTCGCATGTGAGCAATGGCCCGCACGGCATCAGGAAAGTCCACTAGCGACAATCGCCCGGACCATCGATCTTCACTGACCACCAGCGGCCGCGGTTCAGACATGGGCTTGAGCCCGGGGTCAACTACCACAGCGAAACCCGACCGACGTCCACCCGGCACAATGATCACATCGCCGATCTTGAGCTTTTCCAACGACATAGCCGCCGCGGCACGACGCGAATGGGCAGTATCACGTGACAGCACCCGTTCTCGTTCTTTTATGGCCCGTCGAATGCCTGAATATTCCGCGAAATCGCCCAGGTGACAGGCCATCGCCTCCGCATAGGACTGCAAGGCTTCCCGATTGCGCGTGATTTTACGCGCCACTCCAACCACTGCCCGGTCGGCTTGAAACTGGGCAAAAGAAGTTTCCAGCAGTTCACGGGCTTTATCGGCCCCCACCGTGGCAACCAGATTCACCGCCATGTTGTACGAGGGCGCAAAACTCGACTTCAGCGGATAAGTGCGGGTGGACGCGAGGCCAGCGACCTGTTGCGGGTCGACTTCTGGCGACCACAACACCACGGCGTGACCTTCCACGTCGATGCCACGCCGACCAGCCCGGCCAGTGAGCTGCGTGTATTCGCCCGGAGTGATATCGACATGGGCTTCACCGTTGTATTTGACCAGACGTTCCAACACCACCGAACGCGCCGGCATATTGATGCCAAGCGCCAAAGTTTCAGTGGCGAACACCGCTTTGACTAGCCCACGCAGGAAAAGCTCCTCCACTACTTCCTTAAAGACGGGCAGCATCCCGGCATGGTGGGCCGCCACTCCACGCTGCAAACCATCGAGCCATTCCCAATAGCCCAAAACATGCAAATCATCGGCACTGATCTCAGATGTGCGCTGCTCGGCAAGACGTCGAATCTGCTGTTGCTCATCGCTGGTGGTCAGACGAAGGCCAGCGTTCAAACACTGCTGTACGGCCGCCGCGCAACCAGCGCGGCTAAAGATGAACGTGATCGCGGGGAGCAATCCATCTCGGTCAAGACGTTCAATGACATCAGCCCGGCTAGGCACAATTCCACGAAATCGGGGGCCCCGGCTCCGGCGCCCCCGCATGTCGAGCGCGCCAGCTTTTCGGACCGCGTCTCTGGTGGCACGCACCAATTCTGGGTGCACTCGCCGCTCTTGCGCTGATTGTTCATCGGCGAACAAGTCGAACATTTTTTTGCCGACAAGCATGTGCTGCCACAACGGAACGGGTCGATGTTCGCTAACGATTACTTCCGTGTGGCCACGCACCGTGATTAGCCATTCGGCGAACTCCTCGGCGTTGGATACTGTGGCTGACAGCGAGACGAGCGCCACCGACTCGGGCAAGTGAATGATCACTTCTTCCCACACAGCGCCGCGGAACCGGTCGGCAAGATAGTGCACCTCGTCCATAACGACATAGCCGAGCCCCGCCAGCGTCGCCGAGCCCGCATAGAGCATGTTCCGCAAAACTTCAGTGGTCATCACGACAATGGGCGCCTCAGCGTTAATCGAGTTATCGCCGGTGAGCAGACCAACATTGTCTTGGCCATGTTGTCGGGCAAGGTCGTGAAACTTTTGGTTGGAAAGCGCCTTGATTGGAGTCGTGTAGAAACATTTGCGCCCCTGCTGCAACGCGATATGCACAGCGAATTCGCCGACAATGGTCTTTCCAGCCCCAGTGGGGGCGCAGACCAATACGCCATGACCGCGCTCTAGGGCATGACAGGCGTTGATCTGGAATTCGTCGAGCTCCAGACCCACCCCGGCGGCAAATTCGGTAAAGACTGGGTGGGCGCTGCGCTCGCGTGCGGCAGGGGTGCTCATGCCTTAAGGCTATAGGGGCCTGGCCGCTACAACGGAGAGGCTACGTCGTCTGGCAGCTCGGTGCTCGCTCGCCGAGCTCGGCGGCGGTCGTTCAAGAAAGCCGCACCGACAGCCATGAAATACAGAATGCTCATCGGAATAGCCAAAGCTGTCATGCCGAAGGGGTCTGGGGTGGGAGTGACGATTGCGGTAAACACAAAGATGAGAAACACGACGATGCGCCACCAGCTGAGCAGCTTTTTAGCGCTAGCTACGCCGGCCAAGTTGAGCATAAAAACGATGAGCGGAAACTCGAACGCGGCGCCAAAGATCAGCAACATCCCGGTCACGAAGTCAAAATATCCGCTGATATTCACATCGACGTCGTACGGCGATTGATCACTGGGGAGCAAGAAGCTCAGGCCCTTGGAAACGACGAAGTGGGCGAGAATCGCGCCAGCAAGAAACAACGGCGTGGCGACGGCGGCGAAGATGTAAGCCCAGCGCTTTTCCCGGCGGTACAGCCCGGGCGCGATAAATGCCCACAACTGATAGAGCCAGAATGGTGAGGCCAGCAGAATTCCGACGTAAAGCCCGACCTTCAGCGTGAGAAGAAACGGCTCCACCGGAGACTGAGCCGTGAACTTACATTTTTCAGCAAAACGATCACAGTAGGGCGCATTAATAAAATCTTGCACCGGCTCGGCGACGATGAGACCAATGACTAGCCCAATCAAAATCGCCAGCATCGCCTTGATCAGGCGATTTCGCAGCTCCCGCAAATGATCGCGGAGCGACATCGGCGCACCAAGATCAGGTTTTGGTTTCGAGCCGGAAGATTTTTTACTGATTCCCAAGAGCGCCACTGTGCCATGCCCTCTGCGCTAGCGCTTGTCGCGCTCGGCGTCAAGCACCTCGCCAGTGAGTGAGCTCTTCTCGGTCTGCTCGGATTTCACGCCCTTGTTGAGCTCGCTGGTGCTCTTGGCATCAGCTTTGGACTGCACGTCATCGCTCATCAAGTCTTTAGTTTCCGCTTTAAAAATGCGCAAAGACCGACCAATTGCCCGCGCCAATTCAGGGAGCTTTGGGATGCCGAAGAACAGCAAAAACACCAAAACTACGACAACGATATGCCACGGCCGCATGGCCACGCACCTCTCCCGTTGATGACAGTCGCCCTCTATGGTACGGCTAGCCCCGTAAGCTCTGTTTTTGCACCTCTTGCAGTTCGCCCGCCAAGCTTTGTGCAGCTTCAACCCGCTTGAGCAACCGAGCCTGAGCTCGTTGCAAAGGACCGAGTCGCTGCATGACCGACACCCCGAGCAGCACCAAAGCTACCAACGCGAAAACGACCAGACCCAAAGCTATCCACACCGCCACATGCATGCGGTCACCATACAGCCGTGAACACATTGGCCCCACATGCCGCACGCTATTGATAGGCGGCAAGTGCCGCGCGGGCCTCCGCAACAACGGCTTGAGCTAGTTCCACTGGGGCAAGCACTTCCACGTCGTCGGGCAATGCCATTACTCGCCTGCGAGCCCAATCCAAGTCACTGGCATACATCGCCACGTAAATGCGGCCATCGGGTTCGGTCCGCACCGTCTCACATGGGTAGTAGTCGGCAATCCAGCGAGATTCACGCCCTACCCGCAGCTCGATAAGTGGCGTGTTGGCGCTTGGGCGAAATACTCCATCCTGAATTTCACTGGCTCGGGCATCCGATGGAGGTGCCGAGGGTTCGTCGCGCTCCACAACGCCATCAATGCGATCAAGTCGAAAAATACGCACAGCACCTGCGGTGCGGCACCACGCCTCAAGATAGCTGTGACCATCGCGCAACAGCACCCGCATCGGATCAACGACTCGCTCGGTGAGCTCGTCCCGGCCAGCTGAGTAATAGGTGAGTTCCAAAACGTGTTGCCGGTTGACAGCCCCACTGACAACCCGCATGGTCGCCGCGCTCACCTGAGTGCGCACTGACACTTGAGAGGCGGCATCAGCCAGATCTCCAGCCGCTTGCTCAACTTTGTCCAATGCGCGGGCCACTACGTCACCGGCGGCCAAGCCCGGCACTTCCGCGAGCGCGCGCAAGGCGACCACAAGGGCCACAGCCTCCTGCGCGCTGAGGCGCAATGGGCGACTCATACCCGCGTCATAAGTGATAGTGACTGTGCCATCGCCAAGAGACATATCGATCAGCTCGCCCGGCCCATAACCCGGCAAACCGCAGACGAAGAGCAGCTGCAAGTCATCGGCCAATTCGGCTTCGCTGATGCCGAGATCATCGGCGGCTTTGTGGAGAGCGATGCCTGGACGAGCGAGAAAATAGGGAACTAGGACTAGCAGGCGGGAGAGCCGGTCGTTTGTTTTCATGAGACCGGTACCTCCGACAAGGCTTTGAGTCGAACCACAACGGCGTCTCGCACCTCGGGGGGATCAAGTACAACCACGGCCGATCCATACGAGGCCAGCCGCGACGCGAAACTTCGCACGTCCGCGAACGGAACGGTCAACACATCCCCATCCTCCCCCGACTCGATGTGGGTGGCTTCGCGCCGCAGACCCGCCGCCACACCAGGTCGGGCCTTGACGCGGGCGGACTCGACGCGTTCAGGTCGAGTCGCGCCAACGTGGCTGGCCAGGTCCAGATCGGCTGGGGGCTCAAACGCTTTCGCCGGGCCAGTAGTGCGAACTTCACCCTGAATGCGAGACAGTCGAAATGCACGGGCGGCACCGCGCATGACATCAAACCCAACGACATACCAACGCCCACGCATACACACCACGCCCCAGGGCTGGATTTGGCGCTGCTGAGCCCGAAATTCACGGGGTTTCGCGTACATAAATCGCACAACTCGACGAGTGCGCACCGCGGCTAACAGCGGCTCCAATGCCGGATCGGCGGCGATGACGGGCTCTATACCCAACAAATGCGGTGGGGCGATCTCCACGCCCGCCGCCCGGATTTTGCGCAAACCTCGCGAGGCCGCTAGCGCCAAACCCGCGCTTTGCCGCCCCGCGTTTTGCCATAGCCGCACCGCCAACCCCACGGCCGCCGCTTCATCTGGCTCCAGTGAAATTTCGGGCAGCGAGTAGTCGCCAGGAGCGACTCGATAACCAGGCTCGGCATCAAAAACACTCGATGTGCCGGTCTCAATGGGAACGCCCAATTCGCGGAGTTCAGCCTTGTCGCGTTCAAACATGCGCTGGAACGCTTCGTGAGCTCTGGAATCTGTCGCATCGTGCTCATATCCCGGGACAATCCGGGCGATCTGCTCTGCGGTGAGAAAGCGCCGTGTCGACAGCAGACACAACACCAGATTCACAAGACGCTCAGCACGACGACGAGACACAAGACAAGACGTTAGCTCATCTATGAGCGAGCATCCAACCAGCTCACAGCCTCCTCACCCAGCCCAGGCGCAATGCGACAAAAAGTCCCAAGGCTCCGGGTGAACCGCCCCAACGGCAGCCCGAGAACGTTGACTGCTCTAGGGTCGGCGCATGATTCGGTGGCGTAAAGGTGTTGTGCAAAGTCTCGGCAAATCGTGGCGGGGAGCCCAAGAACTTCACGTCCTCATTGAGGACACCATCACCGCAAAGGCGCTGGCCTACCCTGACCTGGTTGGCCTGCCGCAGATTGGCGACACCCTCCTCCTCAACACCACAGCCCTAGATATGGGTTTGGGCACCGGAGGCTATGCGATGGTCATCGCGAACCAGGACCGATTCCCTGACGACCCCACCGGCCCAGGTCACCTTGTCAAAGGGCGCTATCTGCCATTGCAGGCCACTGTGCTCGGCGTCGATGAGCAAGATTCGCCTCATCACGCAATAATTCGCGACGCCACCTCGATCGAGAACGTGCCTGTCATCATCGCCGACCTGCATTCGGCATTGCCCGCACTGGTCGCGACCATCCTCGCCGATCGGCCGGGCACCAAAATCGCGTATGTGATGACCGATGGCGGGGCTTTGCCGCTCTGGTTTTCCCGCAATGCCAGCGAACTAGCCTCCCAGCTCTGCGGCACCGTGACCGTCGGCCAAGCGCTCGGCGGTGACCTAGAAGCGGTCACGCTGCACACCGGACTGCTGGCCGCCCGCCATGTGCTCGGCGCCGAAATCGTCATTGTGACGCAAGGACCGGGCAACCTCGGCACCGGAACACCCTGGGGTTTTTCTGGAGTCGCCGCGGGCGAAGCCGTCAACGCGGTCGCGGTGCTCGAAGGTCGACCCATTGGAGCTTTGCGTATCTCACAGGCCGATGCCCGAGGACGCCACAATGGGGTGTCTCATCACAGCACCACCGCCTACGGAAAAGTTGCCCTCGCCCCCGCCGACCTACCCGTGCCCACCGGGCTGGACCCAACCTTGGCCAGCATGGTCGCTAAAGACCTCGAGCCACTTATACGCCATCGCGTGGTCTCAATCGCCAGCGAGGGCCTGGACGACATACTGCGGGCTTCACCAGTGCGTTTGTCGACGATGGGACGCGGTTTGGACGCTGACTACGCCTACTTCCTCGCAACCGCGGCAGCCGGAAGACATGCCGTAAATATGCTGCGTTAACGTATCTTCGTGCCCACACAAGCGCGGTTAAAGCGCAGAATCTCGACAACCCTGCGCACCCCTGCCGGCCAGGCGGGACTTGCCGGCGTTCTCATCCTCATCGTTGCCTGGTGGCTCATGCGTAAAGGGCTCACCGGGTACGAATTCACCGATCTACGTGTCTACTACGGCGCGATGAACTGGTGGATCAACGACAACGAGAGCCTGTACGACTACACGATCTACCTGTTCGGGAACGAACTTCCCTTCACCTATCCCCCCTTCGCGGCGCTACTTTTTTCACCCTTCGCCGCCATTGGGCTGGCAAGCGCCTATGTCATCTTCACCCTGGCGGGCTTAGCGGCTTTCGGTCTCGCGCTGTGGTGGATGCTGCGCGGACTGATCAGTGAGCAAGAATGGTCGCCACATTTCGCATTCGCGGTGGGCCTGGCTTTGATGCTCGCGCTGGAACCGGTGTGGGTCACGCTCGCGATTGGACAAATCAACTGGTTGCTGCTGGTGCTGGTCCTTGCTGATGGTTTGGCTCTCACTCGAGGATCGCGTTGGGCCGGAATCGGAGTCGGGCTCGCGGCCGCGATCAAACTCACCCCCGCGATTTTCATTCTCTACTTCTTACTCACCAAGCGTTATCGCGCCGCGCTTATCGCGTGTGGCACTGCGATTGGCGCCACGTTGCTGGCCGCGGCGCTAGCCCCGCAGGAGTCAATCCGGTTCTGGACACAAGCGCTGTGGGACACCGAACGAGTCGGCATAGCCAGTCGGATCGACAACCAGTCACTGGGCGGGCTGCTGGCCCGACTCACCGACAGCGACAACGCTAATAAGGTGCTGTGGCTTGGTGTCACCCTCACGGTCGTCGCTATTGGCATGTGGCGAGCCAGGATTGCCGCCCAGAACGGCAATGAATTGGCTGGGCTCACCCTCACGGGCCTGATCAGTGGTTTGGCCAGCCCCATTTCGTGGATCCACCACTTGCTGTGGGTCGCCCCGGCGATCATCTTGTTCATCGGAGCGGCCTTGGCTGGGCAAAAGCTTTACTATCTAGCCGCCGGCGCCACCTGGGCGTTGTTTGCCAGCGTGGCCGTGTTCTCCATGTCACACCTAGACGGCTTTATAGGCGCCGTCAGTGACGACGCCTATGTGTGGGGAATGCTGCTGATTTTGCTGCTGCTTCCGGTGGGCAATTACATGCCGGCGATGAGCCTTTCCACGCGCTCGTCAACCGAACGGAATGGGTCCTTGCAGAGCACGGTGCGCTGAGCCTGATCATTCAGTTTCAAGTGCACCCAGTCGACGGTGAAATCGCGCCGGGCTTCTTGGGCTTTACGAATGAACTCGCCACGCAAACGAGCGCGAGTGGTTTGCGGTGGAATGGATTTAGCGGCAAACACTGTCAGGTCATCAGTGACCCGATCGACCTGCCCGCGCTTTTCCAGCACAGCGAACACACCCCTGCCACGTCGAATATCGTGATAGGTGAGGTCAAGCTGCGAGATCTTCGGATGTGAGAGTGGAAGATCGCTACGAGCCTGATAACGCTGAATGAGCCGCAATTTAGTGACCCAGTCGATCTCTTTTTCTACCGCTGCCAGATCGTCGTCCTCGACGGCTTTCAACACACGAGTCCACAAATCGATGACCCGACGATCCGTGTCGCTCGCCCCATGGCGTGCCACGAAATCCATCACCTTCGACAAGTACTCTTGCTGAATTTCAAGGGCACTCATCTCAGCGCCACTGGCCAAACGCACTAGTCGACGGCCGGTGGTGTCGTGACTGATTTCGCGGATCGCCCGAATCGGGTTTTCCAAGGTCATATCTTTGATCGCCACGCCCGACTCGATCAGACGAAGCACCAAATCCGCGCTGCCCACCTTCAGCAGCGTGGTGACCTCGTTCATGTTCGAGTCACCGACGATCACGTGCAGTCGGCGGTAGCGCTCGGCGTCGGCGTGTGGTTCATCGCGGGTGTTGATGATCGGGCGAGACCTGGTGGTCGCACTCGACACACCTTCCCAAATGTGTTCGGCGCGCTGAGACAGGCAAAACAAGGAACCACGAGGGGTTTGCAGGAGCTTTCCCGCCCCGCAGATGAGCTGCCGGGTGACCAGGAAAGGGATCAACACGTCGGCTAGTCGCGCGAACTCGCCGTGTCGACTCACCAGATAGTTCTCGTGACAACCATATGAGTTGCCCGCCGAGTCAGTGTTGTTCTTAAACAAATAAATATCGCCAGCAATGCCTTCATCGTGAAGTCGACGTTCGGCGTCCACGAGCAGGCCTTCTAGCACACGTTCACCGGCGCGGTCGTGGGCAACTAGATCTTCGACGTTGTCACACTCAGGCGTTGCATATTCTGGGTGTGAGCCGACGTCTAGATAGAGTCGCGCTCCGTTGCGCAGAAACACATTGCTGGACCTACCCCAGGAAACGACACGCCGAAAGAGGTAGCGAGCCACCTCATCCGGCGACAGACGACGTTGTCCACGAAAGGTGCAGGTGACTCCGTATTCGGTTTCGAGACCGAAGATGCGCCGATCCATGTGATGACCCTATCTGTGGGTGCCAGCTGGGGACGTCGTTTCTGGAATTACTTAGTCACCCTTAGTTTCATCGCCGGAGGCGTCTTCGGGTGAGTCCACCGTTGTGCCGGGGTGCTCTGACGTTACTGAATCTTCAGCCGAGGCACTTTGAACGTTGCCTGGCTTTTTCTTAGCTGGTGGGGTGCTTGGTTCTTTAGCTGTGTCATCTGCCTGGGCCTTGGGAGTTTCCATCAGCTGATCTAGCGTCCGACCGATGACCCGCCGGAATGCCCGTCCTGGCCTGGTGCGTTCCAACACCGCGACCTCGAGTTGGGAGGCGGTCAACGTGCGCTGTTTGCCATTTTCGCCACCGACACTTCCCAAGGCTTTTACCGCGAGACGCAAGGCAGCTTCGAGCGTCAGGTCTTTGCGGTGACCTTTGCGCAGAACACCGACTATCGCCTCTGATTGCCCACCCATCGCTACGAAACCAGGCTCATCGCCAACGGAGCCGTCATAGGTGAGCCGGTACAACTCATCGTCGTCGGCGCTTGCGCCAACCTGCGCTACACAAATCTCAACTTCGAAAGGCTTAGATTGTTCCGTGAAAATGGAGCCCAGGGTTTGGGCATAGGCGTTGGCCAAACCGCGGCCGGTGACGTCGCGTCGGTCGTAGGAGAGTCCGCGCAGATCCGCTAGTCGCACACCAGCCACCCGCAGGTTTTCGAACTCGTTGTATTTGCCTACCGCGGCAAAACCGATCCGGTCATAGATCTCGCTGACTTTGTGGAGGGCGCTCGAAGGGTTCTCGGCGACGAACAGCACACCAGCGTCGTAACTCAAAACCACCACGCTGCGACCACGCGCAATGCCCTTACGCGCGTATTCCGAGCGGTCGCGCATGATCTGTTCAGGTGAGGCATAGAACTGCATCGCCACGGTGACGGACTCCTTCAATATCAGCGGCTGGGGAAAAGACGGGATAGAGCGTAGGAATTAACCACCCGGGTTTTGATGACGGTCAGCCACCAATTGCTCGACTACAGCACCCACCTGGTCGTCGGTGAGGCGACGGACACCTTCGGCGTCGACGACGGCAACCACGGGGTAAATCTTCCGAATGAGATCCGGTCCACCAGTGGCTGAATCTTCATCGGCCGCGTCATAAAGCGCGTCCAAGCAGGCACGGACGGTCTGCTCTTCGGTGCCGGCCGGGTCGTGTCGCTTTTTCAGTGCCGCCTTCGCGAACGGCGAGCCGGAGCCCACCGCGTGATAATTTTCCTCGCGGTAGCAGCCACCGGCGGCGTCGAAGCTGAAAATGCGTCCAGGATCAGCGCCGGCTTCCAAATCCGCATCCAAGTCATAGCCCGCGAAAAGCGGGACGACCGCGAGCCCCTGCATAGCCATCGCCAGGTTGCCACGCACCATCGAAGCGAGTCGATTGGCTTTACCTTCCAGCGACAGTGGCGTGCCTTCGATCTTTTCGTAGTGTTCAAGCTCGACGCAAAACAGCCGCACCAGTTCGATACCGATGCCGGCGGTGCCCGCGTAGCCGATAAGTGAGTGCGCGTCCGCCGCCCGCACCTTCTCGATGTCGCGGGACGCGATCACATTGCCCATCGTCGCTCGGCGGTCGCCAGCGACCACTGCCCCACCAGGAAATATCGCCGCGACGATTGTGGTGCCATGGGGCGCGATATCGCCGGCGTTCGCGGCGGCCAACTGGGGGTTGGGCAAAGCTTCAGGGGCAGCGTGCCGCAAAAACTCGGAGAACGACGAGATTCCAGGGGTCATGAACGCCTGCGGCAACCTCGCAGAATACGACGAACCAGCTGACACGTCATGCCTCCTTGTCGCTGGAGCGCTCTCCAGCACCGAATTGTGTTGAGCCTTGCGGGCCCCATAAATTGTGTCGCCGGCCATCTGGTGACCGGCGCGCCTTGCGAACGATATCGGGTAAGGAACTTAGCTAGCTACGCTGGCGTCACTGACCACCCTTTTGCACGAAACTCCGGACGAACTCTTCGGCGTTCTCTTCGAGCACACCATCGATTTCGTCAAGGACCGAATCGACATCCTCGGAAAGCGCCTCTTGTCGCTCTTTTAGTTCCTGGGCAGCTTGAGCATCTTGCTCTTGTTCTTGCTGTTCTTCGGTGGAACGTGTAGCGCGTTGCTGACCGCCACCTGTTTCTTTGCTGGCCACGGTGCACCCTCCCGGTAATGAGTCGTTGCTTTGACTTTGGGTCAAGCATGTCACCCATGCGTGCTTTGACGTTACCGTGCCCGTCCGACAATCGGACAGCAAAGCCGCGACAAGCATTCCGCGAATATCCAAGCTTCTTCAAGGCACAAGCCGTCACCATCAACGGTATAGCCTCGTTAGATGGGTGTGTATTCCCGCGAACCCGCTGACGGCTCGCCAGTTACAGAACAAGAGCCGTACATACATCCCCCACGGGGTTATAGCGGAGCGCGCAGACGAGGGTGGCGTTCTTCCACTGTTCTCGTAGTGATCGCGATTGTTACTCCGCAGCTTCTTCTCGCGGCCGCTTTAGCTGCTGGTGTGGGCGTTTGGCCGGGCAGCAATAGCGACTCCACCGCTAATGCCAATATCGGCGACGAGCCCCAAAATCTCGCGCTCGGCGACTGCGTACGTGCGAACGCTGCCGAAGAGGGCAGCTATCTTCCGGTTGAGTGCCAAGATCATCGAGTCTACGGCGAAGTTATTGATGTGGTCACTGGTGACACCAGCGCCACTGAGGCATGCAAACCCGAGACGGATTTCTTTGCCACCCAACCCCACCCTGACCCTGCCGGCGCTGGCGTATCGAGTCAAGTGGTGTGTCTGAAACGCACTGGCGACGTGCACCCAGGCGATCCGGGCAGCGGCGGCGGCATCTATCGGGCGGGTGATTGTGTGGCAACAGATTCAGGCCCTGACACTGACGTGCGGGAAGTGCCCTGCGACGATCCGGCGGTTTTTGAGAAAGTCACCGCCAGGGTAAAAACCGTTGCCGAGTGCACCGCCCCAGCGGAACGGTTCGCGACGTTGTCCCACGGCACTGATCGCGTGTTGTGTCTGGGTAACGGCGCGGGAATCGCGAGCACCGGCGAATGTATGGGCGATCCCACGGTGTCTGAGGTTGTCTTCGCGGAAGTCACCTGCGGAACGCCTGAAGCGAGCGCGACTGTGTTGGGCCGCACGTCAACTCCGGCGGAGTGCCAAGAACTGCCAGGACAAACGCATTATGTTGAGGATCCAAATGGTTTGCCAGCCTCGCGAACCGTGTGTTTGCAGATGCGTTAAGCCCCGCGCAATTCGTGTCGAAGAGCGCTCGCCAAATCGCCTCGGGCTCCAATGTGTACCTCAGACATGTTGAGCCACGAAGCCATTGAGGTGAGTCCCGCACATAGCGCGCTGACATCAACCTGGTGGTTGTCTTGACCAAATGCGCCCAAGGCACGCAAGACTCCGGCTTTTCTATCGGCTTTGAGATCGACCCGGGCGACAAGCTGATCGCCGTGCAAAAACGGCAACACGTAATAGCCGTGGATGCGGCGAGGCGCTGGCGTGTAGATCTCTAGCCGATATCGGAAATCCCATAGCCGCTCGGTGCGCGGACGGTGCCATACCAAAGAATCGAACGGGGAAAGAAGCGTGCTTGCGTGCACTTTGCGAGGCACGGTTACATCGCGATGCAAGTAGCTTGGTCCGCGCCAACCTTGGACCTCCACTGGTAGCAATTCCCCTGCTTCGACGAGATCATGAACCGCCGGTTTGCTTTGAGCCGCCGAAAGGCGGAAATAGTCGCGCAAATCAGCTTCCGTAGCCACGCCCATCGCGCGGGCCGCCCGCCGAATGAGTTCTCGGTGAGCTTCAGCGGGGGTAGGCGTCGCTTGATTGAGGATGCGCTCGGGCACAATATTTTCGGTGAGGTCGTAGACGCGTTCAAAGCCTCGCCGGTGCGCTGTGCTGAGTTCGCCGCTCCAGAACAACCACTCGGTAGCCCGCTTTGTGTCGCGCCAGCCCCACCACGGCCCTGAGCGCTTTTTGTCGTGCTCATGTTCTAGGTCGCCAGCGGACATGGGGCCTTGTTCGGCGATGCGAGCCTTCACATCGGCGACAAGCTCTGGACGCTCAATTGATATGCGACGCATTCCGCCCCATGCGCTTTGATGCGCGTCGGCCATCCGCCATCGCAAATAGGGCTGCAACTCCATGGGCACAAATGAGGCTTCATGCGCCCAGTACTCCAAGAGTCGCCGAGGTTTTCCATATGCCGCGCGATCGAGTAGTTGCGCGTCGTAAACACCAAGGCGACTAAACAGGGGCAAATAGTGGGAACGCACTAGCACGTTCACGGAGTCGATCTGCAACACATTGAGGGTGTTCGCGACAGCGGTAACCCCACGCATCGAGGCGCTCGGGCGCCGACCGCCAAAACCCTGCGCGGCCAACGCGACTCGACGTGCGGCCGCGATTGACAGTGTTTGGGTGTTCATGCCGGACAAACTACCGACTAGTTCTGACAGTATTCCGTGACCATGCCTGCGGCTATTGTGCCTCCGCTATCACTGTCGAGCAGCAAGAATGAGCCAGTATGGCGACATGCGCGGTATTTGTCGGCGACTATGGGTTGCGCCAATCTAACGCTCACCTGTCCCAGGTCATTTGTACAAAGCTCCGATGCCGACTCGGGGCGCAAACTACCCAGATCCATACGGGCGGCAATGTCAGTCAGAACCGCCCTGACTTCCTGCGTCCCAGCACGCACTTTAACGTTCGCGCCGACCCGCAACGCACGATCACCCACGACGCAGACCTGCGCTGACAGATGCGCGGTGACCATGGGAGATTCACCCCCTTGACGAGCGACAAGAACATCTCCGCGCGCGACGTCAACATGATCGCCCAGGCGGACGGAAATAGATTGCCCCGGTCGGGCCACATCAAGCGCGCCGTCAGCGGTGTCAATCCCGATAATTGTGCTGCGCACACCGGCGGGCAAGACAGTGACTTCAGCGCCAACCGAGAGTTCACCAGCGAGCAACCGCCCGGCGTATCCGCGATACCCATCGCCGCGGATAACCAATTGGATTGGCAAACGGGCGGCCAGTTCAATCGGTGGCGTGATCCGCACACTCTCCAAATGTTCGAGCAATGTTTGTCCCTGATACCAGGGCATTTCAGTTGACCGGCGCACCACGTTGTCGCCGTGCAGAGCCGAGACTGGGATCGCCACGACTTCCGGAGCGTCCAACCCATCACCAAGCATCCGCACCTGCTCGACGATATCCGTGAATATCTTTTCTTGAAACCTGACCTTGTCCATTTTGTTCACCGCCAAAGTGAGGTGCTGAACGCCGAGCAGCGCGGCGATGGCGATGTGCCGTCGAGTTTGTTCAACGACTCCCAGTTCGGCATCGATCAAGACCACGGCGACATCGGCAAGCGAGGCGCCAGTGACCATATTGCGGGTGTATTGCACATGTCCCGGTGTGTCAGCCAGCACAATATTGCGGGTTGGGGTGGCGAAGTATCGATATGCCACATCAATCGTGATGCCCTGTTCGCGCTCCGCGCGCAAACCATCGGTAAGCAATGCCAGATCCGTATCGCGTAGCCCACGGCGTCTTGATGCTTGGCTGATCGCGGCCAATTGATCGAGGTGAATGTTGTGCGAGTCGTGCAGCAAGCGACCTATCAAAGTGCTCTTACCATCGTCTACCGAACCCGCGGTTGCCACTCGTAGAAGGTCAGTCATGGTTAGAAATAGCCTTCCCTTTTGCGGTCTTCCATGGCCGCTTCACTGGCCTGATCGTCAACTCTGGTCGCGCCCCGTTCGGTGATGCGTGTGCTCGCGAGCTCGGTAAGAACGTCGTCAACGGTGCGCGCCCGCGAACGCACAGCGCCAGTGCAGGTGGCATCGCCCACCGTGCGGTAGCGCACCTGTTCAACCCGAACTTGTTCTGAACCTTTGGGCTGCGTCCACGGGGTGAGCGCGAATAGGGCACCGTCGCGCTCGAATACCTCACGTTCGTGGGCGTAATAAATGCTTGGCAGATCAATGCCATCGGCTGCGATGAAGGCCCATATGTCACGCTCAGTCCAGTTCGACAGCGGAAATACTCGCATGTGGCCACCTGATGGGACATGTGGGTTATACAAATCCCACAGCTCAGGGCGCTGCGCGCGCGGATCCCAACCGCCAAACTCATCGCGCACCGAAAAGACGCGTTCTTTGGCCCGCGCCTTTTCTTCATCGCGCCGCGCACCGCCAAGCAGCGCGTCGAAGCGATGGCGCTGGATGACATCACGCAATGCCGCGGTTTGCAAACGGTTACGAGAATGCCCTGGGCGCTCGGTGATCTGACCGGTGTCGATAAGTTCCTGAACGCTCGCGACCACAAGCTCGACATCGAGTTCGGCGATCCGTTTATCGCGAAACTCCAACACTTCAGGGAAGTTATGCCCAGTATCGACGTGCACGACAGGAAACGGAATCCGCCCGGGCCAGTATGCTTTCTCCGCCAGCCGCAATAGCACCGCGGAGTCTTTGCCTCCGCTGAAAAGCAGGGCTGGACGTTCAAAACCGGCAAGCACTTCCCGCAAAATATAGATCGATTCATCTTGCAGGGCGGCGATGGCCGGCCGGATGAGGGCAGTCACAATAGTTCTCTCGCAATCAAAAGTTTTTCGAGCTCCAAACAAGATGCATCGATGCTGTGGTCGGTGGTCAGCACGAGTTCTGGGTGTTCCGGGGACTCGTACGGGTCATCAACACCGGTCAATCCGGTGATCTCGCCTTTTTTCGCGCGGGCGTACAAACCCTTCACATCGCGGGCTTGGCAGATTTCGATTGGTGTCGCCACGTGAATTTCCAGGAACGGCACGCCTATCGCGGCGTGCGCGGCCCTTACCTGATCACGCGCGTGAGCATATGGGGACACGACGGCTGCCAACGCGAACACGCCGTTGCTGGCTAAGAGCTCGGCGAGATATCCGATCCGGACGATGTTGTGCACTCGTTCGGCGTGCGAGTAACCCAAGTTAGGGCTAAGCCGCGCCCGTATTTGGTCACCATCTAGTAGTTGCGCGCGCCGCCCACGTTCATCAAGCCGAGCCACCAACGCTGTGGCAAGCGTCGTTTTCCCCGCGCTGGGCAATCCGGTAAACCATACGGTGGCGGCGGTGGAGCGAACATGGTGACTATTTGTAAACATTCATGGGCTTTCTGCGATGAGGTACCGAGTAATTGTCGCGGATTCTTAAGCTTGTCGCAGTCCGCCAACCACAAACACCCCATATGCACGAAACAATATGCTGAGATGAACGACATGACGCAACTGCGGCAGCTGAGCCACGCCGAGTTCGTGGAACACCTCGACGAACTGTTGGCTATCTACGGAGCCGCCATGGGCTACCCTCTCGATTTCGCGGTTGCCCGACGCCCGTATCTTCGGGCTCACGTCAACGAACCGGGCTTTCGTGCATTTGCCGCTTTCGATGCCGACCACATCATGGGGTTTACCTACGGTTACCTCAGCCGCACCGACCAGTGGTGGCATTCGACGGTCCGCGCCGGCATTTCAGCGCAGACATACGCGCAGTGGCTTCCCCACAGCTATGAGCTCGCCGAACTTCACGTGCATCCCCTGCATCAGGGGCACGGAGTGGGACGTGGCTTGCTAGAACGTCTACTGGATGCGGTTCCACGCGATGCCGCGCGTACCGTGCTGTTGTCCACCCCGGAAGTCGATGGCTTGGACAACGCCGCGTGGCGGCTGTACCGCAATACCGGCTTTCAAGAGGTAGCGCGCCAATTTCGCTTCCCCGGGGACGCCCGTTCATTCGCGATCCTCGGCTACGTGCTGCCAGACACCGTTATATCAAGTCCCAATTGATTTCCACGGTCACCGTGATGTCCAGACTTCCCGATTCAACGGGCATGGCTGGTGCGGACCCAGCGCGTCCAGCGGACATTGTTCGCATGACCGCGCCACCGCCTGGGGAACCCGTTTCCAACACTCGGTTCACCGCACCCAATTGGCGCGAGGCCAGCTGGGCGTAAAGCTCGGCCTTGGTTTGCGCGTCGGCGAACGCCAGTCTCCGAGCCTCGTGTTGCGCTTCGGTTGGGTCGTCGACATCGAATCCCAGATGGTGCAATCTCGCCGCGTTTCCGCCAGCCGACAATACTCGCGTCACCAGTTCACCGGCTTGAGCCAGATCACGAAACCGGACTGACAGAGATTGGTTGGCTACCCATCCGCGGGCTTTCCCCTCGCTATAGGCGTTGCGCACCGAGGCACCAGCGGTGGTCGTATCAGAGCCGGGCACAGATCCGGCGTGCAAGACTTTGATCATTTCCGACATGTGGGCCGAGCAGCGTTCGAGCGCACTTTCCACACTGGACGCGGTGACTTCGGCACCCAGTTTGGCCAAAAGAATGTCGGGCTTTTGCGAAACCCGACCTTCACCGGTCACTGTGATGCCCGTTTTAGACACTTGCCCGCGCTCCTGTCAGGTTCTTCCACACTTCCCGGGTCGCGGTGGATTTGTTCAGCGTGATGAAGTGCGCACCCGGAGCACCTTCGGCGAGCAACCGCAGCGTCAACTCAGTGGCGACCTCCACACCAATCGCCCGCACCGCTTCGGGATCGTCAGCGACTTCATGCAACCTCAGCGCGAGTTCGGCTGGGAATTCAGCACCAGACAATTGCGCCATTCGCTCGATTTGCCTCACATTTGTCACAGGCATGATGCCGGGCACAATAGGGACGTAACATCCTTGCGCTTCCACCGCGTCACGCAATCGTGTGTAGTGCTCCCAGTCGAAGAAGAACTGGGTGATGGCGTACTGAGCGCCGGCACGGCATTTGCCTACGAAATAACGCACTTCTTCGTCGAAACTTCGCGAGCGGGGATGGATATCGGGGAAAGCCGCCACACCCACGGAAAAGCTTCCCGTCTGACGAAGCAAACGCACCAGTTCATCGGCATGGTCGAGGCCATCAGGGTGACGAACCCATTCTGCTTGTGGGTCACCTGGCGGGTCGCCGCGCAACGCCAAAATATCCCGAATCCCGACCGACGCGTAATGCCCAATCACGTTTCGTAGCTCGGCAATCGAGTGATTCACCGCAGTCAGGTGGGCCATTGGTACCAGTGTGGTGTCCGTGGCAATGCGGGCGGTTACCGCCACCGTGCGATCACGGGATGAACCGCCCGCACCGTAGGTAATCGACACAAAAGAGGGCCGAAGCTGCTCCAGTTCGCGAATTGCCTGCCAGAGCGAAAGCTCGCCTTTCTCGGTTTTCGGGGGGAAAAACTCAAACGAGAAGGACGGCTCCGGTGCCGCAATTATTTCTGCGACCGAAGGCCGGTTGCACGGGACAATTGATTCCAAACCCAACGCCATACCAGCAAACCCTATATGTCCAGGTGTGCCCGCGATACCCGCGCGGGCTGACCTGCGCTATCGCTTTAATCCCAAAGCTTTAAATCGAGCACGCGGCAAGGGGCGAGGCGTGACTTCCTCCCTATTGCGTTGCGCGCCTTCAAGGGTGCCACCGGTGGGATTCGCCTGAGGAGCCAACGCGCTGTCGGCTTGGGCGAAGGACCATTTCACATAATCAGAGAGGGAAAGACGCCTTGGCTCAAAGTCTCTTGGTGCGCTCACCCGGACAACCACGTCACTCTCGCCGTGTTCGGCGGCGCGCTTGAGGGCCGCGATCATGGTGCCGTAGACGGAATCCTCCCGCTCATGTGGCTCGACAAGCTTGTCAACAACATCGCCAAAGGATTTTTCTGGCCTGGTAATCCACGGTGTCACCTGATCAACAAGATCTGTGAACGGCGCGTCCGATGGGTTGTTGACCATCTCCGCAAACACAGTGCGTTGCGCGGCGACGTCATCTTCATCCCACGCACTGCCGGCTGCCGGATAGGCCTTTTCGTAGTCTTGCTCAATTCCGTCGCGCAGAGCTTCAACCGCCGCCACCATTCCGGCGTTTTGAGATCGTGTTGCCTTCTCGTGCGCGAGACGAAGCTCGTGGTCATACTGACGCAGCGTCTTCACTAGGCTTTTGTCCGCGCTAGGAACGCTGGATTTCCCTAGGAGGCCCAGCACGAGAGTCCGTAACGATCGGCGCGTCTTTTTCTCAGTCATATTTCTCCCCAACCCGCAAAATTATGCCGTCAGCGTACTCGGGTGAGCCAAACATACAAGCGCCTTGAGGTAGAGCCCTCAACCACGTAAGGCGATCACAGCCAAATGAGCCCGGGCAGTAGCCTCATATGCGAAACCGTATTGAGGGAGAACCCGTCGTGAGCGCCACGCAAAACCCAACCGAAATCCGTCGCCAGGTTGATCATGCGTTGCAGACTTTCCTCGACACACAACGCGCTCGGCTCATGGGCGTGAGTCACGAGCTAGCACCTCTCGCCGATGAGCTACACGCATTTGTACAAGGTGGCAAACGACTACGCCCCACTTTTGCTTATTGGGGACTGCGAGCCGCCAATTGCACAATTAGCCCAGAGCACATTCGAGCGATTTCCGCACTGGAATGGCTTCACGCCTGCGCGTTGATTCACGACGACGTGATGGACTCCTCCGACACCAGGCGTGGACGCCCTAGCAGCCATCGGATATTCGAGCGACGCCACAATGAAGCCAATTGGCGTGGGGATGGCGCCGCTTTTGGGCGCTCTAGCGCCATCCTGCTAGGAGATTTGTGTCTTATTTGGTCGGACGAGGCGTTGTCGAACAGCGGCATCGCCGCCGAGAACCTCACTAATGCTCGGCCAGTTTTTGACGAAATGCGAACGGAATTGATGGCCGGGCAGTACTTGGACATCGTCAGTGATGCGGTAGATGGCATTTCCGCTGAACGCGCGCAGACGGTGCTGCAATACAAATCCGCGAAATACACGGTGGAGTATCCGCTGCTCTATGGCGCCGCGCTGGCAGGTGAGCCGGCGAACAGCCCCGTAATGAAGACGCTGAGCGCCTATGGACTTCCATTGGGCGAGGCGTTCCAGCTCCGCGATGACGTTTTGGGGGTTTTTGGTGACCCCGCCCAAACCGGCAAACCGGCTGGGGATGATCTGCGTGAAGGTAAGCGCACGTTGTTGATCGCCCACACTTTCGACCGCGCGAACCCGGCTGAAGTCACGTTTATGCGGGAAAATCTGGGCGACCCACACCTAGACGCTCGACGCAAAGAACAGCTGCGAGAACTCATCATCGAAACCGGCGCCCTGGATGAGGTGGAACGCCAGATTGAAAAGCTCAGCGACCAGGCCCTCACCGCGTTGAGCGCATTGGACGGCTCGCTAACTGGACCTCTTACCGCTCTGGTTAACGCGGCAACCAGGCGCACCCACTAGCTCACAAGCCTTGCGCTCTGCGCTTCACTTCGCGCGCTTTTGGCCCGTGCAGCGCTTTCGCCGGCGTTCCGTTGAGCGTGTCATCTGGGGTGTAGAGCCATTCGAGTGATGCCTGTGGTGATAGTCCCGCATCGCGCAACAGAGTAATCACACCCGCGATGTGTTTCGCCACTCGCTCATCACGGGTCACTAGCTCAGTCGGAATGCGGATTACATTGTCATGGCGAGCCCCAAGCATCGTGCCCTCCCGCAGAGCGCGGTGCACGCTGGCAATCCGCTGCCCAAGCAGTTCAGCAACCTCGGGCACTGTCATCCAGCCCTCGGGTTCCACCATGTCTGACATTTCGTACTCCAAACTTTTTCTAGCCGCCGACCAGGAACTTTTTGGCTCTGTTAAGCCAATTAACCCGCACCGGGCGCTGCACCTTCCCCGCAGAACGTACACTGGCGAACCGTGGACACAACGCTGACCGACCCGCTGCTCTCAGTTGTGCTCGATCAGCGCTATCGAGTAACGGGTCGCATCGCCACTGGCGGAATGGCCGCCGTGTACGAAGCGCAGGACGAACGCCTCGAGCGCACGGTCGCAGTCAAGGTGATGCACCAGAGCTACGCCGAGGACGCCAGCTTCGTCGCGCGCTTCATCACTGAGGCAAAATCAGCCGCGGCCTTGAACCATCCTTGCGTAGTGTCAGTCTTCGACCAGGGCACAGATAACGGCTACACGTATCTGGTGATGGAAAAAGTCGACGGGCACACTCTGCGAGATGTATTGGGTACTCGCGGGCGCCTTGACGCCGCCGAAGCGGTCAGCATCACTGAATCAGTGCTTGAGGCCCTGACTGTCGCGCACCGCAACAAACTCGTCCATCGAGATGTCAAACCCGAAAACGTTCTCATCAGTGCGGATGGTTTGGTCAAGGTCGCCGACTTCGGTTTGGCGCGGGCCATGGAAGGCGCCAAACGCCATACTGCTAATGGCGTCGTCATGGGCACCGTCACCTATGTTTCCCCAGAGCAGATCCTGTCGGGTGATGCCGATCCTCGAAGTGACATATACGCCGTCGGGATCATGTTGTACGAAATGTTGACAGGGGCGCCGCCGTTCACTAGTCAATCCGCGGTGAATGTGGCTTTTCAGCATGTCCACAGTGACATTCCGTCCCCCAGAAAAACTGTGCCGGACCTTGCTGATGCTCTGAGCGAGCTCGTAGTTTCGGCAACCCGACGGGAACCTGACCAGCGTCCAGCAGATGCCGGGATAATGCTGGCACGGTTGCGTGCACTCCGGGATCAGCTGGGGTTAAGGACTGTGACAGTTTCCGGAATGGGCTCAAGCCCCCGACCGCCGATCCCTTCGATGCGGCCGAATCCCACATCGACTCAAGTGATGCGACCCAAGGACGATGGGCCCACTCAGCTCATCCCCGCGATTCGCGACACCAAGCCCGATGCTGACGCGACCGCACTGCTTCCAGCCATCCCGCAGCACTACTCGGGAGCGGTTCCACGATCATCACATCGAGCCGAGCGCGACAAACGTTGGTGGGTCATCCCCGCGATCATCGTGAGCCTGCTGCTGGTTGCTGGCCTTGTTGGATGGTGGTGGGGTTCTGCTGGCACAACCATCACCCCGGGCGTAGTGGGCGTCACCAAAGCCGAGGCCGAGCGTCGGGCGGACAAAGTCGGGCTGACGGTGAAGTACACCAGCGCCGAATATTCGCAGACGGTGAAGAAAGACCATGTGATCAGCCAAAAACCCGAGGCGAACGAGGAAATCGAGGAGGGCGGCACGATCACAGTCGTCCTGTCTAAAGGCCCCGAGCGCTTGACGGTTCCCAAGGTTGCGGGGTTGGAAGAAAAAGAAGCCATCGCGAAGTTGAATGACGCGGAGCTCAAGTACACGATCACCCGGGACAACGACCCCGCCGTGCCCAAAGGAACAGTGATCCGCACCGAACCTGGCGAAGGCGAGAAAATCTCGCGGGGTGGCTCGGTCAGTTTGGTAATCAGCAAGGGCGAGAAAAACGTTGTAGTGCCGAACGTGGTCGGTTTGCCGGCATCACAGGCCAAAACTCAGCTAGAAGCCGAAGGCTACGTGGTCACGATCGCTGGCGATCCAGCGGGCACGGTCACCGCACAAAATCCGCCGGCGGGCACCTCGGTCGCACCAGGTTCAACGGTGGCCGTGACTGCTCAGTCTCAACTAATCGTGCCCGACGTGACGGGTATGAAATATGACGAGGCGAAAAAGCATCTTGAAGGAATGGGTCTGCGCGTCGATAAGGGGGTCGGTTCTAAACGCGGGACTGTTCTACTCCAAACGCCAGGTCCGGGCACCCCAGTGCGCCCCGGCGACAAGGTCACGCTGCATTTGTCACTGGACGATTAACAACGTGCATTGAACTATTACAGATAGTGGTGTTCCAGCTCACGGCCTCTTGCCGTTTCCGGACACCTCCCTCATAGTTAGGTGAGCCTAACCAAACGAGGGATTATGTACGTCTGCATTTGCGCTCAGGTCCGCGAATCCGAAGTGCGTGCGGCGATCGACGCCGGCGCGAATGACGTATACACAGTTGGCGAACTATGCGGCGCCGGCACGGAATGCGGCGGATGCCACGATCGCATTGACGATCTATTAGACGCATATCAGCCGGCCCTAGCCCCCTCGGCTCGGCAACTGCTCCCACTCGTTGCCGTTTAGCCTCGCGGCAAGGCCAGCCTAACCCCTTTTGTCCGGATATCCTCGCATTGCTGCGAAACCGGGCACATTGCCAACGTCAAGAAAAGGGGCGAAATGAAGGGCGACAAGAAAACCATCGAGTTCCTCAACGAGCAACTCACCGCGGAACTGACCGCGATCAATCAGTACTTTCTCCACGCCAAACTGCAAGAAAACTGGGGCTACACCACTCTTGCCGCCCACACCCGCGCGGAATCATTGGATGAAATGCGACATGCGGAAGTGCTCACCGACCGCATCATCTTTCTTGAAGGCCTGCCCAACTACCAAAAACTCTTCCCACTGCGCATTGGGGAAACAGTCAAAGAACAATTCGAATGCGACAGCCTGATCGAAGTTGAAGCCATCACTCGGCTTCGCAAAGGGGCTGAGCACATGCGAAAAGTTGGTGACATCACTTCCGCGAAGCTTTTTGAAGACATCCTCGCCGACGAAGAGCACCACATCGACTACCTCGAAACACAGCTCGAACTTATCGAAACCCTCGGCGAAGCGCTGTACCTCTCCAAAGTCACCGAGCACCCGAAGCCGGAATAGCGGCCATGCCGTTAGGGCAGCGCACTTCAGCTGCCCTAACAACGAGCATTCATCAACGACGCAACATGTCCGCGATCAAGAAGGCCAGCTCGAGCGACTGTTGGGTGTTCAAGCGTGGATCGCACGCTGTTTCATAGCGCGATTCCAGGTCAGCGTCATTGAGTTCTTGGGCACCGCCAAGGCACTCGGTGACGTCTTCGCCGGTCAATTCGATGTGAATGCCGCCAGGGTGAGTGCCCAATGAACGGTGGACCTCAAAGAACCCAAGTACTTCATCGACAATGCGGTCGAAATGCCGAGTTTTGTAACCGTTCGATGATTCGTGAGTGTTGCCATGCATCGGGTCGCACTGCCACACCACCTTGTGACCCGTCGCGGTGACCTTTTCAACAATCGCGGGCAACACGTCGCGGACTTTCCCGTTGCCCATCCGGCTGATCAACGTGAGTCGCCCCGGCTCGTGGTCAGGGTCGAGACGTTCGATGAGCTCCACCGCGTATTCGGGCGTGGTCGTGGGGCCAATCTTCACGCCGATCGGGTTAGCGATCTTGGACATGAATTCAATGTGCGCACCATCAAGCTGACGGGTGCGTTCGCCCACCCACACGAAATGCCCCGACAGGTCGTAGGCACGGTTGTCTTCGACGCGCGTCAGGGCCCGTTCGTAGTCAAGAATGAGCGCTTCGTGGCTGCAGTGCAGCGTGGTGCTGCGCAAATTCGCGTCGTCTACCCCGCAGGCCCGCATGAAGGCCAGCGCGCGGTCAATCTCAGCGGCGATCTGCTCGTAACGAGCACCCGCAGGTGAGTTTTTGACGAAGTCTTTATTCCAGTCGTGAACCGCGTGTAGGTCAGCCATGCCTCCCCGTGCGAATGCCCGCAGCATGTTCATCGCCGCGGAGGCGTTAGCGTAGGCGCGCACCAAGCGAGTCGGATCGGGAATACGCGCAGTGGGGTCAGGAGTGATGTCGTTGACCATGTCACCGCGGTAGGAAACCAACCCGAGCGAGTCAATGTCTGATGAACGCGGTTTAGCGTATTGCCCGGCTACCCGGCCGACCTTCACAACCGGCATCCGCGCCCCGTAGGTAAGCACGACGGCCATCTGGAGCAGGACTCGAGTGAGGCTCCGCAAGTGAGGTTCAGTGTTGGCGTCAAACGTCTCGGCGCAGTCGCCACCTTGCAGCAAAAAGGCGCGCCCTTGCGCAACTTCTCCCAATTTCACCCGGAGCTCATCAACTTCAAAAGGAGCGACGATAGGTGGGACCGTGGACAGAACAGTAGACACCTCGGCAAGAGCGTCTGGGTCGGGCCAGGACGGCTGTTGCGCGGCGGGCAAGGTCCGCCAGTGGTCGAGGGTCTCAAGGGGGGATGCGGTGGCGTCGGTCACCAGTCCAGCGTAGCTGGCCCCGTTCATGATGCACACGGCAATATCGGACACATCCGATGGCCGCAAAGGGCGCATTTTTCTGTCCCGATTATTGGGATGGTGCGACGGCTTCGCCTCTGTTTGGAGCCGTTACGTGCGGCGATTGCAATTTCCCGTGACACGTTCCTCGCGCTGGCTCCACCTCATTTGGGACGGTGTCCACCGTCCGTACGAGGCGGAGACAAAATTTAGCCAACAGCGAAGTGTTGTCAGTTCCAGTATTCAAGTTCTCCCAGCGCCGTGGGTTTTCTACCGCTTTCGCATGATCTGATAAAAATCGCTTCTACTGAATATGGATGCGTGGAATAGCGAACGCGACAAGCTCCCATAGGCAGCACTCCCGTGCCGCCCGAGAACGAAACGCGGCCGCCTAGGCACGAGCTTTCGAACGCCGGCACGCGTCCACGCGCGGGGGCGCCTCGCACCACACATCATCGTGTGCGATGCGAGGCACGAACTACTTGAAGTCGCCTCAATCCAAAGGAATGGCCCAACCTCAGGTGCTGCTGCCCTGCAGCGTGCCGTGCTCCACGCACCGCGCTTGCCATCCCATTGGCAACACCTTCACGACCATCCGACGGC
The DNA here is from genome assembly GCA_013362805.1 of Mycobacteriales bacterium. GTDB lineage: Bacteria > Actinomycetota > Actinomycetes > Mycobacteriales > QHCE01 > JABFVL01. The sequence goes on along the minus strand of JABFVL010000021.1, from coordinate 26,345 downwards.
GACACTCCCCGCAAAAGCGCGGCGGTTCCAGTTGCCTGGCGGCAAGACAGCCCGTGTGCTCAGCACTCGCCGCGGCGCCACATCGATCGCACCACTGCGGCTCGTTCACAACGCCGAACCCAACGCTTTGATGGGCATGCTCAACTCACCCAACAACTCCAAGTCTTGCGTCGCTGGGCGACCTAGCGTCGTCAAATAGTTCCCGACAATCACCGCGTTCACCCCACCGAGCAGACCATCACGAGTGCCCAGGTCGCCCAGTGTGATTTCGCGTCCACCAGCGAGCCGCAAAATAGTGCGGGGCATCGCCAAGCGGAACGCCGCGATCGCGCGCAAGGCGTCAGAGGCGGAAATTGGAGGCTGATTTTCCAGCGGAGTTCCTGGACGTGGGTTAAGGAAGTTCAACGGCACTTCATGCGGGGCGAGTTCAGCGAACTGCCCGGCGAGTTCGGCGCGCTGATCCAGCGTTTCGCCCAGACCAATGATGCCGCCGCAGCACAGCTCCATACCCGAGGCTTTCACCATCTGAAGGGTTTCCCAACGCTCTTCCCAGGTGTGCGTGGTGACGACTTTGGGAAAATGGGAACGCGCCGTTTCCAAGTTGTGGTTGTAGCGGTGCACACCAGCGGCGACCAAACGGTCCACTTGCTCCTGGGTCAGGATTCCCAAGCTAGCCGCGATGTTGATATCTACTTCTTCACGGATTTTGACCGCGGCGTCACATACATCTTGTAGGAGGCGTTCATCGGGGCCGCGCACCGCCGCAACGATGCAAAATTCGGTCGCACCCGTTTCGGCGGTCTGCTTCGCGGCGACAATCAGTTCATCGATATTCAGTCGGGCCGCACGCACTGGCGAGGGGAAAAGCCCTGATTGTGAGCAGAAATGGCAGTCTTCCGGACAACCGCCCGTTTTCACGGACACGATGCCTTCGACCTCCACCTCGGGCCCACACCACCGCATCCGCACCGCGTGCGCGAGCTCCAATAGCTCTGGTAGATGTTCATCGTCCAGGCGCAAAACTTGGGCGATTTCGGGCTCGGTAAGGGCGCGACCATGTTCAAGAACTTCGCGCCTGGCATATTCAATGATCTCCGGCATGGCCCGTAATCTACTGGGCCCATGCCGGTTACCAGCAAGTTCACCCCAAAACAAAGCAGGTGATGACTATCACGAGCGAACTGTGGCGCGAGCGGGATGCGGCAGCGGTCTGGCATCCGTTCACCCAACACGCGGCCTGGATTGAGGACAAGCCGGCGGTCATTGAACGCGCCGAGGGTCCTTGGTTGTTCGATGTCGATGGCGTGCGCTACCTCGATGGCATCTCGTCACTGTGGACGACCACGGTGGGTCACCGGACCCCGGAGATTGACGCGGCGATTACCGCTCAACTAGGCAAGCTGGACCACTCCACATTTCTCGGTGCCACGCATCAACCAGGGATCGAACTCGCCGAGGAGCTATTAACAACCGCGCCCGGCATGTCCAAAGTGTTCTATGCCGGTGATGGATCATCTGCCGTAGAAGCCGCACTAAAGATGGCCTACCAAAGCGCATTGCAACGTGGGCAAACCCGACCACTCTTCGTGCACCTGACTGAGGCCTATCACGGGGACACGCTGGGAAGCGTCAGTGTCGGCGGCATCGAACTTTTTCACGATAAGTATCGACCCATTTTGCTCGACACCCTCTCCACCGGGTCCCCGGGAATGCGCCGGCCAGACCAAAGTCCAGCCGAACGAGCACTGGAAGCCGGTGCCGAGCTGGAAAAGCTCATGGCTGAACATGGGGAACGAGTGTGCGCGATCATCGTCGAGCCCATGGTCCAGGGTGCGGCCGGAATCCTTACCTACGACGCGGCGTATCTGCGCACCGCGCGCCGAGTGGCCGACGCATACGGCGCACTGTTGATTTGCGATGAAGTAGCGACAGGCGTTGGGCGAACCGGCAAAATGTGGGCCATTGAACATGCCGGCATTACGCCCGATCTTTTGGTCTGCGGAAAGGGCCTTACCGCGGGCTACCTGCCATTGTCGGCGGTCCTTGCCACTGAAGAGGTATACGAGGCTTTCCTCGGCGCACCCGCGCAAGTCCGCACGTTCTTTCACGGTCACACCTTCACAGCGAATCCCTTGTGCTGCGCGGCTGCGATCGCGAATCTGCGAATGATGAAAGAGCGAGCCGTGGTAGACCAGGCGGCCGAGCTTGGAGAACGTCTGGCCGCGGGATTGATCAGTGTGGCCAAACACCCTGGCGTCAAAGAGGTTCGCCAACTGGGGACCATGATTGGCGTACAGGTGGAGCCACGCGGTGACCGCACAGGATTTGAAGTGTGCCGGGCAGCGATGAACAAGGGCGTCTGGCTTCGCCCCTTGGGCGACGTCGTGGTGGTTATGCCGCCTCTGACGCTAGCGCCGCCGGAGACAGACCTGTTGTTGGGGGCGCTGGAGACAGCCCTCGATGAAGTTCTGAGCGTCTAAACGATTCTGGGGTGGGCACCGAGCATGGGCGCCCACCCCACTCGCACTGAAAGGCACCACATGTCGGATGCTTTCCTATCCACCTTGGCGCGCAAAGCTGAGCTTCGTGAAGCCGCGGGTTTGCGTCGCGCGCTGCGCCATCGGGAACCTGACGAGCCCATGCTCGATCTGGCGGGCAACGACTATCTAGGCTTAGCGCGTAACGCCCAGGTATTGGATGCCGCCACGCGCGCACTACGGGAATATGGCTTGGGTGCGACCGGTTCCAGGCTGGTTCGCGGGTCCACTGTGGAACATGAAAAGCTAGAGCGGGAGCTCGCACATCTGTTGAATTTCGACGAAGCTCTCGTGTATTCCTCCGGGTACATGGCAAACTTGGGCGCCATCCGAGCACTTGCTCGACCAGACACCGTTTTCGTGCTGGACGCCCACGCCCACGCCTCGCTCATCGACGGCTGCCGACTGGCGGGAGTGCGCACGATCACCGCTCGCCACAACAATCTGGACGACTACGAGCGCATTCTCGCCGAAAAAGGCCACGATGCGGTGGTGGTTACCGAATCCGTCTTTTCAGTGGATGGAGATATCGCACCGCTGCGCGAGCTGCACGCGCTGTGCACTCGGTTTGATGTCGCTCTTCTGGTAGATGACGCGCACGCATTGGGGGTTATCGGGCCCGGTGGCGCTGTCCGCGAATGTGGATTGGCCGGCAAGGCGAACATTGTGGTCACAGCCACTTTATCCAAAGCTCTGGGGGCGGCTGGCGGTGTCATCGCCGCTCATCAAACATTCATTAGGCACTTGGTAGATACGTCTCGCACCTTCCTGTATGACACCGCGCTCTCTCCCTCCGTTGCGGCCGGCGCGAGAGCGGCACTGCACATCATTACCGAACGGGGAGACCAGCTGCGCACCGAACTTCATGAGAGGGCCGCATTCGCCCATCAGGTGTTCACGTCCGCAGGGCTAGATGTGACCTCACCCGCCGCTGGCGTGTTGTCGATCGCAGCGCCGAGCGCTGATGCCGCCGTTATCTGGGCGCGTTCATGCGGCAATGCTGGGGTGGCTGTGGGGTGCTTCCGTCCGCCATCGACGCCGGATCGCCGTTCCCGGTTGCGGATCACTATCAACGTGGGATTGAGAGCGGACGATTTCCGGAAAGCAGTGAGTGTCGTGTGCGACGCGCGCCCGAGCTAGGTTGTCGGCGAATCGCACTCAAAACGCGTCAAGGCGGAAGGAAACCATGGTGGCTCCCAGCCAAGGTTTTACCGTGGCGGTACGGGCGAAACCTGGTGCAAAATTCGCCCATGTGGGTGGCCATCATCTAGGACCTTATGGAAACGCCGTTGTTGTGAAAGTGATGGCACGCGCGGTCGATGGTGCGGCAACAGAAGCAATCCGACGCTCCCTGGCCCAAGCCCTCGGGGTGAGGACTTCGGCGGTGAGTTTGCGGCGAGGGCACAGCAGCAGAGACAAACTTTTCGTGATCGACCCCTGGCCCAGTGACATTCAACAGCGCATTTGGCAACTGATGGAACCTAGTTAAGAGGCCGACTCGCCGCCGGCCTCATCTGATCCATCCGGCTAGCTCACCACCAGTTGTTTTCGCGAATGTGCTTCCATCCCTTTGCCGGTGATCCATATCGACTGTCGGCATAGCGAAGGGCGGCCAGCAGCTGGTGATAGCCCCGCGGCTTAGTGCAGCCCTCGTAAACGGTGTAGCAGTGCCAAGACACACTGGCGTTTTCGACGCTGGTGCGGTTCATTTGAGTGAGCCCAAAATATTGCCCATTTTGGGCGGAGGTGCGGAATGTGCTTTCAAAGCAAGCGATCCGCGCCATGTCGACCGAGCTGCCCCACGAGGTCGGCACACCATCGCCCGAGGTTTCGGCGGCGGCTTTTAAACGTACATTGAACCAGCTTGGGGGAGATGGATCTTGGCAATGGGCACCATATCCGAGGGCGCGGTCAGCGAATGGCGCCACGATTAGTAATGCCGCAGCCATCGCAAAAACAAGTAAGCTGGAGATGATCAAATGTGCAATGCGTAATTGCTTCACTACATTCCCCTATCCATTATGCAGATGACACTTTTTAGTCACTGATTTCCTTGGCAGACAGAGAGACTAATTCCTTTGTGGATTAACAAAGACCACGTTATGCTGGAGGCGAATTTATTTCCCAGGTGGCGGAACGTTAGTTCGTTAAGCAGTGTAAATGCCTCTTGTGACAGAGATACTTACTCCGATAAAACCACTAGCATCACTAGAGCAAATACCATTCATCTTGATCACATAGAGGCTATGCACCACTACGCACAATCACCATTTCTCAATTCAAAATATCCGCAGTCCACTTGAAAGCGCCCTCCCCTAAACGGTGGAACCTTGAATGACGATTCGCGCTCTTACTAGACCTCAGCGGGCCTTGCGCACCACCGTTCTTTTACTCAAAAACGATTTAGCTATTCGATCACAAGAACTCACTTGCCACGGGCGATAAATGGGCAGCCATAGCCATCCCCCACATCAGCAGTTCGTCATCCAGTTTCGGAAAGAAGTTTTGATTGGAGTTTGATCCGCAGAACTCGAAGCCATCGAACAAAGCCACAGTGACGCGAAGCGGAAAGGCAAGAATTCTTCAGTTGACGACACACATGAACTAAAGACCGCAAGCCAACCGCATCTCAGTTCGACTTCAGCGAAATGCGGCCGCCAAGAACGTAAGGTAGCTAACAGCTCACATCAGTCCAAGTTGGAATCCTCATCGAGCACAGCATGCTACATTTCGCTTATGGCGAACTTTCATGGGGAAATGCGGCATTTAGTCTCAGCAACTATGCTCGCGCGCAGGCAAGTCGAGGCACAGGGGGCCCCGGTCTCCTCAGACGCATGGGCACTAGTCACCAACGAGCACCTGTACGAACTCGCGCGGGAAACGGAAAAAGTCACCGGATTGCCAGCACCCCAGGAACTACGAATTATCGACCGACTCAACGCGGTCAATGAAATCGCTTACTCCATCCTGGCCAATTCCGGGAAACACAATGTTGATATCGACGAACTAGCAACGCGGTACAAGCAAGACCTGCAACGAGAACTCGCTCGCAACGCGCCGACAACTAAGTATTGGCGCAGCGATCGCACGCGGGTCGAGAATACCGCTCATGTGATTGTCGATCAGGCCGCACAGGCGGGAGTCGGGCTATCAGCTTCTGTCTTCGCTTTCATCCCAGAAAATATTCACACCAAAGCTAAACAAGCGGTGGCATTGGGAATTTCATACGAGGACGCCCGAGACTGGCATGCGGCTCGGGCGCTACTGGCTCACAACGCCGCTCTAGCAATTGGTGAAGTAGCGGGCGAAGAGCAAACGCTATCCGCGCACCACGCATTTGTCCTGGCAACTTTGGATGTATACACCGATCAGGTAGTTGACCCCAAGAGCGCTCCCCTTTCTTCTCTGCTCGCCCCCGGCGGCGGACAAACCAAACGACGCGCACTCGCTCGTACCGCTTTCAACGACCCCACGGTCGGCCCCGATAGATTGCGTGAGGCTATCCGAGACGTAGGGCTGGCGCCGACGCGACAAGAGCTCGACATGTATTCACACTGGCATGGGCGTATCACTCGTTAGTCGCCATGTATCGATTCACGCTGTCATGGAATCGAGCAGTGGCTCCACGCTCTACTGAGACCTACGAAAGACGCCAGACACCCGATCGCGCAATCGCCCCGCCAATCGAACCGGAGTTGACCTGGGCGGATCGGGCTCTAGATGAGCCAGCTCGGCTTGAGTAAACGCCAAAACCCCTTCCAAGTCAGCCACCAAGAAACTCGGTGGCACATCCTGGCGACCAGGCCCGTGCATCGCGAAACCCGCCAACCCAACCAGATAACTCACCACTTTTTCACGATCGATACCCGCGTCATCGAGTTTTGCGCGCAAAATCGCGTGAAGATCCGCGATATCCGCGGCGGGATCGAGCGCACGGCGCCGCCCAGCGACGAAAAGAACCGAATGGACCAGCGTCACCCACTCCGGGCCAGAACCCGGCACCCAGTCAATGAAACGATCATCTTCGGGGTTCTGGCCAAAGATCACATTGTGCGGACCAGCATCCAAATGCACCAAATGGGAACCCGCCACCGCACTGGCGGCTCGGGCCTCGAGATTCGCCAGTTGCGACCTCCGCGCGAAAGCCCACTTTCCCACCTCGCTCTGTAGATTCAGAGCAAGACGCGGATCTTTCTCCAGCGAGCGCCATTGGGTGAAGTGTTTAGTTGCGAGCTCTTGGACGGAATGCAGCGACACGGCTCCCGCCAGATGCAACGTCGATGGCGTTAGTCGGGCAGCCAAACTCGCCATCCGCTCCACATCGGCACCAGCGATGTCTGGACCTGGGGTGCGACCGGGCACCCATTCCTGCACCCGCCAGCTGTACAACGGGCCAGGAGGTTGATTCGGATACTGAAGGCGGTGCTCGCCAGTCTCAACGATCGCCGGCATGAGGGCTGGGAGCCGACGCGCGAGCTCAGTCTCGTTAAGAAACATGGCTAAATCGCCAGGAACCTTATCCATGACGATCTTGACGAAGACAGGGTCGAGTTCTCCAGGAGCGCTTAACTTTCCGACGAACTCGCTGCTGGTACCCCTGGTCGCTTGGACTTCGACCGAGCCGGCGACTCCGAGAGCGGCGGTGATGCTCGCCGTGACAGAGGACGGAATGCCGTCCCACCCTCCCCTTCTGTTCACATCCGCTCCAAACTCTAAGCCCGCGTCCTCGCAAAAAAATTTATCGCCTGAACCAACCATAGTTGGCCGCTGAACTGGGCAATCTCGCGCGGCGCGCGAACACATGAAAGCACTTCGATCGTCCAGCCCGCTCGCTATCCCAGCGTTATTCGCTCATTTATCGCGTGCGTGAATCACGCTCACGGACATTGAGGGACAATGCACATCGTCTCTTCCGCTAAGTCACCTGGCGGTTCAACACAGTCCCTAATCTGGAGTTGACACACATGCGAAAAACCCTCACCGCGGCATTGCTAGCAGCGACATTGGGAGCTTTGACCGCTTGTTCTGACAACAAAGACGCGACCGCGAAAGACCCAGCACCTACACCATTGGCGCAAGGCACTTTCGCACCTCCCACACCCGACGGGACCCAACCAATCGCTCTCACGTACAACAACGACCTGGTGCCCGCCACAGGCCACATGACGGTTAATCTCAGCAAAACAAACGATCAGTCCACAGTGAACATCGTTGTCGAAGGTCTACAGCCGAACCGCGACTACGGCGCGCATATCCACACCAAGCCCTGTGGAGCGAACCCCGCTGACGCGGGCCCGCACTACCAAAACCAGCAAGACCCAATCAGCCCGTCCGTAGATCCGACATATGCCAATCCGCACAATGAAATATGGCTTGACCTCACCACAGACAAGAACGGAAAAGGCGCGGCCAAGGCTACAGTCGAGTGGACGTTTCGCCCAGGGGAAGCCAACGCTGTCGTCTTGCACGCTCAACACACCTCCACCCACCCTGGCCACGCCGGAACAGCCGGTGATCGACTAGCTTGCCTTACCGCCGCCTTTTAGTCGGCCAGAGACCACACCCCACCACGGGGTCAAACGGCCACTTGGGCACACTGGCACCATGAACTCATGGCTCGGCCCTGTCATCGTCACCGGCACAGATACTGGCGTCGGCAAAACCGTGGTGACCGCGGCCCTAGCGGCGACAGCGCAAAAAGCCGGGCTGTCTGTGGCCGCGCTCAAACCCGCCCAAACAGGCGATGATGATGACGCGGCCGAGATCGCCCGGCTCACCGGCATACACGTGCAAACGCTGACCAGCTATCCAGCTCCCCTAGCCCCACTCACCGCGGCCCGAGTCGCACAGCTCCCACCGCTGGCCCTACACGATGTGATCCAAGCTGTCGAAGAACTGTCAGAGCGCCACGACCTCATCCTCATTGAAGGCGCTGGCGGGTTACTTGTTTCACTCGGTGAATCGTGGACGATCGCCGACGTCGCGGCGAAACTTCATGCGCCAACCGTGGTGGTAGCCCGCGCCGGGTTGGGAACGCTCAATCACACCGCGCTCACTCAGGAGGCGCTAGAGGCGCGCCACATTGAGCACTGCGTCGTGATCGGGTCTTGGCCAGAACAACCCGAACTTGTGCACCATATGAACCTCACGGACATCGGGGCCGTAGCTGGAATCGTTCCCGCGGGCGCCTCATCTTTGCCACCCGCGACATTCCAAGAAGCCGCGCCCAGCTGGCTCGGTCCGCAACTTCACGGAATCCGAGCCGACACCACCAAAGCGTCGGGCATCCGAAAAGACATGTTGTCCGGATAAGTCGGTCCGCGCACCACTCGCACGCGTCGCAACAACGGTGCGAGCTCAGCGACCATCACTTGAGCTTCCATTCTCGACAGGCTCGCACCTAAACAGCGATGCACCCCAGCCCCGAACGCCAAATGTTGACGACTTCCCGGTTGGCCAGGCCGAAACTGGGAAGTCATCCCATCACGCCCAGCCTCAAAAAGATTCAGCACCAATGAGGCGCCCGAAGGCACGGAAACCCCACCGAGCTCCACCGGCCGAGTAGTAAGCCGACGCCAACTGACAATTGGCGCCTCCAGTCGCAGCCCTTCTTCCACAATGTCCACCGGTGATGCGATCAGAGCATGCTGCTCACCAACCAGACGATGCAACAGCGAACCCAAGAACTGAGACGTTGTTTCTTGTCCAGCAACCAGTAAGAAAAAGAGCGCGGCGACCACCTTATCCTCGCTGGCGTGCCGCCGCAGTTCCGCGATCCACCCCACACCGGATCGGACAAAGGCGCGGAGCCGCGCATGATGAGGCCCCACAATGGTGGCCAGCTCGCATTGACGTTCCACATCGGTATCACCCCAGAAAAGTTCCAAGGCCGCGACCGAAAACTCTTTGGTTACCGCGATGTCGTGCTCGGGTAGTTCCATGAGTCTTCCCAGAACCAGCAGCGGGATGTCACGTGCCAACTCGGCGTAAATATCCGCTTGGGCCCCTGAGCGCAGCGCTGGCATCAAACGGCTCACTCGTCGACGAACTAATCCGGTGAGCCAGGGTCGCTGCGCTTCAACCTTGGCCGGGTGCAGGGCCGAACCCATCACCCCGCGCAGCACGGGGTGGGATGGGGTGGCGTTATTGGCCAAGGTTGGTGGTAGCCGAAACTGATGCTTGGCGAGGATGCGCAGCGCTTTTTTGTCTATACGTCTCACCGCGTCCAACGCGTTGATGGGGGAATATGTCTCGGCGTCCACCAAGATTTTTTTTATCAAGGCGCGACGATTGACCAACCAGTGGTCGCCAATCCGCACTACGTCTTGCGGCGGTGTGGGATGCTCCCAAATCCGAAAGATGGGGCACGCGGATTCAGCCGACATTAGCCAAAAAACACTTCGGCTTCGGCGTACCGTTCAACCGGCACGGTTTTCAGTTTCGCAGTGGCCGCGGCAAGCGGCACCCGGGTGATCTGAGTACCGCTCAGCGCGGTCATCACGCCAAATTCACCTTCATGCGCCGCGTCAATGGCGGCGAGCCCAAACCGAGTCGCCAACACTCGATCGAATGCGGTAGGTGTGCCACCGCGTTGCACGTGACCGAGCACGACCGCGCGCGATTCAAATCCAGTGCGCTCCTCCAGCGCATCGGCAAGCCATTGACCCACTCCCCCCAATCGAGTGTGTCCGAACGCGTCGAGCTCACCCTTTTGGAGCATCTCGGCGCCACCTTGTGGCACCGCACCCTCGGCAACTACCAGGATTGCCGCGTATTGGGTGTCGAAACGATGTTTGACATAGCGGGCGACTTCATCCAAGTCAAACGGACGCTCGGGAATCAGAATCACGTTCGCACCCCCGGCAAGTCCGGCGTGCAGAGCGATCCAACCGGCGTGGCGCCCCATAACCTCAACCACGAGTGAGCGATGGTGGCTCTCGGCGGTGGTGTGCAGACGATCTATCGCTTCCATGGCGATATTCACTGCCGTGTCAAATCCAAAGGTGTAGTCGGTGGCGTTCAGATCATTGTCGATGGTTTTTGGCACGCCGACGATGGGCGTTCCGGCATCGTTGAGTTTTTTAGCCACGCCCAAGGTGTCTTCGCCGCCAATGGCGATCAGCGCGTCAACTTGGGCGGCCCGCAGATTCGCGGTCACTTCCTCGACGCCGCCAGGGATCGAGTACGGGTTTGTTCTGGATGAACCCAAAATTGTGCCGCCCCGCGGGAGGATGCCCCGCACCTGCGGCACACCCAGCTCGGCGAAATCGTTTTCTAGCGGACCTTTCCAGCCGTTGCGATATCCGAGAAACTCGTGTCCATATTCGTCCACACCTTTGCGGACAATCGCGCGAATCACCGCATTGAGGCCGGGACAATCGCCCCCTCCGGTCAACACTCCGATGCGCATACATGTCCCTTTCTCACGAATAGATTGTGCTCAAGCCGCTTGCACCCCATGACGGGCTTGCTCCAGCACCTGCCAGCGTTGCAGATTATGGCGCGCATCGGCGAGCGCATCGTGCGCGTCGTCGCCCGCATCGGGAAGTTTAGGCTTTTTCAGATCTTCCCAGCGCTGTCGTAGATCTTTGGTGTATCGCGGAATCGGTCTTGGTAGTGCGACCATCGGGCCCCACAATTGACACAACGCGACGTGGTCGTACGCCGCGAACCAGGCCCAAAGTTCAAACTTCTCTCCCGGCTGGATCAAAAATTCGAGGAGGTCATCACGAATACGCTCACGCGAACGCCAGGCCTGACTGCTAGGTGATGGCAGTTTGTCAAGAACATTTTTTTTGACCCAGGGGATGGCTTTTGATGGGTCGAACTCAGTCGAGACCGCATAGAATTCACGACCTTGCTCGTCGACCACGCCTATGGACACCAAGTCGATGGTGACCCCATCTTCAATAAACTCGGTGTCGTAGAAGTATCGCCGCATAACTGGCAGCCTAAAGCCTGCGGACCTTCACTAGCAGCGGTACCTACCTATCGGGGCTACAAAAGGTCTTCGTCTTCCTCGGCCGCGGCGTTTGTGGCCCGGCGCGCCGGGCGCGCTTTCACGGCGCCAGATTTCACCCCAGCCGCGTACACGTCTACATATTCTTGGCCCGACATTCGCGCCAACGTGGCCATAATTTCGTCTGTTACCGCTCGCTCGACAAGGCGGTCCCCGGCCATTCCCTCATATCGCGAAAAATCTAGCGGCTCACCAAATTGGATTCCCACTCGCATGATCTTGGGCCATTTGGAACCAATGGGTTGAATTTTGTCGGTATTGACCATGACCACCGGGATGACCGGAGTATTAGATTGCAAGACCATGCGCGCCACACCGGTTTTTCCGCGATAGAGCCGCCCGTCGGGTGAACGCGTTCCCTCGGGATAGATCCCCAGAAAGTCACCGCGGTTGAGCACACGAAGCCCGGTATCGAGGGCGGCGGTGGCCGCTGAACCGCTGGATCGGTCAATCGCCACTTGCCCAATCGCTTTGAAGAACCATTTGGTGAAAAAGCCTTTGATCCCGGGGCTATTGAAGTATTCGGCCTTTGCGAGGAAGGTGATGTGGCGTTTAACGACAATCATCAGAAAGACCGAGTCTGAAAATGACAGGTGATTGCTGGCGAAAACCGCGGCACCCGTTTCGGGACTGTGCTGGGTGCCTCGCAGCTTGGGCCGGAAAACGAGCCGAAGCCAGGGGCCAATAAAAACGTACTTACACAGCCAGAAGAACAAGCCCGTGCCTTTCACTACTCGTGATTCTCACACTACGCCGGCCCAACGAACCCCCATAGCCTAGAAGGTGCCGGTTTTCTCGGCGCGGCGCCACGGCTGTTGAACCCAATCGGCGAGTAAACGCGGACAACGAGTTCATGGTCTTCGCTCAGGTGGGTGATGAGGCACGAGAAACACTTGGGACGAGGTGACTGTGCGCACGTGATTACCGCACACAGTGAGGGACAATGGGTGCGTGCCTATCGAAGCGATTGACCTCGTTGCGCCGAACGCTCCGGCTACAGTGCTGCTCAGCCACGGGTATACGGGCAGTCCAGAGACGATGCGGCCGTGGGCCGAGTACTTGTTCGACGCCGGATTTACGGTGCGATGCCCACTTTTGCCCGGCCATGGCACCGTGTGGCAAGACATGAACAACAGCGGCTGGCGCGACTGGTACCGCGAAATCGAACTAGGGTGGGAAAAGCTGCGCGCCGATTACCCAGACACACCGACCTTCGCGATGGGCTTGTCGATGGGTGGAACACTCATCACGCGACTGGCGCAACAACGCGGCGATCACATCGCTGGGCTCGTGCTGGTCAATCCGTCATACCGCACCTGGCGCCGTAAAGCGATGCTCGCGCCATTGATCACCAGATTCGGCATCAAATCGGTCGCAGGGCTTGCCAGCGACATCAAAAAAGTAGACGCCCGCGAACCGGGCTATGGGCGGAATCCCCTGCTCGCCTTCCGCTCCTTGCAACAGCTCTGGAAGCTCACCGAAAGCGAACTACCTAAAGTAACGCAGCCCCTGCTTGTTTACACCAGCACCGAAGATCATGTGGTGGAGCCAGAAAACTCGGGCCTGCTGTTGGCTAAGGTCAGCTCCACGGACGTCACCGCGATCAGGCTAGAAAACAGCTATCACGTGGCTACCTTGGACAACGATGCCGAGATGATTTTCAAAGGCAGCATTTCCTTCATGAACCGGCTGATCGGCGGGAAAACATGACTGAACCTACCGGATGGCGCAAAGACGGCCCAAAGGACGAAAACCAGAAGAATCCCGAATGGTGGGAGAACGCCATAGCGGGCTCCGGGCCGCTAGATCACCCCGATTTCGACGATGACGAAGAACCACCAGAACATTTCGTCCCCCAAGACCCCGGGCCACTGCCGTACATCTCTCCCCCCACGGTGCTCGGCACCGTGGCACTGCTGGCTGGGTTTTGGGCCATCCTCTGGCCTGATTACCTCGCGGAATGGCTGTTCATCTCCAGCGATTTCGTCATGGTGCTCGGCGTTGTCTCCATGCTTGCCGGCGCCGTCACACTTGTTGGTCGTCTACGAAACCCAGACCCCGACGAGGAAACAGACGACGACGGCTCGCGGGTCTAGAAATCGTCATCCAGATTTGACTGCGCTTCCCGCAAAAGCGCGGCCAGTTCCTCGTCCAGTTCCGCGCCTTCCTCCAGCTGCGTCGATTTGGGCGCGGACACCGGTTCGCTGCTCACAGATTCGGCAACTGGGGGCGGCGCGCTGGTGTGGCGCACCAACTGGTCAATCGCCGTTCGAACGCGCGGATAGGTTCGTTGCATCACGGCGACGAACTGCGTCATCTCTTTACCCAGATACGAATTGCCAGCGCGGGTAGCGGAACGATTCCACGCATCCCACATGGAATCCAACAAATCCATACCCGCCGCCACCTGGTCATCACTGGTGACCGGCGTTGGTCCTGAGGCCTGCCACGGCTTGGCACCATCACAGGCCCGGCTCACGGCATCCCAATACACCGTTGAACCCCACGCTATCGTCGGGCCATCGCGCAGCAGCAACGCTAGTTGCTTGGCGGCTTCTGGAGTTCCCACCCGCGCGACTCGGCGGGTCATCACTTGAGCGATCACGCCAATAGCTCGGGCGGCGTCGTCAACGTTGGGGGCTCCAGCCGCGGCGGCGGTAACGCCGTGGCGTTCACGCGGGCCTGGCCGTCTGGTGCCGGGCACTCGACGACGGGCATCAAGTACGGCACCCAGGGCTTCACGGACTCGGGCGGCCAAAGTGCCCGGGGTTCCGCCGGCCCATTCTTTGTCCTGGTTCAACAACGGCACCACGGTGCGATACAGATCTGGCAGCGCCCGCAGTTGCGCACTCAGTTCTTGCAATGCCGTCGCGGTACTCAACAATGGCGAGCGCTCTAAGATCTCTCCTGAGGCGAATCGCGCGAACCTCACCCATTCCACTTGGGAGTGTCGGCGCCGGCCAGCGAGCACGGGATAATCAAAGGGTTCATCCGCACGTTTTTCGATGGACTGCCAGAGCACATCACTGACGCCAGTCAGTTGAAAACACACCTGCCGCAGCGTAGTGGCGGCATATTGCAAGGCATCGCTTACTGGCGGAAATTCTCGAACGTCGCGATGCCGGGCTAGCGAACTCAACGCCAACGATTGCGTGAGTAAATCTGGTGTGTGATTGACCGCTCTCGCTGTTGCTGCGATCACCGGTTCAAGCTGTTCACGGCTGTATCCCATTAGTCGACTCCACTAGCTAAGACCCGTAGATCAGCAATTATCGGCAGGTGATCGCTCGCACGCACGGTGAGATCGTTATGCATAACGCCGTAGTGCACAACGTCAACCCGTGGATCCACAAAAATGCCGTCGATGCGACGACGAGGGTTTTGGCACTGAAGGTGTTGTGGCGATCTTCGCCGGCGACATCCCGCAAGGTCGCGGTCAACACATCGTGAAGAGGCTTGGACTCGGGCGCGTTGAAGTCTTCGTTGAAATCACCCGCGACAAGCAATGGATCTGGATCTGAAAGTTCCTGAAGCAGGTATTCGGCATGTCGCAGCCGTTCATGACGAGGGTGGCCAAGATGCACTCCGGCAGCCGTGAAACGGGTTCCGTTCAACGAAAGCTTAGCTACCGCACCACCACGTGGCTGCTCACCAATCGTGTGGGGAAAGCGCATGGGACGTGCACGATCAACGGCAACGGCGGGGCGAACCATAAGCATGTTTCCACACGCGGGTGCGCCTCCACCTGGGACGACTACCAGACCACAAGCGGCAGCCAATCCGGCTGACCGGGACCGCCATCGGATAAACCGCGGAGTTTCCTGGACGAAAACGAGATCGGGCTCGATACCTCGCACGACGTCGATAAGTGCGGGGACGTCATCGCGGAAAGCTCGCATGTTGTAGCAGAGCACCCGAATCCGTGTCACAAAATCTAACTTAGCGCGAGGTTGTGAGATTAGCGGCATTTACCGTGCCGCGGACTGCGCCAAATCAGCGGCGCCCCGCAGCCCTGCCATGTTTCCTAGCTGCGCGGCGGCCACTGTCGCCACTGGTTGCGGACGGCCCCGTTCCGCAAGAATTCGCGCATAGGTCGCGGCGATGGGTTCCATCAGGAGAGCCCCGGTTTCAACGACTCCCCCGCCCACAACAATGTGGTCGGGATCCCAGCTGGACACCACATCCGCCAAACCAACGCCAATCCACCGGCCCACCTCGGCGAAGGCATGCAGCGCGGCTTTGTCTCCACGCGCGGCCGCCCGCGCGACCATCGGGCCGGTGATCTCCGCGTCATCGCTCAGTGTGCCCAGCACTTCAGCATCATCCGGATAGGCAGTGGCGTATTCACGCGCGTATCTGGTCAGGGCGGTGCCGCTTCCGTATTGCTCCCAGCAACCGAAACCGCCACAACCGCATGGCAATCCGTCTTCCACCATTTGCGTGTGGCCAAATTCGCCGGCCTGGCCGTAGGAACCGCGATATACCGCCCCATTAAGCACGACACCGCCGCCGATGCCAGTGCCAACTGTCACCGCGACCACATTGGTTCCGCCCCTTCCGGCCCCGAATCGGTATTCAGCCCAGGCCGCGGCATTGGCATCATTTTCTACTGTCACCGGCAACTGAGTAGCGTCCGACACCTGAGCTCGCAATGGCACACCCCGCCAGCCGAGGTTGGGAGCATGCTGGACAACTGAGCCCGTGGAATCGATCCAACCGGCGGCACCGATTCCAATCGCCGTTACTGGATATTCGGTGGACAAGTTGCGCACCGCGGAGGCGATGATCGCCACTGTTGCTGGTGCGTCATCACGGGGTGTGGTGTGCTTTTCGATGGAAAGTACTTCGCCTCGTTCGGTGACTACCCCGGCGATTACCTTCGTGCCACCGACATCCACGCCGACTGTGAACGACACCGCGCTACCTCATTCGGTTTCGATATTGATGTGCTGCACTGAACCCTCATCCGAGGATCCATACTGTTTATCATCTGTTGAGGCATTAGTGGCGGCTGAACCTCTTGGCGTGGTGAGAATGCCCAAGAGTTTCACCAATCCAGCGGTGGTGTCAGTGATCGCATCGGCAACTCGGTCGGCGAGTTCTGGATCATCGATTTTCACTTGAGCTAGCAAACGACACAGCGGGCACGCTGCGCAGGTGTGCCCTTGAGCACTACCGACGGCTCCCTTTGCCCAACCCACGAGAGCTTGAGCCAATTTATCGGCTTCAACGTGCAACGGCGATGTGGTCATAACGCCGATGATTCCCTACCACGGTTGGGCAGACCGGCCCGGGTTACAGACGCCGTGATTCACACACGCGCCAGTCGCCTTCTTCTTTTACGACAACATAGGTTCCGTCAGTATCGATTCGCTGACTTTGGCCGTCGTATTCGATTTTGGCCTTGATCGTGTAGTTCACGCGGTACACGTCGCTTTCAACTTTCTCCGCCCCGCGCACGCGATAGCTCACATCTGAAAAGTCGATCCCCGCCCCAATCATGGAACTATCACCAGCCTCCTGATCGGCGTTCATGCTCTCGCGATCCTGCGCGCAAATGACCTCTTTGAACTGGTCTTCGTCGCCGGAGTCGAGAGCTTGGATGTATAACTCCACGGCTTCTTCGGGACTGTCGGCTGAGGATGGTGTCACGTAATACCAGATTCCGCCAGCGATGCTCAAGACGACGGCGAGAGCAACAGCTCCGGCAATGATCAGTTTCTTGCGACTGGGTGGTGCGGGCTTAGCTTCCGGCTTCGCCGATTCGGAGTCATCGGATCTTTGACGCGAGGTTTCATCGAACAGCTCTGACACGTGGTGACTCCCTGGTCGGCCTTGTCGTTAGATGCGAACGGGCAAGACTAACCCGTAGACCTGTTTGTCATTCGCAGCAGTAGGAAACATATATAACGCTCGCGGGGTCGCTCTTACCACATGGCCCGAACGGTGGGAATTTTGTCCTAAGCGGCGCGATTTCCTATTCGCCGTCACTTAACGGTGTAATCGACCCGTAATCTCCATCGTATGTCTGGTTCAGATCGCACTCGCAGCGAATTAGGTGATCCGGCTCTGCAAGCGCTGCTTTGGCTTGCCGAGGATCAGATCATCGGACATATCGACAATCTGCTGGCGCCATTAGACATGCAGGTGGGCTCGTTTTCATATGAACGCGCCGACCTCAATCACCATCACAAGCGCTCGTCTGAGCGGGTGCGTTGCGCCAAGGTGAATTCAAACCGACGTAAACCCGTCGTGGAAATAGACCCAGACGGCTTACGACGCTGCAATGCGTTGCGCCATGGCCGAGAAAGCCTGTTTGACACCGCGGCCGAGGTGCTAGGCCACGAACTCGCGCACATCGCTACCAACAAGAATCGCCGCGTCGCGATGTTCCGTAGAAAGTTGGGCTCGGCCAGCTACGCGGCAACCCAAGAGGTTGAAAAATACGGCCCAAACGACAGCGCTATGCTCACCGCCGACGGTCACCGCCTGCTCTGGCAAGCACTGCGGCTGCGGGATGCAGTGGAAACTCAGTCTTATTTGCGCGAGGGCTTAGGACGATACAGCCAAGCCAACGTGATGCGGATTCTCACCAGGCAAGGCCTTACAGATCGGAAAAGCTACCTTTTACGCGCTTCAGCATTGCCGAAATATGGCGATGGCGGCTTGGTCGTCGGCACCATGATGGACCATCCCCACCTAGGACCGCGAACGCTACTAGGTCTGCTGCAAGGGGACGGCCCGCTCAACAACATGATCACAAAATTCGAAGCCGAATATGACATCGACCGCTGGAGTAAAAGGGTACGAAATGTGGCCTTACCCGACCTTGACTTCGTGGCAAGGTTCGGCGCGAAATATGATGCCGACCCCGGCGGCTCCGTTGAGCGTCTACTTCAAGTTCATGCACCGATAGGCAGCATGTTTACCCTCGCGCTCGCCGATATCGAAGGCCGGATGCCTCGAGCGCTGGTGGATTTGGTGTGGGATATCGGCCACCTCCAAGCCGCCCATGATCACAAAACAAACCCACACGAAATGCTGGCTAGAACGAACCATGATTTCATGGCCAGTAGTGATGAGCGGCGAATCGGGTCGATCAGCGCCCTGCTTAATAAAGCGACCGAGGCCGCGGTTGATCTCACGGAAAATTCTGATGGTATGCCAGCGACCGTCGCGAACTTGGCCGTAACGGTGTCCGAGTTGATGCGCGCCGAGATTAGCACCAGCAGATACCAGCGCGGGGTCACGACCTTGCGCTCACTACTTCAACGATGATCGATAATCCTTTTTGACTGATATTCCGTATTTGCCGTGCTATAGGGCGGAATCCACTGACTTGTGTGTGATGAAATAGCACAGTTTTCCTACCTAAGGAGTATCTATATGTATCGCCGCGCCCTCGCCGGCTCCGCTCTTCTCGCCACCCTCGCGACCCTAGCTCTAGCATTCACCGGCCCCGCACAAGCTGACGACAACGATAAAAAGTTGGCCCTCACCGTGTCCCGGCTTGGCGGCATGTCCGGGACCTCGCTCGAGTGCCCCGCAGATTCGCGCGCACACCACCCGCACGCCGCTCAAGCCTGCGAAGCCCTCGACGCCGCGGGCGGCGACTTCGATCAGCTACAGCACCAAGACAGTGCCTGCGTACTGCTTTTTGACCCCATCACTGTCACCGCACGTGGAATCTATAACCAACGTGTCATCCAATGGCAGCACACTTACGGCAATGAATGCCAAATGCGCGCAGCGACCGGTGAGATGTTTGTCTTCTAAAGAATTGATCGTGTGAAGACTGGTAGAGAACTTGTCTCAGCTCCCTGAAGCCGCATGGAGAAGGCGCCAATTTCGCCGGATTAACCACCTCGCATCAATGAGCTGAGCGCTGAAGCGATAGAGCTGCCCACAACCCAGATGACTGAACAAGCCTAAAATAAGAGAGGGTGCGGCAAGCCATGTTTACCGACTCACCGCGCCCTCTCAACTAGCCGATCCGTGAAGACAAGGTGGATGGTGTGGGTAAGTTCACCACGGGAAAAGTTGTCGAACTATATTCCGCAATACACGCACCAAATCGGACTATCTACTGCTTCAAACCAGAAGGTTCAAACGCATTCCAGCTATTTGCCTGGAACAGGAAAACGAAGCAGCACCGCCAGCTTACGAATCAGGCCACGGGCGTGAGCTACGCCCGAATCTCACCCGATGGCGAACGGGTGGTGTGGTTTGATACTTCGGCCAATGGCGGCTTGGATGAAACTGGCAGCTGGGTAACACAGCCTTTCGATAGTGAGCCAGGAACCCATCAATTGGTCGCGTCCGACTTAAAACCCGCACATTCATATGGGATTTCCGTCGGCAATACCTTGGTGGCATTTTCGGCCGATGTTGTGGGTGAACTCCGCCCCAATGAAACCCGATTCAATTTTTACATCGCTCGAGATGGCAAATCGCAGAAGATTGTTGGCAGCGATGAGTTTGTATCTCAAATGCCCGCGCTTTCGGCAGATGAAACGTTAGTCGCACTGCACGCCGGGACTTTCCCAAATGTTTACACCGACATCCGTCGTGTCTCCGATGGTGAACTTTTACATTCCTTCGGTCGAGACGGCAGATTCACATCCCCAATAGCTTTCAGCCCACGCCCAGGCGATAGCCGCCTGCTGCTCCGCGATGAACAACAGGGCGGCCGCTATTCCCTTGTGCTGGCCGATGCCACAGAGCCCGAAAGCGCCATCAAAATGTCGACCGAAGGAGTGATCGGCGACCTTGCCAATCGATATCAGTGGTGGTGGTACGCGGTCGCGGCGTGGACTCCGGACGCTAACCACATTGTCGGAGGATTTGATGACGGCTTCAACACCCAATTGCACCAATGGCAAGCAGCCGCTCCGATCAAGACACCGCAGAGAATTCTCACAACCGAAGGCAGTATCCACGCGATAACACCGCGTCCCAACGGTGACGTGGAATACCGCTGGGCCAGCATCTCCGACGACTACCAATACCGCACCACGGGCGCAGTCCCACTACCGCTGCCTACCCCTAAACCGATCCAGCTCAACCCTGTCCACATTAAGCAAGAGCTACTCGGCGGGGTTCCCACGATCGTCATCAAGCCAACCGCGTCGCCGCCGAAAAATGGCTACTCGGTACTTCTTGGCTTGCACGGTGGTCCGACTGATCACAATATGAACAAGCCACTGGATCCTCGTTATAGACAAGCTCTCAACCATGGTGCGCTACTCCTACTACCCAACTACGAGGGCTCAACGGGATATGGGGAAAGTTGGCGCACGGCAATGTTGGGGCGTCCGGGGATGGAACAAGCAGATCAGTGTGTGAGCGCGCTTGAGGCACTCAAGAAGCGGGAATTTGTTAATCCGAAGCGGACTATGGCAACGGGTCATTCCTATGGTGGCTATTTGACATTGCAGATAGCCGGCCGACATCCACAGGCCTGCCCTGCCGGGTATCTCGCTACTGCTCCACTAGCTGACCCGCAAAGCAACTACGAATCGACTTCCGGGGACCCGATTTTCAAGCCCACCCATGTGATGCATTTCGACGGCACCCCAGCCCAAAAGCCCGAGACATGGCGAAGCGGCTCACCTATGACATGGCTGCCCTTTGTAGAGTGTCCGGTTCACCTGGCTTATTTCACCGAAGACACTCGCTATGTCCCCGAGCAAGTCGAGAACTATCTCAACCTTGCCGAGCACCTTGGTAAACCTGTTCAGGGCAAAAAATTTGCTGGTGGCCATAACGAAAAGTATCAAACAAACGAGCAGGTGCAATTGTTTGACGATTATGTGCGCGCGGTGCTGTTCGCCGGTTTGGACTTGACCGTTAACACGAGCAAAACCCCACCACGCACAATGGGCGCCATGCATACCTCGCCGTATCCACCTGGCTCACCCAAAAATACCCCGCGGCGATAAGCGTTCCCAAGAGAGATGGGCTAGCACCCCAGGTGGCGGGTCCATGCCCAGACATCGAGCTGACAGCCCTCCGGAGCTAGAGGCCACCTCCGAATGCGCCTACGCTCAATGAAACAGGACATATCCTCGTCCAAGCGGGGCAAACCATGTCGGAACCACATCGGGCCACCCAACTACGCGAGGCATTGGTTTCGCGGCTCATCGAAGATGAAACGTTGCGCTCCCCGGAATGGATAGCAGCATTCCGTGACATGCCCCGCCATGTGTTTGTGCCCGAGTTTTACCACCTGGAGTTGGGCGGCCGAGTGCACGCCCACTCCATGAGCACCAATCCAGACATATGGCTCAATGGTGTCTACACAGACACCAGCCTATTGGTTCAATATCGCAACGGTGAACCCACCAGCACGTCGAGCCAGCCCAGCATCATGGCCATCATGTTGGAAGCACTCGAAGCGCAGGATGGGGATTCAGTCCTGGAAATAGGCACCGGCAGCGGATATAACGCCGGCTTGTTGTGCCACCGGCTCGGCGATGACAACGTCACGAGCGTCGATATAGACCCGGCGTTGACCCACGACGCCCGCGCGCATCTGCGCACGCTCGGCTATGAACCTCTGGTGGTGACCGGGGATGGATACGATGGCTACCCACCCCGCGCCCCATTTGACCGAATCATCGCAACCGTTGGCGTTCCTCGTTTGCCAAGAGCTTGGGTGGAACAACTTGCTCCCGATGGGCGCATCGTCGCCACGATTGGGCACGCACTGATGGTGTACCGCTTTGAGCAGGGGAAACTCGTCTCACATGTGCTGCCGCAGCAAGCCGTTTTTCTTCAAATGCGTTCAGGGTGAACCGAAGCTAAGACGAAGTTCACCGTCCCGCAATCGGGCTTGACGCACAGGGCGCCCCGATAGCGCCTCAGGCAGCGCGATAAGCCGTCGATGGCCATCAATTGTGATCACCAGATCGGTGCCCGCCACGGCAACGCGCAACTGCGCATCGTCAGCAAAACCCGTTGGCAACGTCAGCGAGTTGGGAGTTACCACCATGGGCTCAGTTCGTTCTTGTCCAATCACTCCCGATGCGCCGTAACTTGCAAAACCGACTTCCGCGAGCGCCCGACAGCCGATGGGTTCGTGAGCCAAAAATGGAACCGTCCACACCGGATAGTCGGGGAAACTGTCGTGCAAGTCCGATATAGCGACCTGGTGAGCGCGCGCCCATTCAGTAGGCCATTCCCGTTCGCCGAGGGACATCACTCGGTTCGCTACAACGCCATCAACGTGATATCCGAGCACTGTCAACGTCGTGAAAAGCCGCCGCGTTTCGGCAATGACGACCCGTTCCAGGCCTGACACCAATCGAATGCTCGCCGTAGGCGCACGCAACATGGCCTCAACAGCGCTCAGTGATGCCCGCAATTCATCTAGCGCCGACAGGACATCACTTCCCGGCAAGGGAATTCCAGTGCCACGATGCCACAGTGATTTCAGCATCGAACCGGGGTTTACCCGAGCCAAAAACCAGTCCAACGCCGTGGGGAGCGCCAACAATCGCAAGGTTTCCGAGGTGGGTGCGCAGTCCACCACAACTACCTCGTAAGTGGCGCTATCGACAAGAGCATTGAGCGCGACCCGAGCGCCGAGCTCGGCCGCACCCGGAGGGGTCAACACTTGAGCGCTAGTCACCTCATTCAGCCCACTGGCAGTCAAGATCGTGCCCAGATAAGCACGAATTTTTCCCCAGGCTCGATGGAACTCCGCTGTCCCATCGAGATGAGCGGCGAACAGACTTTCACTTACCAAAGTCGGTTCAGCTCCCAGCGGGACATTAAGTACATCGGCCAAAGAATGCGCCGGGTCCGCTGACACCACAATCGTCTTGCGACCGGTGGCGGCACAGCGTGCGGCCGCAGCCGCGGCATTCGTAGTTTTGCCCACCCCGCCTTTGCCGGTGAACAGCACCAAACTACTGCTCAACACGCTTTTTAAGCTCCTTCAAAGCGGTGTCCATAATGACCTTTTCGGCTTTACGTTTGAACATGCCAAGCATCGGTATCTTCAGTTCGACAGTGAGGGCATATGTCACTTCAGTGCCGTGGGCGACCGGGTGCAGTGTGTAACTTCCCACCTGTGATTTCTGGGTTTGACTCGCGGCCAGCTCCCAGGCGATCACCCGAAGCTCATCGTGTTCGCGCGTGTAGGAATACCGCAGAACGTACTCGTCCCTAACGATCCCCGCATCCAAGGAGAATTTGACCGCACGGGCAAGCCCCGCATCCGGACCGGAATCGATGGACTCCTGAACCTGGACAGCGGTGATGCCACCAACCCACTCGGGGTAGCTGGTGAAATCGGTGATAACCGCGGCGATCGCTTCTGGGGTAGCCGCGACGATAACTGAGCGTGTGGAGGAATCCGCCATGTGCGGAAGGCTACTCGACGCGATCATCAAACGTCCGCGCTGACCACCGGCGTCTAACAATGCTGTTATGTCTAGGCTTCGCTGAGTCATAAGCGGTGCCTGATTGCAGTATGGTCAATTAATATTCCCGCGAATTGCCGCATCAATCCGCACAATTGCTCAAGCGAGAGGTTCCGGTGCACGAGTACACCACTGCCGCACTTGTCACGGTCGCCGATGAAACTAACCTCACCGATGCGGCATGGGAAAACGCGCGCACCCACCCCGATGATCCACTGCTCGTGCGACAACGAGGCACACGACAAGAAACTGTGAGCGCCCGAGAGTTTCAAAAACTCGTCGCTGACCTCGCCAAAGGGCTCATGGCCGCCGGCGTCAGTGCGGGCGATCGTGTCGCGTTGATGTCACGGACACGTTTCGAGTGGACCCTTATCGACTACGCGATTTGGGCGGCTGGCGCGGTCACCGTGCCCATCTATGAAACGTCATCGGCCCAACAGGCTCAATGGATCCTTTCCGACTCAGGTGCTGTTGCTTGCATTGTGGAAACACCCCAGCATGCCGTCACCATTGCTCAAGTTCGCGACAAACTCCCTGCTCTGCGCCATGTGTGGCAAATAGACGCCGAACCGAGCGCCGAAAAAGTGCTTACCCAGCTGGGCGAAGCGGTGCCGGATAATGAGTTCGAAGCTCGCCGAAGTGCGGTCAACGCCGATGATCTAGCCACGGTGATTTACACATCGGGCACCACCGGCCGCCCGAAAGGATGCGCGCTCACCCACCGCAATTTTTTGCCTGGCGTCGCCAACGCCCTGGCCTGTTTCGATCACGAATTCAGCCCGTCATCACAGACATTGATGTTCCTACCTTTGGCGCATGTGCTCGCGCGCTATATCGCGGTGTGCGCGGTGACCGCCCGGGTGACCATGTCGTTTTGCGATGACCCCAAAAAGCTGCTGGACGCGGTTCAATTGAACCCACCCACCTTGATGGTCGCCGTGCCCCGCGTGTTCGAGAAGCTCCATGCTGGGGCCAGGCGCAAAGCTCACGAAGCTGGGAAGGGCCGCATTTTCGATGCCGCGGAGCGGTGCGCCATCGCCTACAGCCAGGCGATGGAAAAGGGAAAAATCCCCTTCGTTTTGCGGGTAAAACATAGATTGTTCGATCGACTGGTCTACGGAAAAATCCGTGCGGTCCTAGGTGGACAATGCACTACCGCCATTTCCGGGGGCGCTCCCCTTGGCCCACGCCTCGCGCATTTCTTTCGCGGAATAGGCGTCGTGGTTTATGAGGGATACGGCCTCACCGAAACCACTGCCCCCGCAACGGTAAACCGGCGCGGAGAAATCCGCATTGGCACCGTGGGCCGGCCCATGCCCGGCACCTCTATCGGTATCGCCGATGACGGCGAAATTCTGGTGCGCGGCGACGTGGTATTGCGCGGATATTGGGGCAATCCATCGGCCACCGAGGAAACGATCGACGAGCAAGGCTGGTTCCACACCGGAGATCTTGGCGCACTCAATGACGGCTATTTGACGGTCACCGGACGCAAGAAAGAAATGCTCGTCACCGCGGGCGGCAAAAATGTCGCTCCCGCGCCTTTGGAAGACAGAATCCGGCGCCACCCCTTGGTATCGCAAGTCATGGTGATTGGTGACGGGAAACCCTTCATTTCCGCCCTCATCACGGTAGACCCCGAGAATTTCGAAATCTTCAAACGAGATCATCACAAGGCGGCCAGCGCCACGATCACTCAGCTCAGAGAAGATCCTGGGCTCGTTGCGGAACTGCAGAAACTTGTCGATGAGGCCAATGAGCAAGTGTCCAGGGCCGAGATGATCAAGGTGTTCCGAATACTCGCCGAAGATTTCACAATCGAAAATGACCTACTAACCCCAAGTCAAAAGGTCAAGAGATCTGAGGCGACAAAGTACTTCGCCACCGACATCTCCAGCATTTACGGTGAAGGGAATGGCTGAGACCACCGCGACTACCTTCTCGATCCGCCCGGCGGTTCTTGCATTTGGTGCCCGGGTGGCGATGCTCGTGTTGGTAGCGCTGCTGCTCATCTCCAACGTGCGCTCGCCCTGGCCGTGGCTCTGGTGGCTCGGCATGCTGCTGGCAGGAACGATCTCATTGGTCGGGCCCCAGCATCGATTTATTACCCGAGCGGGTCGCATCGCCGAAGTAGCGATCGCTGCAATCGGCGGCGCCATGATCAACGAAGCCACCGGGGCAACGATTCCATATTTGGTGGCACCCGTTTTCGCTGCCGGTATTTTCGTTGGGCTCGGAACTGTGGTCGCTCTCATCGCCTGGGGCATCGTGGTCATGACGGTGGCCGGTTGGTCAGCTGAGGTGCTCGATGAGCCGGTTTACAATCTCCAGGCGCTGGAGTGTATCTTCATCGCCGCTGGC
>JABFVL010000046.1 GCA_013362805.1 Mycobacteriales bacterium | reverse complement strand
CGCGCCTTGAACGTCCTCGCCCGCACCGGCGCCGATCCACTCGCAAATCATGCAGTCGATGACACGAGCGAAGCAACTGCGTCACGAGTAGATGCGAACGTGGATGCGCGGAAATTGGCTGAGCATCTAGCTCGATTGCCTGCTAAACAGCGGGACGTGCTTTTCCTTCACGTCTGGGAGCAGCTCGATCACGCGGAAATAGCGGCGGCGCTCAATATTTCTCTTGGCACCGTGCGCTCTCGACTTAGCCGAGCCCGCGCCGCCGTGCGCGAAGCTCACGCCACGACAACAACATCACTCTCCGCCCGTTCTGCATGAGGAAATTGTCATGAATAAACTAGAATCTCCCACTCAATTCGAACGCGACTTAGCTAACTTTCGCGCGGATTTTCCCGGCCCAAACCAGAAATTTCTACTAAGCACCGCCCGCAAACTCAACGCTAAAAAGGGCTATAAAGCCATTGCTCTGCCCCGTCTGCTGCGCTGGGGCACGGCGACTGTCACCGCCGGAGTGGTGGGCGCTGTGGCGATCAGCCTGCTGCCCGCCACCAGCCCCGATAGTACGTTTGGCACCCGTCCGGCCAGCGCTTCAGTGGTCTTGGAGCAAACCGCGCACAATGCTGCGCGTCTCCCGGCCATCGCGAAGGATGGCTCGGTTTTGTACGAACGTGCGACGGTCCGTGCCGTGCGGGCTATCGGATTTTCGGCCTCCGGGCAAGCCCGGGCAGAATACTTGAACGGAGGTGCCGTGACGCACACTCCAGCCGATGAGATCGGTAAGCCATTCCCTGAACTCACAATCGCGTTGATCTCCGAAGAGACGCTGGTGGAGACATGGAGTCCGGCCGGTGAACAGCCCACAGTAAAACGCACCATTGTGAGTCGTGAAGTACTGAATCCGTCCGCCGAGTTCTCAAAGCTCAATATTGACGTCAGCTACGCTGGGCCGCTCGAGAATGACGAGCTTCTTGCCCCGTTGGGCAGCGGTGATGGTGGATCCATCATCGGTCACGCGGACGCTCCTGGCAGTGAAAAATTCTTCCATGCTTCCGCAGGCGAGGAAATTGCTTTGTCCACGGACCCCGCGCAGTTGAAGGCTGAAATGCTGGCGTTCCTTGCCGCCAGCGAACGGTACGGCGCTCCCAATAAGGGGTCATCGGAGGAAATGCTTCGGCTCATTGTGCAGATTTTCCGCACACATGAGGTTTCGCTTTCTCCGCAAACAAGGGAGGCTCTGCTGCTGATAGCTGCAGATCTACCAGGTTTGAAGGCGCAAGAGGTCGAATTCGATGGTCGGCAAGGCATGGCGTTTGGTGTTACTTCCAGCTCGAAGCGAGACAACAATAACCCCGATGACACGGTCGATGTCTATACCGAGCTGGTAGTGGATCCCGACGCTGGTGAGGTGCTTGGCTTCAGAGAAACTACTGCCAACGGCAACGTAATTAAGAATATGCCTAAAGGGCAGGTATTTCTTAGCAGCAGCACACACTCCGAATATGTCAACGCCGTGGGCGATACAAAATAGCTAATACCGAGAGCTTTGCGTGTCGATAGTGAGCATAGAACCCTATTCGATTTCGCAAGCTGGACACCAAGTTAGGTCCAAGCCCGAATTTTGAGGCTTGGACCTAACTTGGTGTCGTCGGCGCATGGTTCCTGTTATCCCAGCTCGCCCAAGGAAGGACGCCTGTCCTATCAAGCTCTATTGGCGGACTGGAGTTTTCTTCACCGAAAAGACGCTGGGCAATTCACGCAGAGCCGATGGCGCTCAGGCGGCCATGCGTTGTGTCGCCGCTAGCGGTTGACGGTAGGGGCCGATCGCGGCAATCGCTTCTTCGAGTTGCTCGTCTTCTTCCCACACGGTGCACCATTCGTTGTTGTGCGGGGCCAGTGCCCGTTCGAAGGTGCGTTGCGCGGTGACGCGCAGTTCTGGTGTCACAACAAAGGGGCGGGCATTAAGGAGCTCGTCGACCCCTTCGGGCAGGGGGCCGTTGATGCCCAATTTAGCGCCGATGAGGCAGGCCGCGGCGATGGCGCGTTCCACGAGCGGGCAGTCAAGGTAGCCAGGGTGTTGCAGGATCGTTTGCATGGAAGCGTCGAGCTGCGCGGGAATGTCGGGTGCGTCGGCGAGTTCGAGAACGAGGTCTTCGGCACTGTCGTTGTCGAATGGTCCCATGTCCCATGCGCTCATGGTGTGCTCCTCCGCCGGAAATATCGGCTCAGCGTGGCGATGCCACTTGGGGATGCTTGGTAAACAATTCGGACACCAAGTGGTGTGAGGATACTAGCGTGCGGTTTGGGGCGCTATTCCGGTTAGGACGATATCGAGAACGCGGCAAAGTTCCTCGTCGGTGTAACGTTCTTCGCGGGTGACTTTGCAGGTGATTATGGGTGATACCAGCATTTCTATCGCCACCCACACATCGATGTCGGGATCGACGGTCCCTTCGTCGATGCCACGTCGCAAGATATCGCGCCAGGGTTGCCGCCGGGGTTCCATTACTTCTCTACGGAAAGCGCGTATCAGTTCCGGATCGCTGTCAACTTCGGAGAATATTTTGGGAAAAATTCGCATTGCACGTGAATCATTGTGTTCATCGCGCATGCGCTTCATCAGGATGAGAAGGTCTTCGCGCACGTTGTTGCCGGGGGGCTGAGGCAACGGTGCTTTCATAGCTTTGAGGGCGTCAAGAATGAGCGAGCGTTTATCTGACCAGCGTCGATAGATCGTGGTTTTCGCAACGCCCGCTTCGTTGGCTACACCTTCCATGCTTACTCCGCTGATGCCATGGTCGGCGAGCAGGTTCAACACGGCCTCGTGAATAGCGGCTTCGGTTCTTGCGGCACGTGGCCGACCGGGGCCCCGCGTGCTGGTTGTTTCGGGTTTACTCTGGTCGGCCACGGTGCTCATCGTCCTGCTCCTTATGCCGCTACTTTTTCGGCAATTTGCGGCTTATCTTCGCTTACTGGGGCTGCGGACTTCTTGCCGGGCATAAATATCGCGGCAAGTATGGCGCCGGCCCAGGCGATAATCACTGAACATATCGCTACATTGTGCATGCCCGCGATGAAGGCATCGTTCGCTGAGCGGGCCAAAATGTCGAGCCCATTGAGCGCCTCAGGTGGCGTCTTGCCTTGTGCCACCGATTTGGCTACTTGGGCCACCGCCTGGAAGGTGTCCCCAATGGATTCGCCAGCGTCGTGGCGAGAACCTTCGGGCAGAACTTTCAGATCAGGTTCGACGTTGCTGCGATAGGTAGTGGACAGCACCGAACCCAAGATGGCGACACCGAGCGCACCAGCGATCATTCGCACCGTGTTGTTCACGGCCGAACCAGCGCCAGCCTTGTCCCGTGGCACCGCCGACATAATCGATTCGGTGGCTGGAGCCATCACGTTGCCCATGCCTAGACCCATCACGAAGATGGTGACGGCGAACAGCCACATGGGGCTGTCGGAGTCCAGGAAGTAGTAGCCACCCATGCCTAGACCGGCGATGAACATGCCGGTGCTGATGACAGCGCGGCTACCGAACCGGGCCACCAGTTTGGAGCTTTGGGGTGCGGTGAGCAGGATAGCGACGGCGACGGGCAGCAGCCAGGCGCCGGCTTCCAGCGGTGAGTAATCGCGAATCGCCTGTAGGTAGAAGGCGCTGGAGAAGGTGAGCCCCATCATCGCGAAGAACACGACGGCTAGGGTCACGGTTCCCGCCGAGAAGGCGGGGTTCTTGAACAAGGTGACGTCCAGTGCTGGGTGGGTGCTGCGCTTTTCCATCCACACGAACACGGCGATCAATGCGAGTCCGCCGACGATGGGGCCAAGCACGCCAGGTGTGGTCCAGTTGCCGGTTTCGCCACCGTGAATGATGCCGTACACCAGGGTGGAGATACCGACGATGGAAAGCACGACGCCAAACGGGTCGAGTCGACGTGGCTTGGGGTCACGCGATTCGGGGACGATCATCAGTGCGGCGACGGAGCCAACGATGACGAATGGCACGTTCACTAGGAAAACCGAACCCCACCAGAAGTGTTCGAGCAGGAATCCGCCGGTAATTGGGCCGATCGCGATGGCGAGTCCGGAGAATCCGGCCCAAATGCCGATGGCCTTTCCGCGTTCTTTGGGGCCGAACACGTTGGTGATGATGGAAAGCGTTTGTGGCTGGACCATCGCGGCCCCAATGCCCATCAGGGCGCGGGTCGTGATGAGCTGCGCTGGAGTATCCACAAAAGCCGAGGCGGCCGATGCTGCGCCGAAGACGAGCAGGCCGATGATCAGGAATAGGCGGCGGCCGTATCGGTCGCCGAGAACGCCGGCGGTGAACATGAGTCCGGCGAAGATCAGAGTGTATGAGTTAACGGCCCATTCGAGCTGGCTTTGGCTGGCGTCGAGATCTTCTTGAATGGTTTTGAGGGCGACGTTAAGGATTGTGTTGTCGAGGACAACGACTAATAGACAGACAATGAGCACGCCTAGCGTTGCCCAGCGTCGTGGGTGTCCCGCGTGTTGATCCATGTGTGGGAGCTCCTGAGCTGAAAGGAAATGGCTACGAAGGCGTAGCGATATTGACGGTAGGTGACCTTCCCGAAATATGCAACGGTTGCGTAGCGAAAGTCTCTCAGCGCACGCTCAGCTTCAAATTCCACCGCGAACCCGTGAGCGGTTCCGATACTCGTTACTATTGTTCGTGCAGGCATACGCCTGTCGGGGAGCTCGGGAAGCCGGGCTGAGAGGGTGGCCAATTCGCCACCGACCCGTCGAACCTGATCTGGGTAATGCCAGCGATAGGGAGCAACCCTCAATGCGAGTGCTTTCCGCGCGTCTAGGCGTCGTCGCGGCCGTGATTCTTGCCGCCACCGCCACTCTCACCGCATGTTCCTCAACCGACGACAAAGACATCGTCACCCTCGTCACCCACGAATCATTCGCCATCAGCGATGACGCCAAAAAAGCGTTTGAAGACTCCTCGGGCATCACCCTGAAAATCTTGCGCAGCGGTGACGCGGGAACCGCGATAAACCAAGCCATCCTCACCAAAGGTAACCCCCAAGGTGATGTTTTTTATGGGCTAGACAACACCCATGCCTCGCGAGCCCTCGAAGAAAACGTCTTCACGCCCTATGAAGCTAAAGACCTCAAAGGCGTCAATTCGCAGTTCCACATCGATGACAGCCACCAGCTCACCCCCATCGACTTTGGTGACGTGTGCGTCAACTTCGACCGCGAGTATTACCAATCAAACGGGCAAAACCCGCCGCAAAGCTTCGCTGACCTCGCTAAACCCGAATACAAAAACCAGCTTGTCGTGCAAAATCCGGCCACGTCCTCACCCGGGCTCGCCTTCATGCTCGGCAGCGTTGCCGAATTCGGCGAAGACGAATGGGCCCAATACTGGCAACAACTAAAAGACAACGAAGTAGAAGTAGTCGACGGCTGGGAACACGCCTACTATGAGCGGTTTTCTGGCGGCGCCAACAACGGCGATAAACCCCTGGTCGTTTCCTATGCCTCCAGCCCACCCGCCGAAGTGGGCGAGGGAGAAAACCCGGACCAGGCGCCAACTGGTGTGGTCCCGGGAACCTGCTTCCGCCAAGTTGAGTACGCGGGCCTGCTCGATGGCGCCAAGAACGCCGACAATGGCCGCAAGCTTATCGACTTTCTTATCAGCCAGAAATTCCAAGAAGACCTACCAGAGAACATGTACGTCTACCCGGTGCGCGACGATGTGGCGCTTCCCCCGGCGTTTGAGAAATACGCCACGCCAGTGGACAATCCGAAAACCCTCGCCCCAAGCACCATTGCCGACAACCGTGAGCAGTGGATGAAGACATGGAAATCAACGGTTTTGGGCTAGTGGAATCCCGCCGCACCCGGTCCGTACTGTTTCGCCTGGCGTTGCTGATCGGACCGGTGCTTTTCTTCGCGGTCTTCTTCGGATATCCAGTAGCCAGCATTATTAGCCGGGGCCTTGGGGAATCCGGGCTAAGCCGGGCTCAAGCGGTTTTTGAAGATCCGGCGATCCAAGAAATCCTCTGGTTCACGCTTTGGCAGGCGCTGGCATCCACCGTGTTGACGTTGCTTATCGCGCTGCCTGGAGCGTATATATTCGCGCGGCTGCACTTTCGCGGTAAAGCACTCCTTCGAGCGCTGGTGACAGTGCCGTTCGTGCTGCCCACCACCGTGGTTGGCGCCGCGTTCCTCGGCTTGCTCGGGCAAAACGGCATCACGGACCAGTGGTTCGGTTTCACTGGCGACCGAACGGTCTTCGCGATTTTGCTGGCGCACGTGTTTTTCAACTATGCCGTTGTTGTGCGCACCGTCGGCGGGCTTTGGGCCCACTTGGACCCGCGTCAAGCCGAAGCGGCTCGCACGCTGGGCGCGGGCCCGTGGCGCGCCTTCACACGCGTTACGTTGCCGCAGCTCGCGCCCGCGGTAGGTGCCGCCGCCCTGCTGGTGTTCCTATTCACTTTCACGTCATTTGGTGTCGTGCAAATTTTGGGCGGCCCCCAATACGCCACTTTGGAAGTTGAGATATATCGACAAACCGCGCAACTGCTTGACTTGCCCACGGCGGCGATTCTGTCTTTGCTGCAGCTCCTCACGGTGGGGGCTGTGCTGGGAATTCACGCTTACTTTGCCCGCCGCCGTGCCCGCGCCCTGCGACTTGTCCCCGCCACGCAGAGCACGCAAAGTGTGCGGGGTCGTCGATGGTTTTTCGGGCTGAACCTTGCGGCAATGATTGTGTTGCTCGGAGCGCCCTTGGCCGTTCTTGTTGAACGGTCGTTCTCTACTGGCGACGGATACGGTCTGCGCTATTGGCGGGAACTTGCCCGCAACGACACTGACAGCACTCTGTTCGTCCCCGCGATTGAAGCTGTCGGGAACTCGATATATTTCGCGGCCCTGGCCACTTTGATCGCATTGATAGTTGGAAGTCTGGCGGCATTTGCGCTTAGTCATCGGCCAGGAAAGTTCACCAAAGCCTTCGACGCCATGCTGATGCTCCCCCTTGGCGTATCCGCTGTCACCGTGGGCTTTGGATTCTTGATCGCACTCGATGAACCGCCACTGGACTTGCGGGACTCACCGCTGCTGATCCCTTTGGCCCAAGCACTGGTCGCGGTGCCATTCGTGGTGCGCACCATGGCGCCCGTGTTGTCATCCATCGATGAGCGCCTCCGCGAAGCGGCTCGCGTGCTCGGCGCCTCGCCGTGGCGGGTGTGGCGCACCGTGGACTTGCCACTCGTATGGCGCTCTGGCCTAGTGGCCACCGGATTCGCGTTCGCGATATCCCTCGGTGAGTTCGGGGCCACGGTATTCATCGCGCGGCCCGATCAGCCCACTGTGCCCGTGGCGATTTACCGGTTGCTGGGGCGGCCCGGGGAGCTGAACTACGGGCAAGCGATGGCGCTGTCAGTGCTGCTCGCAGCGTTGTGCGCCGCTGCCTTGTTGCTATTGGAACGCATTCGCCTACCGAGATCTGGGGAGATGTGATGCTGAAGCTGAGCCATGTCAGTGTCCGGTTTGGGCAGCGCCAAGCCGTCGACGATGTGTCCTTCACGATCGAGAACGGCGAGATACTGGCGCTGTTGGGCCCGAGCGGGTCCGGAAAAAGCACACTGCTGCGAGTAATCGCCGGGCTCACCCCGTCGGAAGGTCAGGTGGTGCTCGCCGGTCGTGATATCACCACGGTGCCAACCCACCGACGCGGAGTCGGTTTGATGTTTCAAGATCATGCCCTATTTCCGCATCTGGATGTCGGTGGCAATGTCGCCTTTGGGCTCAGTGGGGCTGGCAAACAAGAACGCGTCGATGAACTTTTGGAACTCGTGGGGCTCGCTGGAGCCGCCAAACGTAAGATCAACACCCTGTCCGGTGGTGAGCAGCAACGGGTGGCTCTGGCCCGCGCTTTGGCCCCTGAGCCGAAGTTGCTGATGTTGGACGAGCCGCTGGGGCAACTCGACCGGCAGCTGCGGGATCGTCTGGTGATTGAGCTTCGCGAGCTATTTAAGAGGCTAGGCACAACGGTGTTGGCGGTCACCCATGATCACGATGAGGCATTCGCGTTGGCTGATCGAGCCGCGATTATGTCGCGGGGCAAACTGCTTCAGTCTGGAACCGCTGATCAGCTCAAGGCGGCCCCAGTCGATGAGTTCGTCGCAGATTTTTTGGGTGCTACTGCATCTGTTAGGCGATGGCCACAATGATGGGGTCGAGTAGGCGGCTAGCGGAGGCAAAAATATCCGTATCGAACTTTTGGGGGCCGCCCGGATCGCGAGCTAAAACGCGTAGGCTGTATCGTTCTTGACCGGTGGCCTTAGGGGTAAAAACCTTGCAGGCCGCTTGGAGGCTTCGCCTAGTCTGGTCTATGGCGCCCGCCTGCTAAGCGGGTTTGGGGTTTATAGCCCCATCCCGGGTTCAAATCCCGGAGCCTCCGCGCAAGACCTTCCACCGCTTTCGGTAGGGTGGGAACGCACATAAGCGCTCGTAGCTTAACGGATAGAGCACTTGACTACGGATCAAGAGGTTGCAGGTTCGAATCCTGCCGAGCGCGCCACGTTTTCCCAGCTAGTTGCCCCAGTCTTGAGTGGGGTAGCTAGCTTTTTTGGTTTCTAGCAGTGGTTGGCGTTGCCACTCAAAGCGTTTCTTTCTAGATCGCTCTGAGATGCCGTGTGGCTTTGGATCCACAGTTAGGCACTGCGGGCGTTCCGGTGGGTTGTCCATTGCAATCAATGTGGGTGGTTCCAGGAATGACGATTTTCGAGTCGGTCTTGAAGACCGCACCGGCTGCTGACGAACCCATCTGCCCGTTGTTGATAGCTACCCCATTTGGGAAGGAAATTCGGGTGTTGAGAAGCTTTGCCGTTTCCTCGCTATAGCCACCCATACGTGATAACTGTCGGGTACGGGACAGGCCCAGCGCGGAGGTTATGAATGAGCTGCCTCACCCTGTCGCCTGGGAAGGGCCGCGTGTTTCACCAATCGACGCGCGGGATAGATGTGGGTGGTGCAATTGACGACCAAGATGGGCTGACCATGCTTAAGAAAGCACACAGGCCGACCTGAGCCTGATGTAACACCGCGGGTCGAGCGTCCAGGCGAAAGGATGAGCACAGTGGAAATCGTGGTGGACGACCTTTCTGGGCCAGACATAGCCCAGTTCCTAGACGAGCACATTCAGCAAATGCGATCCCTGACGCCTTTGGAGAGCAAACATGCTCTGGACCTCGACGAGTTGCGCCAGCCGGGCATCACGTTTTGGTCCGTCATGGACGACGACATTTTGGTGGGCTGTGGTGCGATCAAAAAGTTGGACCCAACACACGCTGAGATCAAATCAATGCGTACTACGCCGATGCGCAAGCGAAGCGGGATCGCCTCTCTGCTGTTGGCGCACATCATTTCCGAGGCCCAACACATGGGATTCACCCGGCTGAGCCTAGAAACCGGCTCGGCTGAGTTCTTCTTGCCCGCGAGGAAGCTATACGAGAAGTTCGATTTCGTGCCCTGCGATCCATTCGCCGACTACAAACCCGACCCGAACAGCACATTTATGACGAGAGTCATCTAATTTGTCGTATGCGGCGCAGGTTTCATGCGCCCAGCGTTTTCCAGGTTATCCATAAGAAACAGAAACATCGTCGCTAAGGTGGCGCTATCTTGCTGGAGATTGCGGGGGCGTGATCGTTTTCCATTGTGGGTGAGCTCGCTCTGCGTTTCTGCCGCTCTCGGGAGTATCAACCAGGACTTCCACAGTTGTTTCAAGATACGACGATCCCGTTGATGTTTGTTGCATGGCACAGACCGCTCGTGCGTTGCCGTTGGGATAGATCACCTCGGTGCCCAGATATTCCGAGACGGTGTCAAGATAGCCGCCCTCGCTCAAGTCCCGGTAGACCACAAGTGCATCGCCCGGGCCTATGTCGGTGAACAACCGAACGGCGGCGGCAAACTCCATCGGACCCAAGAACCGTCCCGCGCCCTCATCATTAAGCGTCACACTCGCACCTACCGGACAGTGAGGGTCTTCTGTTCTCGCTCGATCAATCCACACTTGGTATTGCTTTGGTTCAGTCGCTAGATGCGCCGCGTAGGTAAGCCTTATCGCGTAGGTTGAAACGTCGGGAGCCATAAACAAGGTGCCGCCTGGAATGCGCGACGCGGCCGCGCCAGCATGAGCGAGATCGGCGATCGAACCGTCGCCAATGAATGTTAAAAAATCAGCGGATCTTGATGAGCTCGCTGCTGATACAGCGTTCCGGACCGCTTCTTTATAGAGTCTTAAGCGCCCTGGGGCAGGTGTCCAAAGTGCCATTAAGAAATGGTAAATCGGGCGTTGCCGTGTCTGCGGGCGCTTGGTAAATCCCGGAACAACGATCCGGTTCTCATCGACAGCTAGGCCGCGATCTTCGAGAAATAGGGATGCGCTGGGTGCTGGGCCGGTATCAGTTGATCCGTTTTCACCCGCGGGCTCAGGTGAGGTGGAAGTAGATGTGGCGAGCGCATACTGATTTTTTCGGTTGCGGCGTTGATGCCTTCAGAGACCGCATTCTTGACAACGTCCGCGGGCCACACATCTCGATGGCGCCAGTTGCGCGTGCGTACGTAAGTGACCAATGCTTTGGCGAGTCCGCCCGCGAAGGTGTCGCCGGCGCCGTCCGTATCGCGCACACTTGCGCCTTGAGGGGTATCTACATGGCCAGTTTGTTGGCCGCTTCGGTAGAACGCGCCATATTTGCCCAGGGTGATGACGATATTAGGTGCGTATTGGGAAAGCTTTTCGGCAAGCGATGCCGCTTGGGAAATGACTGCTGACTTGTCCTCGGCTTGAGCTTCGGTGAGTTGAGAAACTTTGTGACCGAGGATGTTCAAATAGTCGGCGGCTTCGCTTTCATTCAGCACCAGGCCATCCATCTCACGCAGTCGAGCCTCGGCTTGCGGGGCGCTGTATCTATCGTCGGGGCACAGCGAGCCCAGCCGCAAGCCGGTGGCATGACGCAATGTGCGCTGCATGGTGTCGCTGTCTTGCACGTTAAACAGGGCAAGAACCACATCAGCTTTGGCGATCACCTCTCGGGCGGAGTCGATATGCGCTGTGGTCAGTTGTCCTTTGTCCGACTGGTCTTTGATGATGCGCCGCTCGCCGTTCGGGTCCAAAGCGATACGACTTGTGCGGGTGAGCCCGTCGGTGAAGATGTAGGTGCCGTCGATTCCCAGGCCAGCCTCGGTGTATGCCTTGAGCTGGCGTCCGATTGGGTCATCGCCTACGGCGGCAACGAGCGCTGCCATAATCCGGTGCTCGTTGGCCGCGTTGTGTGGTGCGAAGTTCACCGACGCCGCCATGTTTACACCTTTGCCGGAGGCCATGGCGTAGGGCGTTTCGGCGAGCGTTGTCTCAGTGCGCACCGATCCGGTGTGAGCTTTTACGTGATAGACCGCGTTCATGCCCAGTGACCCGACGACCACCACCGCGGCTGAGGTGCGTGGGCGGAACGTGGATCCGGCTCGGCTCGGCTCGGGAGCCACCGTCGTCATGAGTTCTGCCGCGCCTTGATGCGACAGGCCGCGGGTAACGAGTTGGGATTCGGCTTTATCGCCCAGGACGAGTCGCATCGTGAGTTTGAGGGCCTGGGCGAGGTGTGTTTTCTCGCCTTCCCAGTCCGTGACTCGTACTTTTCCGCGCAGCAGCGGCTCGTCAGTGGGGTGATCGGTGTCCGCATGCGCTATTGAGCCTCGGCCGCGTGGCGTGAGTTTGCCCTGGCCCGAGCCAACTTTCTGGAACCCCAGCGTGGTGAGGTACGAGGCGGTGATTGCGGCCAAGGTGGCGTCTTCACTCAGGGGAGGTAACCGTACATCGCGTGCTTGGCTGCTCCATGCCGTCGCGTCATATTCGTCGGGTTTTTCGAAAGCGCGGAGGCCGAATGTTTTAAGGGCCTCTTCAACTAACGCCTGCTCCGGGAGGACGGAGGGGCTTTCGCCGCGAAGTGCGCGCAGGACGCTTTGCCAGGCGACCCGAAGTCGAGTTTGCTCATCGGGGGTAAGGGTGATGGGTTGGGCGTTCGTGTTGTGCACGGCCAGTACATGGTTTGGCATTGTTCCCCCGGGGTGAGCGTTGTTCACTCCAGGCTAGTAGGCAACTTTTCAACAACTATGCTCAACGCGAAATTTTGAGACATGCGTCGCCAGTGGTGGGTCCATCTAGGCCCCCACCACTGGACTATGTGGTTAGACGGTTTTGCGCATGGCTCGTACGCCCAGAATGAGACCCAAGGCGGCTACCCCAAGTGCTGCCACCAAACCCCAGGCCGCATCCGCTCCGATGGTGCCGGCAAAGAGCGCGCGTTCCGCGTTCACGATGTAGGTGAGTGGGTTGCAATCGGACATCGCCTGCAGCCAGCCCGGCGCGTGGTCTACGGGCAGCAAAATTCCCGCGAGCAGCAACATTGGAAAGAGCAACGTTTGCTGCACTGTCCAAAACAGCCAATCCTGTCCCTCCGCCACAATCGCCAACGAGTAGGACAGAGCCCCGATACCGACTCCGAAAATCGCCAGAATGATGAGCCCGAGCACCACACCAGGAAGGTGCAACTCAAAACTGAACGGCGTCACGATGAGCAAAATGATCGCGGTCTGCGCGAAAGTCGGCACGATCTCTTTCAATGCGCGGCCGACGAGCAACGCTGAGCGGGCGATCGGTGCCACCAGCATTCGTTCGTGAGCGCCGGTCTGCATCTCCGCCATCAGCGCTGATCCGGCGAACGAGGTGCTGAACAGGCACGTCATCACAACGATGCCTGGAACGAACCACTGCAATGAGCCATCGGGAAGGAGCGGAGAGAAGAGCCCGAGAAAGATGAGGGGCTGAATCATCCCGAAGATGATCGCGAGTGGATCGCGGCGCAGCGGGCGCAACTCGCGGTTAAAAACGGTCATGGTGTCGGTAAAAATGGCGGTGCTCATGCTGCTACCTCTTGTTCTGCGTTCTGGACGTCTGTGTTGGTGCTCTCGCGAAGGCTGCGCCCGGTGAGCGCGAGGAAAACGTCATCGAGGGTGGGTCGAACAACCTCAGCGGATTGCGCTTTCGCGCCCTGATCGTCGAGATCGCGCAGCAGGCTGGGCAGCAGTTCTGGCCCGCCGATGGTGCGGATGGTCAAGGAGCCCGCGGTGGGTGTGACCGCTGCCTGCGGGCGTAGTCGTGTGACATGTTCGGCCGCGATGATGGTGTGGCTCGCTTCGCCGAAGGTGAGCGTGATGCGGTCTCCGGCGAGGTTGTTCTTCAAGTTCTGGGCGGTGTCATCAGCGATGATGCGACCGTGGTCAACGACGATGACACGTTCGGCCATCGCGTCGGCTTCTTCGAGGTAGTGCGTGGTGAGAACGATGGTGGTGCCGCGTGTGGTGTGCAGCCGTTGAATCTGTTCTTGCAGGTTCGCTCGGTTTTGCGGGTCAAGCCCGGTTGAGGGTTCGTCTAGAAACAGCAGCTCAGGTTCATGGATAAGTCCCATCGCGATGTCGAGTCGACGGCGCTGGCCTCCGGATAGGGTGCCCACGTTTCGTCCCGTCACCGCCGCCAGGTCCAGTGCCTCGATTAGTTCATCGGCACGGGCGGTGGCGGCCTTTTTATTGAGTCCGTAGAAGCGCCCTTGCGTGATGAGTTCTTCTCGCCCGCGTTGGGTGTGTCCCGCGCCGTTGCCTTGCCCGATGTAGCCGATGTGTTGCCGCACTTGGCGTGGGTTGCTGGCGATGTCGTATCCCGCGACTGCTGCGGTTCCGGCGGTAGGTGGCAACAGGGTGGTGAGCATGCGCAAGGTGGTTGATTTGCCGGCCCCGTTGGGCCCGAGCAGGGCGACGAGTTCGCCTTTGTTGATGTGGAAGTCAAGACCGCGTACGGCTTCGACGGTTTCTTTACCCACTTTGAAATGCCTGGTCAGCCCGTGGGTCTCGATCATTTTCGCTGTCATGTCCTAAACTCTAAAAGCCCTTTAGGTCAATTACTGTCCTTAATTCGAGAGAATCTAAAAACATGGCAAACACAAGTTCTCGAATGCTCAAGCTGCTGTCCCTGCTGCAAACCCACAGATATTGGCCGGGCACTGAACTCGCTGACCGACTTGATGTCAGCCCGCGCACCCTGCGCCGAGACATCGAGCGTCTCCGCGAACTCGGCTATCCAGTCGATGCGTCGCGCGGTATCGCTGGGGGTTACCAGCTCCAAGCCGGCAGCGTTCTGCCCCCGCTCCTGCTCGACGATGAAGAAGCCGTCGCCATCGCTGTTGGGCTCAGTAGCGCGGCAAGCGGTGCGGCGACCGGCATAGAAGAAACCACAATTCGCGCCTTGGCCAAAGTGGTGCAAGTAATGCCACCGAAACTGCGTCGCCGCATGGATGCCGTGCGCGGCTACACGATGCCCGCGCCCATGGCAGGTCCGGCCATCGATCCGCTGACAGTCACCACCCTCGCACAGGCATGTCGGGACGACGAGCGACTTCGATTCACCTACACCGCCTTTAACAGCACTAAGACCTATCGGCACGTGGAACCTCATAGGCTGGTTTCCTTTGGGCGCCGCTGGTATTTGGTGGCCTGGGACCTTGACCGCCACGACTGGCGTAGTTTCCGTGTCGATCGGCTTAGCGACCCGGCGGTGACCGCTGCCCGATTCCGTCAGCGTGAGCTACCTGGTGGAGATGCGGTCGCATTTGTACAAGCCGGATTGGCGAGTCGACCCACTAAACATCAGGTGCGGGTGCTCATCCATGCCCCCGCCGCCCACGTAGAAAAGTCGGTCGACCGCTGGGGCAAGGTTGAATCCGTAAATGAGAATTCGTGCCGGTTGAGCATGAATGTCGATGAACTAAGTTGGCCGATGCTGATTCTCAGCGATGTCTCCGCCGAATTTGTTGTCGAACAGCCCGCCGAACTAGCGCACCTTGTTCGGCGGGCGGGAGAGCGTTTCATCCGTGCCACTAGCGGCACGGCATAGTCGGTCGGTGTTCGTCCTCATGTGCTGACGTGTGAAACGTTGGATGCGGGACATCTGTCAGTGCAGGTCAAACACCACTGCGTCGTCATGGTCGGTTCGGGTCACTGGCAAGCCATAGACAGGCCGGGTCAATACGTTTTGGTAGAGCGTGCCGTAAATGGACTGCGGGATGACAATCACTGTTTTGATCCCCCGCTTACGCAACACTTCGATGCTTGACACGCTTGGGAAAGTTTCGGCGGCTTTTTTTACCTCTGCGTACGGTGGGGGTTCAAAACTTGATGAGCCGTTAGCCAGCTGGGGAAAACCATCGGTGGACCACAGCATGCTCGTCAATTCTTGCCCGAAAGTTGTGGGCAGCACCAAGATTGGGCCATCGGCGTTTTGGAATTCGTGTTGAACCGTGGGCGGAATTTTCCACGGTGTCGCGTACACGTAATTAGGGCGCCCCTCAATCACCGCGAATAGCAGTGGAATCACCAGAACGCCGGCGAGAAGCCGTCGACCGAAGTCAGGGTGAGGGGAGGAATTCTTAAGAAAGGTGCCGAAGGAGGCGGCGAAGCGAGTGATAGCCCCGGCGGCTAGCAACAGCAGAAACAGGGTGGCCCACAGGATCATTCGACCTGGAGTTCGCAACGCGTTAAAGCCCGGCAATGATTCCCACAGTGGAAGGTATGTCCACACGCCATCCAGGAAATTGGTACCCAGGGCCAAGATGCCCATCAACACGGTGCCGCCCGCCAACCAGTAGCGGATCCATGGCTTCCACGCGCTATAGAACAAGCCGAACACGGCGAGCACCAACACGGTAAAGCCGGGAAGCAACGACATTTCCCAGGCCCAGTTCATGTCCAGTCGGGAAGCCTGATGGGCATCGCCCCATGCCCAAGATTGCTCGGGCGCCGTGAGGAGCCCACGTGGTGGTGGGGAAAAGTAGTCGACCTCAAGCTGGGTCCGTTCTACTCCGTATCGTTCCGCGATCCGCAAATAGGGCCGAGCCATGAAATAGGTGACAAG
This sequence comes from Mycobacteriales bacterium, assembly GCA_013362805.1. Taxonomy (GTDB): domain Bacteria; phylum Actinomycetota; class Actinomycetes; order Mycobacteriales; family QHCE01; genus JABFVL01. Next base: position 51,453 of record JABFVL010000046.1, on the reverse strand, counting down.
CAGGAAAAACACGCCGCCACCGATGTTCGCGAATATCAGCGGCTTGGGCAAACCCGGGCTGCCTAGCGCGATCCATCCTCCCGCGGCGATCAGCGCCAGCAACACCATGACATATACGAACGGCAGCCCAATGGCGAAACCCGTGGTGATCTGCCAGGCGGCGAAACACCAACCCGTGACGATCCAACCGGGTCTCACTTTCTCGGGCCGATAGCCGTCAATAAAGTTGAACCCATGTCCGCGGGCCAGAGCGAACAGCGCAAGCGCGATGGCTCCAGTCGTCAAAATGTTGATGTGGTTTTCGTGCGTCAAACGCCACGGTGCCGCGGCCCACACGATTCCGCCGAGAGCCGCCGCGGGCCAGGGTCCGCCGAGCTGCCGGACCAATGCGTAAGCGCCGACAAAGGCCATGACGAACGCGAGCAGGAACACGATGTTCAGCCTGGCTATTGCCGCGTCTGGGCCGGAGCCAATGAAACTGAGCGGCAGATATCCGAGCAAAGTGTCGGTGTAGGCGAACCCGTCGGGCTCCGGATAAAAAATGTTCCCTTCCCACAAGCCTTTGCCATGAGTCAGCGCGTATCCCGGCCAGGCTAGCGCCCATGCGAAGAACAGCGGATCACCCAAATCGCGTGGCACGGTGCTGTCGAGATTTGTGACGATCGGCCAGTTCAGCAATACGGCCAAACCGATGCCAGCCAAGATGGCCCACAAGGGTTCTGAACGCAGCAGTCGGTGAGCGGTAGCGCGAGACGCCACCTCGGTAAAACGCACGCGTGGCACCTTTCCCCTACTTCGCTGACATTGGCGAGCATAAGAGTTCGGCGCATCCGCCCATGTCGTGGCGGGGCATAAATCGCTTCACGCACCTTGATAACGTCATGGCACACCTCAAGTAAAGAAGGTAATGCCATGCACGACGCTCGGGCTCTCGTGCAGCTTGGTGATGAGGCGGTCCGACGGCTAGCGCGTAAGGGCTACACGCTGGACCTTCCCGCCATCGAAGAGCTGCTTCACCGCCGCAATCAGAAAATCGCCTTGGGCGATGAGCTGCGGGCAGAGTCTAAGAAGCTTGCCGCGTCGGTGGGGCAGGCCGCTAAATCTGGCGCGGATGTCAGTGAGCTAAAAATCCAAGCTCGTGCGCTCAAAGAACAAATCGCCGATGTGTCGTTTCAAGCGGACCAGGCGGCGCATGAGCTCAGCGAGCTCATGCTGACGATTCCCAATATGCCGGTAGATGAAGCCCCCGATGGTTTTTCTGAAGATGACGCGGTAGAAGTTCGCCGGGTTGGCGATGTTCCTGACTTCGGGTTTGAGCCCAAAGATCACGTTGACCTCGGTGAGGCTCTCGGCATTCTCGACTTGGCTCGCGCCACGAAATTGTCGGGACCTCGCTTTTCGGTGACCCGTGCCGCGGGCGCGAAACTTGAACGTGCTCTGGCCGCTTTCTTCCTCGACCTGCACACCACTGAGCATGGCTATACCGAGTTTTCGGTGCCGAACTTGGTCAACACTGAAACCATGACGGGCACTGGCCAGCTGCCCAAATTTGAAGAAGACCTGTTCAAAACGGGTGTGGGTTCGCGTGAACTGTATCTGATCCCCACCGCTGAAGTTCCGTTGACGAATCTGCACGGTGACGAGATCATCGACGCGGAAACCCTGCCCTACGCATACACGTCTCATACGCCTTGCTACCGGTCTGAGGCCGGATCTTATGGGCGGGACACGCGCGGCATTTTGCGACTGCACCAGTTCTCCAAAGTAGAGCTTGTGCGCATCTGTGAGGCTGAAACCTCGCGCGATGAGTTGGAGAAGATGCTGTCTCACGCCGAGGCGTGCCTGAGAAAATTGGGTCTTGCGTACCGGGTGATCATGCTCGCCGCCGGTGACACTGGGTTCAACTCCACGCTCACCTACGACATTGAGGTGTGGCTGCCCTCGCAGGACAAATACCGGGAAATTTCCTCGGTGTCGGACTGCGGCCAGTTTCAGGCTCGCCGCGCGGGCATCCGGGTACGCGACAAGCAAGGCCGTAAGCAGTTCGCTGCCACCCTTAACGGCTCTGGCCTGCCCATTGGTCGCACTTTGGCCGCATTGCTCGAACAGAACCAGCAGGCCGATGGCTCCATTCGCATCCCAGACGCGTTGGTGCCTTACACCGGTTTCTCGATGATCAAGGCCGACGGCACACCGGCTTAGCTCGGGTTGGGCGTCAACCTTGGCGCCCAACAGATCGGCTATCACGACGCGCTTAATGCGACACCCCACACCCTCGTAAGACAGTTGTCATGTCCTCGTGCCTATGCGCTACCGTGGTGAGCGATCGCTACTGGCGCTGACGTGCGGCTGTGAACGCAGAGCGTACGAGAGGGTGGAGCACCACCGGGGAGCGAAGTTTCGGCACCGTGCGCCTGGGTGTCGCGTAAGAGAAACCTTCAAGGAGCTATCTCGTGACGCACACGTCAGCACTGGACGCCGTAGACAGTGAAATTGCGGACCTTATTCATAGTGAAGAAGCCCGTCAGGCCGACACCATCCGGCTTATCGCTTCAGAAAACTATGTTTCTAAAGCGGTGCTAGAAGCTACCGGCACCGTTTTGACCAACAAATACTCTGAGGGCTACCCAGGCAAGCGGTATTACGAAGGCCAGCAGTTTATCGACCCCATCGAGCAGTTGGCCATCGATCGCGCCAAGTCTGTGTTCGGCGTCGACCATGCCAACGTGCAGCCTTACTCGGGCTCTCCCGCCAACCTGGCGATTTACTTGGCGTTCTTGAAGCCAGGCGACACCGTTTTGGGAATGGCCCTGCCCATGGGCGGTCACCTCACTCATGGCTGGTCGGTTTCCGCGACCGGCACCTGGTTCAACCCGGTGCGCTACGGAGTTCGGCAAGACACCGGCCGGGTCGACATGGACGAAGTACGTGAGATCGCATTGCGCGAACGTCCCAAGCTCATTTTCTCCGGTGGAACAGCAATTCCACGCACCATCGACTTCCCGGCTTTCGCTGAGATCGCCCGCGAAGTAGGTGCCGTGCTGGTTGCTGACATCGCGCACATCGCGGGCCTGATCGCTGGTGGGGCCCACCCATCGCCGGTCGGACATGCTGATGTCATCTCCACCACCACCCACAAAACTCTGCGCGGCCCCCGCGGCGCAATGCTGATGAGCAACGAAGAGCACGCTAAAGCAATCGATAAGGCTGTTTTCCCAGGTCTGCAAGGTGGTCCGCACAACCACACCACGGCAGCTATCGCGGTTGCGCTGAAAGAAGCCTCGCAGCCCGAGTTCCGCACCTACGCGCAGCAGGTTGTCAGCAATGCGCAAGCGTTGGGTGAAGAGCTCGCTTCTCGTGGATTCGACCTTGTTTCCGGTGGAACCGATAACCACTTGCTGCTCATCGACCTGACCAGCAAAGGGGTTTCTGGCAAAGTCGCCGCGAAGGCTCTGGACGCGGCGGGAATCGAAACTAACTACAACACCGTGCCGTTTGACCCACGGAAGCCGTTTGACCCCTCGGGTCTGCGTCTGGGCGCCGCCGCAATCACCTCGCGTGGCTTGGGCGTCGAGGAAGCTAAAGCTGTTGGCGGCTGGATGGATGAAGTAGTAACCGCCGTGGCCAAGGGTGACGCCGATGCGACCATCGCCAAGGTGCGTGCCGAGGTCAGCGCTTTGACTGGCAAATTCCCGACTCCAGGGCTCGACTAAACGTGAGACCGCAGAGGCCGGCTCTTCGTTAGAGGGGCCGGCCTCTGTCGTCTCACCGGTGCGCTGTGCTGTTTTCCCAGGTCAGTATTAGCGGTTAAGCTGCGGGCGTGACGCTCGGAATGGATAAACCAGACGACGACCGGATCAAAGTTTCCACCTTGGAACTATTTTTTGACCTCGTCTTCGTTTTCACCGTCACTCAGTTGACGAACGCGGTAGTCCACCATCTGACCTGGCAAGGGGTTGGCCAGATCGCATTGATGCTGGCAATCATGTGGTGGATGTACAGCGGTTTCGTGTGGCTGACGAACGAGGTGGCACCCAGCAGTTCGATTCGGCGCACCTTGTTGTTTGTCGGCATGGCTGGGTTTTTGTGTTTGGCGCTTTCGATTCCGGGCGCTTTTCACGACACCGGTTGGGCGTTCGGCATTGGCTATTTTTTCGTCAATGCGGTGCATACGTGTCTGTTTCTAGTTTCTGGTGGCATGTCGGCAGTGCGCGCGATGAAGCGGTTCGCGCCGCTCAACATGCTGACGGCTACCTTGGTGCTCATCGGTGGCTTCATTCACGGCTGGCCGCAATACGCGTTGTGGGCCACGGCAGTTCTGTTGCAGCTGCTCTACCCATTTTTGGTGGGTCACGCGGGTTTCAATATTCGTGCCCGACATTTCGCCGAGCGCCATGGTTTGGTGATCATTGTGGCGCTGGGTGAGACGGTCATCGCTTTGGGCGTGGGCCTGGCTGGACTCAAGTTGACACCGGGTCTGATTGCAGCGGTGGTGCTCGGTTTGGTACTCGCGTATGTACTGTATTGGGCATATTTCGGCTTTGACGATGAGCGTGCCGAACACGCTCTGGCTCGTTTTCAAGGGGTTGTCCGGGCACGTAAGGCGCTGGTGGCCTATGGATATGCGCACTACCCAATGCTGTTGGGCATTGTGTTGGCGGCGGCTGGCATCAAGCTCAGTATCGGCTATGAAACGGAGCCTCTTGAGTGGCCGGCCGCGTGGGCGTTGGCCGGCGGGGTGGGTCTGTTCTTCCTGGGGCACGCATATTTCCGTTACGTAATGGATCTTCCTCGGCCGTGGATGCGGCTTGTTCAGGGCGCGGCGGCGGTGTCTACCGCGGTGCTCGGCGTGGCGTTGGTTGCCTGGGTGCAACTAGTCGTGCTCATTGTTGTCGTGTATGCGCTGGTCATCGTGGACGATTTGATGTCATTGGGGCGATGGGACATCACCAAACGCTAGAAATTGTGCTGTGTGGCATGGCTTGAGGGCTGGGATTTTCGGCAGAAGAGCGAACCCGTAGGCTTTTGGCGTGCGCATACTTGTAATTGGTAGCGGTGGTCGTGAACATGCTCTGATCACCGCTCTCGCCGCTGACGAGACAGTTGATTTTTTGGCGTGTGCCCCGGGGAATCCAGGCATTGGTGCCTTGGCGGCGCTTCATCCAGTGGACATTCTGGACCCCGTTGCGGTAACCACGCTGGCCACGGAACTCGCCATTGAGCTGGTGGTTATCGGCCCGGAGGCGCCACTGGTCGCCGGTGTTGCCGACGCGGTGCGCGCGGCGGGCATTGCCTGTTTCGGCCCTTCCAAGGCTGCCGCGCAGTTGGAGGGCTCCAAAGACTTCGCTAAGCGGGTCATGGTTGCCGCTGGTGTGCCTACGGCTCGGGCCTACACCTGCTCGACACCTGAGCAAGCCGCGAAAGCGCTTGATGAGTTTGGCGCGCCATATGTCGTGAAAGATGACGCACTGGCGGCGGGCAAGGGTGTGGTTGTCACCGATGATCGTGATCAGGCTTTGGCTCATGCCGCTGCCTGTGGCCGTGTTGTCATCGAAGAATTTCTCGATGGGCCTGAGGTTTCACTATTTGTGGTGACCGATGGCAACACCGCTGTTCCTTTGCTGCCCGCCCAAGACTTTAAGCGCATTGGTGAGGGTGACACTGGCCCTAACACCGGCGGCATGGGTGCGTATTGCCCGTTGCCGTGGGCGCCGGCAGAGCTGGTTCCCACGGTAATGGAACAGGTCGTTTACCCAACGTTGCGGCAGATGCGGGTCGAGGGAACTCCCTTTGCTGGGCTGCTTTACGTAGGTTTGGCTTTGACGAGCCAGGGCCCGAAAGTGATTGAGTTCAATGCACGCTTCGGCGATCCAGAAACCGAAGTTGTCTTGGCGTTGTTGCGCACTCCTCTCGCTGGAGTGTTGTTGGCCGCGGCCACGGGAACGTTGGCTGAGCGTCCGCCATTGCGGTGGCGGGACGGTGCGGCGGTTGCGGTGGTGATGGCTAGTGCCGGATATCCGGAGTCCTCACGTAGTGGCGATGTCATCACTGGCGCGGATCAGCCTGGTGTTTTGCATGCGGGAACGAAGGCGATTGATGGTGAACTTGTCACCGCGGGCGGTCGGGTTTTGGTGGTGACGGCTACTGGTGTGGATGTACCAACAAGTCGCGAAGCCGCTTATGAGCTGGTGTCGAATATCCACTTTGAAGGTGCACAGTTTCGAACCGATATAGCCGCAAAAGTCTAGTTTTTATCTCGGCGTTTCCTAGTGATGTTTCACGGGAAACGCCGAAATTCTATAAAGATCGAGAGAAATTTGCGGACAAAGCGCTTTAATTGCGCAAATAGGATAGCTAACACACTACGCTCCACTGTAGCTACACAAGGTTACCTAGTGCACAGTGGAGGAAGACGTGTCCGTCAAACTCGCGCCAACCCCAGCAAGAGCCGCCACAACACCACTGCGGCAGCGCACGCTTTACTGGGCAATACGAGAAGTTTTCTTCGGGATGCTCGCGATTGGGGCTCTCACCACAGTGCTAGCGCTCATGTTTCTGTTCACGTCCAACCATGGCGCTTAACTCACTTCGCTTGTTTTCGCTCCGGCCCGCGTGAGAACCGCGTGCACCCGTCGGAGAGAATGACAACGTGATTCCTAATGTGCTGGCCGCCCGTTACGCCTCCCCGGAACTGGTGGAGCTATGGTCCCCCGAGTACAAAATCATCGCTGAGCGTCGCCTATGGCTTGCGGTGCTCAAAGCGCAAAAAGAACTCGGGGTGCCAGTGCCCGACGGTGTGATCGAGGCATACGAAAACGTCATCGACGACGTTAACCTCGAATCGATCGCACAGCGGGAACGCCAAACCCGACATGACGTCAAAGCCCGCATCGAAGAGTTCGCGGCTCTCGCCGGGCACGAACACATTCATAAAGGCATGACCTCGCGGGACCTCACCGAAAACGTCGAGCAACTGCAGGTGCGCGATTCACTGTTGTTGATCCGCGATCGGGTAGTTACCGCGCTATTTCGGCTCGCTGAGCGGGCCGCTGAGTTCTCCTCGACGGTAATGGCCGGACGGTCACACAACGTCGCCGCGCAACCAACCACGCTGGGTAAACGCTTCGCGAGCATCGCCGAAGAACTTCTCATCGCATATGACCGACTCAATGAGCTGCTCGCCCGCTATCCACTTCGCGGGATCAAAGGCCCAGTCGGCACGGCCGCCGACCAACTCGATTTGCTCGGTGGAGACTCGGCCAAGCTCGCCGAGCTCGAACAACGAGTCGCAGCTCACCTAGGCTTCGAACGCACTTTCGACAGCGTCGGCCAGGTATATCCGCGTTCGCTGGATTTTGATGTTGTCTCCGCGCTCGTGCAAACCACTGCCGCTCCAGCCAACCTTGCCACCACTATCCGTCTTATGGCTGGGCATGAGCTGGTAACGGAGGGCTTCAAAGCAGGTCAAGTGGGATCCAGCGCGATGCCGCACAAGATGAACACGCGGTCGGCTGAACGAATCAATGGCTTGGCGGTTATCACGCGCGGCTATTTGAGCATGATTGGTGAAGTCGCTGGCGATCAGTGGAACGAGGGAGATGTCTCTTGCTCCGTGGTTCGCCGCGTGGTTTTGCCCGATGCCTTCTTCGCCACCGACGGCTTGTACCAAACGTTGCTTACCGTGTTGTCCGAGTTTGGCGCTTTCCCAGCTGTTATCGAACGTGAATTGAACCAATACTTGCCCTTCCTTGCCACCACAAAGGTGCTGATGGCGGCGGTGCGTAAAGGTGTAGGTCGAGAAATCGCACATGAAGCCATCAAGGAACACGCGGTGGCCGCCGCCCTCGCCGCTCGCGAGGGTAAGGCCCCCGACCTCCTGCGGGATCTTGCAAACGATGCCCGTCTGGAACTTTCTCGTGAAGAACTCGACGCGTTGTTCACCGACAAACTGGCATTCGTGGGTGCCGCGCCGGCTCAAGTAGCCGAAATTGTCCGCCGCGTGGGAGAAGTAGTCGCGGCTCATCCCGACGCCATCAAATACACGCCTGGCGATTTGCTTTAGGTGCACTTGCGGCCGGTTCATCCCGGTGAGCGATGAGTAACGCTGGCACGTTCGTTATCAGCTGAGGCGGTCTATGGGCTCGGAACAGTGGCGTGGAACACCTTAGGGTTTCCAACTGAAGCGGTCTGGGATGACTCCGGTAGGCTAGTGGTGTTGGCCTGCGCAAATGCCCATTCTCAAGGAGTGCGCCCATGCCCCGCGTCGTTGTCGACGTCATGTTGAAGCCGGAAATCGCCGATCCGCAGGGGCAGGCAATAGCCAATGCCCTGCCCAACCTGGGTTTTACCGGAGTGAGCTCCGTGCGCCAAGGTAAGCGGTTCGAGCTTGAAGTTGAGAGCATTGACGAAGCTCAACTACAAAAGCTCGCCGACACCCTGTTGGCGAATCCCGTCATCGAGACGTACTCCATCAGGGGTCAGGCATGAGCCCGAAGGTAGGTGTCGTCACATTTCCGGGCTCGTTGGACGACCGTGACGCGCTACGGGCGGTACGCATCTCTGGCGCCGAGCCAATCCCGTTGTGGCACAAAGATGCCAGCCTGCATGGCGTAGACGCCGTGGTCTTGCCCGGTGGGTTCTCCTATGGCGACTACCTGCGCGCTGGGGCGATTGCCCGGTTCTCCCCTGTTATGACCACCATCGTGGAGCAGGCGCGACAGGGCCTACCCGTGCTGGGCATCTGCAACGGTTTCCAAGTGCTGTGTGAGGCCCATCTGCTGCCTGGCGCCCTGGCGCGAAATTCCCACCTTCACTTCCGTAATCGCGATCAGCGGCTGCGCATCGAAGCCACGAACACGTCGTGGACCAACGGATATAGCGCCGGTCAAGAAATAGTGATTCCCGTCAAGAACGGCGAAGGTCGCTACGTCGCCGACGAACGCACTCTTGACGAGTTGGAAGCCCGAGGGCAGATCGTCGCCCGCTACCTGGGGTCCAACCCGAACGGGTCGCTGCGCGACATCGCCGGAATAAGTAACGAGGCGGGCAATGTGGTCGGTGTGATGCCGCACCCAGAGCATGCTGTGGAAGCGTTGACGGGACCGTCAACGGATGGTCTGGTCATTTTCACTTCTGTATTGCGAAAGCTGGTGGCCGCGTGAGTGCATCGCAAGCCCCGGGGCATCTCGCTCCGGTTTTGGACACTGTTTCCGCAGCTACAAATAGCCCCGACGTGGAACAGCCATATCGAGAACTAGGTTTGGCTGACGACGAATACGCTCGAGTGCGCGACATTTTGGGCCGTCGTCCCACCCAAACTGAGCTAGCGATGTACTCCATCATGTGGAGTGAGCACTGCTCGTACAAATCAAGCAAAGTGCACCTCCGTCAGTTCGGCGAAAAAGCCCCGAAGACCGATGTTCTGCTGGTCGGTATGGGCGAGAACGCGGGTGTTGTCGATGTGGGTGACGGCATGGCCGTCACCTTTAAAGTTGAATCGCACAACCACCCCAGTTACATCGAGCCATACCAGGGCGCGGCCACTGGTGTTGGCGGTATCGTCCGCGACATTTTGACGATGGGCGCTCGCCCTATCGCGGTGATGGACCCGCTGCGTTTTGGCGCGGCCGACCACCCCGACACCAAACGTGTGGTGAACGGTGTCGTCGCGGGTATCGGCGGTTACGGCAACTGCCTAGGCTTGCCGAACATCGGCGGGGAAGTAGTTTTTGACAGTTCTTACCAGGGCAATCCTTTGGTAAACGCCTTGTGCGTAGGCGTCATGCCGGCTGATCGTATTCAGCTTTCGGCGGCCAAGGGTGTCGGCAATATCGTCGTGCTTTTGGGTGCCACAACCGGTCGTGCTGGCCTCGGCGGCGTATCGGTGCTGGCCAGCGCGAGCTTCGAAGAAGGCGCCGAAGACGCGCGCCCCACGGTCCAAGTTGGTGACCCGTTCACCGAGAAACTGCTGATCGAAAGCTGTCTTGAGCTGTTCGAGCAGGGCCTGGTCGTCGGAATTCAAGACTTGGGCGGTGCGGGCCTGACCTGCGCCACTACCGAAACCGCGGCCGCGGGTCGCTCCGGCATGCGGGTTGAGCTTTCCACGGTGCCGCTGCGCGAAGCGAGCATGGAGCCACACGAGATTTTGGCCAGCGAGTCGCAAGAACGCATGCTCGCCATCGTCACTCCCGAGAACTTGCCGAAGGTGTTGGCCATCGCTGACAAGTGGGGAGTGTTGGCCACCGCGATTGGTGAGGTCACTGACGGGGATCGCCTAGTCATCACCTGGCATGGAGATCCTGTTGTCGACGTTCCGCCACGCAGTTTGGCCGACGAGGGCCCGGTGTATCACCGCCCCATGGCGCGGCCGGCTGATCAAGATGAGCTGAACTCGCAACATGCGGAACGCCTGCCCCGCCCTCGCACAGGCGCTGAGCTTAAGCGCACTTTGCTCACGATGATCGCCAGCCCAAACTTGTGCGACAAGAGTTGGATCACCGAGCAATACGACCGGTATGTGCTGGGTAATACAGTGCTTGCTCAGCCCGAAGACGCGGGTGTCATTCGGCTGAGCGAAGAGTCTTACCGGGGCATCGCGCTGTCCACTGATGGGAATGGCCGCTACACCAAGCTTGACCCATATGCCGGAGCACAGCTCGCTTTGGCTGAGGCATATCGCAACGTGGCTGTGACTGGCGCCCGCCCGATCGCGGTCACGAACTGCTTGAACTTCGGTAGCCCAGAGGACCCGGAGGTGATGTGGCAGTTCGCGCAGGCCACCACGGGTCTCGCCGAGGCATGCCAGACCTTGCGTACTCCCGTCACGGGCGGAAACGTTTCGTTCTACAACCAGACCGGTGACACGGCGATCCACCCAACACCGGTCATCGGCGTGCTCGGTGTGTTCGATGACGTGCGCCAGCGCACCCCCATGGGTCTGCGCAATAACGGAGATGTGCTGTTCGTGCTCGGAACTAACTCTGAGGAGCTTTCCGGCTCGGAGTGGGCTTCGATCATGCACAACCACCTTGGTGGTCGTCCGCCTCGGGTCGATTTGGCGCGGGAAGAGGCATTGGCGAACGTGCTGATCGCGGGCGCGCAAGAAAGCCTCATCGCGGCCGCGCATGACCTCTCTGGTGGCGGTTTGGCGCAGGCTTTGGTCGAATCTTGTCTCCGGTATAACGTCGGTGCGCGGGTTCGGTTCAACGAGGACGCCTTCTTGGCGCTGTTCGCCGAGTCAACGGCGCGCGCGCTGGTGGCGATCCGTCCGGCAGATGTCAAACAGTTCACCAAAATGTGTGAGCGTTTCGGCGTGCGTAGCACCCGCATCGGCACTGTGGACACTTCCTCTAAGGCGCTGGAAATTGCCGGGCAATTCTCGGTGTCTCTGGATGAGCTGCGGGCCGCGTTTGAGGGCACACTGCCCGCGCTGTTCAACTAGCGGGCGTGCCGAGGTCGGTGCCTAGTTTGTTGTCGAGCTAGGCACATTCCGGCGACGACGAATCCCAAGACGATCAACACCGAGCCGACTTGGACGACCAGCCAAGGGCCGCGTTCTGTCTCGCGGATTTGTGCCTGAGTTGTCAGGGTTTGCTGCGGGACTTCTTCCTGTGCTTGTGTCACTGTTGGAGCCTTCGTTGGTTTGAGCTGCAGACTGACGCCCATCAAAATGGGCCCGGTGGTTGAGATGTCGGTTGTTCCGTCGTGGAAGCCTTTGTGTTGTGCGGTGATGTTGACGGTGCCTTCGCGCAGGGGTGTTGGCGCGTCGGCGAGTTGGTAGACGAAGAGCCCACGCGCATCGCTGTCGATTTCAACTTTTGTGCCGGCCGCGTCGGTCAATGTAACGCGGGCTTCCGGGATCGGGTCGCCGTCCGAGGTGGCTACTGTGCCGCTGATTTCACGAATTTTCGCGGATCTCGTGCGCGCACTGGCGGTGTACGTTGCTTCATTGTTCGATGTAGTTGGGTCCGCGGTGCGCGCGGATACGCGAATGTTCTTTTCGTAGTTCCTCTCGTCGGCGTTGGGTGGTCCAGTGAGCTCAATGCTCATATCGACGCGTTGTCCAACCACGAGGTCGCCATGTTCGCAAATGATGTCTCGGTTTTCGATGCTGCAGTTTTCGGTTGATGCGCTTGCCGCGCCGTAGGGGGCCGCAAATTCGCTGGTGACATCTTCGGCGTCGTCGGGACCGTTGTTGGTGATGTGGTAGCGCAGGGTGCGGGTGTGCGCGTCGTCGAATTCGATGTTTGATTCTGTGGCGATGGCCAGGTCCGCGTTCGGCTGTGATGGGGCGGGCGTGGGGGTTAAGGGGGTGAGAGCGGTGAGTTGGGTGGCGATAATGGCTGCGAGGGCGGCGGCAACAGACACGCCGCGAGGATAGCCCGATATGACGGATAAACGGGGGTAGATCTAGACATGCGGCGAACTTTGGTTGATCCTGGGGCGGTCGATGAGGTTCTTGCCCGCATTGACGCTGACGAACAGCCGGATCGTGTCGTACTGCGTCGTGCGGTGCTTCACCTGCTTGGCCAGCTCGCTGAGCGCGCCCCTGGGCATGGCATCGAAGTGCGAGTGCCTCCCCATGGTGCGATCCAATGTGGCCAAGGTCCTAAGCACACCAGGGGAACGCCTCCCAATGTGGTGGAGATGGATGCCACAACGTGGGTGCTGCTCGCCACGGGCAGGTTGAGTTGGGATCGGGCGAATTTCAGCGCTAGTGGAGTGCGCGCTGATCTAAGGCCGTGGCTGCCTTTGGCGGGCGAGCCTTCCTCAGCTGCGTAGTGCGCGGGTGGGTTTGGTGGATTGTGCGGGTGCGGGGTTGAAGTGAATCGCGTCGGGTGGCACTTCGAATAAGAGTGGGCAAGGTAGGGCCAGTTGCTCGGTAGCCATATGCGGCGATGACGATCGTGTCTTGGAGCGCGATGAGTTCGTGTGAGTCGGACACGCTCATTTTTCCCAAGCTGTGTGCGGACAGCCCACCAGCACTGTCAGCAGTGGTCAAAATGCGCCGTCCCTTATCGCCGAGCTGGATGGCGCGGCCGTCTCGATGCCCGTCGGGCCGCGGCGAATTGTGGAAAAGCAAAGCTCCATCGAGCACGTAATAAGCGGCAACATCGCCAGGGGTGTGGCTTGTGACGTGGGTGCCGTCTGGAACGCGTACCACTGTCATCGCGCAGCCGGGCAACTGTGGCGCGATGCGGATCGAGTCCTGACGCGTGCGGTGCAGTTCGGCCGCGGCCTTATATGCGGGGCGCAGCTCGTATGCGATCGCGTCCAGCAGGCTGCTGAGTTTGTTGGTGCGTTGCTCAACTGGCGTGGGGTTAATGAATTCCATCCACATTTGTGGGATGAGCCAGTTATTAGCGCGTCGTAGAAGCTGTGCGTATTCGGCGGTCTGGCGCCCGTCTTGGGTGAACATGGTGACGGGCTGTCGGGTTGCGTTGTACCCAGCGGGCACCACGCGGCGTGTGCGAATCACGAAAAAGTCACATTCTGCGAAAAAGAAGAGAGAAAAGGGCGCTATTGCCCAGGGAAGCCACGTGGTCAGCGTGAGACGTTGAGAAAAGGAAGCTGGCGCGCGATCACCGCATCGGGTGCGCTGCCGGAAATTTAGCTACAACACAGGCAGGTAGCGGCGAAAGAGCTACCTGCGGGGCATGCGATGTGGTGAGCGGCGCTCACGGGCATCGGTGCGGACATGCGCAATAGTGAAGCATGAAGTGGCAGCTGTTGCCAAGCCTTAAACTCCTCGCTCAGCGTGGCTTTTTGTGAGGATTCTTCGGCAGACAGTGACGCTTACCTCAGTATTGCCTGCTATTGACGGCAGCCGACAGCAGCAATTGGCAACGGTGTGAACTAGAATCGACGCTGTGCCCAGAGGTGATGGCCAGCTCACAAACGATATCGACCCCCTCGATGCCAGTCCAAAAGACGAATGCGGTGTATTCGGTGTTTGGGCTCCCGGCGAGGAGGTCGCGAAGCTTACCTATTTTGGTCTCTACGCGCTGCAACATCGCGGACAAGAGGCGGCCGGCATCGCGGTAAGCGATGGCAGCCACGTGGTGGTCTACAAAGAATTGGGTCTAGTTTCTCAAGTCTTTGACGAATCCACCCTCGCATCGTTGCAGGGATCTGTGGCCGTGGGCCACACCCGATACTCCACGACAGGGTCTCCAACCTGGGAAAACACCCAACCCAAGTTGCGCAGCACGTCGGCTGGAACCTCTGTTGCTATCGCGCACAACGGCAACTTGGTCAACACGGCGTCGATGGCGGCTGAAGCCAAACGAGTCGGCACCCCCGAGGGTGGCCCCAGCTCCAACTCTGACACCGCCATTGTGGCGACATTGCTCGCCGCCAAAGCTGATGTGTCGTTGCAAGCGGCCGCGCTGGAGCTCCTGCCCAAACTTGAGGGCGCGTTCTGCTTTGTCTTCATGGACGAACACACCTTGTACGCCGCGCGGGACCGCAATGGCGTGCACCCATTGGTGCTGGGTCGCCTGGAACGCGGCTGGGTTGTCGCGAGTGAAACCGCCGCTCTAGACATCTGTGGTGCCTCGTTTGTGCGCGAGGTTGAGCCAGGTGAACTTATCGCTATCGATGAGCACGGTTTGCGCTCGGAGCGTTGGGCATCGCCTGAACCCAAGGGCTGTGTTTTCGAATACGTCTACCTGGCACGTCCAGACACCACCATTTCGGGTCGTTCGGTGCACGCCACTCGGGTGGAAGTCGGCCGCATTTTGGCGCACGAACACCCCGTCGAAGCTGATTTGGTCATGCCCGTCCCAGAGTCTGGTACGCCGGCGGCAGTCGGATATGCCCAAGCCTCGGGTATTCCATTCGGGCAAGGACTAGTCAAAAACTCATACGTGGGCCGGACCTTCATTCAGCCCTCGCAAACGATTCGTCAGCTTGGAATCCGCCTAAAACTCAATCCGTTGCGCGACGTAATTCGCGGAAAGCGTCTCGTCGTAGTGGATGATTCCATCGTTCGTGGTAACACGCAGCGGGCACTAGTTCGCATGCTTCGTGAAGCGGGCGCGCTAGAGGTGCATGTACGAATCTCTTCTCCCCCGGTAAAGTGGCCCTGCTTTTACGGCATCGACTTTGCGAGCCGAGCCGAACTCATTGCCAATGGGGTGGACGTCGAAGGCGTCCGGGCATCCATTGGGGCTGATTCACTTGGCTACGTTTCGCTGGATGGCTTGATCGCCGCCACCGAACAACCCAAATCGCGGCTGTGTCGCGCATGTTTTGACGGCACGTACCCGATCGCACTGCCGGAAGACGATGTCATTGGCAAGCACATTCTGGAAGGGCTGCAAAACGCCACCCAACAGAATGAGGCAGAGCCAATCCAGGTCACAAACTGAGGAGAGACACCCCCGTGACGGACACCACCACCGGCAGCTCCACCTATGCGGCAGCTGGCGTCGACATCGACGCTGGAGACCGCGCTGTTGAGCTGATGAAATCCAAGGTGCGTTCCACCTTTCGCCCGGAAGTAGTAGGCGATCTAGGCGGGTTCGCAGGTTTGGTGCGACTGGACACCGAAAAATACCGCAAACCAATGCTCGCTTCTTCCACCGATGGCGTTGGTACCAAACTCGTGATCGCTCGTCAGATGGACATCCACGACACCGTTGGCGTGGACTTGGTTGCGATGGTTGTTGATGACCTCGTCGTATGTGGGGCCGAGCCGCTATTCCTGCTTGACTACATCGCTTGTGGCGCCGTGGAACCAGAGAAAATTTCGCAGATTGTTGGGGGTATTGCCGACGGTTGTCGTTGGGCTCGCTGCGCACTAGTGGGCGGCGAAACGGCCGAGCACCCGGGCGTGATGGGCGTCGATGAATACGACCTGTCGGCAACGGGTGTTGGCGTTGTCGAATCAGATGATGTGCTTGGTCCACATTTGGTGAAAACCGGCGATGTGATCATCGCAATGGGTTCCTCAGGCATGCATTCAAATGGATACTCGCTGGCTCGCCACATTTTGCTCGAAAATAAGGGTTTGGGTCTAGAAACCGAGGTCGCTGAGTTTGGTTCTCAACGCACCTTGGGCCAAGAGCTGCTGACCCCCACTCGCATTTACGCGCGTGATTGCCTCACGCTCATCGCTGAAACCGAAGTGCACGCTCTCTCGCATATCACCGGCGGTGGCATCGCGGGCAATGTTTCACGTGTGCTGCCATCCAACGTTGACGCTGTGGTCGATCGCAGCACCTGGATTCCGCAGCCGATCTTCTCGTACATCGCGGCCAACGGAAACGTCGCACAGGCCGAGATGGAACGCACGTTCAACATGGGCATCGGCATGACAGCGGTGGTCCCTGCCGCTGAAGTGGATCGGGCTCTTGCTGTTCTCACGGCGCAGAAGGTGCCGGCGTGGGTGTGCGGGGAAATTGTTCGTGGTGATGGCCCGAGCAAGGTCCGCATGGTGGGCACACACCCGACCGCTTAACGAGTGCCGATCAGCGCATCGGCGATCGCTTCACAAATGGGCAGTTTGGTGTGATGGGCAATCCATCCCCACTGCCCATTTGGGTTTATCTCGAAGAAAACCCACGCGCCCTCAGGGGTGACCGCGAAATCTAGTGCGCCGTATCGAAGATTCAACTCGCCCATCAGAGCGCTGACCTGTGTTTTAACGTGGTGTGGAACCTCGATGACGTCGTAGGTCAGCGAGTCGTAGTCCGTGCGCCAATCTATGTTGGCGGATTTTGAGTGGGTGCTGATGCGCGCCGCGAAAAATTGTTGATCTACCACCGTTAATCGCACTTCATAGGCTTTAGCGATGTGCTCTTGGAACAAATGCGCGGTGAGACGCACGGAATCATCAAGATCGTTGGGATCTACGACGTTTGTGTAGACCGCCCGTGGCTGTTCGGCGTCGCCGATGCCGCCACTGGCGAATGGTTTGTACACCATCGCACCGACTTCCTCGCTGAATGCTCGGGCGCTGGCGGGGTCATTGGTGATGAGTGTGCGTGGCACTGTCAGGCCAAGGCGCTTCGCTGTAGCGAGTTGAGTGGGTTTGTATTCGGCGTAGGCCATGTGATGCGGGTGGTTAAACCATCCGCTGGTGTTCGCGAGCAGCCCCCCGAGGCCAAGACGGGCTTGCTGCCCCGCCCAGTGCAATTCTGCGCCGGCAAGCTGTGGCGGGAAGTTAAAACGTGTGGGTCTTCGATAGTAGGCGGCTGTGAGCTCGCTGAGCTGGACGCTGCGATGTTTGGTCCGTAGCCCGCCTGCCCACTGGGTTCCCAGTTCGGCGGTGATGGTCAATTCTTGCGGAAATTGTGCGGTATCGAAGCGAAAAACCTGGCAACCTCGTCGGGCCAGCTCGGTGACTACCGCATCGGCGGTCGGGTCGAGCTGGCTGGTGATGACGAGGACGTGGTTCTTAGTGATCGTAATCGTGGATCTCGTCGTAGGTGGGGCGGGCGACTTCGCCCGTTGACTCGATGGTCATCGGGGCGTCGAAGGTAGTGAATGGTTTCTTAATACCTTCGTGGTCGATCAGCCCGATTTGGCGCTGCTCGTCATAGTGGACCGCTTGCATCTTCACCGGTGAATGCGCTGTCGGTTTGACGGCATAGCGCAATCCAAACGGGCGCGTGACGCCAGTTTGGTGGTGTTGTTCCGAGTTCTTTTCCGCCGCTGACGGATTCTCAGCGAGCGGAAAATGGTCGGCTAATGGGAAGATAGCTGCCCTGAGCGATGGAGACACCACATCAACCTCCCTGTTACCTGAATGCACTGGAATCACACACGCCTCATTCAGGCTAGCGCTGTGTGGCCCAGGAGCCAATCAGGACCGGAAGATTAGCGGGAATGCCGACGCGGGGCTTGATCCCACTCGTCGGCGTCATCCTGCTCCGAGGAGTTGCCCTCTTGGTCGTCGGAGCGCTTACCGCCCCCGAGTTCCCGTTGCAGTTTCTCAAAGTCTGTCTCAGGGGAGCTGTACTTCAATTCCCTAGCGACTTTGGTCTGTTTGGCCTTAGCCCGGCCGCGCCCCATGGGTCGACCCCCTCGCACAGGTAAAACGGGGCCCGCGACTCCGAGCCCCGAGATTTTTCGGCATCTGTCGTGCGCCCACCGTACCGCTTTGTGATCCCTCGCGGTAACTCGACCCCGATAAATCACATTGATGAGCGCTCTGACCTTGGTCTTTACCTGGGAAGAAGAATGCTGGAAAGGCGCCCAACTTCCGCCATTCGGCGCTCAGCCAGTCGATCGGCCGCCACCGTTGGGGTCACGCCCTCGGCTTCAGCGAGTGCGAACATGCGCAAGGTGGTCTCATAAATGCCCGAGGCCCGCTTTTTGGCTCGCTCGAAGGAGAAGCCCTCAATCTCATCGGCGACCTGGATGACGCCTCCGGAGTTCACCACATAGTCCGGGGCATACAAGATGTCGCGATCGGCGATGATTTTGTCGAGGCCTTGGTGAGCGAGCTGATTGTTGGCAGCGCCACAAATGATCTCGCAGTTAAGTTCCGACACGGTGGTGTCGTTCAACGCGCCGCCCAACGCGCATGGCGAATAGATATCCAGTTCTTGAGTGTGCAAGGTTTGGGGGCTCGCTACTTGGACGCGTGGATATTGCGCGGCGATCGCGGCGGTGGCGGCCTCGTTCACGTCGGCGATGATGACGTCGGCGCCAGCTTCGACGAGAAGCGGCACAAGGTGTTTGCCGACTTTGCCGGCTCCGGCGACGCCGACTCTCTTCCCCTGCAAGCTGTTATCGCCCCATCGTTGATGGGCACTGGCTCGAATTCCGAGAAATACGCCGTAGGCGGTGAGGACACTGGAATCGCCTGCGCCTCCGTGCTCAGGCGAGCGGCCGGTGACAAACTTCGATTCGCGGGCGACTACATCCATGTCTTCCACGTAGGTTCCGACGTCACATGCGGTGATGTAGCGTCCGCCAAGTGTTTGGATGAATCGTCCATAGGCGCGCAGCAGGGGTTCGTTTTTGTCTCGAACGGGATCTCCCCATATGACTGCTTTGCCGCCGCCGAGGTCTAGCCCGGCGACCGCGTTTTTGTACGCCATTCCTCGGGATAGTTCGAGTACGTCATGGAGGGCGTCGGTTTCGCTCGCATAGGGGTAGAAGCGAGTGCCACCTAGTGCTGGCCCGAGTGCGGTTGAGTAGATCGCGATAATGGCGCGGAGCCCGGTGGGGCGGTCGTAGCAAAAGACCACTTGTTCGTGGCCTGTGCTGGGTTTTTCGCTGTCAAGGTGTTCTGGAAAGACGGCCATGTCGGCACTTTAAGGCTTGAATGTTGTTTTCGGTGGGGCGAATTGGGTAACGCTTAAGGCATCAGCAGTGATGAATGTGGCATACGTCGCATTTGAGGCTAGAGAAACTGGGTGATCTAGCCCACTTCGAGTGGGCCCTGGCGCAATATTCGTCGATATCCGGCTTAGTTTGTTGGGGGCATAGTAATGCCCTAACCAGGGGAAATCTGGGGAATTCTGCGGAATCATTACGGAATGCCACGGACGCAATCCGCAGAGTGGTGGTTTCCGCCGTATAGGTATCAAGCTTCGGCCTTTCGGCCCATGCCTGACAAGCTGGACACGAGGGACTATGAGTGAGCATCGCGGCACTTCGCCGCAAGGCCTAACGCGGTAAACGCCGCGCAATGCAAATGAGGCGACAGCTCGAACTCGCGCCCCGTCGCTTGGGTGGTAAGGAGTAAAAATGACAACCCGCACGCCTGACACAGAGCCTCTGCTCACCCCTGCCGAGGTGGCCACCATGTTCCGAGTTGACCCGAAAACGGTCACCCGGTGGGCCAAAGCCGGCAAGCTTACGGCGATCCGTACGCTCGGTGGGCACCGACGCTACCGTGAAACTGAGGTTCGTGCACTACTCGGGGGAATCATCCCCACACAGCGCGTGGGTGAAGAAGTCTAACCCAGCGCTCCAATCAGGATAATCCTGCACTTGTGCGTAAGTGGGGTGCCGCCTCCCGCGCGGCACCCCACTTAGCGTTTCCACACTTAGATATCCCACGCCACACAGCCCCACACCGGCGCATCCGGCGTATAGTCTCCTCGAACCCGGCTAACAGGACAGCTGATCCTGGGCCCCCGCAAACAGGTTCGGAGGAGCCAGTGACCGAGCTGTACGACACCCTCGGTCTCGACCCCGCGGCGAACACCGACGAAATACGCGCCGCCATCACCGCGCAACGCCGCACCTGGCGACGCCGTGCCACCTCCCCAGACATCAGCGCCCGGCAAGAAGCCGAACGGCGCATGCACCTGCTCGACGAAGCAGAACGCACCCTGCTCGACCCACAACAGCGGCAGTCCTATGACGAGCAAGACACCGAGATAGACCCCGGTGGCGAAGGCCAGTGGATCGTAAAAGCTCTCGAACAAATCGACCGTGGTCAACATGGCGCCGCTGTCTTCTCCGCCAAACGCGCCGTTTCCGACGATCCAGAAAACCCCTACGCGTACTCAGTTCTCGCCGAAGCCGCCCTATCGGCTGGTGACGAATGGGCAGCCGCCGAAGCCGTTGACAACGCGCTGAGACTCGAACCCGAAGATGCTCGGCTACACGCTCAACGAGCGGGCATCCTCGCCGCCGCGGACGATCCACACCGAGCCAGCTCCGCGCTCCGCGCCGCCATCAGCCTGGCGCCAAATGAACCCGACTATCCCGCTCGGCTGGTTCGGCTGCTCACCGAACATGGTGAAGTAGATGCCGCGATGGAAGAAGGCGAACAGGCCTATCGCGCACACCCTGACGAAGGCGAAGTGCGAAACGCGTTGTCAGCGGCGATCGCCGAGCGAGCGGTGCAAGCACATCACGAACTGCCCGACGGGCGACTCATCATCACCACGCCCGAACAGGCCGCCTACATCGAAGCATTGTGTGAACGAGCGCTCTCGGTCCAGCCCACTGATGAGGAACTGGTAGCCGATCTGAATCGTCAACTCGGATACGCACGACGGGCGGCTAAAAAACGGCTATCCGGTGCGGAATTTCGAAAGAAATGGAAATGGCCCGTCGGGTTCGGCATGTTCGCGCTCGCCGGATTTTGCTACTTGCCCGGCGCGATGAAGGCAGGTGCCACCGGAGGCGCGCTCTTCCTCGTCGTCGGATTGCTAGCCGCATTCGTGCTGTCCATTCGAATGTCCTGCTACGAATGGCAATACGAACGAAACGCGAAACTGATTGAGCGCAACATTCCCAGACGCATGGGCCGGCTCCAGGAAGACACTAGCCAAGCGCCCAAGTCGTTTGCCGCCGTCCGGCCGCGTATGCCCAAATCAGCGAAGCCCGATCGAAGTCCCCGCCCATGACGGCCCTTGGGATTGACCTGGGCACCACATATTCAGCGATGGCCATTGTGGAAGACGCGCAGCAGAGTCACGCGCGCATTGTTCCGAACACGGCCGGAGAAACCACCACCCCATCGGCCGTGTACTTCGACGCCGAACGCCCCATTGTTGGCACTCAAGCCCGACTCGCCGCCACTGTTGCCCCCGCCGACTGCATTGAACTCGTCAAACGTCACATGGGAGATGCCAGTTGGCGGTTCGAAACCAGCGCGGGCACCAGCTACTCGGCGGCGCAGATTTCCGCGCTGATTCTGCGGCGGCTCGCGTTGGACGCCGAAGCCGCGCTCAATGAGTCGATTCGTCAAGCTGTGATCACCGTGCCGGCGTATTTCGACGACGCGCGCCGGCGAGCTACCGCCCAGGCGGGGGTAATCGCTGGCCTTGACGTATTGCGGGTGCTCAACGAGCCCACCGCCGCCGCGCTGGCATTCGGTTACCGCACGGCGCCTGGGCCCGAGCAAACCGTGCTCGTTTACGACTTGGGTGGCGGCACTTTTGACGTCACCGTTGTCCGAATCGACGGCGATGATTTCCGTGTGCTCGCTACCGCTGGTGACCGGAACTTGGGTGGATTCGACTTCGATAACGTGCTGATGTTGCATGTTGATGAGCAGCTACAAAAGCTGGGCGATGAGTCCAGTCTGGATGGGGAGCACGCCGAAGCGGTGCTGCGGGACAGATGCGAGCAAGCCAAACGGGCGCTGTCCACACTGCCTGAGGTGTCGGTGAAAATTGGTGAACACGGCATTCCCATCAGCCGCGGGCTATTTACCGAACTTTCCGCGCCGCTACTGCGTTCGACCGAAGAAATCACCCAAGAGGTGCTAGGCGAGGCGGATATCGAAGCCGGCTATCTAGATTCAGTGCTGCTGGTGGGCGGATCCACTCGAATGCCAATGGTCGCGGCGATGCTCGAACGCATCACCGGAACCCGGGTTGATCGCAGCGTGCATCCCGATGAAGCGGTGGCATTGGGTGCCGCCATCTGCGCCGATCAAATTGTGGCCGGGCACTTGCCGCAACGTCGACGCCGGCCCACTATTTTCGATGTCACCGCACACAGCCTCGGCGTTGTCGCTCGCTCTGGCAACACCGGCGCCGAAATCAACACAGTGGTCATCGCGCGCAATACCCCCATTCCAGCTCAAGGGCGACGACGGTTCCACACACTTGCGGAGAACCAGCGCGAAATACTGGTCGTTGTCACGGAAGGCGAGGACGAAGATCCGGCGTATGTGACGATTGTCGGATCAGCGCGTATTCGGGTGCCCCCGCACGGCCATGACGAGATGGTTGTAGAAGTCATTTTGGGTTACACCGCTGATGGCATGATCGAAGTGTCCGTTCTGGACGCGCAACGACAACGCGAGCTAGGCGAGTTCGTCATCGACCGTCAAGCGGCCATCGACAAAGACGAACTCGACAAAATGCGAGCCGCTTTGCACACCTTGGACATATAGCACCCCTTGTCGCCGAACTAGACTGGTTGTTTGCCGGGTCGATTGAAAGGGCGGGCAGATGGAATCCACATTGCTGCGACTCAAAAACCAAGTGGGCACGCTAGCCACCAACTCTAAAAACATGGCCGAAGCTTTGGAACGTCTGAAGACCTCATGTGGCAACACCGCCAATGAGATTCAGCAATCCATCGCCGGCACCTCCCGCCAATCAGATCGGGCCATCATCGACACCTTGCATGCCGCTGAGAAAGAACTCACCGAGGCTGCCGCCGCGTTGCAGCGGGCCGCGCATGAGGCACATAGCTTCGCTACTTCCCTGTAGGCGCGGCCGTGACAACACATATCTGGGGTTCCGTCCATACGGCCGAAGAAGAGCAGCTCATGCGAGCGGCTTTCCTTCGATTGCACTCGCACACAGAGGCCCTGCGGGCGGCGGCTGATTCAGCCGCCGCCTCAGCCCGCAACGCCTACACCGTGTCCGAACGTGATGCCGCCCGCGCATTGCATCGAGCCACCGAAAGCGCGGAGGCCGATGCCGCCGAGGCACTTGAGAACGCGCTCACCGTAGTGCAATCTCGTGCCGAGCGGCTTGCCCCTGGGCTCGCGCTCCGCGACTTTTTCGATCCGGCGTGGCGCAGTGGCGAATGGCTCGGTGCTGGCGCCCGCTACCTGCGCATAGGCTCGGCGGGAGATGCCCCAGCTCTCGTGCCGCTACTCGACGCGGGCAACATCGTGTTGTCGGCGAATGAGGAGCAAACCTGGTCGTTCGGCGCACTGCATAGCTTGCTCTTGCGTGCCCTGGCCACAGCGCCGGCTGGACGTTGTGAAGTGATTGTGTACGACCCGAAGCTTCGTGGCGCGCTGAGTCCATTTTCGGCACTGCGTAAAGAGGCTGGTGAACTGTTTGGTGAACCTATAGCCACCGGCCCCGTGCTGCTCGAGAAGTTGCATGAGGCGCGCGATGCCGCGCTGCGAATGGCCGACTTGGCGGGTGCGCACGATGCCGAAGATGTCGCGGAGCTGCGCGCGCTGACGGGAATGCAAACTGAGCCCTACCGGCTATTTGTGCTGCTCGACTATCCGTATGGCGTCGATGCGCGCATTCACGCCGAGGTGATGCGTCTGGCCCATGCTGGGCCGCGCCGTGGCGTGAGCATGCTCATTCATCACGATCCGTCGCTGCCTCGGCTGCCCAATGAGACCGAGCTCAACATGGCCGGGTTGTTTGGCGATTCGGTGGTCGTGCGTTCCAACGGTGGCGCTGTCGAGCTGTCGACGCTGCCCGGCGTAGATGTTCACTGCGATGCCTCTCCGCCACGCGCCTTGATCGAGCAGGTGTGTCATCAGGTCGCGAATTTGGCGGCGGCTGGTGCCGCGCCGGTGGTCGAGTTTCGTGATCTTCTGCCCGATCCGGCTTTGGTGTGGAGCGCCGATGGCACTGAGGGGCTGACCGCTGTCATCGGCAAGTCGGGCCTTGATTTGGTGAAGCTTCGGTTGCGTGGCGCTGATCCAGCGTTGGCGAACGCGTTGATTGGTGGAGCTTCGGGGCAAGGTAAATCGAACTTGTTGTTGGTGCTTTTGCACAGCATTGCCGCCTCATATAGCCCCGATGAGGTGGAGATGTATCTGCTCGACTTCAAAGAGGGCCTTGAGTTTGACCGATTGGGGCCGTCGGCGAGTCGTGAACATTGGTTGCCGCACGCCAAAGTTTTGGGTTTGGAGGGCGATCGGCTGTTTGGTTTGGCGGTGCTGCGCCACATTGAGGAGCAGTTCCGTCGGCGGGCTGAGCGGTTCCGTGCTGGTGATGCCAACAGTTTGGCGGCATATCGCCAGGCTCATCCCGATGAGGTCTTGCCGCGCCTTTTGGTGGTCATCGACGAATTTCAGGTGTTGGTTGCCGAGTCCGACGATATTGGCCGGGAAGCGATATCTATTTTGGAGAATTTGTCTCGGCGTGGTCGCGCCGTCGGTATCCATTTGGTGTTGGCTTCACAAACCCTGTCGGGCATTGACACTTTGGCTTCGAAAGAACGCTCGATTTTTGGCCAGTTCCCGTGGCGGTTGAGCCTCAAGACCGAGTCGAGCGAATCTGAGGCGGTGTTGGGTCGGGGCAACACGGCGGCCGCTTCGTTGCGTTATCGCGGTGAATTGGTGCTCAACTCAGATTATGGCGCGATGGATGCGAACCGGCGGGCCGTAGTGGCGTTCGCTGAGGAACGCCAACTGGACCGGCTGCGTCACATGTTGTGGTCGCGCTGGCAGCCACAACAGCGGCTGGCGCCGCGCGTTTTCTACGCTTCGCGGCCGAGTGAGCCCGACTTGCTGGAACCCTCAGCGAAGAGCTTGGGCGATCGTGACGCGCTGTTGGGCTTGCCGATCACGGTGGATTCAGTGCCGGTCTCGTTCTCGTTCGATCGGGCTCCGGGCCGAGTTTTGGCGATTATTGGCGATGGGCGCAATGACGCTTTGGGCATTCTGCATTCTGCGGCATACTCCCTGGGTGGTGTCGGCGCCGCCGGAAATGCGGCTAGCTCCGAATTCGTGATTTTGGATGGTGCTCGGGATAGCAGTAACCCGACACCGCAGCTGGAGCGTTTGGCCGATGATTTGGTGGCGGCCGGTCATGCGGTGAGTGTGCGGGAAGAAAGCCAGATGGGTGACGCGCTGCTGGAGTTGGGCGCTTTGGTGGATGAACGGCTCAACGAGCCGGATGTGGCGCGTCGCCGGGTCTATGTGTTGGCGGCCGGTTTGCATCGGGCGGCTCGGTTGGGGCAGTTCTCGATGTCGGGGCGTTCACCGGCGGAGGCGCTGTCGCGAATTGTGCGCGATGGGCCGCTGGTTGAGGTGTTCCTGATTGGCTGGTGGGGTTCCCTGCGGGTCTTCAACGAACAGTTGGGCTATGACGTGGCTCCACTTGTCGCGGGCGCGTTGTTTTTGCGGGCGCCGGAAAGTGATGTGCAGGCGTTGTGTGGTCCTTATGTGCGGTATCAGGCGCGGCCGCATCGTGGTTTGTTTGTGGATCGTGGGCAGGGCGCTGAACCGGTGCCGGTGGTGCCGTTCGCGTGTCCGGGGGGTGCGTGATGAAGCCTGATCCTTTGTGGTCGGAGTATGCCGAGGCGATGCGGGGTTTGGCGCAGGTGCCCGCTTCGCGGGATGAGCGGTTGGCGCAGGCTCGGGCTGAGCAGGAAAGTGCGCTGTCGGCGGCGAAGTCGTTGCGGGATGCCGAGTTGCGTCGTTGTGCGGAGTGGGTGTTGCAGGCGCGTCGGGCGATGTCGAATGCGCAGGCTCGGTTGGTGGCGTCGAAGGTGCTGATCCCGGACACGTTGGGTGCGCCGAGTGTCGCTGAGACGGATCCCGAGTTGTTGCTGGGTGAGGTGCGTTCGGGTGTCCGTGAGTTTGAGGGCGCGTTGGCGAATTTGCGCACTGCGGGACGCCGGATGGCTGACGATGAGTCGGCCGCGCAGGTGTTGGCGCGTCGGCGGTTGTTTCTGCGTAGACGTTTGATGGCCGCCGGGGCGGTTGGCGCCGTTTTGCTCCTACTTATCGTGTTCGCGTGGTCCTGATAGGTAATCGCATTCCGGCGTACGGGGCGATATACGACTCACTAAACTAGCGAGAGCTGCCAGCTGCGACGAGGGGACAACTGTGAAAGAAATCTTGGCCCGCCCCCATGATGAACGTGATGTGGCGTCCCTGCTGGCTGCTTCTGGTTCCTTAGGCTCGGGCAATCACCAAAACGGTGACAAAGCAGTCAAGGGATTCCTCATTGGAATCGGCGTTTTGGTTCTCGTCATCGCCATTGCCGCGGGTTGGTTGATTGCTCAAGCCACCGGGCAAAAGAAGGGTATTGCCTCAGCTGGCCGCAAGTCAGGCGGCGGAGCTAAAGGGGTGGTGGGTGAACCGATTCGAGATGGCCAGTTTGAGTATCGAACGGGTGAACTGAGCTGCGGCAATCCAACGGCGAATCAAGGAAATTACACCCAAATCGCAGATGGACAGTTTTGTATTTTGCCTGTGACTGTCGAGAATATTGGCAACCAACCCAGGGTGCTGCTATCTGGTTTGCAGAGCGCGCACTTAGACAATGGTGACAAGGTGGGGCTGGATGAGGCCGCCATGGAAGAACTCTATGGCGAGCTTGTTCTTCCAGTCACCATCACCAGTGGCGAAAAGCTCGAGCTCACCTTTTTGTTCGACCTGCCTGTGGGTGTGAGCATCACTGAGCTTGAGCTGCACGATTCACCGTTGTCTAAAGGCGCGACATTGACGGTGCGATAGCAGGGAGAGCCTTGTGAGCCGGATCATCGACATCTCAATCGTTATTGACGATTCCATGGCGGTATATCCGGGTGATCCAGCTCCGCGCCTCAATGTGATGCGCGCTCAATGGAGCGATGGTTCCTCATCGCGGCTGACTGAATTGCACAATTTCACGACTCACACCGGCACCCATGTCGATGCGCCGTCGCATTTTGTGCAGGGCGGAAAGAGCTTGGAACAGCTTGAGCTGTCGCGGTTCTTCGGCCCGGCCGAGGTTGTGCACACCACATCGATAGTGTCCGAACAGGATGTGCCCGTTGTCGCCGAGGGCGAAGCCGTGCTTTTCCACACGGGTGGTGCCGGTCACCTGTCTACGGAGGCGGCGGAGCTGCTCAGTGAGATGAGCCCATCTTTGGTAGGCATCGATAGTTTGAGTGTTGACGCGCTGGGTGAGGAGTTTCCTGTTCACCGTTTGCTGCTCGGCGCGGGTATTCCATTGTTGGAGAAGCTCGATTTGACGGGCGTTCCGGCGGGTCGTTATGTGCTCTCGGCGTTGCCCTTGCGTATTGCTGATGCTGACGGTTCTCCCGTGCGTGCTGTGTTGCTCGCAGACTAGGCGCTGCTTCGCCAGGATTTATTCGACCCGCTGCTATTTGACGTTTCCGCCGCACCAGTAAGCGGGTAGTCAATTAGGTAAGCAGAGGTGAAGGAGCTCGCGATGCAGAAGATCACGCCGTGTCTGTGGTTTGACACCCAGGCCGAGGATGCCGCCAACTATTACTGTTCGATCTTTAAGAACTCTAGAATTTCTTCTATTAATTACTATGGCGAAAGCGGGCCTCGCCCAGCTGGAACGGTTTTGCTCGTCAATTTTGAGATCGAGGGTGAGGCTTTTGTGGCCTTGAATGGGGGCCCAGAATTCAAATTCAATGAATCAATTTCGTTCTATGTGGACTGTGAATCTCAAGAAGAAATTGATGAATTGTGGGAAAAGCTGACTGTCGATGGTGGTGCTCCTGGCCAATGTGGGTGGCTCAAGGATAAATATGGGGTGTCTTGGCAGATCGTTCCGAGCGTTCTTATTGAGCTTATGAGTGACCCTGATCCGGCAAAGGCTAACGCGGTGACACAGGCGCTGTTGAGAATGCGCAAGATTGACCTTCAGGGGCTGAAAGACGCCTACGCCGTTGCTGGATGAGAGAGCGTCCCTACCCTGTCTGACCTTTGAATTCTTTGCGCATAGTGGGAGAGCTGTGGCCATGGAGTCTTATGAGCTCTATGGCCACAATGCTGTGTTCAGAATTTGTTCAAATCGAGCCAATTACGGCATATCCATCTAGCACTACTTTCGGGTGCAACGCGTCATACATTCGATTTCTTCCGTCGTGATTTTCTCGTATTTTTCTTGCTAGGCGCGGCGCGTAGAATTGTCATGCGACGCATTTGCTTAACGCATAAATCCCGCATCTGCCGTCTCACATGACCCGCGTACGAGACGTGGCCAACATCGTATTTGCTTCACCCTGTTGAAAGGGGGAATTCAGTGACCCCATTTCCCGCGCTATGGATGCGCAACGAAACCCTTGCCGATGAAACAGGAGCGCCTATTGAGCACAGGGCGCCGCTCATTCCCGAGCATGCCGGTGCGCTCATAAATATGGGAGTGGGTGTAACGGTCGAAGAATCTAGCCATCGTGTTTTTCCCAGCGAGCATTACCGGGCGGTGGGCTGCACAATTGTCGAAGCCGGAAGCTGGACACAAGCGCCGGCGGGCACCGTCATTATTGGGCTGAAAGCTCTTCCCGTCATGCCGCCGATGCTGACCCATCAACATGTGTTTTTCGGACATGCGTTCAAGGGGCAAATTGGCGCCCAAGACTTGTTGGACCGGTTCCGGCGTGGTGGTGGTGAACTATTTGACCTGGAAGAGTTGACCGATGCCGCGGGTAAAAGGTTGACCACTTTTGGCTTTTGGGCTGGCTATGTGGGTGCTGCGTTGGCGGTGCTACAGGCGCGTGGTCATATCACCAAGTTCCGTCGGCCGATGACTAAAGAAGCACTTGATGCACTGTTGCGTATGAAACCAGGCGAAGATGCTCCTGACCCGCACGCCGATCGTGCTTTGGTCATTGGCGCCAGGGGTCGTTCGGGGCAAGGTGCGCAGGCCGCCTTGCTGACAGCGGGAATAGCGGTCACGGCGTGGAATCGCCCCGAAACCGCCGGGATTGCTGACCGGCGCGCCGAGGTGCTTGAACATTCGATTCTTGTCAACGCCATCGCCACGAGGGGTTCTGTTCCCCCATTTGTGTTGGCGAGCGAGGTAGATAACCCAACCCGGCGGCTGCGCACCATCGCGGATGTCACGTGTGACATGAATGGCGAACTTAATGCGCTGCGGGATATCAACACGACAACTACGAGCTGGGCAACGCCCGTGCGTCACCTTCAGAACTTGGATGTGATCGCGATCGACAACTTGCCTTCGGCTTTGCCCGTCGAGGCGAGTCACAGTTTTTCCACCGCCTTGTCGGCGCATCTGCCTTTGTGGGGCAGGACGGATGTTTCCTCGCCATGGCACCGAGCTTTGCAGGTGTATCGCCAGTTTGTTCCCACTCGCAGCTTTGGTCAGATGCGCACCGCCGGGATTTCGACGCTGTTGCCAGATGTGCCACAGATCGGGTTCGCTAGTTAGCTTGTGTATTGCGCCGCGAACTCGGCCGTGGGTTCGATGGGTGTGATGACGTCGATCAGAACTCCATTTGGGTCGACGACGATGAAGTGTCGTTGGCCGAAGTCTTCGTCGCGGATCGGTAGCGCCACCGGAAGTTGGGCGTCTGTCACCAGCTTTGCGTGCAAGGCGTTTACGTCGGCAACCTCAAAGTTCAGGATGAGGCCGCTTGTCGCGGTCCGGAATTTGTCGGGCACGGTTTCGTGGTCCGGTCGCAAGATGGCGAGCTCGTAGTTGTTCGTTGGATGTTTGAGGCTGATGTACCAGTCGGATTCAAAACTGATGTCGAATCCGAAGTGAGTTGTGTAAAAGTCGCGGCTTTCGATGACGCGTTCGGTCATCAATACGGGGTAGAAGCTTGACAGATGCATGGCGCTGCTCCAATCTTGCATACCGACGGTTGGTATTAATGATCGTAAGTAACATACCGTCGGTATGTCAAGGGAGATGTGCATGGCCACTAAACAGCAACAACGCGAAGAAACCACAAAAGCCCTCATCGCGACAGCTCGACGACTATTCGCCGCCGATGGTTATGCCGTCACCAGCCTGGAGGCCATCGCGCGCGAAACAGGCGTTACCAAAGGAGCTCTCTACCACCATTTCGGCAGCAAACAGGGCCTCTTCAACGCGGTCCTCGCTCAAGTACAAGAAGAGGTAGCGAGCGAGGTAGCGCGGGCCGCTGAAGCGCAAACAACATTGTGGGCGGGGCTGATCGAAGGGTGCGCCGCGTTCCTGGACGCAAGCTCTAACCCAAAGATTCAACAAATAATGCTCATCGACGGGCCCGCCGTGTTGGGGTGGCACCAATGGCGACAACTCGATGAAGCCTCTTCAGCGAAACACCTCAGCGAGGCACTGCACGCGCTTATTGAGGAAGGCATCATCAGATCACAGCCGGTCGAACCGCTTGCCCATCTTCTATCTGGTGCGATGAACGAAGCCGCTCTCTGGCTCGCCGAATCAGATGATCGTCCCGCGGATCTTGCTCACGCTCGCGCCGCGCTGACGATGATGTTGGAAGCGCTGCGCTCATAACTTTCGCGAACGCAATTTGCCCGGCCACCAAATTTTCTCGCCGATCTCCAACGTCGCGGATGGAACCAAGAACGAACGGACCACCAAGGTGTCTAGCAGCACTCCGAATGCGACGATAAAGCCCATCTGCAGGAGGAAGACCAGCGGCAATATGGCGAGCACGCTGAATGTTGCCGCCAACACCACGCCCGCCGAGGTGATCACGCCGCCGGTCACCCGCAAACCCGTCAGCGTGCCCGCGCGTGTCCCACTTTTGATGCTCTCCTCCCTGACCCGGGTCATCAAGAAGATGTTGTAGTCGATGCCCAACGCCACTAGGAAGATGAACCCAAATAGCGGAATGCTCGGGTCCGATGTGGGGTGCCCAAATACGTGGTCAAATACCAAGGCGGAGACGCCTAGCGTTGCCGCGAAAGAGAGTACGACTGTGGCGATCAGCAACACTGGAGCGACCAAGGCACGCAGCAAAAAAGCCAAAATCACGAAGATGACCAGCAACACAATGGGCACAATGACGCGCAGGTCGCGCGCTGATGTTTCCAGGATGTCACTGGAGACCGCCGCGAAGCCGCCAACCTGACCATCGGCGCCCGGCACCTTATGGACGTTCTCTCGAAGCCGATCAACGGTGTCCTTAGCACCCTGGCTATCAATGGGATCTTCCAAAATCGCGTTGATCTCGACCAGCCCATCGACCACCTCTGGCTCGCCGATTCTGGTTCCGGGCGGGCCATCAACCGTCGGCCACACGGTGGCCTCGCCTTGAGCGACTCCTTCGGTTTCTTTGATCGCGGCGGTCAGCTCGGGAAGTTTGTCGGCATTGCCAATCACAATGGCGGGGTCAGTTTCGCCGCCAGGGAAATACATACTCAGTGACTCTTGCCCCCGCACTGATTCGGGTTTGTTCGTAAAGGATTCCTCTTGGGTGAGCCCGCTGGTGTCGAGTCCACTCGCGAAAGTTGCGACCACGAGCAACACGGCGGTGGTGGTGATCCAGGTAGCCCGTGCGTGTTTCCCAACAAAGCGACTAATCCGTCCCCATAGACCGTGATGTTCGGGCTCGTGAGCTGAGGTGTACGCGGGCCGGAATGGCCAGAACGCGCCACGTCGCAGCACGGCCAGCACGGCGGGCATAAAGGTCAGCGCCACGGCCAAAGAAGCAGCGATGCCCAATGCCCCGACTGGGCCGAGTCCTTTGTTCGAGCTCAAATCTGAGAACAGCAAACACATAAGACCGACCATCACGGTGGCGCCCGATGCCAAAATGGGTGCCCATGCCGCCTTATACGCGGTGCGCATCGCGTCTTTGGCGTGTGGGTGTCTGCGGAGTTCTTCGCGGTACCGGGAGATGAGAAGCAGTGCGTAGTCGGTGGTAGCACCGAATACGAGCACGGAAAGGATGCCTTGGCTTTGCGCGTTGAGATCAATAATGCTGGCGTCGCTGAGGAAATAGATAACCGCGGAGGCCAAACCGAGTGCCATCGCCACCGACAGCAAAACAACAAAGGGCAATATCGGGCTGCGATAAATGATCACCAGAATGACGGCGACGACGATTCCGGTGGTCAACAGCAGTGTGGTGTCAATGTCGCCGAACGCTTCGGAAGAGTCCGCCGCTAGTCCTCCGGGGCCAGTGACGTACGTCGTCATGTCGCCCGAGTCCGCGGTGATGTCGCGTAGCTCTGTGACGTCTTCGGCAGCGCGTTCCCAACCGTCGTCTCCGGGCGCCAATGGCACGCTTAGTGCGACCGCTTGTACTGATCCGTTGACGGTTTTGCCGTCACGTGGCGCTGGGATCGCTTCCCGTTTTAGGTCCGCTGCCTCAATTTCTCTTTGCTGTTGGGCGATGATCGCTCGGTCCGCTTCGGTGATGCCGCTTGGGTGTTCGTACACGATGACCGCGGGCATCAGCTCGTCATCTTGAAACTTTTTCTGCAGTTCAACGACGCGGGTGGATTCAGCGCTCTCTGGAAGCCAGGCGGCGGCGTCGTTTTCTTGAACGTCGGCGAGTTTGCTTTGAAAGCCGCCGAGTGGCAGCGCGATGATGAGCCACAACAGGATCAGCGCTGGTGATAGGAACCAGCGCCAGCGTCGGGTCAGTGGAGGTTCGGGGTCGTTTGTTGGCGCAGGAGCTGGCTTATTTGGCTCGGTGGGATTAGCCATGTCATGGTGCTCCCCACGCGGTAGCGCACCTTGAAAGTCTGCCCACGTCCACTAGTGGACCCCGACATTAAGGCGCTATTGGCTCAAAACGGTCGGTTTAACCCTAAGTCATCTCGCTAGGTGCGTCGAGATATCAGTTTCGAGCTACGTGCGCGAATCCCGTTAGCTACGCGCCTAATGTTCGCTTAGAGCATAGGGGTGGGTGGGGGGCGGCGGTCGAAATCCGCCAAGTGAATCTGGCCCCCAAATAAGTTCATATGTCATATTGCAGGCATAAGTGCCTAGTTAGAAGGGATGCCCATGAACTTCGCTGTCATCGGCGGTACCGGGCTTATCGGATCGCAGGTCGTCGAGAACCTGAATGCCATGGGGCACGAGGCCATTCCACACTCGCCGTCCACTGGAGTAGACATCATCAGCGGTCAAGGCTTGGACAAAGCGGCGGCTCGCGCAGAAGTCATGGACAACGTGACGAACTCCCCGACTTTCGATGAAGCGTCTTTGGAGTTCTTCAAGACCTCAATGGACAATCTGTTGGACGCGGCGCAAAAGAATGGCGTCCGTCATTTCGTCATCCTGTCGATCGTGGGCGTGGATCGAGTGCCTCAGCTAGATTATTACCGGGCCAAAGTGCTACAGGAATCCATGCTCACCGCGGGCCGGGTCCCATATTCGATCGTCCGCGCGACTCAGTTCATGGAATTCATCGACGCGGTTCTATCGTGGACGGCCGACGGCGACACCGTTCGACTGCCCGCCACTCCAATCCAGCCAATCGCCGCCAAAGATGTGGCCCAAGCGGTAACTGATGTGGCCGTAGGTACGCCCCTGATGGGCGTGCACAACATTGTCGGCCCCGAAGTTTTTTCTCTCGACGAGCTTGGTCGGATCACGCTGTCTCATAACTCAGACGGCAGGACCGTCGTCACCGACCCCGCCGCTGGCATGTTCGGGGCCATCGATGGTGATGTTCTCACCGATGAAAGCGCACAACGTGCCCCCACCCGCTATGCCGATTGGCTCGCTTCTCGTTGAGGGCACATCTTGTGCCCGCCGCGGAATTCACCGTGCGAGATCGTCGATGACTTGCGTATTTGGCAGTAGCGACAGCGCCTGTGCGGGCACCACGATCTTGCTCTTGCGCAAACCAGAGCCGATAACCACCTGGCCGGCCGCGACAACGCGAGAATCGATGAACAAAGGCCAAGAGCTCGGCAACCCAATAGGAGTTATGCCGCCATATTCCATTCCGCTTTCGGATACGGCTTGCTCCATGGAAGCAAAACTTGCCTTCCGGGCTCCGAGGAGTCGTCGCAGTGTGCCGTTGATGTCGGCGCGAGTAGTGGCGAGAACCAAAACTCCCGCCAGTGAGGTGACGCCAGCTCGAGTGCCTGCCGCGATTACGCAGTTCGCTGACTGGGCCAAGGGCACGTCGTAGTGTGCGCAGAATGCGGCGGTGTCCGCTAGATCGGGATCAATCTCAGCTACTTCAACATGTTGCGAGAGCTCGCCAGGCAAGTCCTGGAGTGCTTTTGAAACGGGCGCTGCTAGGAGCTCGGGTCGTGTTGTGGCGAGATGAGTTTCAAGCTTTCCAATCATTCCCACATGAGATCACGACCCGAGCTCCGAGCGATGTGAGCGGTGCGATTATTAATCGCTTTGGCTTGGTGGGCCTGAGACGTCAAATTCGTTGCCATCGGGGTCTTGCATGGTCGTCCATGTCAGACCTGGCACTGAGTTTTCGGCGATGCTCCGGGCGCCGAGTTTCTCTAGCCGCGCTACTTCATTCAGGCGATCATCGGTGTAAAAGTCCAGGTGAAGACGATTTTTTGTTTGTTTTGTCTCGGGCACCTTCTGAAAGCCCAGCACAATCGGCTCGTTAGGCACCAGGACAAATTCGCCGTAGTCATCCCCAACTTTTATGCCCAAAGCATCAGCCCACCACGCGGCTAGACGTTGTGGGTCTGCGCAGTCAAAAGTCACCATTTTCGCGGACATCGACATAGCGTCAACGTATCAGCGGCGCGATGCCGTCGGGCCTTGTGACGATACTTACGAGCTGGGAAATCTTGTATTTCCTACGCGATGCAGTCTATTTAAACAGGGTGGCATGGCGTGCCGCCCAAGCGCTAAATGGTTGTGGTTCGCGGCCGAGCACATGTGTGACATC
This sequence comes from Mycobacteriales bacterium, assembly GCA_013362805.1. Taxonomy (GTDB): domain Bacteria; phylum Actinomycetota; class Actinomycetes; order Mycobacteriales; family QHCE01; genus JABFVL01. Next base: position 16,275 of record JABFVL010000046.1, on the reverse strand, counting down.
GGGACTAATCTGCTGCTCTTCGGGGGTGGGCGTGCCCAAAATGGCGAGGGTGCCTTCCGCGACTTGAGCGGGCATGAATTTTGTCATTAAGGAATGGGCTTCTTCGCGGGTTTGCTCGATGAACTGGATCGGCCTGCTGGTCGCCTTGGCCAGTGTGGCGGCGCGTTGGCGGGGGGTGCTGAGTTCGGGCCCGGTTAACGTGTATGTGGTGCCGTGGTGCTGGTCTTCGCGGAGAACGGCGGCGCTTACGGCGGCGACGTCTTCGGGGTCGATAAATGGAAGCCCGACGTTAGCGAAGGGCGCCGCCGCTATTCCGTGCTCGCGGATGGGTTCGACCCAGGCGAGCGCGTTTGAGGCCATGCCTCCTGATCGGAGGATTGTCCACCGCATGCCAGAGTCACGCACGGCTTCCTCAAATCGCACGGCGTGTTGGTAGATGTGTGGTCGTGTCGCGGCTCCTTGAGTGGAGAGCAGTACGACTTTCGTAATTCCGGCGCGTTTTGCGGTTTCTAGGATGTGCTTGGGGTCTTCGCCCGCGACGAGTAGGAAGAGTGCGGTGGCGCCGTCGAATGCTGGGGTAAGGCTCTGTGGGTCTGCCAGGTCGGCGGCGACGGCTTTTACCCCAGGCGGCACGTGTGCGCCGTTGATGTTCCTGGCGACGGCGGTCACGTCGCGGTCGGCGTCAAGCAGGTGACCAACTAATGCGCGGCCGACGTTTCCAGTCGCGCCGGTAACTACGATCATGATAACCCCTTAGTTAGTTGACTAACTAAAACCATAACAGAATGATCCTTGTATAGTTAGTCAGGTGACTAACTTGGTTGAAAAGAACGTTCCACGGCCCACAAAACGGGCACGACTCACCGAGGCCGCTGCCCGGATAGTCCACCAGCAAGGCGTGGAACGAACCACAATCAGCGACATCGCACAAGCAGCCGATGTGCCCGTGGGCAACGTGTACTACTACTTCAAAACTAAAGACGACCTCGTCGCGGCGGCAGTCAGCGAACAAGCCAGACAACTGGAACTACTCACCGGCCACCTCAACGAACTGCCCGATCCTCGCGAGCGATTGAAAGCTCTCATCAACCAATGGGGTGCCCAAGGGGAAACCGCAGCTCGGTACGGGTGCCCCACCGGCACGCTCGCCGCCGAGCTCGACAAAAGAGCCGAAGCTGGCCTAGATGCCGAAGTGGGCAACGTGATTCGTGCCCTGCTGGACTGGGTCGCCGCACAGTTCCAAGAGCTCGGCGTGCCTAAACCCCAAGACAAGGCGATCGCACTCGTGGGCGCGTACCAAGGAATGTCAGTGCTGGCCAATGCGCTCCGGGAACCTGACATCATGAAACGTGAAAGCGCGCGACTGATTCAGCAGCTCGATGCGATCATCGCTGACACTCGGTAGGTGCGCTGCGCGTCGATACGAGGCCTTCATGCTCACACAATCGAAAGAACTGTTTTCGCTGGGGCGGTTCGATTTTCCAAGGTTTGATGTACTTGCGCCGCTTGCTCCAACGGCAAGACGGCTGGCTCCACCTCCTGAAGCACACCGCGATGGATAAGCCCCACCACCGCGGACAGAGCGTTTTGAACCCGATCGGGAATCAGATGCGCCGTGCCGCCCATGTTGAAACCGATCACTTGGCGGGTATTCAACCAAGCCGAATCGGCTGAAAAGCTTCGGTCATTGCCGCTGGCGTCCCCCAACACGACATGCCGGCCGAATGGTGCCAAGCGCTCAAAGGCCTGAGAGCGCAGCTCATCGCCCACTGGGTCGATGACAATATCCACGCCACGCCCGTCAGTCAGGTCATCCAGGACACTTTCGAGTTCGGAACCCCGAATTATCTCAGTCCATGCCGATGACCCAAAAAGGTTCTTATGAGGACTTCCAGTTACGCCAAATACTCGACGCGCCGGATGCAGTGCGGCAAGCCGGCCCGTGATGCTTCCCAAACCTCCACTGGCTCCGAGCACAAGCACATCGTCAGAAACCCCAAGGCGCGCAAGGTCGTGTAGCGCGATCCACGCCGTGGCGCCATTCACCAGGCCGGCGGTGATTTTGGCCAAGTCAGCATCATCGGGAACCGGCACAGCCATACTGGAGTGCGCTACCGCGACTTCCGCATAACCCCCTGCCCGCATGCCCCGACCAAAATCATTAAGGGTGGCGGCGACGGGCTGGCCCACAGTGAATCGATCAACCCCGTCCCCCACTTTGAGCACATGGCCAGTCACCTCAATTCCCGGGATAAGGGGCATCGGCAGATCGAAAGCCCCCGCGCGGAACAAAGTGTCGACGAAACCAACGCCAGCGTAGGAAACCTTGATCGAGATCTCACCCGCACCAGGTGATGGTTCCGGAATGTCTTGCACCCGCAAAGATTCTGCCGGACCAGCGGTCTCCACCAGAACACCGCGCATGAAGCTCATCCCCTTTGGTCGAAACAGACTCTTGCTGCTTGGGTGCCCAACGTTACCGGACTGGCTGGCTTCGGAAGAAGGATGGAAAGCTGTGAGAATTATGTGTGCACAAGTGTCTTGCCGAGGGCGCGTCGCGTGCTCTGCTGCTGGAGCACGCTCGGCAGGTTCGCGAGCCTGACCTCTCGAGTGATCAGGCGCTCAACCCGCAGGGTCGGCTGTCGAGTGAGTGCCCGAACCGCGGCCGTGAAATCGCTTGGCACCGTGCCATAACTGCCGCCCACTCGAACCGGTTTGCCCCGCCACATGGTGGCCACCGATGTTTCGCTACGACGTGTCGCGTCTAGATCGCAGTCAAGCCCGGGTAGCCGGTCACCGGGAGCTGTGCCTCCGTAAAGCAGCACCAGCCCGCCCGGCGCGATGACGCGCAAAGCCTGCCGCAAAATGTCCGCTCGGACAAAACTTGTTGCCACCACCGCGACATCCAGGGTGTCGATGGGCAGAGACTCCGTCAAACGGATCGGCGCGTCAAGGATGCCGCTCGCGCGTACAAAGGATGCGCGGTCCTCGCTGCGGTTTCCTAGCACTACAACGGCGTTGAGTGTGCGGGCGAGTACCGCGATGAGAACCCCGGCGATGCCCGCGCCGAGCACACCGACGCGCCGGCCCGATAGGTCCGAGCCGAGATGGCGGGAGACTGCCGAGAGGCAATGTTGGGCGCAGGCCAGCGGCTCGGTAAACACCAGTCTGCGGGCATCTACCCGTGGCGGAAGCGATGGCAGTGCCGCCGCGAGGTGGATGGCAGACCCAGCTACCCACATGTCCGTCGCGAAGCCAGTGCCGCGCTCCACGGGCACGTTCGGATCGAGCGTCACCCGATGCCCCGGGGGCAAATCCGGGAACGTTGACTCCTCGATGACGCCGACGAGTTCATGCCCGAATTGGCCGACTCCGTGTCGGTCACCGCGTACTTCTTTGAGGTCCGACCGGCACAGCCCGGCCAGCTCGACGCGCACACGAACGGCATATTGACCAGGTGGCCGCGTTGCTGGAGCCAGGTTCAGGCGCGGTCCGTCGGCGCTCAAAGTGACCCTCATGCGAAGACACCCAATGCTTCACCGAATCGATCCGCGACCACATGTGCGTCTTCTGGGGTCAAAATGAGCGGTGGGCGCAGCTCGATGACGTTGCCAAGACCATGCTCAGACACCCGAGTGAGCACCCCCAGTTGTTGCAGCTCGCGTTGAAACGTGTTCGCGGCTTCAACGGCTTTTCCACCATCGGGCTTGACCAGTTCTATGCCCAGCATGAGTCCAAGCCCACGAACTTCGCCGATGATTGGATAATCCCGCGCGAGGGCGCGCAGCCGGTCGATAAGAACGCTACCGCTGGCTCGAACATTTTCCAGGAACCCAGCACGCTGCACGATTTCTAGCGTTTTTACGGCTGCCGCCGCGGACAGGTTGTGTCCGCCGTAGGTGAAGCCGTGCAGTGTACGTTCCCAATTCGCCATTCGCTCCTCGGTCAAGATGGCCGCTAGAGGCAAGCCGCTGCCGGTCAATCCCTTCGCGACGGTCATGATGTGCGGTTGCACTTGGAAGTGATCAGCCGCGAACATCTCACCCGTCCGGCCAAAAGCGGTCTGAATTTCATCGAAGATCAGCACGATTTCGTGAGCATCGCAAAAAGCGCGCAGCTCTTGGAGATATCCGGGCGGTGGAACCACGTTGCCGCCCACCCCACTGATTGGCTCCATGATCACGCACGCGACGCTGCCAGAACCGGCGTACTCGATGAAGTCCTCAATTCGTTCCACGCAGAGCAACTGGCAGACATCGGGAGTCTGGCGGTAGAAACAGCGGAAACAATACGGCCCGGGCACGTGCAGAGCGCCGGGCAATTGATGCGGGAAAGGCGCGCGCATCCGGTTGAATCCGTTGAAACTCGCGGTGGCCAACGTCTGCCCAACATGGCCCCGAAACGGCACGATGACATCGCTTCGCCCCGTGAAATACTGCGCGATCTTGATCGCACCCTCATTGGCGGTAGAGCCACCTGAGCTGCGCAAATTCACCCGGGTGAGATTCGCGGGGCTGAGCTTGACCAACTCGCGCATCACCTGATTTGTGGCTTCGGTCTGGAACGAGGAGCTGGCGAAGGTCAACTGCTCGGTTTGCGCGCGCACTGCTGCCATCACCTCGGGGTGGTTGTGCCCCAGCAGCAAATTGAACGTGCCTGACACACAGTCCAGATATTCGCGTCCCGTGCTGTCCCACGCGCGCACACCTTCGCCGTGCACCAACATGGAATCACCGAGCTGATATTGCGCCAAGCGGCTTGGATCCGCGCTGTGCGTTGCTTCACTCATCGCGGGCCCGGTGGTCGGCGGCGAGCCCGTCGAGCTGAGCTCGCACCCAGGCCTCCAGCGTCCATGGTGCGGCGACCTCGCGGCGCCGTCTGGCGGTTTCCGCGCGGTCAGCGGCCGGGGTGGTGAGACCCGCGACAATCGCTTCGGCCTGTTCAACGAGGTCGAACGGGTTGACAACGCGACAAACGTTGCCGAGCACTTCGGCGGCGCCGCACCTTTCCGACAAGACGACCTCGGCGTCGCGCTCGTTCACCAACGGAGCCTCGAAAGTACTCAAATTTTGGCCGTCGACCGTCGAGTTGAAGATCAGCAGGTCAGCGCGTTGAAAACAGGCGATGCTGTGTTCCACCTCGTTGTCGCAATGCAGACGCACCGCCTCAGTGCTCAACTGGGCGTTAGCGTCGGCTATCGCGGCCTCGACCCGACGCAGGTAGTGGGCGTTAGCTTCCACATAGAGCCGGTTGGGGTTCATCCGCACCAGCATTCTGGTGCCACGCAACCGTTCCTCGGTTCGCATCGCGAGGACGAAGGCCTGCACGGCGCGCTCGGCGTTCTTCATCGGATCCGTACGGCCACTGTGGACAACAAGTGGATGTTTGCCCGCCCACTGCTCAATGTCCTCAGGTAGGCGGGGTGCGCGGTGTTCGAGCGCCAACGGGCTATAGCCGAGCGGCATCGCGCGCACGTGGGTGTGGTGACCACGCCACCGGACGATGCCTGAGTCGCGGTTGACTTGTGCGTCGGGCAGCAGATCTGACACACATTCCAGGAAGTTGCGCACCCAACGTTCGGCGAAGAACCCAATGGTGGTGGCGGGGAGCATGCCCTCCAAGAGGCTAGTGCGCATGGGCTTGGGCAAGACTCGCCAATAGTCGGCAGCGGGCCACGGTATGTGTACAAAGAGCAGAATCGGCGCATCCGGCCGTTGAACGCGCAGTTTGGCCGGGACCCCGATGAGTTGATAGTCGTGGACCAGGTAGGTCGGATCTTTCGTGTCAGCGGAATTTTTTAGCAAAGCATCGGCGAAGTCATTGGTGAATTCGGCGTAGCGTTCCATGGCGCGATAGGTGTCAGCATCAAAAGTCGGGGTGGTCCAGGTATCCCAGCCGTGATTGTTAGCCGCCCATAGCAGCTGTGCGGTCAGGAAATTTTGCACGACATCGAAGGTTTGTCGGTCGTGTCGAAGCAGCTGGATGCGTATGTCGCGGCCGGATCTAAGACGAAGAGTGATGCCCGCTGGGTTTTCTTGAGCGGCCCGGTGATCCTCGTCGGTGTCGGCACTGGCGATCCAGGACACATCAAGTACCCCAGCCTGCTCGGCCACGACATTGCCGGTTCCGCCGGGAGCAAGCCAGGGTTGAAGTTCCCCGCTCTGTGGGTTCGGTGCGTAGCTGACAGCGGCTCTTTTACTGGCAAGGAAGAATCGGCGATCGGTCATAGGTAGTCCTCTCCGGTAAGGATGAGCTTGGTGCTGGCTTCCAAAACGTCCATTGGGGCTAGCACCGCTAGTTCGGGAATGCCCGCCGCGCGCTCGCTGTGCAGGCACGCATTGCGTGGGCGGCACGCATAGCCGGTGCTTTCTTGTGGCGCGGCGCTGACGAGGTCGGGGTCGACCCCATAGGTCTGAGCGATGTGTGTGGCCCAAGCGAGTCGGGTCAGCCGTCGTGGGCCGCCAAGGTGTATGACGCCCGTGTGCGCGGAGTCCAGCAAGGCGGCGGTCCATTCGGCTACGTCGTCCGCCAAGACTGGCGTGTTCCAACAGTCGGCGGGCACCACCACGGGCCGGGCCGCGCGCAGTTGCTGCGCGCAGGTAGTGAAAAAGTTTGGCCGCAATCCTGAGCTGTCCCACCCATAGACGAGACTTACCCGCAGCGCGAGGGCGTTATGGGTGGCCAACAGGATGTTCTCAGCCGCGAGTTTGGCTCGACCGTAGGTGTTGGCGGGTGCGGTTGGCGCGGATTCGCCGCAGCTTTCCGCGTGGCCGGGAAAAACATTGTCAGTGGAGATCGCGATGATTCGGCCATTTTCGAATGCTTCGGCCAAGTAGCTGGCACCGCGCTGGTGCGCTGCGGTGGCCTGTTCTGGGTTGGCCTCGCACCAGGTGATGTCGGACGGGCCGTGCACCGTGATGACTGTGTCCGGGCAGGCGGCCCTGATGAGAGAGTGCACCGATTGTCGTTCTCGCACGTCGACCGGAAGCCAACCGAGTTGTTCGCCCGCAGGTGTGGATTCGTGTCGCGAACTGAGGACGATTGTGTGGCCGAGCGTGGCAAGTCGGCGTGCAATGTGACTCGCGATGTATCCAGCGCCGATGATGAGCACGCGTTGGCCGGTCATATCCGAGCCTTTGGAAGTAGGCCCAGAACTTTGCCGCCAGCCGCGACTAGCACTCCAAAAAGCGCCATGATCCCAAGCGCCGCCGATAGGTCGAAACTTCCAGCGAGCAGGCCAACGAGAGGCGGGCTGAGCAGGAAACCCGCGTAGGAGACTGTGGTTACCACTGACACCGCCTTTGAGCGCTGTTGCGAATCAACCGTGCGACCGACCGCGCTCAGTAGTGTCGGTAGCACTGGTGCCAAGCCGATGCCCGCGAGCGCGAAACCGGCCAGAGTCCATTCCAGGCCCCAAGCCGCTGCACCCATCGCGAGCCCAATTCCCCCGAGCAGCCCGCTGACCAGCACGAGTGTGTGTTCTGGCACTCGTGCCCCTTGCCATTGGGCGAGAATTCTTCCCACGGCCAGTCCGGCCATGTATGAGGCCGGGCCGAAGCTGGCCACAAGCGGGTCCACATCAAACTCTTGTTCCAGATGGATCGCGCCCCATTGCTCCACCGCGTTCTCCATCAACAGAACACTCGCGCCCACTGCTCCCACGAGCATGAGCAGGCCCAGGAGCTGGCTTTGCGTATTGGCCTTTGGGGGTGGTGGGCGCTGCGGATCCCACGGGGTGGGGTCGATCGCGAGTACCGCGCTGACCATAATCAGCGCGGCGATCGCGGTGAGCACCACCAACGAGGAGGCCCCTAGATCTCGGGCTAGGCCCGCGGCCGGTGCCGAGACGACCATTGCCAGCGGGGTCGCCGCTTGCACTTTGTTGAATAGGCGCTCACTGTCTCGGGCTTCTCGTGCCGCGATTGTCGCGTTCAGACCTACTTCGATGGCGCCGCTGGCAGCTCCTAGCAGCAGAAGGGTCGCCGCAAACGCCCATCGAGAGGAAGCCAAGCCAACAAGTAGAACGCTGAGCGCGAATATTCCGGTCACCGCTGGAAGGGTGCGCTGGGCGAGGTGTTTCGCCAGCCGTCCGGTGAGCAGCATGGCCGGTATTGCCGCGATGGGGGCGGCGAAGAGCGCCAGCCCTAGCTGTCGGTTGGTCAGTTCGAGGTTCGCTTTGAGGTCAGGAATGAGTGCCGCCCAGCCGCCCCAGAACACGCCCCAGCTCAGGGCTACGGCCAGCAGTCCGAGAACGCCGCCGCCCCGGCCGATGATCGTCCCTCGCACCCAGACTCCGTTCATCAGTTGTGAACCAGATCGCGCGTCGTCCACGTCAGCTTGCCACCCAGGTCGGTAGCGTAATCATTCTGCAACATTGAGTAACGATAGAGGTGATTCCTGATGCGACATTGGGCGATAGATGCGGGAGGCAGCAGCACCACAGTGCTGCTCGATGACGGAACAAAGTGGAAGCACGAATCAGTGAATGCGGCGTCAGTCGGAACATTAGAAGCCGATCGCCGCCTATCGGAGTTGCTGCGCGCCATTGCGCAACTGGGGCCGACAACAGGCTGGCTAGCCACCGCCACCGTAGGTGGGGATGCGCCACACCGTGAGGTCGACAGGCTGACCCACATCGCCGAAATCTCTGGGCTCGCCGGCACACTGGTGATCTCCGGAGACGTGCTGCCCCTCCTGCTCGCCGCTCCACTCCGCAACCGAGGCGTCGCAGTAGTCTGCGGCACCGGATCTGGATTTTTGGCCAGCGACGGAGTCAGCCCACCCATCTCCGTCGGCGGCTGCGAATACCTCGGCAGCGATGAAGGCAGCGCATTCGCCCTCGGGCTCGCCGGCCTACGAGCCGCAGTGCGCGCCTCCGATGGACGCGGCCCCGCGACCGCCCTTGAGCTGACACTCGCCGAGAACACTCACTGCACGGTGCGTGAGCTCGCCCGCCGACTCGCCGCCGAACCATTCCCCAAAGCCGCGGTCGCCGCACTTGCCGGCGCCGTGTGCCGCTGCTGGCTGACAGGCGATGCGGTGGCCAGCGAAATCGTGGCCGTCGCGATCACCGATCTGCTCGACGGGGTACGCGCCGCCAGGGACGCCGCCAATCTCACTACACAGTGGTCGGCCACCCTCAATGGTGGCGTTTTCCGAGGTTGCCCCGAGTTCGCCGAAGCCCTAGCCGACAAGATCGTGCGGGAACTGGGCGCCGACAACCCGCCCAGCATCATCGACGACCCTCCAAAAACCGTGCTAGCCGCGCTACGCGAGCACCCACGCGAACTGCCAGCGGTACTGGCGGACCGATGGGCATGGCACCGATCCATGGAAGGAACCGCAACATGATGTCCGAACCTATGCAGATAGGGCTCTGCCTGGCCGCGCTTGCCCCAGCCGGGCTTGACGCCGCATTGCGCACAGCTGCCCGAAATGGCGTGGATGTGGTGGACCTGCCCACGGACAGCACTCTCAAACTGGTTGATCCCAACCGGCTCGAGGATCCCGCACACCATCAAGAATTGCGGGCGGCCTTGGCCGCCGCCCAAGTCCACATTGGTTGCGTCAGCAACAGCCGCGATGCGCAACTATTGCTTGGCCCGCACGGCCCACATACCGATCCCATATTTGCTGGCTCCGCCGCACAGAAGCGGGACTATGGGCTGCGTGCCGCGCTCGGAACCGTTCAGCTCGCGGCTGGGATCGGCGCTCCGCAAGTCCGGTTGATGCTAGGCGTGCCAGACCTTGGGCGCTGGTTGTCCTGGTGGGGTAGCCAGGTGAGCTGGCAGGACAACATCGACACTTGGATAGCGGAGGCGGAACCAGTGCTGGCACTTGCCAAGAAGCTGGGCGTCCAGGTGGTAGTGGAACCTCACCCCAAACAGGTCGTTTACGACCCGGCCAGCGCCAGAGCGCTGCTCGCCGCCGCCGGGGAGGTGAAGCTGTGTGTCGATCCGGCAAACCTCGCCGCGGTGGGTCATGATCCGGTGGCAGCGGTCCGGGGCTGGGGTGAGCGCCTCGCTGTCGTGCACGCCAAAGACCTTCAGCGGTGGAAAACGCCAGAAGATCCGCGGGGACCGGGCTGGTCCCGGTATGGTCCCGGTCCCGCGATCCGATTTCGGGCGTTGGGCTGCGGCGAAATGTCCTGGCCAGCACTGATAGCGGCACTAATAGATGAGAACTACCGGGGAGTGATCTATATCGAGCACGAGGACTCCCTTTTGCCGACCGAGCAAGGAGTGGTGAACTCGTTGGCGCTATTGCGTCAGCTGCTACCCGTTGCCCAGGCCGCCGGGAGGACCTGGTGACGCTCAATGGAGTGCGCGGCGCGCTGCTGGCCGGTGGGCTCGGGGAGCGGATGGGCCCGTTGACGGCGCGGAGCTGTAAGCCGCTCGTCCCCTATGCCGCATCGTGCAGGTTGGTCGATTTTAGTGTGGCGAACACCGTCGACTCGGGAGTTCCCGAGCTGGTGCTGCTGTCCCTGCATCGCGAGTCTGACCTGGTACATCATTTGCTGAAGCACTGGGGAACGCAGACGGGCACGCGACTTCACTTCGGACCCCATGATCAGCTTTTGCGAGCACAAGGCGGGTTGGAGTCTGGGCAGGTACTTCCCGCACGTCCCGCCGAACGTGGCACGGCCGACGCGCTGCTGGCCAACGCCGAATATTTGTTCGCCCCCGTTGCTACCGACCTGCTCGTGCTGCATGCTGACCACGTCTATCGCTTCGACTACGGGCCGATGGTGGCCGCACATCGCGCTTCGGGCGCGCACTGCACCATCGGTGTGCGTCGCATCGAGCTGCGGTACGTCAGGTTGTTCGGCATGGTCGATGTTGACGCTGACCTGCGTGTTCGTGCGCTGATTGAGAAGCCAGCGCACCCCACTTCCGACCTGGTTTTCACAGCGTTCTGCCTGTTTCGTATCGATGCCCTGCAAGAGGTGCTCGCTCAGTTGGTCAGCCGAGGTGTCGATGGCTGGCAGCACGACATCAGTCGGGACGTGCTTCCGGAGATGATTGCCGAAGGTCGCCCAGTGTTGGCGTATCCCGTCCAGGGGTATTGGGCGGACATCGGAACCGTCGAGCGTTATCACCGTGAGCAGCTCAAGCTGTTGACTCAGCCGCACCCCATCGACCCGCGCGCCTTGCCAAGCACCCTGGCTGATTCCACGCCGCGCTATGTGGCCGGGAGCCTGCTAGGAACGGAGGTGCCAACAGGCGCGGTTGCCGAGGACAGCGTGGTGCACCCTGGTTGCAATATTGAGCCGGGGGCCAAGATTGTGCGCTCGATCGTTTTGCCTGGTGCCACGGTAGCCGCTGGGGTGACCGTACGGGATGGGATCGTGCTGCTCAACGAGCATGTGACGACCGATCGAACCGGTCTGACGGATGACCAAGTCAGGCGAGAACACGGTCGAGTTCCTCAGCTGTGATGAATGAGGTGTGTGTACCCGCCGCGCGTACGGCATGCGCGCCAGCCAAAGTCCCGGCTTGAGCACACGACTCCCAGTCTTTTCCGGACAGGCGAGCGTACAAAAATCCGGCCACGTAGCTGTCGCCCGCGCCGTTGGTATCCACTACCTGTTCTGGTGGTAGCGCGATCGCGGGTATGTGTCGCAGTGGCCGGTCGGGCAACTTGAGGTAACTCCCATCGCCGCCAGCGAGTGCGACAACGGCTCGGGCACGGCCTCGAGTCAGGATGTTCTCGGTGGTTTCCTCGATTCGGTGGCCCAATGCGCTGGTAGAGACAAAGACAAGGTCGGCGCCGTAGGCGAAGTCTTGGCGGTACTCGTCCTTGCCATTCCAGCTGTGTAGGTCCGTCGAAGTGGTGATCCCAGCCTCGGTTGCTTCTGCGAGGACGTGTCTGCCCCAATCGATGAGCGAAATATGCGCGTGGCGTGTGCGGCCGAGCGGCTCGCGATATAGCCGAGGGTTGACGCTGAGGTCGGGCGGGTGGCGTCCATCGTAGAGGGAGAGGCGGGTGCCTCGCGGGTCCACGAGGTTGACGCTGCGCCTAGTCCCGCTTGGATGTTTCTGATAGTCGAAGGGCAACTCCGCTTGGGCGTAGTGTGCGAGCACTAGTGCGCCTTCGGGGTCATCGCCGATGACGTCTACGAGATGCGTGCGCAGGCCCAAGTTGTGGCAGCCCATCGCCACCCCGTTGCCGGTGTGCGCGACATATTGCCGGATGGGCGGAACTTTGATGGTGTCCTGGGCCGGCAGCGGCAGGGTAGGCACTCGCACGATGGTGTCTACGCCAACCCCGCCCACTACAAAGATGTCCAGGTCAACCATCCAACCGCTCCGGTGAGCTTAGGGCGAGGTGGATTTCTTCGTCGGTGATGTCGTTGGCGATGATTGTTTCGCCGAGCGCGACCGGGAGCACGAACCGAAGGTGGCCATCTCGGATCTTGCGAATTTGGCCCAGTGCCGCCACAACTTCCCGTGGATTCAACGACACTGGTAGCTCAGTGAGCGTGGTGGGCAGGCCGCATTCTTGGAGTAGCCCGACGATTCGCCGCAGCAACGCCGGGGTGAGCACATCACGTCGTTCGGCGATCCGGGAGGCGCAGGCCATTCCGAAGGCGACGGCCTCACCATGATGTATTGGGCCGTAGCCGCTGACTGTTTCTACCGCATGCCCGATGGTGTGCCCGAAGTTCAGTGGCCGTCGCAAGTCTTGCTCATATGGGTCTTTGGCGATCAGATGGCATTTGATAGCACTGGATCCGCGGACCAGTTGGGCTAGCACTTTCGGATCGGCGGCCAAGATATTGGTGTGTTCTTGTTCAATGAGCTCGAATAGCTCTGGTGAGGCTATGACTCCTTTTTTAATCGCTTCGGCTAGTCCGGCCCTCAGTTCTCGGGTGCACAAGGTGCTGAGGTAGCCAACGTTAGAGATCACAGCTTTTGGCTGGTAGAACGCGCCGATAAGGTTTTTGGCACTAGGGTGGTCGACGGCTACTTTGCCGCCCAAGGCCGCGTCGACGTGCGCGAGCAGTGTGGTGGGTACGTTGATATAGGGCACGCCTCGCATATAGACGCTCGCCACCCAGCCGACTGTGTCGATGACCACGCCACCTCCGACTGCGAGCACCACGTCTCGTCGGGCCAACTTGGTCGCCGCTAGCCAGTTCAACAATTCAACTGCCGTATCTAGGCTTTTATTCGCTTCCCCCGCGGGGAAGGAGGTCATGGAAACCTCGAGTCCGAGTTCGGTCAAATGATCCGCGAGCCGTCGTGCGTGTAGCGTCGCTACCTGGTTGTCGGTGATCAAAGCGACGCGTCGGCCGTCGATTTCCGCGCCGAGCCGCGCTACCGTGCTCGCTTCGTCCTGGCACATGTGTACGGGATATTCATCGCGCCGCAGGGCGAGCCCGGCGATTGGGACGTCCGGGTCCCAGGGCAGCATGAGCCGTTCGGATACTCGGACGTGTTCACTCACTGTAGTCACATCCTTGCGTTTTTCGAGCAGACTAACTCTCAGCTGAATGCCAGAGCTCGCACGCCACACCGCCAACTGTCACTTGTGGATAGTGGGTCGCCGCGGGGTAGTCCGAGACGATTGCCGCAGTAAATGGTTCTATACTCGGCCCATGACGGACAATGACCAGGTAGAAGGCCTCCGCTCGGCCGAGCGTCGGCTACAGCAAGCACAGCTCGCCTCTGACGTGCAAGTATTGTCTGAAATGCTTGACGACAATCTGGTCTTCACCGGACCAGATGGCAGTATGTACTCCAAAGAAGATGATCTCGCCGCGCACCGTAGCGGCTACCAGACTTTGAGCCGGGTTGAGGAATCGGAGCTTCGTGCGCTGGCTATTGGATCCACGGGCATCACGTGGTTCATGGGCACGCTGGAAGGCACGATTGGTGGAGAGCCGTTCGCGGCTCGCATGCGATACACCCGCACGTGGATCCAGGACACGGAGAGTAACTGGAAAGTAGTCGCGGCTCATGCGACGCTACTCCCCGCCGGCTAGCGCTCTTCAGCGAATGCGGCTCGGGTAAAAACCGGTGATATTTGCCGGGATTATCGCCGCAAACCCTGGAAACGAGACAGCAGGACGGTAACGTCGTCCTCCCCATCGATAGGCAGATTCGCGAGAATCCGATCGCAGATTTCTTCGACGGTGCCGCTTCCTTGCGCTTGGCTTAGCAACCGCGCTATCCCCTGTTCAACAGAGGTAAGGCGCGATTCAACAACGCCATCGGAATACAACAGCATGCTGCTGCCAACCGGTGTATCCACGCTAGTGCTGTGATACTCGGCTGTGATCCCCGCACCAAGTGGTGGCCCGCTATCGAGACGCAAGGTTGCGGCGTTGCCGTCGGCATCGATGAACAATGGCGGTGGATGCCCGGCGGAAGCGACCGAGCAACGGTGATTTTGCGGATCGTAAAGCACATATACGCAGGTAGCGAGCGAGTCATCGCCGAAGTTTTTTGCCAATCCGCTCAATCTGGTCAGAAGCAGTCCAGGCTCCAAGCCCACCGCCGCGAGGCTCTGCACAGTGGCCCGGTAGCGGCCCATCGTGGCGGCGGCATTGATGTCATGTCCCATCACATCGCCGACGACGATGCCTACCCGGCGCCCAGGCAGGCTAATGACGTCGAACCAGTCGCCGCCAACTTCTGAGGTTTCACTTGATGGCCGGTAGCGAAATGCCACGTCCATCTCGGAGAGTTCCGGCAAGTACTGCGGAACAAGTGCTCTTTGCAAAGCCAATGCGGCGGATCTTTGGTGCAAATACAGCCGGGCGTTGTCGATCGCGAGCGCGGCTCGGTTGGCCAGGTCATTTACAAATTGAAGGTCGTCGTTGTCGAATGGCTTGCGCGGCGTCATCCTGAGGAAGGTCGCCATGCCTAGGACGGTGTTGCGGGCGCGCAGCGGGGCGATAATCATTGAGTTGACGCCCAACGAAAGTGCGTCTTGGGCACGAACGAATTGTTCCTGGGCCGCCTTATCGGCGAGATCGTGCAGGAGTAGCGGCTGGTCCCCGAAAAGAATATCTCGAAAGTTGTCGTCGTCGTTGGCGCGTGGTGTTCGCAGAAGCTCTAGCAGAGCCGTGGTTTTCTGTTCGTTGAGATGGCTACTCGCGGCAAGATTCTCTACTGGCGAGGACGAGCCGTTCTTGGGTAGAACCAATCGTTCTCCGGTGCCGACGGGCGGCAGAACATCAACGCTTGCTAGTTCACAGAAATCTTGGGTCACTAGCGCGGTCAGGGCGGCGGCGGTGTCGTGCAGATCGAGCGAGGACCCCATTCGGGCACTGGCTTGGCTGAGCAGGTTGAGGCGAGCTCGGCTCTTGGCCGCGTCCAACATTGCGAATTCGGTATGGGTGACGTCAAATAGCATTCCGCACAAACCCAGTGGGGTTCCCCGATAGCTGTCAATCCGGTACCAGGAAAGCTGCCAGACTTGGCCCGTGTCTGGGGAGCTGGTGGGGATTCCTGGCAATCGGAGTCCTTGTACTGGTTCGCCGGTTTCCAAAGTTTTTTTGAGTAGCCGCTCGAAGTCGTCGATTTCCGCGGCATCGATCACTTCGCGAATATGTCGGCCGAGGTGATCGTCGACTGATCGATGGTTGACCCGAGCAAGTGCGTCGTTGAGCGCAACGTAGCGCAAGTCGGTGTCGAATATGACGAAGCCTACGGGTGCTTGGTGGAAGAACGAGTCGAGAAGTGCCAAATTCGCGCCCATGGTGCGCAATTCTTCACTGTCGAAACCCAGCACGAGGGTCGCCTGTCCGCCGTCGGGAAGTGCCATGGGTTGGGTGCGCCATTCGGTGGATCGGGCACGACCATCGGCGCCGTGGAGTTGGCCTACTCCAGCTTTTTGGCCCCGAACACGCTGGAGGAACTCGTCGCCGGACAGCGCCGTGCTGGTGGAGGTGATGACGCCGATATCTCGGCCAACCACATCGGCGCTGGCATAGCCGGTGAGATCTTCGGCGGCTGGGCTCCAATTGACGATATGGCCGGCCGCGTCGATGAGGACAGTTGCTATCCGTATTCCTCCGGCGATCAGCCACTCGCCTATCTCCGCTGGAGACCGTTCGTTTTGGGGACCTCCTGTTAGGTCGCCCTCGCCAGCAGAAATCACCATTGGCCCATAATATTCGTGCAGCGTGCATTAATAGATATTTAGAGAATTAATCACCTATATATTTATAGCTCGGTTGGCTACCCTTATCATCCTGTTTACGCCCATGCAAGAACTGAAACCGCTGAATTGGCGAGCATGCGTGTCTGCGCAACGCGAATAGCG
>JABFVL010000087.1 GCA_013362805.1 Mycobacteriales bacterium | reverse complement strand
GTAGTTGATCGGCTGGCCCCATAGTCACCGCTCCTGTGGCAGAGCCAATGGTACGACCGGCTAGAGGCAAAAGGGCGCGATATGCATCCTTCACCCGGAGCTCGTCATGCAACCGCAGGCCGACAAGCCCGCGAAATGCCAATAAAATATCGTAAAAGTAATCACTACGCGGGTCCCGGTCAGCGTGCGCGGCGATTTCCCGAGCCTCATCCAAACGCCCGAGTTCGGCCAATATCAATGCATAAGGGTCAGCCGCTTGCACTGGCCATCTCGCATATAGCCGAGCCGCTTCATCTTCCAATTCACCCAACCGACCCTGAAAAATCCGCAATGTGTAGACGCCCAACATCGCGATACCAAAGGCTGTATCACGCATTCCAGCTCGGGCCAAAGGCGTCGCGTTGGAATGATACAAACCCTCTGCTTGTTCAAAATCGCCACGGAAAACAGCAGCTAGCGCGTCGAACCAGCCAGCGCAGGCCACCGACATTGGCAGTTCATAACGTTCAGCCAGGGTCTTTGCATTTCCGGCATGCCACAGCGCCTTGTCCACCTCATCAAGGCCAAACCAATGCTCAGCCAAAATAAACTCGCCGAGGACCTCGGTCACTATTAAGCCATGGCCCCGACCTATCCCCAAAAGCTCATTCCCTATCCGAAGTAGAGAAGTATCTCCGCCATTGCGCGGACTCTGGAAAAACTCAGCGTTCAGAGCGAGCGCCAACACTTCCGGGTTATTCAATGAGCGAGCCAAACGTAGAGCCTCAGCCATAGCTTGCATGGCCCGATCTCTTGGCCCGCCATCAACTGACTCGAAGGCCAATGTGATCAGCAAACGACATCGCAGCGTTTCGTCGTCCAACAATGGAAGTGTTTGGTCAATAACACCGAAGAGATAATCTGAGAAATCGCCATATTCCTGCATCGTCCACAAAGTAGGGATATCGAATGACGTAATAATTCTCGCGGTCAACTCGGGATCACCCAGCCTGGTCGCAGCCCGCACCGCCTCTTCCCTAAACTCGCGCGCTTGCATAATTTCCCCAGCGAACGACATTGCTCGAACGAGCTCCAACACCAGTTCGAGCCGCTCACGCGCGCGCAAAACATCATCACCGGCGTGACGATCAAACGCATCCAAGGCCACTCGTAGCCATCGCGCCGCATCACGATGCGCGTATCGACTCTGTGCCTGCTCGGCAGCCATGTGGGCATAACGCTGGGCTGGTTCGGGCATGCCCGCGGACAGATAGTGGTGTGCCAAAGCTCCCGCGTCGATCGACGCTTGGGCTGTCAACGCTTTCGCTATCCGGGCGTGCATATCCCGGCGCTGAACTGGCGTGAATTCCGAATCGAGGGAATCACGCACAAGCACATGAGAGAATCGGATCCGGCCTGCCCCAGCATCCTGCAAAAACCCGGCGGAAACAGCCTCGGCGACCACAGCTGGAAAATCGGAAAGTTCGGCCACCTCCTCCAACAGGGCCAGTTGCATTTCCATGCCAATCAACGCGGCGCAACCCAACAACGCAGCCAAGGAAGGACCACGCCGACCCACGCGCTCACGAACTACCTCGATCACACCGGCGGGCACCAAGCCCAAGGCGCTTTCCCCATGGGTCGAGATCAATCGAGCTAGCTCTCTGACGAAAAACGGATTGCCACCCGTTCTTAGCGTCAACTGCTCCGCGATATCTGAGGAGGGTGGCTGTCCCAAAACTTCACCCGCCAATTCGCGCACGGAATCTGTCGCCAATCCAGTGAGCGCAATACGATGCGGCCCCGAACGCGCGAGCTCAGCAAGTACCGCGCGTACCTGCTCATCGACTTCTTGTTCCCGATAAGTCAATATCAACAGCGCGGGACCAGTGCATTGCCCCACCTGCATCAACGCATACAAAGTTTCCTGGTCCGCCCAATGCAGATCATCAAGCACCGCGGCGAAAGGCGTGCGAGCTGCGACTTGGCTAATGAAATTTCCGATCGCCTGATGAAATTGAAATCTGCCTACCACAGCCTGCGCGCCGCTGGGCGCCACAAATTCGCCTCTATCCATCAAAGGCGCGAGCTCTGCCGGTGGAGGCAGTACCGAACTCAAGGCCTTCACAATCTCCGATACCGGGTGCCCCGCTGGTTTGTCGTGATTTCGGGAGCAGCTCCCCCACGCGACCGCCCACTCGCCGTCGGCGAGAGTGAGCAGACTTTGCCGCACGAGCTCCGATTTTCCGGCCCCAGCCTCACCGGTCACCAGCACCACCTGAGGTTGCCCGGTGCGCAACGCTGTTTCCGCGATTTTTTCCAAAGTGGCCAGTTCGGCTGTGCGGCCAGCAAGAGCGACCGGGCGAAGGTTTATTGAACGAGCCGAAATTCGGATCGTCGGAATCGACCCCGCATGTTGGCCCGACCTGTCGGGCGGAAGACGGCGCAAAATATCGCGTTCGAGCTGCCCAAGTTCGGCAGCCGGTTCCATGCCCAGTTCTGAACGCAGCCGGCCACGATGCCGGCGAATCACGGACAAAGCATCTTCGGTGCGGCCGTTAAGGTACAGCGCCTTCACCAACAGTCGTACCGGCGTTTCGCGCAACGGATAGGCCGCGGCATGACTTTCCAACTCGGGGATCGCATATTCGACCGAGCCTAGCTCAATCAACGCCCCGGCGCGCAGCTCAACCGCCGTAGCGCGAATCTCCCCGAGTCGCATCGTTTCGTTCTGGGTCCACAGCTGATCAGAGAACTCGGCAAATGCTGAACCGTGCCACCACGACAAAGCGGTGGTGAGCTCGTCAACAACCACCGACTGATCGGGCTGCGCCTGTGCCCTTTTCACCACTGCCTCGAAACGCCAAGCATCAACCTGGTCTTCGTCCAGACGCAATGTGTAGCCAGGGGGTGTGGTGGCCAGCAAAGCGGCGGGGGTGCGCGGTGCGCGATGTGGCTCCAAAGCGCGTCTCAATCGCGAGACGCTTGACTGCAGCGTGGCTTGCGCACCCATTGGCGGCGCTGGGCCCCAAATATCGTCAATGAGCCGATCAACGGACACCAATTGTCGCCGCGCGGCCACCAGCCTGCCTAAAACAGCACGTTGGCGAGGACCGCCCAAGTCAAGCTGGCCCAGCTCGTTCCTGGCGGTGAACGTCCCCAAAACCTGAACCCGCACCATGACACAACAATACGGTGAGGACTCGCCCGCGCCATATCAGGCGGGGCGAGTCCTCATAATGGCTTTTCTCCTAAGCCGTGGTGACGAGCTCCTTCTCGGCCTCTTGGGGCGCGGGAGGCTCCTCTGGGTGCGGATCCAGATTTGGCAGGATGCGATCCAGCCATGCGGGCAACCACCAGTTCTTTTCCCCCAGTAGCTCCATTACCGCCGGCACCAGAATGAGCCGAACGATGGTGGCGTCCACAGCTACCGCGGTTGCAAGGCCCACGCCCATCATCTTGATGACGACTACCGGGTCAAGGGCGAAACCGATAAACACAGTGACCATGATCAGTGCGGCACTGCTGATCACGCGGGCTGTAGTGGACAACCCGGCGGTAACAGCTTCGCGGGCGTCACCCGTGGCAAGCCACCGTTCTCGGATTCGGGCGAGCAGGAATACTTCGTAGTCCATGCTCAAACCGAATAGCAGCGCGAACATGAGCACGGGCAAGAAACTCGAGACGGGCACGGAGTGTGGCAAGCCCAACAGGCTAGCGCCCCAGCCCCACTGGAATACCGCGACGACAACACCGTATGCGGCACCAATAGAGAGCAGATTCATCAGTGCCGCCTTGATGGGAATGACCACCGAACGGAACATCATCATGAGTAAGATCAGCGAGCTGCCCACCACAATGGCGATAACTTTCCACAGGTTTTTCGCCAGCACCTCCGAAAGATCGTGATAGACGGCAGTCAAGCCCGTCACCCCTGAACCGGGTGGCGCGACGTCGCGCACACGTTCCACCAAATCCGGAATTCGCTCATCCTGCGGCCCATATTCTGGGGTGACAGTAATGACGGCCGCTCCTTGCTCAGGCGCCAGTTGTGCCGGGGAGGCGGTTTCTACACCGTCGACATCTTCCAAGCGGGAGACCAATGCAGGCAGCTCTTCCGCAGAAATTTTGTCGAGATCTACCGCGACCAGCAGCGGGCCATTCGCTCCAGCCCCAAAACCGTCCTCCAACAAGTCGTACGCCTGCCGAACAGTGTTGCTAGTGGGTTCACTTCCGGCATCCGATGGCCACGTTCGCATATCGAACAGCGGAATAATCAGCACGAACAGAATCGCCAGCGAACCCAACGCCCAACGCCACGGCTTCGAGGTGACCTGTCGAGCAAACCGTTCCACCCGAGTGGGGCTCGTCGAGGGCGCTTGGCGCCGCGCCCGCTGTTTCTTGGGCAGAAGCCGCATGCCAAGCAATCGCAAGATGGCCGGGAGCAAGGTCACCGCGCTGAGCATGGTCGTCAGCACAACAATGCCAGTGGCGAAGCCCATGGTGGTAAAGGTGGGCAAGCCGGTGAAAAGCAGTCCAGCCAGTGCGATCAACACCGTGAACCCGGCGAATACCACGGAAAGCCCGGCGGTCGCATTCGACCGGGCCACGGCGACATCCACCTGGCGGCCTTCAAGAAGTTCCTGCCGGAACCGGGTGACGATGAACAGGGCATAGTCAATGCCCACCCCAAGACCCACCATCATGCCCAAGGTCGGCGAATAGGTACTAACATCGGTCACCGCCGCCAAAAGCATCACACCAGACAGCCCAGTCGCTAGCCCAACCACTGCGATCGCGATCGGGATTCCGGCCGCCAGTAAAGAACCGAAGGCGAACAGCAGGATGATCACTGCCGCCCCGATGCCGATTGCCTCGGCCAGACCGGAGGGCATCGCCACGTTTTCGGGAACCTGACCACCGAACTCAACCTGATACCCAGCATCGCGCAGAGAAGCCGTAGCGTCCTCAAGCGCGTCAAGCCCTTCGGTCCCTTTGAAATCGGTCACCGGAATGTCGTAGTTAACCGCGATAAGCGCGGTGTGCTTGTCCTCGCTGAATTGCGGGGGTGCCACTGTGCTTACGCCGTGCACGTCACCGAGCTCAACGCCGACTTTCTCCAGCGCTTGAGCAGTGATTTCCCTGTCCGCGTCATGGACGACTACTCGCGCATCAGCCCCTGAAAAAGCGGGAAAGTGTTCACTCAGCAAATCTGAGGCAACTTTGGAATTGGAGTTGGGCACGTCGAAGTTGTCGTTGTTAACTCCGCCGGCCACCGCCGCGAGTCCGCCAATCCCAACAACAGCGATAAGCCACAAGGCGACCATCCGCCATGGCCGCCGGGCGCTGAAGGCGCCTATTCGATGTAGTAATGCTGACATGAGAACTAGCTTGACGACGCTTACTTGCAATCCACTTGTGAACGACTGTGAGCCAGCCCACGCCTTCGCAAGTTAAGCGAGTTGAACCAGGTCAGCGAGGTCATCACTCCACAAGTCTTCAACTCCGTCGGGGAGAAGAATGACCTTTTCGGGCCTAAGCGCGGCCACCGCGCCGGGGTCGTGAGTGACCAACACGATCGCACCTGGATAGCGGTCAATCGCGTCAAGCACTTGATCACGTGATGCCGGGTCAAGGTTGTTTGTCGGTTCGTCGAGCAGCAAGACATTAGCGGAGGAAACCACCAGCGCCGCAAGCGCCAACCGGGTCTTCTCCCCACCGGAGAGAGTGCCCGCTTTTTGGTTAACCGTGTCTCCGCTGAACATGAACGAACCCAAAATTTTGCGAAGATCGGTATCCGCACTGCTCGGTGCGGCAGATCGCATGATCTCCAGCAAACTTCGGTCTGGGTCTAGCGTTTCGTGTTCTTGCGCGTAGTAGGCACGACGCAGCCCGTGTCCTTCGATGATCTCGCCGGTGTCAGGTTCATCTGCCCCGGCCATCAGACGCAGCAGCGTGGTCTTTCCGGCTCCGTTCAAGCCCAGAATGACAACGCGAGAGCCCTTGTCGACCGCCAAATCAACATCGGTGAAGATTTCTAGCGAACCATAGGATTTCGACAGCCCGGTTGCCATCAGTGGCGTCTTGCCGCATGGCGCTGGATCGGGCAATCGCAGTTTCGCGACCTTGTCAGAGGCAGGTTCTGCTTCTAGTCCAGCGAGCAGACGCGCGGCCCGCCGATCCATGTCTTGCGCCGCTTTGGCTTTGCTGGCCTTGGCCCGCATTTTGTCGGCTTGAGTTTTGAGAGTGGCAGCCTTCTTCTCAGCGTTCGCGCGTTCACGTTTACGCCGCCGCTCGTCGGTTTCCCGCTGTGCGAGGTAGGTTTTCCAGCCCATGTTGTACGAGTCGAGTTCAGCCCGGTTGGCATCCAAGTACCACACCTTGTTAACCACGGCTTCCAACAGCACGGCGTCGTGTGAGATCACCACGAGCCCGCCCCGATGTGACCGGAGATAGTCGCGGAGCCACACGATCGAGTCAGCGTCAAGGTGGTTCGTTGGTTCGTCAAGCAGCAGCACTGTTTCATCGGAGCGACTTGCCGCGAACAAGATACGCGCGAGCTCCACGCGTCGGCGTTGACCGCCGGAGAGTGTGCCGATTTCCTGGGCCAAGATTCGATCTGGCAGGCCCAGATTAGCGCAAATTCTCGAGGCTTCGCTCTCGGCCGCATAGCCCCCGAGCAGTGCGAACTGTTCTTCCATCCGGCCATATTTGCGGACGAGCCGATCACGTGTTTTATCGTCGGCGGTCTCGGCCATCGCGACTTCGAGTTTCGCCATTTCGTGGCGAATTTCGTCGAGTCCACGCGCGGAGAGCACCCGGTCTAGGGCCAGGGTTTCTAGATCGCCAGTGCGAGGGTCTTGGGGGAGGTATCCGTACGGGCTGGTGCGCTGCACCTGGCCACCGTAGGGCTGGGTTTCGCCGGCGAGAGCCTTCAACGTCGTGGTTTTGCCAGCGCCGTTGCGGCCGACGAGACCAATGCGGTCGCCGGGTTGGATCCGGAGGTTTAGGTCAGCGAGCAAAATGCGCGATCCGGCGCGTAGCTCAAGCCCAGTGGAAGTAATCACAAGAATTCCAGGGTAGCGTGCAAGGCCGCCCGGTTGGCTGTCGACAGTGACCCATGTGGTGGAGCTCGCACCAAACAAGCCTTTTCCACGCATTTCACGCACGATTTTCACTATTTAAAGCCGCATTGTCCGGTTACTCTGACGTTGACTCGGAGGTAAAACCGGCATGACATTCGATCCAAACGCAGACCTGGACACCTCCCATGTCGACGACGTACGCGGCAAATCCGGCTGGCTCGGCGGCGCCACTGGAAACACTGGTGGCAAAGGTCCACCCATCCCCAATCGAGGACTGCTAGGTGGCGGCATCGTTGGAATCATCCTGACCATCGTGGTGGTGGTCATCGGCCTCAAAAGCGGCATCAACCTCAACAACGATCCTAGCGGCGCGGGAATCACGCCAGTTGGTGACAACCAAGCGCTCGCCGAAAAATGCGCGAAGACCAACACCGCCCGATTCGATGAAGTGGACTGTCGACAGCTCGCAACATTTGAGGACTTGCGCTCCTACTGGAGCACCACCGGCTCCAGCGCCCTGAGCGTCCCCTACACGGACCCGCGTTTCGTACTGTTCTCCAACACGGTCACCACCGGGTGCGGACGCGCCAGCTCAGCTGTTGGGCCGTTCTACTGCCCGGCCGATCAACGAATCTACATAGACATCGACTTCTACAACCAGCTCGAGAGCGATTTTGGGGCAACAGGCCAATTCGCGCAGTCATATGTGCTTGCCCACGAATTCGGTCACCACATCCAATACCTGACTGGCGCCGAAGCTCAAGTGCGGCGCGAACAACAACGGAATCCACGCAACGCCAACCAATACTCGATCGCCCTTGAGCTGCAAGCTGATTGTTATGCCGGCGCATGGACCAAGGCCGCAAGCGCCCCCGGCGGCATCATTACCGATGTTACCGACGAGCAGTTGCGCAGTGCGCTCTCAGCCGCGAGCGCGGTCGGAGATGACCGCATCCAAGAAAAAGCGCAAGGACAGATCGACGAAGAATCCTGGACTCATGGCTCAGCACAGCAACGGCAACAATGGTTTCAGCAGGGCTACACGAACGGAGATCCGCGCGTTTGCAACACCTTCGTCGCGCAATGACTAGATCGCTGGACGGAACATGCTCCAGTCCGTCGGAGTCGCGAACTCTACATCGCGGGTAAATAGCTGACCATCGATCTGGTCAAACGCGATAGGCGGCAGACCGTTAGCCGGCCGCACGGAACGAACGTTCTCCGAGTTCACCCGCTCCCCCGCTTTCACATCACGGCTGACATATAGCGAGCGCCGGAGACGCCGCACGGCTTCTTCCGAATCGGTGGCGCCAATATGCGGCTGGCCAAGTGCCAACCAGGCACGTTCGGTTTCCACGACCAACGACGAGATTTCCGCACTGTCCAGCGAGAACGCCGAGTCGACACCACCTTCATCTCTGCTCGTGGTGACGTGTTTTTCGATCGCGCTAGCGCCCAACGCTACGGCCGCGACCGAAACTCCTACGCCCATGGTGTGGTCGGAATATCCCACAACGCAGTCAAAGGCATCGGCGATGACGGGGAGCTTGCGCAAGTGACAGTCGGCTGGTTCAGCTGGGTACGCGGCCGTGCCGCCCATCACGATGAGTTGTTCGCAACCGGCTTCACGGGCGGGTTGTACCGCTGCTGCGATCTCTTGCACCGTTCCCATGCCGGTCGACATGATGACCGGTTTGCCGGTGCTCGCGATGCGGCGAATAAGCGGCAGATCAACAAGTTCGGCCGACGCTACCTTGTGTGCGGGCACGTCTAGGCTTTCCAAAAAATCGACCGCGGTTGAGTCAAAAGGCGAGGAAAACGCGACCAAGCCACGCTCTTTGGCCCGATTAAACAGTGGTTCGTGCCATTCCCATGGCGTATAGGCTTGCTGGTACAGCTGGTAGAGATTGCTGTTACCCCACAATGGGTGGTTTCGATCCACGAAAAACTCATCACGATCGGAATCCAAAGTGATGGTGTCGGCGGTGTATGTCTGGAGTTTGAGGGCTTGTGCACCAGAGTCGGCGATGACATCGACAATGCGCAGAGCACGTTCAAGCTCGCCATTGTGGTTGCCTGACATTTCCGCGATGATGAACGGCCGATGGTCCGGCCCCACCTCGTGTTTGCCAATCCGCACCGATTTCGACATGCCGCTCCTTACCCACGCCATCGTGATCCGCTCACCCTAACGCGAGCGAGTCCATGGATCTGATGGGCCTCGTATGGCGCAAAATCGGACACTGTCTCAGCGGTGCGGCCGGTGCTTGAGGTCATAGACGAACGTGCTGACCTTGTCCCGCAGCTCAGACCAGGTTCGCGGCATTCCGGGTTGCCGCGCCGCCACGGCTCTTTCATGATCGGCCCAGGTGGGTGTGGTGGTTACTCGCTCCGCGGTTTGATGCTGGCGGGCGGCAACTCGCTCCAGCGCATCCAAGCCCCTCGATGGGTCAGGGGTGAACTCTGAAAGCGGCGACGGAGCACCCCACGCTTTATCCCACTCGGCTCGACGCTCAGCTAATGCCTCTGGCGTCAGTCGCGGATCGGGCATCTGTGGCGCTTCGTCATCCGTATATTGTCTACGGTTCTGAGCCACACGGCTTTCGGCCTCAGTGGGCAAGGTAGTCATCGTGGTTCCTTTCAAACTTCATGTTCGCGTATGCAAATTTACAATAGCAAATCTTCTCGGAGTCGCACAAGAACAAGTTGGATTTTCGTTCCATCGGGATTAGCTTTTGCCGATTTGCCCACCTTGCAATCGTCGAGGAATCGGCAAATTGCTCGGCCAGTCATGCCTCGAGGGTGGACCGCCAACACCGGGCATTCGCTTCCAGCGCTGAACTGCGGGAGCAAACGTATCTTCATGAATCTTGGTGAAGTTCAAGCCGTATAGCGCGTCGCCTCCGGCGACAATGCGCGTGGCCGGAAGTTGCGCGGCTATGCGCACAATCCAGGCATTCGCCGCACTGACCTTTCGAGGTAGCGCCAGTACGTCCAGTAATGCTCGCTGCGCCGGGTCGAGCCGCTGCAGCGCCGAAACCACTGGCTGAATGAGCTCCTCAGAAGTCACCGCCAATGTCGCCGTGCAATTGTTGCGATGGCCCGAATCCCGAAACATCAGACTGCCCACCATCTCGCGGATAGCTCGATCAGCTAACTCATCGGGAGCGCGTTCCTCGCCTCCTGTCACCATGGTCATCCGCGCAACATCATCATTCTGCTCTAGTAGATGGTCGTAGTTTTTGTATAGCTTTTCCGCCTCATCGCCATGGGCGAGCACTACAACATGATGTTCACCTTCGTGAGGTGTACTGCCCGGCAATCGCATTCGTTCGTTCACCACCGGCCATCGTGTAACTCGGAGTTCCGTTGGCTCTTCACCATTTTCGATATGAAGTGTCGGTGGTAATGCTTCGTCGACTGATTTCAGTCCAGTAGCCATGGCGCGCACAATTGGCGGAGCATATACATCACGACTCAATTCGGGCACCAACAACTGCGGACTACCGAATTGAGCGTTCATGCGGTCATCTTCGAGCGCATTGTGGAGCTGCCGAATCGCGGCTGGGGACACATGCGTGGTGATGACACGCCAACGAAATGCGGCGGCACGCTGGTCTGGGCTGTACCGGTTCTCGGCGGCGACCATTGCGGCGATCTGGGACCAGGGCAACTCGTCAAGCCTTGATTTTTGTTCTGCTTCTACCACTTGACGGATTCTGGTGAGCTCTTCCACCGCGTTCGCACTGGATTGCGATACCACCACGTTGCGTTCACCGCGCTGTGCTTGTCGCACCACTAAGTTACGTAATACGTTCCACTTGGTGGGTCCAGTACGAGAAGTTTCGTCACTCATTCACCAATCATCGCACTGTCTGGCCATCTCTGATATCGATCGTTACGGCGAGTGCCTTTTCATAACTTTCCTGAAGTATGCGCAATTTTGGGTCAGGCACCGACAAAAACGGACCTCGTACCAACGCGGCACACGCGCTCAACCGTTTGTCGGCAAGTACCTGAGCGACCGCGGCGCGATCACCGCCCACAACAACCGCTTCCAACGACGCTAGGCGAGGAAGAACAACCCGTGCAGTCGTGTCAGCGGCCGCGTTAACAAGTTGCCGAACCTCGTTTTCCCGGCGCCGGGCAAACCGGCCAGACGAAGACCCACCTTTTTTATGCCGCCCATGCACCAACCGTGAATCTACTTTGGATACAACCAAAGTCGGGCCATCGAAAACCCCGACAGCATAACCACCCAATCGCACCAAAACCATACCCAGTCGCAACGATCGGGAAGCATGACTGAGCAGTGGCTCAGGGGCAAAACCGTCACGTTCGCCCTGAACTGGGATCGCACCATACGGCACCTCCACCGACGCCTCATCGCCATTGATCCCCAGGAACTTCACACCATTCCCGTAATACACGGATTTCACGATCTGATGACGATCATGAAAGCCACTCAACCAACGTTCGAGTCGAGTGCTTGAAACCTGAATACGTCGTGTCATGAGACCCCATAAAAATTGGTGGAACTATCGCTACCCAACCAAAAGCCCGCCACGCATGAAACGCGGCGGGCTTTGCTCATTGCTTTATTCGTCACCTGCGCCGGCGGCGCGACAAAACCAGCAACGTCGTTCCGGCACCAGCAACAAGCACCACACCAGCGACAAGGCCGGCCCACACCAGTGCCGAGCTCGGCTTGGCTCGCTCATGACCGCCCGCATTTTCGCTAGTGGTATCAAAGGACGAGCCTTCTAGCTCGACATATTCTGGCGCCGCGACCGGCTCGCCCGCCACAGATACCTCGAGCTTGAACGGCACCTCCCCAGAAATGGGCGGCTGAGTTTCTGAGAATCGGCGACGGGTATTGATCCCAATGTAATAATCGCCAGCGACACTATTCGGCCCTACATAAGGGTTTCCCTCAGCCTCACGATTGTTGTAAAGCACCGGCGTCGTGCTCACTGGACGCACTTCGGCAATCGTTTTGCTATCCATGACACTCACGTTACGGTCATAGTCTTCCCGCAAGGGCGTGTAAAGGATGGTTCCGGCACTCATCATCGCGTCAAGGCCAGTGGCGTTCGGGTTCGGTCCGGCCGTGATGCGGTAGCTAAGAGCTTGACCCCAGTCCACATTGACTTTGTAAAACACAGTTTCGCCATCGCGAAGTGAGTCGCTATAGGTTCCCGAGCCGGGCAATGCGGTGGCATCTGCGAAGGAGCCGCCACCAGTCACCGCCACTGGATCTCCACCCGGTGCAACAAATTCAGCTTTACCATTGTTGGCACCATCAGAACTGGCGGCTTGTGGCCCAGAGTCGCCCCCCTTCTTCAAGGGTGGCTCCACGAACACAAAAATTTCCACCGGCCGGACTTCATCCCCACCCAATGCGTCTTCTTTTCGTTCAATGCTGAAGGTATACCGGCCCTCTTGTTGGGTGCAGCTCGATGAATCCACCAAGGGCACTTTTGCCGTGGTCGAAACGGGGAAACCCTCAAACCCATCGCCGGCGAGCGCGGTGTCGCCAGCGACCAAGCAATCTTGGCCATCTGGGCCGATCGCTCCCACTGTTGTGTACTTATAGCCATCAGTGGTGGCCGAGGGCAGAACAACAGTTCCGGTGAAGTACACGCGAGCGCCTTTAGGTACATCGACCGAGTAATACTTTGTCTCGGGCGACTTCATGGAGTCGAGGTATTGCCCGGCTTTGAGCAGCGGTGCGTTTTTGGGCTCGGCCGTACCGTCGACCGGAATTCCGCGCGGCTCGTAGTCACGCAACGCACGGTCAACCACACGGGGCAAGATGCCACCGAGAGTGTTGCCATCGGCCGCGTCGTAGTAGTTCCCACCCGTTGCTTGCGCAACACACGTGAGCTGTTCACGAGCTTGCGCATCTACTTGAAACCCAACGGTATGGATGCGCATATCGACGCCTTGTTTGGCGAGCTCTTGGGCGACTTCGCATGGCGGCGGTGGTGCACAGGTGTCGATGCCGTCGGAGACAAGCACGATGGAACGTGGACCTTCATCTGGCAAGGCTTCGGCCGCTTTCTTAAGCGCATTTCCGATTGGTGTATATCCGCGCGGGTTCAGGCCGTTCACCGCGTCGTGCAGCGCCGTTTTGTTTACTTTGCCAACCTCGTTGAGTACCTGGATATCCTGGCAACCGGCGGCCTTCTCGGCATCAGTGCTGCCAGTGCCCGTGCCGTATGTCGTGAGTCCGACTTTGGCTTGCGCGGGCAGCTCGTCAATGAGCGTATTGGCCGCTTGCTTGGCCGCGTCCATTCGAGTTTGTCCGTTGCCCGCGTCGGCTTCGGTCATCGAGCCAGACGCGTCTAGTACGAGCATCATGGGCGCATAGTCCGCGGAGGGCTTGTTTCCCTCGGCGTATGCCACCGGAGTGACCACGAGCAGGGCGCCAACTAAGGCAAGTGCGCTGGCCGCGCGGATGAGTCCCGTCGTTTTTGCCATTGTCGCCTCCACGAGCAATTATTCGCAATAGCAAAAGCACCATAGCATGCGACATTGCAAATGCAAACATCCGCCGCTTGGGCCAGCCTCGACGTTAAGTGCACTGCCACCGAGGCAGGAATGGCACATTCATCCCGAAAATGCTGCCAAGTAGCTGACATGATGGCTTAAAGAGCACCTAGAGCGATTTCCAGGACATGCGGCCACCACGGCGCGAAACGTTCAGGACTCGCATCCAACTCCTGGCGAGCTTGCGTCGCCCCAACCCAACGCACCGACGCCACCTCAGCGGGATCGGGCTTCAACTCCAAGGCGGCGCCCACTCGGCCCACCAAAACATGATCGAACTCATGCTCCACCCGACCCGTCACTTCATCTCGCGCCTGGTAGATAAAGGTGCCGGCCTCATTCAACTGCCCAATATCGCAGCCGAGCTCCTCAGCAACACGCTGACGGGCAGCCTCACCGACAGATGCGGCCGGAGGCGGATGGCCACAACACGAATTAGCCCACCGCAGCGCGAACCGGGTTTTAGCCTCCGCGCGTTGCTGCAACAACAAACGCCCAGCCTCATCTATCAACACAACCGAAAAAGCCCGATGCAAAGCTCCCGGAGCGTGGTGCGCCAACTCCACACTAGTAATGCCCGTGGGAATCCCACGGGCATTTACCAGCTCGACCAGTTCGCTTTCACGGCTCATCACTAAACGTTAAAGCCCAGGGCACGTAGTTGCTCACGGCCCTCGTCGGTGATCTTGTCCGGACCCCACGGTGGCATCCACACCCAGTTGATTCGGTAGTCGGCCACCAAGCCGCCAGTTGGGCCAGTCGTCAAAGCGACCCGAGTCTGGTCCTCGATCACATCCGTCAACGGGCAAGCAGCCGAGGTCAACGTCATGTCCAAGGTAGCGATGTTGCTGTCGTCGACGTGCACGCCATATACCAGACCAAGATCGACGACGTTGATACCCAACTCAGGGTCAACAACATCGCGCATGGCCTCTTCGACATCGTCAATGGAAGCTTTAGTCACAGTCTCACTCATTGGGCTATTCTCCCCTTTTCTCGCCAGAGGCATTCGCGAGTGCGGCTTTGAGCCCCATCCACGCCAACAAACCGCACTTCACCCGCGCCGGATATTTCGCGACACCCGCAAAGGCAATGCCATCACCGAGGACATCCTCATTCGGCTCGCGTTCACCTTTACTCGTCAACAACGCCGTGAACTCATCCATTACCGGCAGAGCTTCAGCAAGTGGAAGACCCACCAGTTGCTCGTGCAGCACGGACGCGGAGGCTTGCGAAATAGAGCAACCTTGACCGTCGTAGGAAACATCGGTGATCTTGTCATCGGCCAATGCGATTCGCACGGTCAACTCGTCGCCGCAGGTGGGGTTCACCTGGTGTGATTCGCCGTTATAGGGCTCGCGCAAACCACGACCATGTGGGTTCTTGTAATGGTCCAAGATGATTTCTTGATACAACGATTCGCTCATCCGAACACCTTCAAAACTCCGCGCAACCCCTTGATCAGAGCGTCAACTTCGTCCTGTGTGTTGTAAAAATACAGCGACACACGAGTCGTAGCTGGAACCCCGAAGCGTCGGCAGGTCGGCGCCGCGCAGTGATGACCAACCCGCACCGCGATGCCCTGCTCGTCCAACAATTGGCCCACGTCGTGCGGGTGCACATCGCCAAGTGCGAATGAGATCGCCCCGCCACGCCCGATAGCCGTGCGGGGACCAATGATGCGCATGCCCGGCACTGTTTCCAATGCCTCCAAGGCGTACCCGGTCAACGCTTTCTCGTGCTCGCGGATCTGTTCCATGCCAATGGAATTCAGGTAGTCAATAGCGGCACCAAGCCCAATCGCTTGTACGATCGGCGGCGTACCGGCCTCAAATTTGTGCGGCACCGGGGCGAATGTTGAGCCTTCCATCCGCACCGTCTCGATCATTTCGCCACCACCCAAAAACGGGGGCATTTCATCGAGCAGCGCTTTTCGGCCCCACAACACACCAATGCCGGTGGGGCCGCACATTTTGTGTCCGGTAAAAGCCATAAAATCGACATCGAGTTCTTGCACGTCAACCGGCATGTGTGGGACTGACTGCGAAGCGTCGAGCATCACTTTGGCGCCAACCTGGTGGGCGCGCGACACAATCGCTTCTGTCGGGTTGATGGTGCCCAAGATGTTTGAGGCGTGCACATACGACACAATTTTGGTGCGCTCATTGATCAGTTCATCCAGAGTGGACAGATCAAGGCGTCCCTCGTCGGTGATGCTGAACCAGCGCAATGTCGCGCCAGTGCGCTGCGCCACCAACTGCCACGGAACGATATTGGAGTGGTGCTCCATCTCGGAGATGACGATCTCATCACCCGGCCGCAAACTCTGACCCCACGACTGGGCAACCATGTTGATTGCCTCAGTCGAGTTTTTAGTGAAGATAACCTCGTCGCGGTCATAGGCGTTGATGAAGGCGGCTACTTTATCGCGAGCACCCTCAAATGCCAGCGTGGACTCTGTGCCCAAAGTGTGCACCGCCCGCGCCACGTTCGCATTGTGCTGCTCATAGTGGTTCGCGATCGCCTCCACCACCTGACGTGGTTTCTGCGAGGTATTGCCGCTGTCGAGATAGACCAGCGGCGCACCATTGGGCAGCACGCGAGACAGGATAGGGAAATCCTTCCGCACCTGCTCCACGTCAAAAGTCATCGCTTACACCGCCGCCTTGACGAACTTCTCGTAACCTTCGGCTTCAAGGTGGTCAGCCAACTCTGGGCCGCCCTCTTCAACGATACGCCCACCCACGAACACGTGTACGAAATCAGGCTTGATGTAACGCAGGATGCGGGTGTAGTGAGTGATGAGCAACGTTCCGGTTTCGCCGGTCTCGCGGACTCGGTTCACGCCCTCTGACACAATCTTGAGCGCGTCGATGTCAAGACCGGAGTCCGTCTCATCCAAAATCGCGATGGCCGGTTTAAGCAGCTCCAGCTGCAGAATTTCGTGACGCTTTTTCTCACCACCGGAGAAGCCCTCGTTCACGCTACGTTCAGCGAACGCGGGGTCAATGCCCAAGCGAGCCATGGCTTCTTTTACTTCTTTGACCCACAGGCGCAGCTTGGGGGCCTCGCCACGGATCGCGGTGGCGGCGGTGCGCAAGAAGTTGGAGACGCTTACCCCAGGAACCTCAACGGGGTACTGCATGGCCAAAAACATGCCAGCGCGGGCCCGCTCATCAACAGTCATCTCAAGCAAGTCTTTGCCATCGAGCGTGACAGAACCGCTGGTGATGGTGTATTTCGGGTGACCTGCGATCGAATACGCGAGCGTAGATTTACCTGAGCCGTTCGGGCCCATGATGGCGTGGGTTTGGCCCGCCTTCACGGTGAGGTCAACACCGCGCAAAATCGGTTTGGCTTCGCCCTCAGCATCCACGCTGACGTGAAGATCACGGATTTCAAGAACACTCACTGTGCTGACTCCTGCTCTATATCAACCAAAACATCGTCACCGTCAACGCGGACGGCGTAAGTCGGAACCGGCTCGGTTGCCGGCAACTCCAGGGGCTCCCCGGTTTTCAGGTCAAACCGCGAACCGTGCAGCCAGCACTCCAGAGTGCAGCCGTCAATCTCGCCATCCGACAGCGCGACCTCGGCGTGTGAACACACATCGTGGATCGCGTAGAAATTGCCGTCATCGGCGTGCACCACAGCCACTGGCTGATCGTCTACTTCTACGGCCAGCGCAGAACCTTTAGTGATCTCGCTGGCGGCGCATACCCGCTCGAACATTTACACGCCTGCCTTCGCCAACCGGTCTTCAATAGACTGGCTCAGACGTTCCTGCAGCTCAGGCACGCCGATCTTGTTGATTAGCTCGGCGAAGAAGCCCCGAACCACCAGCCGACGAGCGTCATCTTCGGGGATGCCTCGGGCCTGTAGGTAGAAGAGCTGCTCATCGTCGAAGCGACCCGTCGCCGAGGCGTGCCCGGCTCCCACGATCTCACCGGTTTCGATCTCCAGGTTCGGAATCGAGTCAGCGCGGGCACCATCTGACAGGATCAGGTTCCGGTTGATCTCGTACGTGTCAGTGCCAGTCGCGGCGGCTTGGATCAGCACATCGCCGACCCACACCGTGTGGGCATCGGCGCCTTGTAGCGCACCGCGATATGTCACGTGGCTCCGGCAATCCGGAATAGCATGGTCAACCATCAAGCGGTGCTCGAAGTGTTGACCCGTTTTCGCACCAGATCCAGTCGCGAAGTAGATGCCGTACGACTCGACTTCGGCGCCAGGTCCAGCGAACTCGGCTGAGAAATATTGCCGCACCAAGTTGCCGCCGAGGGTGACCGCGATGTGTACCAGGCTGCCGTCGCGACCGATTCGCGCTTTCTGGTGCTGAAGCTGAACTGAATCGGCTTCCCAGTCGGCGATGCTCACCAGCTTGACGCGTGCGTTCGGGCCAACGCTGATTTCGACGTTGTCCGCGAGGGTGACAGCGCCGACCTGGTCGAGCACGATGGTCACTTCAGCGGATTCGCCCACCTCTATGAAGGTGTGGCCGAAAACCGCGCCTTCGGTGGTGCCACCGGCCAAGCGCACAATGACGGGCTGCTCGACAACCGCGTTCGCGGCAACCGATACCAGCAATGACTCAGCGGCCTGGGTGAAGGCCTGTGCACTAGGTCGATCGAATGGGGTGAGAATGCTGCCCACTCGCTCATCGGTGCTTTTGATGTTGCTGGCGGTAACGCCGGCCGGCAATGGGGCCAAGCCGTCTTCACTCACCACACCGAGCTGGTGACGTGGAAACTCTTCCGCTGGCTTCCAGGTGCCATCGTGTAGCCCGCGTAGGCGGCGCAACGGGGTGAAGCGCCATTCTTCTTCACGCCCGGTGAGCTTGGGGAAATCATCCACATTGGTGGATTGAATCTGCGCGGCCCGGGTTTTAGCGGGAGCCAATGGGTCTCCCGCTCCGCCGTGTGAATGTGCGCCTTGCAGTTTTTTCTCGTCAAATGTCGCGGTGGTCATGCTTAGCCAACCGCCCCTTCCATCTGTAGCTCGATTAGGCGGTTCAGCTCTAGCGCGTATTCCATGGGTAGTTCTTTAGCGATTGGCTCGACGAAGCCACGCACGATCATCGCCATGGCCTCATCTTCGGTGAGCCCACGCGCCATCAGGTAGAACAACTGGTCATCACTGACCTTGGACACCGTGGCCTCGTGGCCCATGTGCACATCGTCATCACGCACATCGACGTACGGGTAGGTGTCTGAGCGACTGATCGTGTCGACGAGTAGCGCGTCACACTTCACTGTGGACTTTGAGCCGTAGGCACCTTCAAGCACCTGAACCAGGCCACGGTAGCTGGTGCGGCCGCCGCCACGTGCTACTGACTTGGAGATGATGGTGCTGGAGGTGTTCGGCGCGGTGTGGACCATTTTTGCGCCGGCGTCCTGGTGCTGACCTTCGCCCGCAAACGCAACCGAGAGAACTTCGCCCTTGGCGTGCTCACCGGTCATGAACACCGCTGGGTATTTCATGGTCACCTTGGAACCGATGTTGCCATCGACCCATTCCATGGTGGCGCCTTCTTGGGCGATCGCGCGCTTGGTGACCAGGTTATAGACGTTGTTCGACCAGTTTTGAATGGTCGTGTAGCGGCAGCGCGCGCCCTTTTTCACAATGATCTCCACGACCGCTGAGTGCAGCGAGTCGCTGGAGTAAATCGGCGCGGTGCAGCCCTCGACGTAGTGCACGTAGGCGTCTTCGTCGACGATGATGAGCGTGCGTTCAAACTGGCCCATGTTCTCGGTGTTGATCCGGAAGTAGGCCTGCAGTGGAATCTCAACGTGCACGCCTTTGGGCACGTAAATGAAGCTTCCACCGGACCAGACCGCCGTGTTCAGCGCGGCGAACTTATTGTCACCGGAGGGAATGACCGAGCCGAAGTATTCCTGGAAGAGCTCTGGGTGTTCTTTCAGCGCAGTATCGGTGTCGAGGAAGATCACACCTTGTTCTTCAAGGTCTTCCCGAATCTGGTGATAGACGACTTCAGATTCGTATTGCGCGGCGACACCGGCGACAAGGCGCTGTTTTTCCGCCTCGGGGATGCCCAGTCGGTCGTAGGTGTTCTTGATGTCTTCGGGGAGCTCTTCCCAGGAAGCGGCTTGCTTCTCGGTGGAGCGCACGAAGTATTTGATGTTGTCGAAGTCGATGCCCGACAGGTCTGAACCCCAGTTGGGCATGGGCTTCTTGCCGAAAAGCTTCAGAGCCTTGAGCCGACGCTCGAGCATCCATTCCGGCTCATTTTTCTTCGCCGAAATATCGCGCACCACCGCCTCGGAAAGACCGCGTTGCGCGCTCTCGCCAGCCAGGTCCGAGTCGGCCCAGCCGTACTCGTAGCGGCTCAGCGCGTCGATGTGCTCCTCCTGCGTAGGCGCAGTCACGAGCTCAGGAGTCGTTGTCATGCGTTCGTCCCTCCGGACGTGGTGGTTGTCGCTGGTTCTTGCGTACTGTTCCGACCCGTGGCCAAGCGTTGCGGCTTAGCGGTGAGGAGTTCAGGCTCATGTTTGTGTGCCTGAACCCCGGACGGGCCGGGAATGTAGGTTGTGCAAACCCCATCGCCGTGGGCGATGGTGGCAAGGCGTTGAACGTGGCTACCGGCGAGCCGGGAAATCGCTGCTGTCTCGGCCTCACACAGCTGTGGGAACTCGGCTGCCACGTGCGCAACTGGACAGTGGTGCTGACACAACTGTCCGCCTGAAGCCAGGGCTGATGCCGTAGCAGCGTAACCCTGTTCACTCAGGGCCTGTGCAAGTGCCTCTGCTCGAGCGAATGCGTCGTCTCCCGCATCGGCGAGGGCCTGTTCGCATCGGGCTTCAAGTTTGGTGACCTGCTCGTCGGCGAAGGCCGCTACCGCGTC
Source organism: Mycobacteriales bacterium (assembly GCA_013362805.1). GTDB lineage: Bacteria > Actinomycetota > Actinomycetes > Mycobacteriales > QHCE01 > JABFVL01. Next base: position 2,662 of record JABFVL010000087.1, on the reverse strand, counting down.
CGGGCCACCGAGTCGCGCGATGTGTCGAAGAGCAGCCGCGGCCATATCGTCGTAGGTGTGCGGAAAGGCGGCTCGACCAAATTCGGTGAGCACGAACGCTCGAGCTGGCCGACCTCGCCCTCGCGGACCCCGAACCGCCGCATCTCGACAGGTGACCCGGCCTTGCTCACTGAGGGCATCCAGATGACGGCGCACGCCCGCCGGGGAGAGCCCCAGGTGTTTGCCCAGCTCGAGGGCGGTGAGCTGACCATTTTCTAGCAGGAGTCGGATGACTTTGTCGCGGGTGCGGCTGTCTTGCGGATCCGAGCCGGGCACCGGATGAGACGCGACGACAGAAGCACGCGCAGCGTCGAGCTGCGGCGCCATATCTTCTGTCGTCGCGTTTTTCACAACATAAGTGTGACGTATTTCCGGGCTCACTGCCATCCGAGGGTGAGGTGAACTCACTCACCAAGGCTGACCTAACTCGCGCAAATGATTAAATCCACCCCCGTCGACTCGCCGCCAAACCGGCCTGAAACCTGCTTTCTACTTCGAGAAGCCTGAGTAGTTCCGCTACTCGACGGCTGAATGTGCGGGGGGAAAGACCGAGTCGGGCGCTGGCGGCCTCATCTGTGGCACCACTAGCCAATGCTTGCACTATTGGCTGCAAATGCAACGGTAGCGGTGGGGGCTGACTGAAACTATCCATATGTAGTGCGGACGACGATGCTCCTTGAGCAAAGATTTCCTCCATATTGGGTGTTAGGCGCCCATGAGCGCCCTGAATCTGCAATGCCATCGCTCCACCTTTCGATGACGTAACGAGAGGTAACACTCATCGTAGGAAAAAAACCCCGTCTAATAGGCAACTTCCGCAAAAAGGGCCCCAATAGCCACACTGCTTAACACCAAAGTCCGCCCCCGGCCACAAACGGGCCACAGCGCTAACCAACAATGAGAGCCATGACCGCCGTGGCGACAACCCCAACGTCAACCCCGAGCCCACCAACCAGCCACCAAAACACCTGGCTCACCCGATTCGCCCTCGGCGCGCTCATCGGCAACGTGTTGATCGTCCTCACCGGTGGAGCGGTTCGACTCACCGCATCCGGGCTAGGCTGCCCGACCTGGCCAACCTGCACGGAGGAGAGCTACACCAACACCCCAGAGCTGGGCATACACGGCTACATCGAATTCGGAAACCGCCTACTCGGTTTCGTCCTCAGCGCCCTGGTCGGACTCGCGATCATCGCCGCATGGCGCATCCGAAGCCAACGCCCCGGGCTGTTCAAACTCGCACTCCTTCAGCTAGGCGGCGTAATCGCTCAAGCCATCATCGGCGGAATCACCGTCCTTACCGGCCTCAACCCCTGGACCGTCGCGGCACATTTCCTCGTCTCGATACTGCTGATCAGTGCCGCATATCTGTTGTGGGCCCGTTCACGACCCGAACCCAACAATTGGATCACGCCAGCACCTCTGCGCGCGCTCAGTTGGGTACTCCTCGGGCTTACCTTCATCGCCATCGCCATCGGAACCATCGTTACCGGCAGCGGCCCCCACTCGGGCGACGAAGCAGCAACTCGCACAGGATTCGATCCCGAATCCATCAGCCAACTGCACGCCGACAGCGTATTCGCGCTGCTAGGGCTCTCGCTCGCGATGCCCTTCGCGCTCAAGCTGGCCAAAGCACCCGCCCATATCAATAGGGCTGTTCTTCTACTTCTGCTGGCCGAAGTGGTTCAGGGAGCCATCGGAGCCGTCCAATACTTCACCGGTCTGCCGGTATTAGCGGTCGCGATGCACATGCTCGGCGCATGCCTGGTGTGGCTTGCAGCCGTCCACCTCGTGGGCAGCATCACCGGGCTGAGCCAACCAGCACCGACGACACTGCCCACCTCGGCTACACCGCGATAGGTGCGCCACTAGCTGTACGAGGGGCAGGAACCCGTCCTACCGCACGTGCGCCGCGCACGCTGAGGCGCTCCTGAATAAGATCAGCGAACCTGTCAGCGGCGTGGTCATCCATGCCGAAGAACAGAGCCGGTTCAATCAACTCCAACTCCATCAACACCGGCAAGCCATCAGCACCAGGCACCAAATCAACTCGCGCGTACAACAAATCACTTGGCTGAAGCTTCAATCGGTCATACAGCGCGGTAAAGACCTGGTCGGCTAGCGAGAACTCCGCCTCGAGGGGATTGCGCGAGTAGATACGAGAAGTTTTCGGCTCCGGCACATCCGCCAAAGCTCGATCTAACACAGCGGAGCGCTTCACAGCATGTGAAAAACTCCCGCCCAAATAGATCAGGCTGGTCTCGCCATACATTTCGATCCCGCGCTGGTAAGGCTGCACCAATACGCCTAGCCCTGCGTCCAGCAATTGCTGGGCATGTACCCGAGCCAAGCCACGCTGCTGGTCAAAAGTCGCATCGAACCGACATACGCCCAGCGCGCCGATGCCCACCGTTGGCTTAATGACGAATTCACCAGAATCGCCGAATTCACAATCCTGACCCGGCTGGACAAGCACCGTAGGAACGATCGGCACCCCAGCATCGGCAAGCTCTAACAAATATTTTTTATCGGCGTTCCATTTCAACACCGAATGTGGATTGAACAGTTTGGGAATAGAGCTCGCCCACTCCAGAAACGCTTCAGGTTTTTCGACATAGTCCCA
>JABFVL010000086.1 GCA_013362805.1 Mycobacteriales bacterium | reverse complement strand
GCTCATCATTGGTTTGGGTCGCTGGGTGCTGGAACAAGCCTGTTTGCAGGGCCGTCGCTGGCGTGACGAATACGGGGACGCCGCGCCTTTTGTCAGCGTAAACATCGCCGTCCGACAGTTGCGTAATCAATACGCCGAACCCAACATTGTCGCGGAAGTGGCGCGGATTTTGGCGACGACCGGTTTGCCAGCCCATCAGCTGCAGTTGGAGCTTACGGAAGACGCTGTGGTTCATCCGGCTGATGACTCGCTGACCACCCTGGAAGAGCTTGCGGACATGGGGGTGCGGATCGCGATAGACGATTTTGGCACCGGCTATTCAAACTTGAGCTATCTGCGGCGTTTGCCAGTGCACAGCCTCAAACTTGATGGGTCCTTTGTGGCTGGTTTGCGCTCTCCAGACAAACCCGACCCGATCGCGGGGCGCATTATCGCCACTTTGGTGTCGCTGGCTCAGACGCTAAATTTGAACGTAACTGCTGAGGGCATTGAGACCAAAGAGCAGGCTGCGTTGTTGCGGGCGTTTGGCTGTGACACAGGTCAGGGCTATCTTTTTAGTCGCCCGATGCTCCCCGAGGAGCTCTCGTCGTTTGTTTCGCCATATCCGGCATAACCGGTTTGCCTGGAGCACGTGACTTTTCGCCTTTCACCATTGAAAATGGTGATTACGGGCAAAATGCCCTTCGCGGATGCGTGACACTCCACTGAGGTGAACCATGGGTCGGATCGAACGCAAAGACAAAGACGGACTCATCAACTACGTGTGGTACCCGGGCAACCTGGACGATTGGAAGCGGGCTGCCCTTTCGATCGGCGCTGGGCTCGGCACCGCCCTTCTGGCCTGGATCTTCCTGCAAAGCCCAGCACTGGCCACTGTGCTCGGAGCGAGCATCACCTTGGGGATCACCGGTCTTTCGTTCGGTCAACGAGATGCCAAATCTTTTTCTGCGCTAGGCAACCTCAAAAGCGCTGAGACTGGCCGCGCGCTGTGGAGAGCACTTGTGAAAGGCTTCGGTCCGGCCGCTGCGGCAGTGCTGGTCGCGCATGTCACGCCAGCGGCCGGTTTGTCGAGCTGGGTTCTGCCACTCGTGCCCGCGATAGTCTTCGCCGTTGCCCATCAACTTGGTGTGGTACAAACGCGACTTGGGGAGGAAGCGAATAAGAAAGCTGAAGAGGCTAAGGCGCTGTTCCCCAAGCGGGCCGCTGTCTAGGCGTATGAGCCTTCGCGGAGCTCGAGTATTGCGCTTCGCTCCCGCGGCTGCCAGCCCAAGGAGGCAGCCGCCGAGGAATGGACAACTTGGTGCAAGGCCAACGCTTCGGCGAACCGATCGCCCAGTGACTTGCGAGCCTCCGCGATAGGCCAGGCCTCAGCCGCCCCAACCCCACCGGTAGCCACATCGGCCGCCTGCGCCAATTCCTTCACTGACACCCCAGGTTCTGAAATTCCGTGCACAATGCTGCTCGCTTGCGCGCGACTGACCGCGAGCACGTAGAGGTCCGCCAGATCGTCCAGGTGGACCATTGGCCATACCGGCTCATGTTCATCGCTCACGTAACGGCCAATGCCCGCGGCCCTGGCCCAATCTCGCAAACGAGCGGGGATCCCGCCATTGTGGCCGTGTACGACTCCTGGACGCAGAACAACGCCATGAATCTTCGGCGTTCGCAGCACTATTTCCTCAACTCGCGGCCGACCTTGGTTTATGGCGATGGGGTCTGGCGGGGTCTCTTCATCGGCACCGGAAGTGTTGGGGAACACCCATACCCCGCTTGTGTAGACAAATGGTCGGCTGGAATTCGCTAGCGGTTTCAGCAACGTGTGGACTGCCTGGGCATCTAGCTCCCAGTCGTTTGGATTAGCCGCGTCAATGACGGCATCGATGTCGTTGGTGATCAATTCGGCGAGGGCTTCCAAATCTGAGAATTCGCCCTCACGGACCTCGATGTCGCGGGAAATCAGACTCGCTCGTTTACTCGACCCGGGCCGGATCACGGCGACTGGCTCGTGGCCGTGCGCCATAAGCCGCTCTATCACCGCGGAGCCGATATATCCGCTACCGCCGAGGACAAGTGTTTTCATGCTCGAAGCCCTTCGTTGATCGAGGTCTACCCCTTCCACGCTATCCGTCCATGGAGCGCTCGGGGAGTGTCACATAGTCTGAGTTTCAACCGTCATCTAGGTGTACGCGATGAGAGGGGATTTGTAATGGATGATCGCGCCGTATTGGCCCGAGAATTCGAGGCAAATCGTGCCCACTTGCGGGCCGTGGCATTTCGAATGCTCGGCTCGATGAGTGAAGCGGATGACGCGGTTCAAGAGACGTGGCTCAAAGCTAGCCGGGCGCAATATAACGATGTAAGAAATCTCGCTGGGTGGTTGACGACGATAATTTCCCGAGTGTGCCTCGATATGTTGCGTGCTCGGGTTTCACGCCGCGAGGAACCTTGGGAAAGTCATCAGCCAGATGCGGGGGACACCGGCATCAACCCCGAGCAGGAAATGGTGCAGGCTGATTCGGTTGGCTTAGCGCTCTTGGTTGTATTGGAGACTTTGGCTCCCGCCGAGCGGCTCGCGTTCGTGTTGCACGACATGTTTGCGGTTCCGTTCGAAGAAATCGCGCCTATTGTCGGACGGACCCCCACGGCTACCAGGCAGCTCGCGAGCCGTGCGCGGCGCCGTGTGCAGGGGACTAATGCGGCGGGCGAGACGGATCTTGGCCGACAACGTGAAATTGTCGGAGCTTTCTTGGCGGCATCTCGGGGCGGTGATTTTGGGGCGCTGCTGGCTGTGCTCGACCCAGATGTGGTGCTGCATGCGGATCGTGCCGCTGTGGCCGCGGCTTCCGCGAACGCTGCTCAAGGAGCGCCGGTTTTGCAGCAAGAGTCTTACGGTGCTGATGCGATTGCGGCCGCCTTTCTTGGTCGTGCGCAAGAAGCACAATTGGCCCTCATTGACGGTTTTCCAGGTGCTATTTGGCAACGAGATGGCGTTGTTCGGTCAGTTTTCCGATTCATGGTGCTTGATAGCAAAATTGTGGAGATGGAGGTCATTCACAGCCAAGCCAGCATCCGGGCCTTCGACATCGTTGTCATCTCTGAATAGCGGAATATCGACCATTCGTGTACTGGTGGGTAGCTAGATTGCGGTCCACAATGGATGCATGAGTTCAGCATCGGCTATTGTTCCCGACCTGGACCGGAGTGTCATCCCGCACGGCGGTGCGCGTGAAATGGGGGCCCGGACCCGGGAGCAATTGGCGCGCCATCGGGAAGAAGATGTACTCGTCATACCGGCGACCGGGCGTGAGCGGCGAATTTTCGACGGAATAAAAAGGGCTTTCACTAACGTCGGCTTTGACGCGGCGATTCTCTCCAATGGTGCGGAAATCGTGGATAGTGAGGGAAATTTATTGCGTCAGCTGACTATATCGCCTGATCAGCTGAAAACATCAATTGAGCAATTGGACGCCGATGGCCAAGTAGCTTTCGCCGTGGAGCGCGATGGCACTCGGCTTTGCGGACCTGGATTCCCCGCATCGCAAAACCCAAGTATCCGCCAAGCATCCCTTGTTGAGCTATATTCCGAGCCCGCCACGAAAATGATTGCTTTTCATTCTGATGCCGAGGAAGCTCGGCTTGATCACAGCGGAAAACCGCACGCACGTGTCAATTCAATCGTTGCGCAGGTTGTCGCGCGCACGTCACTGATCGCGGCTTTCGCGGGCATGCGCGGTCGGGTAGATATTGGGCCGGCTGGGGCCACCAAAGCGATGGCATTGGCCTGGCTTGCCGAATATCTGGGAATAGATATCCAAAATTCGGTTGCTTTTGGGGACTCGCCCACTGACGATGACATGTTGCGACTCGTGGGACTAGGCATTGCGATGGGTGACGCCAGTGCGTCTACCAAACAGGCCGCCGATTTGATCATTGGCAACGCTGATCAAGACGCGGTTGGTCAAGCACTTGAGCACATTGATTTTCGCAAAGGCGTGCGCGCGAATCTGGGCGCGCGACGTGGCATCAATTCCACGTTTGGAAACACCCCTCTCAACAAGTCTGACGGGGGTAGATTTTCTGTAGGAAATAGAAAGCCCACGGAAACAGCTTTTTTACAGCGCCTTTTCAAGCAGTACAAAGAACGTGTTCCGCCCGTTGATTCCGCATTGAACAGTTTGGAAGAATCCATAGGCGTTATTTGGGATTATCACGCGCCTTTTCTCGTCGAAACCGCTATTGACATGCTGAAAGACATGAAGGCCGCGGTTGAAGAGGATCCGAGCACAAAAGTAGTGTTCGTCGGGCGTGATGGCACCATTCTCGGTGCGATTATTCAAGTGCTAGATGAAAAATTCTATAAAGATCATTGTGAAAACATTGTTATGCCTCGAAAAGAGGCTGAGAAAATGCTGCAAGACTATGAAAAAATAAACAAGACTTACCATAAGCTTGGCCAATTTCGTTATCAAGCGGGTGAGGTGGATCCCGCAGATGTTCCCGGTGCTTTTATCCGAACCACCGACTACTTAGCGCAGAATGGATTTCCAGCACCGGATGAACCTGGAAGCCTGATTTTGGTCGACACAAGCTGCAAGGCCACGGTTCCGGTTTTGCTGTCGCAGGTCTATCGCCACGTAAAAATGCAAACCTTCCTGATTGTCTTCCGGGAGTCACCAGATGATCCAAAACCTGAGACCAGGCGCGGCTATGCCCTCCATCACCGTCTCAATCAGCCGGCCACCGGAAAAATGGTGGAAGGTCTGTCGCCAGAAGACGCGCGTTATGCCTCCAGCCCTGGCCCGGTGGCCACCCTGGAACACCCGATTACTGGGCCGTTAGGTCAGGTTTCAGGGATCAGAAATGGAGTCCCCATCCAACACCCAGTTGGTGAGCTTGACCCAAAAATTCGAGTAAGTGACGTAAGTCCGGGATACCGTCATCCGGAGGCCCTGCTCACGATAAAAGTCTCAAATCTGGCCACAATTGTGTCGTACGCGCAGCGAATCAAGGACAAAATGGACCATGGAGAGCCATACCAGGAAGAGCTCGCGGCGGGATCTCGGCGGATGATGGATGCCATGATGAGCTGGGCAAAAGACCAACCCACACCACAGCCGTTCTCCTCAATGGTGCAAGCTTTCGTTCCCACTAGTAAAAAGCTCGCCCAACTTTCTCCAACCGCCGCTGAGTTGGTCGCGCGGCAGCAGACGATGGTGACCAAGCCTGTGAAGTTTCCGCGCCTCGGAGGGCAGCCATGAGCCGATATGACGAAGAGGAACATCTCTCGGCGCCAGCGGATGATGTGCACCCCAACGAGGTGTGGGCTGGTTGGATCAACGAAGGTAAAAGGCCAGGGTCGCCGCTTGCTGCCTTCGCGGCTCAGTGGGAGAAAAAGGGCTCGCCATTGCGTCAGCCTTTGAGTGAACTTCCGATGATCATTGATACCGACATTGGCGATGACCCCGACGATACTTTTGCGATAATCGCCGCGGCGCGCGCTGTGAAAAACTTGACGTTGGTGGCGACGTGCGATGAGCAAGACGGCAGACGCGCCAGCTTGGCGCGGCACGTATTGAGTCTGGTTGGTCGTGATGAGGTGTCGGTAGTTGCCGGCAAAGAGCTCGGCAACGCTACGAGCTTGAGTGGTCTGGCGATACCGAGCTTTGAAGCGCCAACAGACTTGGTCGCGCGAGTCGTGAGTGTGGCGGAGAGAACGCCCGGAGACATCTGTTGGCTGGGGCTGGGCCCGATGTCCAACCTGGCAACACTGCTCCGGGAGTGTCCTGAACTGGCTCCACGTATCCGATTGATCCAAATGGGCGGTGCCTTGAAGCTCGGGCGTAGTGAACACAACATTCGGCTCGATGTCCCTGCCGCTCAGTTTGTGCTCTCACGGGTAATACGCCCAAAGTTTGTGCTTCTTGACACCACCGCTCATGAAGAAAATGCCCTAACTGAGATTCAT
>JABFVL010000019.1 GCA_013362805.1 Mycobacteriales bacterium | reverse complement strand
CAATTCCAGAGCCAAGCCCAGACAGTCAAAGCCCGGTCCCAGATTGGCACTGGATGCCGGCGAGGTGACGAGCACCTGGTGTGGCACGAACATCTATACCAACCCCAGTGCTTGAGCGGCATTGTCAGCGTGCGCATCGATGATGGTGGGTGAGGGCGCGGGAACTACTGAGGTGTCCTTCAACCCGTGGCCCGTCACCGTGCACACGATGCGCTGCCCGGGCGACCAGGTCGTTTGCAGGAGTCCGGCCACACTGGCGGCGCTGCCGGGCTCAACGAAAACGCCCTCTTTAGTAGCCAGTAGCTGTTGCGCTGCCAAAATTTGAGCGTCGCTCACAGCTTCGATCGCGCCACCCGATTCGTCGCGTGCGGCGATCGCCAAGTCCCATGAGGCGGGGTTGCCGATGCGAATCGCGGTCGCAATTGTGTCTGGGCGCGGCACGGGGGCACCGGCGACCAACGGCGCCGCACCGGCGGCTTGGAAGCCGCGCATCACGGGCGTGTGAGTTGACCAGCCGAGTTTGTTCGCTTCTTGATATCCGCGCCAATACGCGGCGATGTTCCCGGCATTACCCACAGGCAGGACATGCACATTGGGCGCGTCGCCAAGGGTGCGGACAATTTCGAAAGCAGCGGTTTTTTGCCCCTCGATTCGATCCGGATTTACCGAATTCACCAAGGCCACCGGATAGTTTTCCGCAAGTTCCCGGGCAAGGCGCAAACAATCATCAAAGTTGCCGTCTACCTGCAACAACGTGGCCCCATGTGCCAATGCTTGGGCTAGTTTTCCGGCGGCGATCTTTCCGGCGGGAACCAATACCGCACAGGTGATTCCGGCTCGTCCAGCGTAGGCGGCCGCCGATGCCGATGTGTTGCCCGTAGAGGCGCATATCACAGCTTTAGCGCCCCGCTGCACAGCTTTGGAGATCGCTACCGTCATGCCACGGTCTTTGAAGGATCCGGTTGGGTTCGCTCCTTCAACCTTCAAAAACACTTCGGCTCCGGTGCGAGCCGACAATGTCGGCGCGGAAACCAAAGGTGTTCCGCCCTCTTGCAGGGTCACTACCGGCGTTGCCGAATCTACTGGCAGCTGATCCCGAAACTCTTCAATGACGCCCCGCCACATCGCGGTTCCCTTTCTTAGATTTCTACCCGCATTACGCTCAGTACGTCGCGCACCGCATCAAGGCCCCGCAACGCCGACACGGTGGCGTTGAGTTGCGCGTCGGTGGCAGCGTGAGTGACCACGTTCAACATCGCGTCTGCACCGAGGCCTTCTTGCTCAAGTGTGGCGATGCTGACGTTGTTGTCGGCGTGCGCTGTGGCTACTTTGGCCAGTACGCCCGGCTTGTCGATAACTTCAAGTTTGATGTAGTAGCGCGTTGTTGTCTCGCCCATGGGGTGGACGCGCAGGGCCGCGTAGGTTGATTCTCCGGCGGCTCTTCCCCCGTTGCGTCGATTGCGCGCGACGGCCACGAGGTCACCGAGCACAGCGGAGGCGGTGGGATTTCCACCGGCGCCTGGGCCGTAAAACATGAGTTGCCCGGCGGCGCGCGCTTCCACATAGATCGCGTTGAACGCACCATTCACACTGGCCAACGGGTGGGTGCGCGGGATCATCGCGGGGTGCACGCGCACGCCGATGCCTTTGTCGGTGCGTTCAGCGATAGATAGCAGCTTGATGGTGCGGCCAAGTCGCCGAGCGGCAGCGAAGTCTTCGGCGGTGATGTTGCTGATGCCTTCACGATGGACCTGGTCCAAACTGACTCGACTATGGAACGCAAGTGAGCCCAGGATCGCCGTTTTAGCGGCCGCGTCGTAGCCCTCAACGTCGGCGGTGGGGTCAGCTTCGGCATATCCGAGTTCAGTGGCTTCTGCCAGGCATTCCTTAAAACTTGCCCCGGTTTCATCCATTTTAGACAAAATATAGTTTGTCGTGCCATTCACAATGCCGAGCACACGAAACACTTGATCGCCAAGGAGCGATTCGCGGAGCGGGCGCAAAACTGGAATCGCGCCCGCGACCGCGGCCTCAAAATACAAATCAGCGTTGCCCGCGTGAGCGGCATCGTGCAATGCGGCACCTTCAGCGGCCAGCAATGCTTTATTAGCTGTCACCACCGATTTACCTGACTTCAATGCGGTGGTGAGCCAAGTGCGGGTGGGTTCGACCCCTCCAACCAGCTCCACGACAATGTCAACATCTGGCCTTGAAACCAGACTATTGGCATCGGTTGTGATCAGCTCGGGTCGAAGTTCGGGGCGCGGCACATCAGCTCGGTGTACCGCGACGCCCACAACCTCCAGTGGCGCACCGATTCGCTCGGTCAGCTCATCGGCTTGATGGGTGAGCAGCTCGTAAACCGCGCGCCCAACCGTTCCGTACCCAAGCAACGCCACCCGCAAGGCTTGCACCTATCCCACATCCAACCGCAAGAGATCGTCCAGTGTTTCACGTCGTACCACTACCTGGCTGTGCCCATCTTTGATGGCCACGACCGCTGGGCGCGGCACGTGGTTGTAGTTGCTGGCCATGCTGCGGCAGTAGGCCCCAGTCGCGGCCACGGCCAAAACATCGCCCGGCCGAACGTCGCCCGGTAGCCACACATCCTTCACTACTACGTCACCAGATTCGCAATGTTTTCCCACTACCCGGGACAGCACGGCTGGTGCTTGCGAAACCCGGTTAGCGACGATGCAGGTGTAATCGGCGTCGTACAGCGCGGTGCGAATATTGTCGCTTATGCCGCCATCGACACTGACATAGGTGCGGGTCATTCCATTGCCTAGCTCAACGGGCTTCACAGTGCCCACTTCGTAAAGAGTGACACCGGCCGGGCCGATCAAGGCACGGCCCGGTTCAACCGACAGCCGTGGCACGGCGATGCCGGCGAGTTCACATTCACGCCGCACAATGAGGCGCAAACTCTCCGCGATGTCACGCACTTGCGCAGGTTTGTCGCCTGCCACATAGGCGATGCCTAGCCCTCCGCCGAGGTCGAGTTCTTCTAGCTCGATCTGGTGGTCTTTCGCGACTTGAGCAAGCAGCTGCACCATTCGGTGAGCGGAAACCTCGAAACCTGCCGTATCGAAAATTTGTGAACCAATGTGCGAATGCACGCCCAACAAATGTAGGTGTGCACTGTTCACGGCTCTGGCGATGGCGGCGTCCGCTGCCCCGTTGGCTAGCGAGAATCCGAACTTCTGGTCTTCGTGAGCGGTGGCGATGAATTCGTGGGTATGTGCTTCGACTCCGACAGTGATTCGGATGAGCACGTGCGCGGTGACGCCCATCTCGGCGCAGAGCGCATCGAGTCGGTCAAGTTCGTTCATCGAGTCGATAACGATGCGTCCGACCCCGACTTCGAGCGCTTGGCGTAGTTCGGCAACTGATTTGTTATTGCCGTGCAGAGCGAGTCGGCTGGGGTCAAATCCGGCGGCGAGTGCGACCGCGAGCTCGCCGCCCGTACACACATCCAGGTGCAGCCCTTCTTGAGCCACCCAGCGGGCAACGGCCTTACAAAGGAAGGCTTTGCCCGCATAGAAGACGTCCGCGCCGTCAAAGGCCTGCGCGTAGTCGCGGGCCCGATCACGAAAGTCCTGCTCATCGAGGACGACGAGCGGCGTGGAATGGGTGTCGACGAGCTGGCTTATTGCGGTTCCGGCGAGGGTTAGCTCACCGTCGGCATTACGTGCGGCGCCTTGTGGCCAGATCGCCGGCTCTAGACGTGCGAGATCAGCGGGGGGCGCGTAGATGGGATCGTGAGGCAGGACGTCGGCGTGCCGGGGCCCGGCGGGGTGCGCCCTCATCGGCTCAATTTCCGGACAAGCGGGACATTTAGTGCGGTATGTGGCAAGAACTCCATCGCGTCATGGTAACGGGAGCAGTCCGAGACCACAGAGGCTGCGGGCACCGGATACGGTGGGTGGATAGTACGTACCGTAAAAATGGCTTTCGTGGCTAACTGCCGGCCACACCCACCGCCAGCCCCACCAGCGCGTAAAGGTCCCTCATCATGGCGTCGACTAAGTCTGAGAACAACACCGAATCCAAAGGTTCGGGCTCGGCCAAAAAGAACACACGCCCACGGCGCCGCCCAGTTAAGGCCCGTGGCGCCAAACTTGGCGGCATGAGCGGCACCACAATAGCTCTGTTCACGGCGGCCGCGATTTTCGCACTCGCCATCCTCGGCTACGCGGGATACAAGGTCTGGGACAAAAACAAGCCGTTCGGGGAACAGGCCGCCCAAAAAATCGATGGCGTACACAACTACCGCAAAGAAGACCCCAAGTGGCTGACCAATCGCCATGTTGACGGGGAACAAACGTACAAAGTGAGCCCCTCGGTCGGTGGAGACCACAACTCAATCTGGCAGAACTGCATGGGCGACATCTACACACAGGAAATCCCTGAAGAACACGCCACCCACAGCCTCGAACACGGCGCGGTATGGATCACCTACCGGCCAGACCTCCCAGCCGACCAAGTGGCCAAGCTGCAAGAAAAGGTTCAAGGGCGCGACTTCATGCTGATGAGCCCGTATCCGAACTTGGATTCCCCCATCACTTTGCAAGCCTGGGGATTCAAGCTCAAAGTCGATTCCGCCGATGACAAGCGCATCGACAAATTCATCAAAGCCTTCCGCAAAGAGGCAAGCGTCGAACGTGGTGCTGGCTGCTCTGGCGGCAACACCGAAACTGGCACCGCTCCAGTAGCCGCACCCGAAGGCCAAGGAATGGTTCAGCAGTAACGCACTCAACAACCAGGAGAACACCGGTGGCGACCGACGCAACAACAGACGCCGAAGCAGACGAGCCAACAGATGAGGCCGCTGCGCCGCAAAGCCCACCGGGGAAATGGGCGCTGCGCGGCATCATCGCGCTGGTCGCCATCGCGCTGGGCTTCGGTATTGGTGTCTGGGTCGCCCTACCCAACCACCCCGGCGACGACTCAGCCGAGGTCGGCTTCGCACGCGATATGTCTACACACCACGAACAAGCCGTAGAAATGGCCATGTGGGAATACAAGAATGGTTCTGATTCCCAACTCAACGCGATCGCCTATGACATCGCGACCACACAAAAAGCGCAGGTGGGCATTATGAGCGCCTGGCTTTCCAAGTGGGACGTCAGTCAAACCGGCACGGAAAAGCCAATGGCATGGGTTCCTGGTGGCTCACACATGCTCACCGAAAATGGGCTCATGCCTGGCATGGCCAGCCCCGACCAAATGAAAAATCTTCGCAGCCTGACCGGACATGATTTGGATGTCGAATTCTGCAAGCTCATGATCGCCCACCACATCGGCGGAATCCACATGATCGACGCGGTATTGGACGCCGATGACGTGGATTCCGAGGTCCGCGAATTGGCGGAACAGATGAAGAAGGGCCAGCAGTACGAAATTGATGTACTGCAAAACAAACTGCAGGAACTCGGCGCCACTTCCTAGACCGGGCTAGTCAACCACGGCCGTCGCGGTATCGCGCCTAGACCGTGACGATTAAACATGAGCCATCGATATAGAGATGCAACAGCAATGAGGCCCGCACCCGAAATGGGTGCGGGCCTCATTATCAGCCTGAATTAGTTGAGCGGACGGATGTTCTCCGCCTGTGGGCCTTTCTGGCCCTGCACAACATCAAACTCCACCTTCTGGTTTTCTTCCAAGCTACGGAAGCCGGTCGACTGAATCGCCGAGTAGTGGGCGAACACGTCCGGGCCGCCCTCTTCCTGAGCGATGAAGCCAAAGCCCTTTTCCGCGTTAAACCACTTGACGGTACCGACAGCCATGTTTTTCTCCTTATACGAGGCTGACCTAGAGGCTCACACTGCATGAACCTGGCGTTGCGCTAGGGACCACCCCGCTCCGGAGAGCGCAGTACGCAAAAAGAGCACCTGCATCGTTCTCACAGGCGCTCACGTCTTCTGGGAACCAAAACTGCAACGGCACCAACGTAGCACAGACAATCATCAACCCCAAGAAGTTACGCATGATCCATTAACCACGGTTGGCCACGGAGGCCAAAGGTGCCCCTGATACGCTTTGCACGGCTAAACCGAAACAGGTTTCAGCCCCTGTAGCTCAGGGGATAGAGCACCGCCCTCCGGAGGCGGGAGCGCAGGTTCGAATCCTGCCGGGGGCACTCACGAAAAGCCCGTTGAC
>JABFVL010000066.1 GCA_013362805.1 Mycobacteriales bacterium | reverse complement strand
ACATTTAGCTTGCCAGCCAGGTGTTTTGCCATGTCGATGTCAATGCCGGTGAAATCGTTGGTTTGAGGGTCCAAGTAGGTGAATGGCCGATAGTCACCAGTCGTACAAACCTTAAGAACGCCTTTTTCCTTGATATCATCAAATGCCGACTTTTCCTTTAGTTTGAAAGTAAAGTCGCCTTTGTTGGATTTACTTTGATAGTCGGCGTAGGCGCCCACCGCAGTGGCTAAAACAATTGCTCCGGCAATGGCAGCCGTCATAATGCGTTTAAATTTCACGGGACCCCCTGGAGTGGTGTGAGGCCCGACCTTAACTCTGAATTAGTTAAACCATCAATCACCGCCGGTGCCAGTGTGGCGATACGTTATATCGTGCGGACCATTCTGCAACTGGCTCGTAACTGAAATTTAGGTAAGTGCCAAATAGCACCCGCGTTAAAGATCTATTACCAAACAGCTCAACCTTCGAATTCTCCGAGAAGCTGACCTCCCGAAGCCGAACAGTCGTTGACGCCGAGAAGTCCATCATCACCACGAACAAATCTAAAAAAGGCAAATCCGATGAAGCCGACCGAACCAGGCGATAAATATCTGTGGAGCGCACGGGCACACAAACCCTTGACTTACACCGCGCCTTCCCCTGATCAGAAGACTCATATAAAAGGCCCGCATATCCGTGTGGATACGCGGGCCTTCAGATTTTGGACTACTTGGCTTCCTTACGAGCACCCGGACGCTTGGTCCGCTTACTACCAACCAAGGTCCACAGCAGTGCAAGCACATCAGCGAGGACTTCACCCGGAATGTCGTCGATATTCGGCGGGAGCTTCCGTGCGAAATCGCTGGAAGCCGGGTCCGTCGTGTCGACACCGGCCGCATCGGCCGCCGCGAGCAACACCTGGAGCGGCGGCAATTTCAGCGCTCGAGCCAAACCAAGAATGCTTTTCGGTTCCGGCAACTTGTCAAGATGATGAATATTTGCATTGGCCCATCGGTGCGCCATGGTGTGGCTGATGGCTCCATCACTGAGTTTCGCAATGCGCGCGTAACTCAAGGTCGGATCAGCGTCCCGGCACTCCTGTATGAGACGTCCCAACGCATGCACAATAAAACCTCCCTGCTAGCCCAGTCCATAACTTAGCGACTGTCGCCCACTGTTCGCAGCTGAGGTCCAAACTTCCGTGCAAGCACACAAATCGGTATACCTATAAAATCGCGAAACTATACTTTTTGGATTGACGTCGGGTTCAGAATTGGGCATTGTCTACTGCGGAGATACACAGAGTTCCCGCCCGGTTGCTAATTCCGTGCGGGCGCAGCACCGGCCTGTCCTGCTAGCCCGCATCGCCAGGCCGGTGCCTCTTAGAGACGGAGCTGATGTGATGTCGACCCAACCAGAAGTTCCCGCCCAAGCCGACACTCGCTGTAGGCACTGTGGGCATCGCATAGACCGACAAAATGGCCAGTGGGTTCATGAGATTAGTGCCCTGTTCGCCAGTCTATTTCGACCGTGCTCATCGAACGGGCCCGAACCAGAGCCTCCGCCTGATGTCGCTGACACACAGATCCGACACTAGCCGGCGCGGCGCTGATCGAGCTTCACCCCTTGCGGTTCGGTCAGCACCCATCCATTGGGAAAGATCTCAGTTCATCTTCTTGCCCCAGCGCCGCAAGGCCACCAAGTTATCCGCACCCAGATAATCCACGTGCGCGTCGGCCAATTCACGCCACACGGCACGACGCGCATAAGCCGGCCACCTAGGCGCACCCCAAAACCGCACCTTGCGACCGTCCTCGTGAGCGAGTCGCACCAAACGATGCAGCTCTCGCTTCTCCTCACTCGGCATCACGCCATGTCCGCGCCAGCGGAAATGATCGCGCCAGCTCTCGCTGCACAGTGGAACAAGTGAGGCCGATATCCCAGTACCGACATCAGCGAACCGGCCATCGCAAGCCACGAATCTCACCTTTTGCTCTGCGATCAGCTCACGGGGATAGTTGCCTGACACGACAACACTCACTGGTCCAGCGCGCATTTTCTCTCGTTCGTAATAGGTGAATAGACCCGGAAAGGCCCGGAGTTGTTCATCCAGCAACAGATACGTGCGCTCGGGGTTCGCCTTAAAATCCACCAAGAGTTGAAATGGTTCCCGCAGACCGGCAAGCACGTGACCGCGTGCGCGCACCAGCTCGGCAAGCGGCAACAAATAACTGTCGCGCAAGCTGGCATCCCAATGTAGATCGCTTTCTTCATGACCCACCAAGAGCTGATCATCGACGGGCCATACATCAGCTTCCACACTGATGAAGCCCTGACGCAGCGCCAGGGTTAGCGGATACTGCTGCTCATAATCATTGTGTGAATGGGCGCCGAGCGCATTGGAATGTTCGCGAAACCGCCAATGCACCCACAGCCCCACCATGATTGCCAACGCGAAAGCACCAATGAGACAGACAAG
Source organism: Mycobacteriales bacterium (assembly GCA_013362805.1). Classification (GTDB taxonomy): domain Bacteria; phylum Actinomycetota; class Actinomycetes; order Mycobacteriales; family QHCE01; genus JABFVL01. The sequence goes on along the minus strand of JABFVL010000066.1, from coordinate 21,876 downwards.
GACCACATTCAAGCTAGACACAACACCAACTCACGCCGCTTTGCCGTATTCCCCAGCGGTGGGCACACTAATGTGGTGGCGCTTCGCCTCATCCTCACCAAATCCTCGGCCGCTACGCAGTTGAAACGCGAATATTATTTCGGTTATCCCCCTTGCCGCCGCAGCGGCTGCTGCCCACACGAAGAGCAAAATGACCTGCCGACCAAACCCGCCGTGGGCCCAAAAGCCCAGCGCTATCTGCAATATGCCGAGCGTGAGCCCTAGCCACCAGAGCCGGTTCTCATCAATAGTCAAAACAGAAAAGACGATATCGGCCGCGCCTTTGATGACCAAGAACAGCCCGATCAACGAGGCCAATACCCAAAAAGTATTGGCGGGACTGAACATCGCGATTGTCCCGACCACAACAAATACAGCGCCAAGGGCAAGGTGAGCCCACCGCCAGCTTTGGACGACCGACGCGGTGAAAAATTCGTTGAATCCCGCTATCAGCACCATGGCGCCGACGAGCACACCGATGGTGACAATTGAGGTGGTATTGAAGCGAAGCATGACCATGGCGATAACGAGCCACAGAGCGCCGGTGACGAGAAATAGCCACCACCACCGCTGGGCGGTCGCTCGTTCGACAGTCTCCACCTGTTCCATGGCAGCCTCCCGCTTACATACCGGCCACTAATCCCCCATTTGTCTCTATTAATGCATTTATTTCAATAAAGGGGAACCGTTGGAAGATAGCGGGATATTACTGCCCTATTCGATCGGCTTAAGACCGCTCAAAATGACCTCAGCACAGCGTTTCCAATCGGCTCCTATGGCGATAGAGGCTGCCAGCCCACACATCAAGCCACGGAAATCCACCACGGTGATGTCGCTTCGGATATGGCCTTCTCGATGGGCACGCTCGAGGAAAACTTCCATGAGTTCGTTGTACCGAGCGCTCTGCCCAGCGCAAGCAGTGGCATCAGGGAATTCGGCAACCATTTCCCGCAAGCCAATATGTTTGGCCGCATCTTCGGCCCAGGTGAGAACAAGAGCTCGGAACGCGAGATCGGTGTTCTCATCCTCCAAGGCCAACGCGAGAGCATCCACGATCCGCGCCATCTGGTCCCGCATCACTTCGCCAAATAGTGCGTCTTTGGTGGGGAAATTGCGATACAGGGTACCCACGCCCAGCCCGGCTCGCTTGGCAATTTCTTCCATTTGAACATCGGCGCCCTCGTCGATAAATGCGGCACGCGCGACCGCGATGATGCGCTCCCTGTTGCGTCTGGCATCTGCGCGCAGCGGCTTTTCATCTACGGATGGCAGTTGGGAATTTCCAACCACATCCTGACGTTTTCGCTGTTCAGTGGACATGTTTTCGAGAGTTGTCGTACCCATGTGATGAAGTCTAGCGGAAATCAGTTGACAAACGGAAGCATCGTTCCGTAACGTTCCCAGAGTCAAACCGGAAGCGGAACTCAACTTCCTCTTAAGTTTTTTTAGTCCTTTGGAGCAACCCTTGCCAGACGTACTTGACGGTCGCGCGCGGTGGAGAGCCTTCTCCCTGCTCGCCGCCACCGCATTCGTTCTCATCCTTGACGCGGCGATCGTCAACGTGGCACTGCCCGCGATCGCCAAAGACCTCGACGCCTCCCAGTCGGCGCTCTCCTGGGTAACCAGCGCCTACGCGCTCACCTTCGGTGGCTTCCTGCTGCTAGGCGGACGGCTCTCCGACATGCTCGGACGCCGCAAACTCTTCACAATCGGCCTATCGCTATTCACGCTGGCTTCCGCCGCGGGCGCGCTCGCACCGAACATCGAATTACTCATCACCGCTCGCGCCGTCCAAGGCTTCGGCGCCGCCATCGTGACCCCCGCCGCACTATCCATGGTCCTCACCATGTTCACCGCCGGCGCGGAACGCAACAAAGCCCTCGGCCTGTGGGGCGCCGTCGCCGGTTCGGGCGCCGCTGCTGGCTCCATCCTTGGTGGAGCTCTCACCGAATGGTTCGACTGGGAAGCAGTCATGTGGGTAAACGTGCCGGTCGGCATTGTCGCCGTCTTGCTTGCCCCTCGCATGCTGCCCGAAGGTCGCGGACTGGAAAGCACCCGCGGATTCGACTTCCCCGGAGCCATCAGCATCACCGCAGGTGTGGCCCTCGGCGTCTATGCCCTGGTAGATGCCAACGAATCGGGCTGGGGCTCAGCGAAGATCATCAGCATGTTCGCTCTCTCCCTCGCGCTGATCGTGGCCTTCGTGTTCATCGAAGCCCGCAGCAAACACCCGTTGGTGCCGCTGCGTGTATTCAAAAACCGCTCGATGACCGCGGCGAACGTTGCGAGCCTCATCTCGACCATGGCGATGTTCCCACTGTTCTTCGTCCTGTCGCTGTACCTACAAGACGTGCTCGACATGTCCCCCATCCAAGCCGGATTCGGTCAGCTGCCAATCGCGCTGATGTTCGTTTTTGGCGCGGGACCTGTTTCCAAGCTCGTCACCAAAGTTGGGCCTAAAGGACCCGCGATCGTGGGCTTCCTACTGATGGCTGGTGGCATCTTCTGGCTGTCACAGATCACCGTCGACAGCACCTGGCTCGGCAGCATCCTGGTGCCGATCATGATCACCGGCATCGGCGGCGCGATGACCTTCATTCCGCTGACCATCACCGCCACCACTGGCGCCTCCGCCAGCGACTCGGGTCTAGCCTCAGGCTTGCTCAGCACCACCCAGCAAGTCGGTGGCGCAATCGGCCTGGCCATCACGGTGGCTGTGAGCACCGCCGCGAGCGAAAGCACTGCCAAAGGCGGCGAGCTTAACCCGCTGGTCATCATGACCGACGGTTTCCGCTCCTCGCTCATGGTCGGAGCCGGACTCGCGGTCCTGGCCGCGATCGCCGCACTGATCCTGCTACCAGGAGGCAAGCCCAAGGCCCCCGCCGCCTCGGCCGATGGCGAAGCGATCGAAGCAGAGCCAGTGCCAGTCATGGCTCACTAGCATCAACCGCGATCAGCGCAATGCCCACAGCCCAACGCTGTGGGCATTGCGCTTCTCTACAAGTGGGAGGCTCCCGATCACCTAACCGGCTACTATCGCCAGAGAACGTCCATAAGATCGCACAGCGCGCTCAAAGGCACGTCGAAATGACATACTGCCTATATGACCCAACCCGCTGGATCCTCACCGCTTCAGAGCCTCTTAGCCTATTTCAACGCCACAGACGCGTTTCACATTCAGGCCGATTTCGATTTCGCAAACGAAATCCCATTTGACCCCGATCTCAACATCCCCACGGGCTATTGGAGACATGTCGGAGGCGTCAATGCGGGCGAGGTCCCCCTAGGCAACGTCGCAACCAATTTTTACGAACTTGATGGCGCGCTGTTTCCAGACGCAAACAATCGACAAGCCAACAATAAAGCCTTGCGGGTGCCAGAAATAAGCGCCGGAACTCTGCCACGACAAATGGTCGGCGGCTACAGCGCCTTAGACGCCATTGCGATTCCTCTCTTCAATCAGGTCGCGCGCCGAGACACGGGTGAATTGGGCACAGCACTGCGCGGATTTCTGGTTCTAGGTAACCAAAGCCAGTATCTAACGGTGCCACGAAATCCGGATGGCTCACTCGACTACCTCGCTATGGACGAATTCCTTCTGCCGTACCGAGAATTTAACGAATTAGGCGAAGCCCCATCCGGCGGGATTGAACCAGTTCTCGCTGAGCTCACACCCGTAAATTTGGGACCCCGCGCAGAACTCTCTCGAGAAGAGTTGGAACCACATCACTGGCCCGTTCCCGAAAACACCCGGTTACAGACCAGCGCTCGTATCGTTCAGGAAGAGTCAGCGAAGTATTCACTTGATGGCACCCCCGCGGACTTCGTAATCATCGTCGACAAAAACGGCGCCATTGCCATCAGCTCGAACTCCACCGAACCGGAAAAACTACAAGAGGTGTTGGAAGCTATTCAGCCCGCACTTGAAGAACGGATAGCCGGTAAGAACTACGTACAAATCAACGAACAGACGTTAAATCAGCAAATCGATGGCAACCCTGGACCCTTCGCCGCCCTTCAAAACATCGATGGACACGCGCTTCTAGCAGCAAGGGGTCTCGGTCGAATCAGCCGCGGAACCGACGAGATTAGTTGGGTCATCCTCGGAAACACTACGAACAAAAGAGGTTTCTCGGCGGGAGAGATTCATCTCGCGCACGATGTGGCCTATACCTTCGCACGCCGACCAAACTATCTGGACGAGCCATTGACTCATCAACGTGCTCTTAGCGCCGCACAGGGCCACCTAGGCGAGGGCAAACCCTTGGGAGTCGTCGAGCTACAGGCACCCTCAGCGCACCAGCACGGAACCGAAATGGAGCGAGAGAATTTCGACCTTTACACGGCAAAGGTTGAAACCTTGGCGCAAGAACAAGGAGGTATTGTTGTCCGCAATCCCGAAAGTTTGCGTGCCTATTTTCCTGGACAATCTCACACCGATGTAGTCACACGAACCGAAAACTTTCAAGCCAATGTCGCGCAGACTTTGCGTTCGATAACTAGGGAACCAGCGGTAGCAACCGCCGGGCAGATCCTTACCAACATCGGTGAACTCGAACCGGCCGGCGCCGAGCTCACCGCGTCGGTCACGGCACGAGCTGAAACCATGCGACCACAGGTCAAGCCCAGTCGCTTTGTCCCACGGATCGCCTCACGGCTCCGCCAACGTTGGTTCGGCCCTAAACACGTGCCCGCCTCGGCGATAGTTGTTAACGAGACTCCCCCACTGCAGGCGCCGCGGAGGCAATCACTACATGTGCCCCGTCAGCCAGGCAGTGGGCCAGCACGATAGTCATTTCAGAATGAATATTTATGCCCATAGCATGGCGTAGACCCGTCCCTTTTGGACGGGTCTACGCCATGCTATGGGCTTGCATCCTAAGAAGAAACCCGATAAACCTAAACAAAATTGAATAAGGATACGGTTTTCGTATCCATGCAGTAGTCGCACAATTTTGCATCTCTGACTTCCCCTGGGCCCGACATCGGGCCGGACCCATCGGAGCCACCATGCCAACAAACGTCGCTACCCCCGTCATCGAAAACCAACCCGCCAAAACCGCGGGAATTCCTCCGGGAAAGCGCTTTCGCGACATCCTCGTCCACGACCTACCGGCCTCTTTGGTCGTCCTACTCATCGCAATTCCATTGTCGCTAGGCATCGCCCTAGCCTCCGGCGCCCCGCTATGGGCCGGACTCATCGCCGCCGTCGTAGGCGGTGTCGTTGTTGGAGCGATCGCCGGAGCTCCACTTCAAGTCACCGGCCCAGCAGCCGGGCTCATCGTGATCATCGCCGATCTCATCATTCGTTATGGCTGGCCAGCCACCTGTTTTATCGTCGTCGCGGCAGGTGCGGTTCAAATTGTTCTCGGTCTGGCCCGGCTAGGCCGCATCGCGCTGTCGTTCTCACCCGCGCTCATCCACGGCATGCTCGCTGGGCTGGGCGTCATCATCATTATTGGTCAGCTACACGTTCTACTCGGTGGCGAACCCAGCCACTCTGTTCTGGCAAATGTCAAAGAACTGCCGGCACAATTCGGCAATGGACACACCGAAGCACTACTACTTGGAGTGATCGCGGTAGGCGTGATGCTGGGTTGGCCCCGCATCCCCGCCGTCCGCAAAGTTCCGGCACCGCTAGTGGCGGTACTACTCACCACGCTCATCGCCATCCTGACTGAATCAGCCGCACCACGTGTCGACCTGCCCAAAGATCCCCTATCTGGATTTGTCGGGCCGACCGTCCCCGAAGGTTCGTTCAGCGGAATCCTTGTCGCCGTTTTGACCGTCGCGCTTGTGGGAAGCGTGGCCTCATTGCTCACCGCCGTAGCGGTCGACAAAATGCATGGCGGTCCACGGGCACAACTAAACAAAGAACTAGTCGCCCAGGGCACCGGCAACATGCTTTCCGGGCTACTCGGCGGATTGCCAGTCACTGGCGTCATTGTGCGAAGCCATGCGAACGTCGAAGCTGGCGCACGCACTCGGGCATCAACCATGCTGCACGGGCTGTGGATAGGCATCGCGATGCTGGTGGGCACTGCCGCGTTGAGTTACATCCCACTATCCGCGCTGGCAGCGATCTTGATCGTGGTCGGGCTTCGGCTCGTTGATACGGCGCAAATAAAGACTTTGGCAAGGCATCACGAACTCGCGGTGTACCTGGTGACTATCACCGGCGTCGTGTTCATCGGTCTAGTCGAGGGCATCCTGTTGGGCACAGCGGCGGCCATTATTCGCGCTCTGTACCGCATCACACACAGCGTCGTGCGGGTAAGCCAGCCTGAGCCCGGCCGTTGGAAAGCCAGTGTTCACGGCACCCTCGTGTTTCTCGGTGTCGGTAAATTGTTGCGCGACCTGGATCGCATTCCGCCAGGTCAGCACGTATTGCTGGAATTGCACACCGACTTCATTGACCATGCGATATTCGAAGCGATCCGCGACTGGCGCGCCAGCTACCAAAAGCAGGGTGGCACGGTTGAGATCGACGAGGTGCACGACTCATGGTTCGCGCGTTCTCACGCCAATGAACCCGAGCATCGCAAATCGCTGCCCGCACCCCTGCCCCGCTGGTTTGCGCCATGGGCGTCCTGGCAAGAGCGCGCGATCGTCGATGATGCTGATGGCGCGATGGAGCGTGGGGTTCGCGAGTTTGAACATCGTAGTTCGGATCTAGTGCGTCCGTTCTTGGAAGATCTCGCCGAACATGGGCAAAAGCCGCAGCACTTGTTCATTACCTGCGCTGATTCTCGAATCCTGCCGAACCTCATCACCTCATCGGGCCCAGGGGATCTATTTTGTGTCCGCAACGTCGGCAATTTCGTACCGATCCCGGGCGATGACCCCGGCACCGGCGCCGCCATCGAATTCGCCATCAATAACCTCAATGTGTCGTCAATTGTCGTATGTGGGCATTCCCACTGCGGGGCGATGGCGGCCTTGGCGGGCGAGAAACCGATTGACGGCGAACTTGGGCAATGGCTGCGCCATGGCAAAGCGAGCACGAATCGTCTTAAAGATCTAGCGTCGATTCCTGTCGATCTACGCTCGATGACCCCGCCAGAGCGCCTCGCGGTATTGAACGTGCACGAGCAACTGCAACACGTTGCCCAATACCCAGCCGTGGCTACGAAACTGGAAAATGGCGAGCTACAACTGATCGGTATGTACTTCCAAATCGCCACAGCACAAGTCCGGATCGTCGATCTGGAAACCGGCGCTCTGCGTCCCGCATAGTGGGTATCAACCCGGGTGGGTGAAAGTCACCCAAAGTCGGGCAGGCACAATGCACCCATTGTCGAGGAGAGGAACTGTGCGAATGCAGCCTGGCATGCCACAGCACGTGGGCCCGCCGGGATACCCCCAAGCCGGATATCCCCAGCAACCCGTTTCGATGGACCTCAATCCGCATGCGCCAATTCCTGGTCGCATTGTGGTGGCGGGTCTATCGAAACAGTTCAAAGCCGTACGTGCGGTCGACAATCTCTCTTTCACCGTGGAACCGGGCACAGTCACCGGCTTCCTGGGCCCGAACGGCGCAGGAAAAACCACCACTCTGCGTATGCTGCTCGGACTTATGACCGCCACCACGGGAGTCGCGACAATCGGTGGGCAGTTCTATGCGAACCTGCCCAACCCCATCCGCATCGTCGGAGCATCGCTAGAGGCGTCAAGTTTCCATTTGGCGCGCACCGGACGAAACCATTTGCGGATCCTCGCCGCGGCCGCGGGCCTTCCGGAACGCCGCTGCGACGAGGTCATCGACATGGTCGGGATCACCCCAGCGGCCAAACGCAAGGTGAAGACCTACTCAATGGGCATGAAACAGCGCCTCGCGCTGGCCACCGCCATGCTTGGTGACCCACATGTGCTCATCCTCGACGAGCCCACCAACGGGCTTGACCCAGAAGGCATCCGGTGGATTCGACACTTCCTGCGCGCCTTGGCGAGCCAGGGTCGCACAGTGCTCGTGTCCTCACACATGCTCGCTGAGGTGTCCCAAACCGTCGACGATGTGGTGATCATCGCCCAAGGGCGCAGCGTGCGCCAGGGCAAGGTCGCCGAGCTGATCGGTCAGGCCCACAGTTACGTGCGCGTGCGCACAACGCAGGTCGAACAGCTGATGACCCTGCTGGGCGAGAAAGCTCAGATGCGTCGCACCGCCGCCAACGAGTTGTGCATCGACAACATGCCTTCCACCGAGGTCGGGAAAATCGCTTACGGCAATGGGCTTGAAGTGGAAGAACTCACCACGGTGCAGTCCGACTTGGAAGAAGTGTTCCTTCAGCTCACTCACGGAGGGGCAGGCATCCGATGATCGCACTATTGCGCAGCGAAAACCTCAAAATCTTCACCACCAAAGTGTGGTGGGCGATGTTGCTTGGCTTGTCCGGTTATGTGGTGCTGGCATTGCTCGTCAACGGTGGAATCACCCTCAGCGACGCGGACAACTCCGACCCAAGCTTCACCGAAAGCGCACACGCGGCGAACCTGTACACCTCTGGCCAGTACTTCGGAATTCTGTTCGCGGCGCTGCTAGGCGCACTGCTTTCCACGAACGAATATCGCCACCAAACTTTGACATCGACGTTTTTGACGACTCCCAATCGCGGCAAAGTGATGAGCGCGAAGTTGTTGATGGCGCTGATGTGGGGCGCGATCTATGCCTTGTTCGCGACCTCACTTTCATTGCCGGTTGGTATGGGAGTGCTTAGCGCGGCCGACTATGGCAGCTACCTCGATGACAGCGGGGTTGTGAAAGCAATCGCCTTGAACGTTTTGGCGTACGGCGTGTGGTCGGTGATCGGATTCGGGTTCGGTTCGATGTTCCGCAGCCAGGCTGGTGCGATCGTGCTGATCATCGTGGCTTACTTCGCTACCTCGATGATCCTGCAGCTACTGCTAGTCATCCTCGCCAACGCCACCGATCACCCCGGGCTCATCGAGGTGTACTACTACCTGCCCAATGGCGCGACAACCGTCATGACCTCGGCGGGCGAACAGCTCAACACATTGGGAGAACTCGACATCAATCAACCAGATTGGTATGTCGGAATGATTGTGTTGCTGGGCTACGGTGCGATTGCCGCAACCATCGGCACGTATTTGACTATGAGCCGCGATATCGGCTAAGCGGTGGGCGGGTCATCAGAAGGAGCACCATTCTGGCGGGCCCGCCACCACTGAGAGTTATTTGTCCGATAAGTCGGCGCTTCCATGGCTGACTCGTCACATCTGCCAGCGCGGTTACCCGAAGCTGTTCACTCGCTAGTAACCTTGGGGGTTGCCAGGTCACTAAACCATCACGAGAAGGCGCGATCTAACCGTGTCGACGCAATCGAGCTCCTCAGCGAGCCCCAGCCAGCCCCAGGCATTCGGAGCCAACGAATGGCTCATCGAAGATATGTACGAACGCTTCCAGGCCGACCCCAAGAGCGTCGACCCAGCATGGCGTGATTTCTTCGCCGACTACAAGCCAGCCGCCCCCAACGCGGGTAACGGTGCCAGCACCCCGGCGCCGACCAAACCAGCGCCAGCAAGACCTGCTGCCACCGCGAATCCAGCCGTGCAAAAGGCCGCACCGGCCGCTCCAAAGCCAGCCAAGCCAAAACCAACCGTCACCCCAGGCAACAAGCCCCTAAAGGGCGCGGCGGCCCGCATCGTCACGAACATGGACGCCTCATTGGCCGTTCCCACCGCTACCAGCGTGCGCGCGGTGCCAGCCAAGCTGATGGCCGACAACCGCATTGTGGTTAACAACCACCTCGCTCGCGGCCGTGGCGGAAAGATCAGCTTCACGCACCTCATTGGCTACGCGATGGTCAAAGCCCTCGCCGACTACCCAGAGATGAACAACTCCCTGGCGGTCATCGACGGCAAACCCAACCTGGTCACCCCCGAACACGTAAACTTCGGTTTGGCGATCGACCTCAAACAAGGCGCCACCCGAACCCTGGTCGTGGCTTCCATCAAGGGCGCCGAAAAGATGGACTTCGGGCAGTTCCTGGCCGCCTACGAAGACATTGTCCGTCGTGCTCGCGGCGGCAAACTCACCATCGATGACTTCGCCGGCACCACCATTTCGCTCACCAACCCAGGCGGCATCGGCACCGTCCACTCGGTCCCACGTCTCATGCAGGGCCAAGGCACCATCATCGGTGTTGGCGCCATGGAATACCCGGCCGAATTCTCCGGCATGTCAGAGGCCGCGCTCACCGAGATGGGTGTCGGCAAGATCATGACACTCACCTCGACATACGACCACCGCATCATTCAGGGTGCTCAGTCCGGCGAATTCCTCAAACGAATTCACGAGCTACTCCTTGGCGCTGACGACTTCTACGACGAAATCTTCAGCGCTCTGCGGGTGCCTTACAAGCCCATCCAATGGGTGCGCGATGCCACCGACAACGGCCACGGCGCGATCGACAAGAACGCCCGCGTTCTCCAACTGATCGAGGCCTACCGGGCCGAGGGCCACTTCTTGGCTGACACCGATCCGCTCGAATACCATCAGCGTCGGCACCCCGATCTGGACATCGAAACCTACGGTCTGACCCTGTGGGACCTCGACCGCGTGTTCAACGTGGGTGGCTTCGCCGGGCAGCGCACCATGAAACTCCGCGACATCCTCGGCGTATTGCGCGACGCGTACTGCCGTCGGGTCGGCGTGGAGTACATGCACATCACCGACCCCACCGAACGCGCTTGGCTGCGCCAGCACGTGGAGCGGCCATTTGAAAAAGCTACTCCCGAGCGCCAGAAGCAGATTCTGGCCAAGCTCAATGCGGCCGAAGCCTTCGAAACGTTCCTGCACACCAAGTATGTCGGGCAGAAGCGGTTCAGCCTTGAAGGTGGCGAAGCGGTCATCCCGCTGCTGGAAGAAACCGTGTACGCCGCCGCTGAACACTCACTCGACGAGGTCGTCATCGGTATGGCCCACCGCGGCCGTCTGAATGTGCTCGCCAACGTTGTTGGCAAGCCATACGAGAAGATCTTCGGCGAGTTCGAAGGCAACATCGATCCAGGCACAGCGCATGGCTCCGGCGATGTGAAATACCACTTGGGTGCCGAGTCCAAAGTGACCACACCCGATGGCAAATACACCACCACGGTGTCGCTGACCTGCAACCCCTCCCACTTGGAAGCCGTTAACCCGGTAGTGGAAGGCATCGCCCGCGCTAAGCAAGACCTCATCCACAAGGGTGAAGAGGGCTACACCGTGTTGCCGTTGCTGATTCATGGTGACGCCGCATTCGCGGGTCAAGGTGTCGTTGCCGAAACACTGAACCTGTCGCAGCTGCGTGGATACCGCACTGGCGGCACCGTGCACGTGGTGATCAACAACCAGGTTGGTTTCACCACCGCGCCAGAGCACTCCCGTTCCTCGATGTACTGCACCGACATCGCCCGCACCGTAGACGCGCCAATTTTCCACGTCAACGGCGATGACCCCGAGGCCTGCGTACGCGTGGCTGGGCTTGCGTTCGAATACCGCCAGGCATTCAACAAAGACGTAGTGATCGACATGGTGTGCTACCGCCGACGCGGTCACAACGAGGGCGACGACCCCTCGATGACCAACCCCGAGATGTACCACATCGTCGACAACAAGCGCAGTGTCCGCAAGCTGTACACCGAAGCGCTCGTTGGCCGCGGCGACATCACTGTCGAAGAAGCCGAAGCGGCTCTCCAGGACTACCAAGCCAAGCTAGAGAACGTATTCACCGCGACGAAGGACGCTCGCGCCACCAAGCGCACCTTCGCCACGGCTCCGGTGTCCGATGAAAAGGTTGAGACCGCGATCCCGCTTGAGCTCGTGCACCGCATCGGCGATGCCCACGCGGCTTGGCCCGAGGGCTTCAACCCGAACAGCCGTGTCAAGACAGTGCTGGATCGGCGCCAGAAAGCTTCTCGCGAAGGCGGAATTGACTGGGGCTTCGGCGAACTTCTAGCGCTGGGTTCACTCGTCGGGCAAGGCCGAACCGTTCGACTTGCTGGGCAAGACAGCCGCCGCGGCACCTTCACGCAGCGCCACTCCGTCATTCTCGACAAGAACAACGGCGCCGAATTCACTCCCTTGGCTGAGCTTGACGGCGAAGGTCGCTTCTTCGTGTACGACTCCCTACTGTCGGAATACGCGGCCATGGGCTTCGAATACGGCTACTCACTAGCCAACCCAGAAGCACTCGTGTTGTGGGAAGCCCAGTTCGGTGACTTCGTGAACGGTGCGCAAACCATCGTTGACGAGTTCATTTCCTCTGGTGAGGTGAAATGGGGCCAGACCTCAGGCGTTGTGCTGCTACTGCCACACGGCTATGAAGGTCAGGGCCCGGACCACTCGTCAGGCCGCATGGAGCGGTTCCTACAGCTCTCCGCCGAGAACAACATGACAATCGCCAACTGCAGCACACCGGCGAACTATGCGCACCTGTTGCGTCGCCAAGCGCTGAGCAGCGATCACCGCCCACTGGTCGTCTTCACCCCCAAGTCACTGCTGCGCCACAAGTCAGCGGTGTCCTCGGTGGAAGACTTCACCAACGGCGGTTTCCAGAAGGTCATCGGCGACAACAGCGTTGACCCCGCGAATGTGAAGCGGGTGCTGTTCTGCTCCGGCAAGGTGTACTACGACCTTGTCGCTGGCCGGGAAGCCAAGGGACTCACCGACACCGCGATCCTGCGCGTCGAACAGCTCTACCCGCTTCCGATCGACGAGCTGCGGGCCGAGCTGGCGAAGTACCCGAACGCGGTCGCCCACGTGTGGGTGCAGGAAGAACCGGCGAACCAGGGCGCATGGAGCTTCATGGCGCTGAACCTGCTCGAGCACCTTGACGGTGTGCAGCTGCGCCGCGTGTCACGCCGTGCGGCGGCCAGCCCCGCGGTGGGGTCGGCTCAAGCCCATCAGGCTGAACAGCAGGCATTGGTTGAAGCCGCGCTGAGCTAGTTTGCACAAGGGTGGGGTGGTGAGACATCGGTCTTGCCACCCCACCCTTGGTATGTTCGGGTATAAGGGATGAACCATTTTTCATACCTCGGAAAACGAGGCGATCATTCTGCTTCATCTTCACGGCTAACGGTGCGGTTGGAGCGCAAGCGATAGTGCGTAGGCCGTTACATATTCTGTGCCTATGTATTTCACCGATAAAGGCATTGAAGAACTAGAGGCCCGACGTGGCGAAGAATCGGTCACCATTACCTGGCTCGCCGACCGCCTGAGGGATTTCGTTGACTTGAATCCCGAGTTCGAAACCCCGATCGAGCGCTTCGCGACGTGGTTGGCGCGTGCAGATGATGAAGATGACGAGTGAGCCTCACGCGACCGTCACAACACCAAATGTGGGTTTCTGAGCCCGACGTTATGGTTCAGCCCGACCTCGATATGGTGGCGGCCGGACGTGCAGCGTAGCGCTGCCGGCAGTGAAAGGCGGCTGAGATGGTGCGGGAATGTGATGTATTAGTGGTTGGTGGCGGTCCAGCTGGTTTGATGGCGGCCCGGGCGGCCGCGCAGTCAGGTGCCGACACTGTCGTCATTGAACGTCACAACGAAATCGGCTACCCCGTGCACACTTCGGGTGGTTCCTGGATTCAAGATATGCGGGATTTTGGGGTTCCTGAACACCTCTTTCACCCCGTCGATGGCTGCACTTTCATTACTCCCGGCGCGCAAGCGACCACACAGCTTCCGCCCAATGTGGCATGTGTTTTGGATATCCGCGGCCTGTATCAGCATTTGGCGGAGCGCGCTGTGCACGAGGGCGCCACCTTGTTGGTACGGCATAGCGCGGACAGCGTGATATTCGATCAAGACGCGGTGGCTGGGGTTGGGGTGAAAGACCACACCGGTCAACGTGGCGAAATCCGCGCCAAGGTCACCATTGATGCCACCGGACATTCTCGACGCATCGCTGTGCGGGCCGGATTGGGTGAGGGCTTTCACCGCCACGCGTTTGGCGCGGAGTATGACCTTTACGCGCCGAACTACCCCCAAAACCATACCTATTTTTTGATGGGTAACACCTTCGCGCCCACGGGCTACGGCTGGATTTTCCCGCGCGGGGCGGGACGGGTTCGGGTCGGTGTCGGTGTCATTCAACCGGACACCAAAGTGGATGCCCGTAAATATCTAGAAACGGTAATGGGACTCGACCAGTTCGCTGACGTGTTCAAGGGCGCCAGTCCCATCGAGTATCACACCGGTTTGTTCCCCGTGTCGCCCCCGCTTAAGGAGTTTTCAAAAGCTGGACTGCTCGCGGTGGGCGATGTGAGCGCGCACGGTTCGAGTTTGCTCGGCGAAGGGATTCGGTTCGCCATGCATTCTGGACGACTCGCTGGAGAGGTCGCTGGAGAAGCTGTGTCAACTGGCGACTCGGGGGCCAGCTTCTTGGCTCAATACGACAAGCGCTGGCGAGCCCAATGGGGCAAAACTATGGATATTTCCTACTACATCGGCGACAAGATTATCGGGTTCACCGATGACCAGTGGGATCGCCGAATTCCCATGATCGAAAAGATGTCACCGGAGCAAGTGATTGCCCTGCTGCGGTGCGAATTCGACGCGAAACTTTTCCGTTCCATCATGTTGCGCGCCCCACGGCTTGCTGCACGCGGCGGCAAGCGACTACTTCAGATGGCACTAGACCGGCTTTAGTGCTCCAACACAACTTTGCCGAAGCTCTTACCCGACTCTAGACGAGTAAGAGCTTCGGAGACGTCCTCAAAAGCGTAGATGCTGTCAATCAACGGACGCACCCCGGTGCGAACAAGCATGTTCACAAGTTCGCATAGTTCTGTGCGAGTTCCCATGGTCGACCCAACAATCGAAAGTTGTTGGAAGAAAACCCGCCGCAAATCCACTGTGGGGGCGAATCCACTTGTCGCACCCGCGACCACAATGCGTGCCCCTGGTTTAGCGCATTTCAGGGAATGATCAATCGTCGCTTGCCCCACGGTTTCAATGACAATGTCCACTCGCTCGGGAAGCCGCGCACCGGGTTCACAGGCAATCAAACCCATCTGAGCGATCCGCTCTCGTTTCTCTGCATCTCGGCTTGTCACATACACGCGAGCGCCAAATGCTTTCGCTAGTAGTGCCGCTGCTGTTGACACGCCACCTCCGGCGCCTTGCACGAGCACCACGCTCGCGGGGCCCATTCCTCCGTGGAAGGCGCCGCGCGAAATCAGCATTCGGTAAGCGGTGAGCCAGGCGGTGGGCACACACGCCGCTTGGGCCCAACTGAGCTCAGGTGGTTTTGGGATCAGATTGCGGCTAGGCACCCAGACGGTATCGGCAAGGGTGCCCGGGTGAAGCTCGGAAAGCAAGGAACGCTGAGGATCGAGGGTTTCGTCTACCCCTTCACCAATCACCGCATGAACGATGACCTCTCGCCCGTCTGGGTCAACGCCAGCGGCATCGCAGCCCAGCACCATAGGCAGCTGTTCGGCGCGAAGACCTACGCCGCGCAATGACCAAAGGTCGTGGTGATTGACCGTGCTGGCGCGCACCGTGATCGGAACCCAATCGGCGGGCACATCGGGTGCGGGGAGGTGACCGACTTTGAGGCCGCTCAGCGGATCGTGGGTGTCGAACGAGTGAACGTAGGCAGCACGCATTCACTTAGGAAAACACATGAGCGGAGGTTCCGCAGGGTCCCAACGCGGCGATCGCGCTGGGACACCACGATTACTTAAGCGGCTTTAGCGACGGCCGCGGCCACCGCGGGCGCTACCCGAGGGTCAAATGGTGCGGGAAGAATCGCGTCGGGCCGCAATTCGTTGAGCACGACTTCCGCCAACGCGTTCGCCGCCGCCAGTTTCATGTCTTGGGTGATATGACGGGCACGCGCGTCGAAGGCTCCCGCGAAGATGCCGGGGAAGGCCAGCACGTTGTTGATCTGGTTCGGGTAGTCGCTGCGCCCCGTGGCGACCACAGCGGCGTATTTCGCCGCGATCTCGGGGTGCACTTCCGGAGTGGGGTTGGCCATCGCGAAAATAAAGCTGCCCGGCGCCATTTTCGCCACCGCTTCCTCGGCGATGAGCCCGCCCGAGACGCCTACCAGCACATCAGCTCCGGCGAGAGCATCGGCCAGCGAACCAGTGATGCCCGCCCGGTTTGTCAACGCGGCGAGTTCGGCCTTGACCGGCGTCAGCGGGCCACGGGACGCGTGGACGATGCCACGAGAATCAGCGACAGCTATATCACCGACACCAGCTGCGAGCAGCATTTTTGTGATAGCCACACCTGCGGCACCCGCGCCAGCCACGACCACCCGCAAATCGGCCAATGCGCGGTTGGTCAGCAAACACGCGTTCCGTAGCGCGGCGAGCGTAACGATCGCGGTGCCGTGTTGATCATCGTGAAATACGGGAATGTTGAGTCGTTCAATCAGTCGCGATTCGATGTCGAAGCACCGCGGGGCACTGATGTCTTCGAGGTTGATTCCGCCGAATGAAGGAGCTAGCGCGCTGACAATGTCGACGATCTCGTCAGGATCCTTTGTGTTCAAACAAATCGGAACCGAATTCAGGCCGGCAAACCGCTTGAAAAGCACCGCTTTGCCTTCCATCACTGGCATAGCGGCTTTGGGCCCGATGTCTCCAAGCCCGAGCACTGCGGTTCCATCTGTCACAACGGCAACGGTGCGAGCTGCCCAGGTGTACTCCCGAAAAAGCGCTTCATCTTGCGCGATGGCCGTGCATACCTGCGCTACTCCAGGGGTGTATGCACGCGAAAGATCATCACGGTTTTCTAGTGGGGCTGTTGCGACAATTTCCATCTTTCCGCCACGGTGAATGCGGAAAACGTCAGAAAGTGCTTGGTCAGAATCGGCATCAAAGCCAGAGGGGGAAGCGTCGGGCATCGGCTTAGCCTAGCGCGGGTTTCCACGTCCCGCCGCCTCGTCAGGGGTAAATGTGACCAGTCCCCCTCCCCTTAGGGTGGGTTTTCGTCGTAAAGTGCGGACATGGACCTGCTGGCCGCTGACCCGGCGACTGACACCGTGATCTTGCAGCTGCCCGCCAGCAGCGCATATTTGTCGGTGCTGCGCACCGCGACCGCGGGGCTCGCCGCCCGTGCGCAATTCACGCTGGATGAGATCGAAGACCTACGCATCGCGGTTGATGAAGCATGCGCCATGTTGCTCGCGCGCGAGCTAGATGCTGGCGAGGCTCCAGCGCCAGGCGATGACCTGACCTGCCAGTTCGTGTTGGGCGAGACGGAGATCCAAGTGTTCGTTTCTGTACCAGCGGGAAACCGTGCTTTGCCGAGCCGCGACACATTCGCATGGCAAGTGCTCTCGGCACTAGCCGGCGATGTCGAAGCCAGCACCAAAGATGATCGCTTGTGCATAGCACTGACTAAGAAAAGAGCAGGGTTATGACAGCCCGCTCAGTGATCACTCATGACCGAGACACGTTGGTGCAACAGCACCTGGGCTTGGTCAGCTATTTGGCGCGTCGCTTTACGGGTCGCGGCGAACCGCTTGATGATCTGGTGCAAGTGGGGACCATCGGCTTGCTCAAAGCGGTAGATAGATTCGATCCAGAGCGTGGGGTCGCATTTGCTACCTATGCCACGCCAACGATTCTCGGCGAACTCCGTCATCATCTACGCGACCGCGCTTGGGCCGTGCGGATTCCTCGTCAGGTTCAGGAAAACGCCGCCGCTGTGGGGGCGGCGATCAGCACGCTTTCTACTTCTTTGCAGCGCGCTCCTACCGTGCCCGAGCTCGCGGAATACACAGAATTGGAAATCGAGGCAGTGTTGGCCGCGCTCGATTGCGCCTGGATTCATGAGCCCACCCCCATCGATGATGTGGAACCGCCAGCGGTCGATGATGCGTTGGAGCGGGTCGAACAGCGGGCATGGCTCCGCCCGTTGCTGAATCGGCTCGATACAAGAGAACGAGCAGCGGTGGTGCTGCGATTCATGATGGGGATGACCCAAACCGAGATCGCGGGTGAACTGGGAATTTCGCAAATGCACGTGTCCCGACTGCTTTCACGTGCGCTCGCCAAGCTCCGCAGCACGATTCCGATGCCACGCTTACTTTCGTTTGGCTTTAGCGCCGCAATGCTCTAGTGGTGCTCTTACTCACAAGCAGTCCGGCACACACCACGGCAACGGCGCCGATAACAACGCCTGAGGTTTTGGTAAGCGGGCCGCCTTCGCCGGTTGTCATGAACCAAGACACCGGCAGGATGCAGAGTTGAAGCATGAGGCCCAAGCTCGCGGCCCAAGCCGCGCGGTTTATCAGCGATAGCGCGCATTTCACGGCGGCAAAACAGGCAAGAGCGATCATCAGCCCGATGATCGCGGCATATCCCGGATTGTCGGGATTGCTGGTACCAATTTTGATGAATTCCGTTAGGGCGAGGGTTGCTAGCGCCACGGACTGCATAAGCAAAATCGCTACGGCAACCCGGAGCCCAAGTGGCCCATCGGCTGGCTCAGCGGGTGTCGCCGCATCGGACTGTGGGGCTTTAGCGTTGCTCACGGGGAATGAGTTTAATTGTGGGTGAAAGACCTCATCAAACGGCATCGGCGCAGTACTGAGCCTGCGCTCGGCCGAGCCATTGAAATTCTCACCACATGACGCCTTTTAAGCTGGCGCCCTGCACCAGGGGCGGCCACCAAGCTGACTACTCTGAGGTAATGCATGCGCTCCTCGTCGTTAATCCCAAGGCCACCACGGCTAGCCCCCGGACACGCGACGTTCTGGCCAGAGCATTGGCCAGCGAGGTTTCGTTGACTGTCGAACACACCAAAGGGCGCGGGCACGCCACTGAGTTGGCCGCTAAGGCGACGCAGGACGGTGTTGGCATAGTTGTCGCCTTCGGCGGGGATGGCACCGTCAACGAGGTCGTGAATGGGGTTCTTGAGGCTGGTGCCGATCAACCGCTCATCGGAGTCGTGCCGGGGGGCTCCACCAATGTCTTTTCTCGCGCCGTGGGTCTGCCCCGCAATCCGGTGGATGCTACGGGGATGTTGTTGGACGCGTTGGACGCCAATCGCTCCCGCACGGTGAGTTTGGGGCGGCTGAACGATCGCTGGTTCACCTTTTGCGCGGGCTTTGGCATCGACGCGGAGGTGATTCATCGGGTAGAGCGGGCTCGGCGCCGAGGCAAAACCTCTACCGGGCCGCTTTACCTACGGCTGGCGGTAGCGCAATTTTTCAACAGCAAGGCGCGGTCGGGTGCGCATATTTCCATTTCCGCGAATGAGGGAACTTTGATGGAACCCGATAATGCGCGGGATAAAAAAATCGCTATGGCGATTGTGCAAAACACGGCCCCGTGGACCTATTTGGGAAGTCAAGAAATTCACGCCTGCCCCGATGCCTCTTTCGATACTGGACTTGAACTTTTCGGTATGCAGTCTTTGCCTTTGGGGTACTCCGCATTGACCGGTTTTCGGATGCTAAGCGGGGGTGCGATGAGCGGTGGTTCTGTGGTAAGGCTGCACGACGCGGCGGGTTTCGAGCTCTCCGCTGATATGCCACTGGCCGCCCAAGTTGACGGGGAATATATCGGGGAAGCGACGCGTTTGAGATTTAGTTCGCGCCTGAAGGCGATACGGGTCGCCGTTTAACGAGAATGTATTGAACAATTGCGCTGTGAGAGCGTTCACATACGCATCGTAAATAACTTATAGCATTACCCATATATGTCCGGTATAACTTTGGGTGAGGCCGCTCACGGAAACGGGTTAATAACCTCTGAAGGACTTGACAGAGCGGCAACTCGTGAAAGTATTCACAAGCGACCGCGTGTGCGCCGAGGCTCCATGAGAAATCTGACGCCACCGACGCACCCACTCGACCCGGCGCGGGGAATCACCGCCCTACCCGCCAGCCCGTCGAGCGCACGCCCGCCCCGGCGAGCCACCACAGCAACTACGTACCACCCCGGTGACCAAAACTTGCGTTTTGGACCACCCAACAGCCAAGAGATTCACCCCGGCATCCCGAGGTGAATACACCACACTCAAGGAGTAACTGCCATGGATTGGCGCCACCGCGCCCTTTGCCGCGACGAAGACCCCGAGCTCTTCTTCCCCATCGGGACCTCTGGGCCGGCGTTGCTGCAGGTAGAGTCAGCAAAAGCCGTCTGCGGCCGCTGCCCCGTTCAGCAATCTTGCCTGGAATGGGCCTTGGAATCTGGCCAAGATGCCGGTGTTTGGGGCGGTCTCGACGAAGACGAACGTCGCGCCCTTAAGCGCGCGGACACCTTGACTACCCTGCGCGCCGCCGCATAAGCCTCACCCTGAGTTGTCCTGCCTAAGCGCGGGCCAAGGCGATATGAATAAGCCCGGTGACCTCTCGCCACCGGGCTTATTCATGCCCGCAAACGCTCGGCGAGGGTAATAACCCCCTGGTCAGTGAGCGCGGCCAAAGCATCAATCACGGCGCGCGCACGTTCTGATTCATCCAAACGCGGGGATCTGGACTCACTCCACAACAAGGCAAATAGCGAATCACTGTCGGCGTTTGCCACCACATCAACTCGCCCACTAGACACACCAGTCCCCGGAACTACCCCACTAGCGGCCAACAGTTGCCGGGTCACATCGTGCAAAATCTCCACCTCGCCGGCGCGCTGCTCAACAAATTGCTGGCTGTCAATCACATAACGCCAGGTCATAGCCTTGAGCACCTCGGCTTCGGCGCGCACGTCCACCGGCACAATCAGCGTCCCGTCATATCGTCCAATCGCCTGACCGCCATAGCGTTGTGTGGTCGCGGCAACGGCTTCGGCGACGAATCGGTCAGTCAACTCACCAGTGAGAGTCTTGATCAACACCCGCGCCGACCGCGAACGGCCGATATCGCCGATTTCCGCGAGCTGTTGCAACGACGGCAAATCCAAAATTCGCTCGTACGCCGCTCGGGCCTGCACCGCGCTGACCTGCGAATGTTGCTGCGCGACCGCGCACAACGCATACATTTCCGAGCTACTTTTCAAGTTCTCTATTTGAATAAAACCGGCAAGGATTCCATCTTCGAAATCGTGAGTGGAATAGGCGACGTCATCGGCCCAATCCATCAATTGCGCCTCCACGCAATTTCTTATTCGTTCGCCCCTAATCCATCGGAAATAGTTCAAATCTCTGGCATATACACCGTATTTTGGGCCCGGGCGTTCATGTTGCCGCCAGGGGTACTTCACAACCGCATCGGCGAAAGCCCGGGTGGGATTGATGCCATATGGCTGGTCGCCCACCATCGTCTTAGGTTCGATACGCGACAACATGCTCAACGTCTGCGCGTTGCCCTCAAATCCGTCCAAACCAATATCGTTTGCGATCACATTCAAGACGCTTTCGCCATGATGGCCGAATGGCGGATGCCCCAGGTCGTGAGCCAAAGCAGCGGCTTCCACCACATGGGGATCAGGCCCAAGGAGTCGCGCCAACGCCGCGCCAATATCGGCTACCTCCACCGAGTGAGAATAGCGGTTACGGACGGTGCGACGCCCATCGGACTGAAATACTTGCGTTACCCCCGCCAAGCGTCTCAACGAGAACGAATGTTTAAGCCGTCCAAGATCGCGTTCGAACTCCGTACGCTCACGACGTTTTTTGCCTTCAAGAAACCGGCGAGCAACATCGCTGGGCTGGTAAAAGTACGGACGGCTCATATATGCACAGTAGCCCGAGTGGAACTGAGCGCCCGCGTCCACAGTGCGCCCAGTTTCACGACCACCCCTGCCGTGCCTAACCTGCCCCTGAGCGGCTAATCTCCGCGCTTTTTGTGCCCAAGAGTGGCTCGGGCGGCCTCCAGCCGGGCGATCGGAATGCGAAATGGAGAACAAGAAACGTAGTCCAACCCGTACTGGTCAAAA
>JABFVL010000064.1 GCA_013362805.1 Mycobacteriales bacterium | reverse complement strand
TTCCCCAAGTTTTTCAATGGCTTCTGGGCTTGTTCGGGTAGCTGCGGCGGCTAGTGTGCGAGCGCCGATCAGGGCATGGCTGGTTTCTTCGTGGGAGGGCCGCTCAGCGAGTTCAGCCAGAGCGATGTCGATTGCTTCATTTAGTGTTGCGCCCGCTCCGATGGCATGCAGAATCACCACCAACGCACCGGCCGCGAGCTGGCCGGTGGGATGTCCGTGTGTGATCGCCGCTGCGGCTTCCCCAAATCTCAAACCGTCCCATTCAGCTAGTGGTGCCACTCGCATTACGCCGCCGCACCCCTTGCTGTTGTTGATGGGCCGATCGACAGTGCCGAAAATGCCACTTCGCAACGCGGTCAGGCACGTGTTTCCCGGGCCGCGACGGTGATGTAAGTCTTGGGAATCCAAGAGCAGACCGCGCAGTTCTACTGCACGTTTCCCAGCTACTGGTTGTTCCCCTTGGGTCGCCATCCAACGTTGATATGAGTAATAGAGCGCCGGGGCAAAGACAGCCGCTCCGTAGCTTTCGGCTCTGCGGCGGAAAGCGAGAAATGCCTCGGCCGTGAAGAGCGTCATTTGGGTGTCATCGGTGATCGCGCCGGTGCGCCCGTCGTGTTCGACGAGGTCTTGCAGACCGGCGTGACCAAAGCGCTGGCGGATTTCGGCAAGAGAATTGAACTCGATATCAGCGCCGAGAGCGTCACCGATCGCTCCGCCGAGTAAAACGGCTCGTCACCATTGCGACGTTTTCCACTCACCATTGGCCATGGCGCCAATGGTAGGCGAGCGTTAGTGGCTGAGGGGGTTAGCCCGCTCATGACCGTTGATTCCGCTGTGTACGATCTCGCGCACCCATTGATCTTGCGGTTGGGTGTGCAGTTTCCAGTAGTGTTCGGCGATGTCATCGGGGTCGAAATCGGTGTTCGCTGCCACTGGCCCGCCTACGGTGACGGTTGCTACATGAATTCCCGCGGGGCGGTATGTCTGGTCGAGTAGTTCCACTAAAGTGCGCACGCCCGCTTTGCCAATCGAGAGACTCACAAACTCAGGTTTAGGCTCAGGCATCCCGCCGGTAACTATGAACGAGCCATTTCCGCGGCGGGCCATCGAGGGAATGGTGTGTGCCGCGGCGGTAAGAGCGCCAACTACGTTGACAGACCAGGCCTCTAAGTGTGCGCGTGCCGACAGCTCACCGATGACGTCGCGCTGGATGATCGCGGCATTGTAAATAACAACATCTGGGGTGCCTAATTCAACGGTGGCGGCGTCTAACGCGGCGCGCAAGGCCGTTTCATTCGAGCTATCGGCGGTCGACGTGATCACTTGCACTCCAGTGTGGGAAATGTTGTGAGCGACGGCTTCAAGCGTTTTTGTAGTGCGCGCGATGAGCGCGATGGGCATCCCTTCCTTAGCGAATCGATGGGCGAGTGACTGACCTATCCCGCTGCCCGCTCCGATGATCACGGCTCCTGGCATCTACCTGCTCCTTTGCTTCTGCCTGGTTGTCAGATGAAGGTTAAGGTGTCACATGGGTGTGAAGGTCAATAGCGAGTGATGGTGATTAATATGCGGATCAGCATGATGGCCCGCCGCACTGGAGTTAGTCGACGTTTGTTGCGTTATTACGAAGAGCAGAGCCTCCTGCGGCCGACACGGCTCGCCAACGGCTATCGCGAATACTCCGACTCCGATGTTGTCGCCGTGCGCAACATTCGCGCGATGCTGGCCGCTGGCTTGTCTACCGTCGCTATAGCTCGACTGATCGATTGCTTTCACGATGACGATCAAGAAATCGTGCCAGCTTCTTGCCCCGAATTGATCAACAGCTTGAACCGTGAACGGGCTCGTGTGGCTGAGGCGATTTCTGATCTACGAGCGTCCCAACAAGCATTGGACGCGCTGTTCGCAGCCGCAATGCGCGTGTCGACTGATCCTGAAACGACAGCTGAAATGGGATCAACGAGCCACCTGATTCATCCGGGGGGCAGCCCCGATTTTTTGGAAGAAAATGGGGCAATCAGCTGAGCCGGACAGTCAAGACCTGGCGTTCGGCCTAAGGTGTGGTCCGTAGTACACACCTGGAGG
This sequence comes from Mycobacteriales bacterium, assembly GCA_013362805.1. Classification (GTDB taxonomy): domain Bacteria; phylum Actinomycetota; class Actinomycetes; order Mycobacteriales; family QHCE01; genus JABFVL01. The sequence goes on along the minus strand of JABFVL010000064.1, from coordinate 4,205 downwards.
GCCAGATGACGGCGTTATCTCCTGGCCTTGGTGGCCAGCCGATTTTGCGGGTATGGACGCTGGGACCAATGCGTGTCTCATATGGCGCCAGCTCGGTAAATTTAGGTTCGGCGCGCTTGCGCGCTTTTTTCGCACGTCTCGTATTACGCCCACACGTAACCGCTGGTCCTTATGAGCTCTTGGACGCGGTGTGGGGAGCGGAGCCGCCGCAGACTGGGCTCAAAATTATTCCCGTTTATGTGTATCGGCTGCGGCAAGCACTCCAGGCGGTGGGCGGTGCTTCCGCGGCCGATTTACTCGTGCGTGACCGGGACGGATATCGCTTCAGCGGGACAAATATCTGGACTGATGCGCTGCGCGTGGATGAAATCGTTTCGCAAGCCGAAGATGCCCGCGTGCGTGGCGATGAAGCAATGGCGGGACGGGCCTATGCCGAGGCGCTCACATTATTCGCGGGCGAACCACTCACGGGGTTATCTGGTCCATTTGCCGAAGGCGAGCGGCACCGGCTCACAGAACGCAGGCTGGCCGTGTTCCAGAGCTGGATTGAATCAGAGCTGAAGCTTGGCCAGTTCGCAACGGCGGTCGGCGCGCTGGCCGCCGCGGTCGTGGAGCAGCCATACAGCGAGTCTTTGGCCGTGCTGCTTATGCGAGCGCTTTACGCGCAGGGCCGTCGCGCGGACGCTTTGGACGTTTTTACGCGGACCCGCTGTCGCCTCGTTGACGAGCTGGGTGTGGAACCGGGCGAGGACTTACGTCATGTGCACGAAGCGATTTTGCGTGATGATGTCAGCGTGGTTTCCGCGCCGGGGGATCGACCGCACGGAATTGGCGCTGATGACTCTTTGCCGGCCGGGGCCGACGCTCTTATTGGGCGCGATCGTGAGCTTGCGTTGCTCGCTCCGCCTCAGGATATGCGCGGGGTGAGGGTGGATGCGATTAACGGTATCGCGGGCGTGGGTAAAACCGCATTGGCGGTTTGCGCGGCGCGGCGGGACACGGAGCGATATCCGGACGGTTCCCTCTTTCTAGACCTTCTAACGCACAGCCAAGGACAACAGCCGGTGACATTGTGCGAAGCCTTGCGACAAATGCTGCGCGCTGTGGGCGCGCAGGAACATGCGGGCGTGGACAGTGTTGATGAATTGGCAAGCTACTGGCGGGCGGCGACAGCAGATCTGCGCTTGCAATTGGTGCTCGACGATGTGTGCTCAGTGGATCAAGTGCGTTCATTGCTGCCGACCGGCTCAGGTAGCCGGGTGTTGGTGACGAGCCGGTCGCGGCTGACTGGGCTAGAAGCGCATAGGCGGATTTCACTATCTACCTTGGAATACGATGCGGCAGCCGATTTACTTGAGGTCTTGGTAGGCAATGGGCGCATCAATCCGCGGTTGCCAGCCGTGCGCAAGCTCGTAAAGCTTGTTGACGCTCTGCCACTAGCGGTGCGGGCTCTGGCAGCTCAGTTGAGGGCCAGCCCCATACAGGCAGTCGACAATCTAGTTTCGAGGCTGGCTGAGCGTTGCGAGTTGTTGGGTGAACTCATGGTGGGTGAGGTCAGCCTTCAAGCGGCGCTTGCCACGACCTATGAGCGTTTGGGGGAACACCAGCGTCGCGTTTTTCATATGCTGGGCATTGTCCCGAGTGTGGTTGTTGACGTGAAAACGATCTCGGTGTTGCTTGATTTGGCGCCTGGCGAAGTCGAGAGACTGCTCGAAGAATGAGTCGACGCGAATCTGTTGCAGCAGCCCGAGATTGGCATATACCGTGCGCCTAACCTGGTTGCGGCGTTCGCGCGCCGATTGGTGCTGTCATTGCCTACAGATTGTGATCGCACTGCCCATGCTTTGCCGCGCTTGAGCCCCGCGACGGCGTAGTGGCTGGCTGAAGTCGCCGAATTGGCTGTCCCGATGTAGATATGTATGTGCTCAGGGTATTGGTTATAGCCTCTGGGGCATTCGGTCACCTGTGATGCGTGGGATAAACGGGAATCTGCCGATATCTACCAGATGGCTGGGTTTGGTGATCTACTGACGGCTTGGGAATCCGATGCCCTATGTGCTCTTGGCGCATCCGGGAACGCTGATATGGGTATCAATGGGAAAGCGAGAATTAGTCCGATCCGCATTTCGAGGGAGTAGATGGTGATGACCCAGGAACCCGCTGTGTTGGACACTATTCGCGAAGTCGTCGGCGATAACTCAACGGATAAAGTCTTCGGGGAACCCATTACTCAAGAGGGACTGACTCTGTTGCCTGTGGCGAAAGTCAGTGGTGGCGGTGGTGGCGGGACTGGCCCAGCTGAGCATGATCAGGAAGCCGGTGGTGTTGGCGGTGGGCTTGGTGTGGCCGCGAAACCGTTGGGCGTTTATCTGATCAAGGATGGAAAGGTCGCTTGGCGTCCCGCGCTTGACCTCAACAAAGTGATTATGGGTGGTCAAATCGTCATGGTGGTGGCGTTGTTGACTCTTCGGGCGCTCATCAAAGCACGTAGCAAAAGGAAAGCACGCAAATAATTTCTTTCGGCAGAGCCACCGCCATGGGTGACTGATCGTGCTGGAATGCACTCGACCGTCTAAAAAGGTCGTGCGTAGGAATGCTTGGCTTTAACATGGGCATGGCTGCGAGCAGTCCATGCCCATGTTAGGCACGACTCAACGAATTGGTGGAAGACCTTCATGGCGCAAGCAACAGCCCTTGCCGCGCTCGTTCACGCGGGATTCGCTCGTCATGCCACCTACCGTCAAGCCACCATTGCCGCGACATTTACCAACAGCGTGTTCGGCCTACTGCGCACATACGTGCTCTTAGCGGTTTTAGGTGCAAACGCCTACGTTGCCGGCTATTCCGGTCCGCAGCTCGTGCTTTACGTGTGGCTCGGGCAAGGCCTATTGGGCGTGGTGATGTTGTGGGGTTGGAACGAACTATCCGAGCGCATAAACAGTGGTGATGTGGTCATAGATCTGTTGCGGCCCATTGATCTACTCTGGAATTTTCTCGCGATTGATGTCGGTCGAGCTTTACATGCTGCAATGACGCGGCTCATTGTTCCGTTGCTGGTAGGAGCGCTCGTATTTACGATGTATATTCCACGTCGACCCATCACATACCTTTATCTGTTGTGCGGCATCGGTTTGGCTGTTGTCATCAGCTTCGCGTTGCGCTATCTCGTCAACCTCATCGCGTTTTGGGTATTGGACGCGCGTGGATTCATGATCTTGCTCTTAGTGCTTAACAACATCGCCACCGGGTTGATCATGCCTATCCACTTCTTTCCACACTGGGCGCAAGTGCTCGTGAATTCGACGCCATTTCCGGCGATGTTCCAAACACCGCTCGATATCGCGACTGAACGTCCCGGTGCACCCATGCTGATCCTCGCGCAGATCGGCTGGGTGATTGCTTTGCTTGGACTTTGCAAATTTGTGCAAGACCGGTCCGTTCACAGACTTGTGGTGCAAGGTGGCTAACCCATACTTGCATCTGATCGGGGTGCGCTTTCGGAGCCTGGCCCAATATCGGGCCACCTTTGTCCTCGACATCCTGATCAACGCTGGCATTACTTTGCTCGACACGATTGCGGTGTTGGCGTTTTTCCACGTCACCCCGTCACTCGCTGGGTTCACGCTAGTGGAAGCGCTCTTAGTGAGCGCATTAGCTGGCCTTGCGTTCGCTTCGGCGGACTTGTTAGTGGGACATATAGAACGCCTGCCGACATATGTGCGATCGGGTTTGCTTGACATTGTGTTGATCAGACCGCTGGCAATCCTGCCGCATCTGCTTGTCCGGGAAATGTCACTGCGACGAATCGGGCGAATTGTTCAAGCTCTCATATTGCTCATTGTCACCTTGAGCATTGCGAATATCTCCTGGAGCTTTAGTGTCGTCCTATTGATTCTGATGGCACCTATCGTCGGCACAATCGTTTTTGGAAGTCTTTTTGTGATTGGCGCCAGCTTCACGTTTTGGTTCATTGATTCCGGGGAAATCGCCAACTCCTTCACCTACGGTGGTCGTGATTTCACTCTGTATCCCATCAGCGCTTACGCGGGCTGGTTCAGACGGTTCTTCGCATACGCGTTGGGAATGGCTTTCGTCGCCTATTTCCCTGCCCTTGCCATTCTGGGTAAACCCGACCCGTTGCACGGTCCGGACTGGCTCGCCTGGTGTGGGCCGCTCATCGCTCTTTTGTGGACCGGGCTCGCCGC
>JABFVL010000056.1 GCA_013362805.1 Mycobacteriales bacterium | reverse complement strand
GTGGTGAGCCATGCCCCATACGGGAAAGCCAAAATGGTTAAAGAGGGAGACAAACTGAGCGTCATTCTTCGAGGTGAGCGTCAATACCTGACTGGATGGCCTACCGGTTGGGCATTTCACACCCAAAGCGGCATGAGGCTTACGCCAATAGACATTCTCGACGCCATCAGTTATCTCACCCACTACGAGAATATCGCTGATGAAGAAATCAGATTTCTCGTGCGCGAATGGGAAACCCAAAACGCCGAACGCACTACCGGAACATTTATATTCAATAATTCCGGGCAACCGGAAATGGTGGTGAGTGGGCGCGGCTATCGCGACTCCGAAACATACCTAGTAGTGACTGATCAAGGCTGCGCTATCGTCCCCGTGCACCGCAATATGAACGCTGACCTCGTCGAAGCCCGACACGGACGAGTAGATGAACGAATCGTGGAATACCGGGTTCGTGAAGCCTTCGAAAAACTGCCCACGCACCCCCAACCTGGGAAACTCACCGCCCAGCAACAGGCCGCCCGCGATTGGTGGGATCGCAACCGCGAGACTGCTACCCAGCAGCGCGCCGTAGACTTCCCCCGTCACAACGAACCCATGCGCGTTCCCCCATGGGGGAACCACCGGATGTTGTCCGCCATTGAAACTGCGGCGCTACACGAGGCCGAGCAGTTCCGAGCATGGACCCCTCGCGCAACTCCGGGAAGAAGCGGCGCGCCCTCATTCTGAGGTGCTGGCGCTAAAGCTGACTGCCTGGCGGCGATGTAGGTGGATCCGTCTTCGCGCGCTGTTCATCGCGGGCCATGGTGAGTCACAGTGGTGTTCAGCAAAAAGTGCACCTCAGGGCATAATCGCGCCAGAGGTGCACTGATGGCTAGCTTTTATAGGTACTGGCCCGTGTTACTCACGGTATCGATGGACCGACCAGAATCACCACTCTTACCAGTGACCAGAGTACGGATGTAGACGATCCGCTCACCCTTCTTACCCGAGATACGAGCCCAGTCATCTGGGTTCGTGGTGTTGGGCAAATCTTCGTTCTCGCGGAACTCGTCCACACAAGAATCAAGAAGGTGATGGGCGCGCAAACCCCGACTGCTATTGGTCAGGAAGTCTTTAATCGCCATCTTCTTGGCCCGGTCCACAATGTTTTGAATCATGGCGCCGGAGTTGAAGTCCTTGAAGTACAACACTTCTTTATCACCATTGGCATAGGTGACTTCCAAGAATTTGTTGTCATCCGATTCGGAATACATACGCTCGACAACAGCCTGAATCATTGCCGCGACGCATTCTTCACGAGACCCGGCATGTTCCGCCAAGTCATCGTCATGAATTGGAAGCGATGTAGTGATGTATTTACTGAAGATGTCACGCGCCGCTTCCGCGTCAGGACGTTCAATTTTGATTTTCACGTCCAACCGGCCCGGCCGCAGGATCGCTGGGTCGATCATGTCTTCACGGTTCGAAGCGCCAATCACAATGACGTTTTCGAGCCCTTCCACACCATCAATTTCACTCAAAAGCTGCGGAACAATGGTGTTTTCGACATCTGAGGAAACGCCAGAACCGCGGGTGCGGAAAATGGAGTCCATCTCATCAAAGAACACGATGACGGGCGTGCCCTTGGAAGATCAAACGAATGTGCCGTTCGGTCTCCCCGACATATTTGTTCAGGAGTTCCGGACCCTTGATGTTCAAGAAGTATGACTTCGCGTTGCGGTTATCTTCCCCGCGTGCGGCCGCCACCTTCTTAGCCAGCGAATTGGCTACCGCTTTGGCAATCAATGTTTTACCGCAACCAGGAGGGCCGTAGAGCAAAACACCTTTAGGAGGACGTAGTTCGTGTTCACGGAACAAATCAGCGTGCAAGAACGGCATTTCAACCGCATCGCGGATCATCTCGATTTGATTCGAGAGACCACCGATCGCCGTGTAGTCGATGTCTGGAACCTCTTCTAGGACCAGCTCTTCGACCTCAGATTTCGGAATTCGCTCGTAAGCATAAGCCGCCCGAGGCTCCACTAGTAGGGCATCGCCCGCGCGCAGCCTCTCCCCTTGCAAGATGTCAGCCAGATGAACGACACGTTCTTCATCAGCCCGCGAAACCACGAGCGCGCGATCAAATACGCCGCGTTCGTTTTCCATCAGTTCTTTGAGCATGACCACTTCACCAGCGCGCTCAAAGCCCAAAGCGGCGACAACGTTCAAGGCGTCATTGAGCATGACTTCTTGACCCCGCTGCAGCTTTTCTATCTCTACAGTTGGTGAAGCGGTGACCCGGAGTTTACGACCGCCAGTGAAGATGTCGATGCTGTCATCTTCGTGTTGGCCAAGAAACACGCCGAAGCTCGCCGGAGGCTGCGCGAGACGGTCAATTTCCTCTTTCAACGTGAGGATCTGCTGGCGCGCATCCCGCAGGGTGCTCACCAATTTCTCATTCTGCTCGGTGAGCCGGTGCACGGTCGCCTGCGCCGTGGCTAGGCGGTCCTCAAGCGTGCGAAGACCCCTGGGGCCCTCACTGAGCCGTTGCCTGAGCAGGCTTACCTCTTCGTTGAGGAACCGCACTTGGGCGGCTAGCTCTTCGTCTGAGGTGGTTTTTTTCGCCGCAGCTTTGCGTGCAGGCGACTTGCGTGGTGCGCTTGGCTCGCGCTCCGCGTCGTCTGGGCCAGAGAGCCGGTCAAAGTCCTCAGCGCCGTCAGCGCTTCGTTCAGTGTTCACTTGCGCCACCTCCCCCTCAAGTGTTCGCCCACCATACCGGGTTACCGCTTACGCGCACTGTTAATACCAATTACCTCAGTGTCGCTTACTGGCTATCGTATTACGTCCGTGCCGCACATTTCGGGCACGAATATTCAGCCGTTCAGTGGAGGGGCAGGCCAGCCAGACCGGCAACGAGCTGAGCGAATTCCAACAAACGCTGAGCTTGGCCCGTGCCTCCGGCTTCGATACTTTTGCCTAGCCGCACAGAATCGTGAGCGAACATAGTGGACTGTTCGCCCTCACGTTCCACGATGCGGGCTTCATCCACCGACTCGAGCAAAATGTAGGCATCGACTCCGTGAAGATGAAGCTCTCCGCTTTCCGTTCGCGCCATCACTTGGCGGTATCCCACTTCGCTGACCCGCTTGAGCGGGATAGTGCGAATCGCGGACGTCATAGCGCCGTGTGGGGCCGCCTCGGCGAGCTCCTCAGTAGGAATATCCTCTCCGTGCCACATGATAAGCCGGTCGCCATCGCATACCACGGCTTCTTGCCACACCATGCCATCGTCGGTGACGACTCGCTCCAGGGAAAAGCCGAGCACCTGGCGGCCGCCCAGCGCGGTTCGCAGCGCCTCAAGAGCCATATCGGGATCGCGGAAATACGCCCGGGCGGCCTCGTCAAGGTCGGTATAGGGCGACCAGTCGGGAAATACAAATTCCGACCCGGATTCCACCCCCGGCAATGGGCCAAACATGAGGTGCTCCTTCTTCTGGCTCTTTAACGGAAGACCCTAAACCAAACCTGACACTTGGTTAGGCGTCGGCGCGTTGCTGCTGACGGCGCCGCGCGTATTCTTCGGCACCACGGGAGGGCTTTCTCTGACGTTTAGGGGGCACAACTCCCGGGGCCAACCGGCGCGCGGTCAGCAAGAACGCGGTGTGTGCCACCATACGGTGATCTGGGCGCACCGCAAGGCCATCCACATGCCAGTCGCGCACCAAGCTTTCCCAAGACCTAGGTTCGGTATAGCCGCCCCGCTCACGCAGAGCTTCGGTTATCGCCGACAGCTGAGTCGTGGTGGCAACATACACGGTAAGCACCCCACCAGGAACGAGCGCCCGGTCAACCACGTCGAGCACCTCCCATGGCGCCAACATGTCCAACACGACGCGATCCACCTCTGGGGGTTCAGCTTCAGCGAGATCACCAACGGTGAGGTGCCACGAGGTGGGAAGTTCACCGAAAAAATTTTCAACATTGGATCGCGCAATCTCCGCGAAATCTTCGCGCTTTTCATACGAAAAGATCTGCCCGCTCTCCCCCACAGCGCGAACCAGTGAACAGGTGAGGGCGCCCGAGCCCGCACCCGCCTCCAAAACCCGCACACCAGGAGCGATATCGCCGAACGCAACGATCTGCGCGGCGTCTTTCGGGTAGATGACCTGAGCACCCCGAGGCATCGAGAGCACGAAATCCGTTAAAAGAGGGCGCAAGGCCAAATAGAGCGTGTTTGAGGTTGAGCTCACTAGCGAGCCTTCTGGGGCACCCAGCAAGTCGTCGTGCGCGATCGCACCCCGATGAGTGTGAAAGGCTTTCCCCGCCTCCAAGGTCACGGTGTGCAATCGCCCCTTGGGGTCTGTGAGCTGCACACGCTCACCCTCACGAAACGGGCCCGAATTCATTTTTCACTCCTAGTTATTAAGCACGGCGGAAATGTCGCTGGCGTGCAACACACCGACTACATCATTGCCGCGAACGACCAAGTACTCCTGCCCGGGGGCACGACGCAAAGCACCAAGAAGTGATTCGCCCACCAGATCGGCGCTTATTCGCGCTTCCGGGACTAGCGTTCGGGCAACATCAGCGACGGTTACCCAAGGTCGGCGCTGCTCGGGGGTGGCACGCACCGCCGACTCATTCACCAAGCCCGCCGGCTCACCCAACGCATCAACAACGACGAGCGAGGCGCGCGCTTCGGCACCGCGTCGCAGAGCCTCCGACAAAGGCACCTGCGCGGTTACCGAGATAGCCGGTCTGGCCAACGCAGCGGCGGCAAGCCGCGGAAGTCGCTGCGCGAATGTGGCGCTGCGAATGGCCGCTGTGGCGGCCGTCCACATGAAGAAGCACACCAGAGCCGTGAAAATGAGGCCAGTCGCGGAGAATCCACGGCCCGACTCACTGGACCACAGCGCGAACGCCAGGCTTGCGGCCATCACGCCCACCGCGACTACACGTCCAGTCCAGCCAGCGGCGATGGTGGCCCGATGGCGATCGCCCGTCAACTTCCACATGCCCGAACGCACAAGAGCCCCACCGTCCAGGGGCAAGCCGGGAAGCAAATTGAAGATTGTAATAAGCACATTGGATACCGCTACCTGCGCGACCACCTCACGCCAAAGCTCAGCGTCATGTGGGATAACCACCACGCCAACAACACCTAGGCCGCCGAGCACACCCGAAATCAACGGGCCGGCCGCTGAGATCGCAAACTCCTGTCCCGGAGTCTTCGGCTCGCGCCGCATCTCAGTGAATCCACCCAGCATCCATAGAGTCATGGAACTCACTGGGATTTTGAAATGCTTGGCGACCAACGCGTGACCCAGCTCGTGGGCGAGCACCGACACGAAAAGCAAAATGACAAAGACAGCCGCGATGACATACGTCTGACTTTGGGGGCGATCAGGCAATCGAGATTGCACGACTGGCTCATACAGGATCACCAAAATCAAGGCGATGAACAGCCAACTTGGGGCCACGTGGATAGGAATTCCCGCCACCTGACCTAGGCGCCAACCGCCAGGACGATCCGAATTAGGCTTTGTCACTGTTCAATCCTGTCGTACTCCTGGCCTAAGGTGCCAATTCATGACGTCAAACTTGCTGGAAATCTCACCACGTCCGGCTTCCTTGTCTCCTTCACGTGCGGCTGATTTCAAAACCTGCCCGCTGCTGTATCGCCTTCGAACCATTGATCGAATCCCTGAACCACCGAGCACGGCCGCCACTAGAGGCACTTTGGTTCACACAGTGCTAGAACGGCTGTTCGACGTCCCCGCCGGGGCCCGCTCCATCGACCATGCCCGCACACTTATCGCCCCGGCCTGGGAGTCATTGCAAGCGGAGAACAGCGAGCTGACTTCCTTGTTCGCACATGAAGACGAACTGGCCCAATGGCTTGTGAGCGCCGGCGAGTTGGTTGAAGGCTACTTCACTCTGGAAGAGCCCGGCCGCATCGAACCAGCGGAGCGAGAAACTCTGGTGGAGGTCAAGCTCGATTCTGGGTTGATTTTGCGCGGTTTTGTAGATCGACTCGATATCGCGCCGAATGGCGACATTCGCGTCGTCGACTACAAAACGGGTAAATCACCAAGCCCCGACTTTGAAGCGAAAGCACTGTTCCAACTCAAATTTTATGCGTTGGTGTTGTGGCGCACTCGAGGAGTCGTGCCGCGCATGCTTCGGTTGATGTATCTCGCCGATCGCTCAATTCTGGATTATCCGCCCACAGAATCCGAACTCCGCCGCTTCGAACGCACCTTGGACGCCCTGTGGGATGCCATCAGCAGATGCATTTCGCAACAGAGTTTTCCGGCACGACGCAATTCTTTGTGCTCCTGGTGCACATATCAATCGCTATGCCCAGAATTCGGTGGACAAACGCCCGAATACCCTGCTGAACAGGAGCCTAACCGTTAAGGGTCAGGCGCAGTGAATACCCGGAATCACATCCAGGAAGACCCTGATTCCCCTCATTAACCCTATCCCCGGCTTTGAGAAGGTCCATACCATGGCGGTGCGTCGGCCTAGGGAATTACTGAGACCCACCAGAATCGCCTTGGCATGACGCCACGTCAAACTGCAACACTGCCGAGAAGCAGTGAACAGTGAATACAACCATTTGGAGAACGCAGTGACTACCACTGAACCGGCTTCGGCCACACACGCCGTCGCCGCCCGCGCCGTCGACGTCTGGAAGGTGTACGGCAACAGCGAGCAAACCCGTGTGAACGCCCTCGCCGGGGTTTCGGTTGATTTCGAGCAAGGCAAGTTCACCGCCATCATGGGACCTTCCGGTTCAGGGAAATCCACCCTCATGCACTGCCTCGCCGGACTCGACGAAGTGACCCAAGGCGAGGTTTCCATTGGCGACCTGCGCATCAATGGACTCAACGACGCCGGCCTCACCAAAATGCGGCGCTCCAAAGTCGGCTTCATCTTCCAACAATTCAACCTGCTTCCCACCTTGACAGCCAAGGAAAACATCACGCTGCCCCTCGACATCGGCGGTCGCAAACCAGACCAAGCGTGGATGGATCTCGTGATCAAAACCGTGGGCCTGGGCGACCGTCTCGGCCACAAGCCCACTGAGCTCTCCGGTGGCCAACAGCAGCGCGTCGCGTGCGCCCGCGCACTGGTCGCTCGGCCAGAAGTCATCTTTGCCGACGAGCCAACCGGTAACCTCGACTCCCGCTCTGGCGCCGATGTGTTGAGCTTCCTACGGCAATCCGTCGACGAGTTTGGGCAAACCATTGTCATGGTGACCCACGACCCCCACGCGGCTTCCTACGCCGACCGCGTGATCTTCCTGGCTGACGGCAAGATCGTCGCTCACATGGATCAACCCACTGAAGATCGCGTTCTCGACCAGATGAAGAACCTCGACGCCGCGCGAGGTGTATAAGCATGTTGCGCGCAATCTTTAAAAGCTTGCTCTCGCGCAAGCTCAGACTTCTTCTTTCCGGATTCGCGGTCGTGCTCGGCGTCATGGCAGTCTCGGGTGCCTTCGTGCTCTCCGACACGCTCACCAAGTCATTTGATGACCTGTTCGCCACCGCCAACAAGAACCTCGACGTTCAGATCACCGGAAACCGCAACGTGGGCGACGGTGGTGGCGACAGCTTCGCCACGCCCGTCCCCGAAAAAGCGGTCGCGACGGTAAAAGACGTACCCGGGGTCAAGAAAGCCGAAGGCAGCATCGGCCTCAACGGTGCCCGCGTCGTCGACAAAGACAACGGCAAAGTTATCGGCAGCCAAGGCCCACCGCGACTCGGAATCGCCTGGACCGGTGAAACCGACCTGATGCAGATCGCTGAGGGCACCGCGCCGAAAAACGACAAAGAAGTGATCATTAACCAGGGACTCGCCAAAAAGGGCGACTTCAAGGTTGGCGACACCATCGACGTATTGACGTTGCTTCAGCCGAAATCCACCTACACGGTCAGCGGCATCTTTGAACTCAGCGGCGGGCGAGAAAGCTTGGGCGGGGAAACCTATGTTGGATTCACCCTTGCCGAGGCCCAGCGGGTCATGCTCGGCCAAAGCGACGCGTACAGCGCAATTGATGTAGAAGCCAACGACGGTGTTTCTCAGACACAACTAAAGGCGGACATTGAAAACGCGCTCGGTGGCGCCTACACCGTAAAAACTGGAGATGAAGTCGCTGACGAGCAAAAAGCCGATGTTGAGGAGTTCCTGAGCATCTTCCGCAATGTGCTGCTTGGCTTTGCTGGCGTAGCGCTATTCGTCGGCATCTTCCTGATCCTCAACACCTTCTCGATCATCGTGGCCCAACGCACCAAAGAACTCGCGTTGTTCCGAGCCATGGGAGCAAGTCGACGACAAATCATGTGGACTGTGCTGCTGGAAGCCATTGTCATCGGAGTCATCGCTTCGTTCCTGGGCTTCCTAGCCGGGCTCGGGGTAGCGGCGGGGCTGAAAGCGCTCGTTGAATCGAGCAGTGGCAGCGCACTGCCAGGTTCTGGTCTGTCCATTCCGCCCATCGCGATCATCGCCTCGTTCACCGTGGGCATCATCGTGACACTTATCGCCGCAGTGGTTCCTGCTTTGCGCGCCGCACGCATCGCACCCATCGCAGCTATGCGCCAGGCAGCGGACACACAAAAACCGCTGCGCAAAATCACCATCGCCGGTGCGATCCTTACCGCGCTCGGTATGGCATTGATGGGCTGGGGCCTGTTTGGTGACGCCAGCATTTGGGCGCTGCTTGGCGGAGTGCTCTTTACCTACATTGGTGTAGCAATGCTTACCCCGAGCATCGCCAAACCAGTGATCGATGTCGTCGGGCGAGTCTTCTCGTGGTCACTGCCCGGCAAACTAGGTCGACGCAACTCGGCGCGCAACCCACGCCGCACCGCCATCACCGCCGCAGCCCTCATGGTCGGCATCTCACTGATCGCCGGTGTAACGGTTCTCGGTAGCTCCATCAAAACAAGTTTCGCCAAACTGGTGAGTGACGGCGTCAAAGCCGAACTACTGATCATCGGCGATCTAGACGGCGGAGAAGGCGCGCGTCCCACCTACGATCCGGCAGTCATCGACGAGGTGAAAGCACTCCCCGACGTCGCCTATGTCACCCCGTACCAAAATGACAATGTCGAGCTAGACGGCAACGAAGAGTTCGCTTCCGCCGCCGACTGGACGACGATGCAACAAATGATTGATGTCGAGGGAATTCAAGGTGAATTCCGCGATCTTAAGCCCGGCGAAATCATTGTCGACGACAAGATGGCTGACGAGCTTGATCTGAAAGTTGGCTCCACGGTTGGCGTAGCGACCAACCGCAAACTCCCTGGATCCAATGACGGCGGGGTCAAAGACATGACTGTCGTCGGAATCTACGACCAGAGCGAGTTCTTGGGCGGGCTGTTGCTATCTGAGGACGACGCTAAGGCGGGCTTCAGTCAACCTCAGCCAAGTGAGGGATACATCAAGCTCAAAGACGGCGCCGACGTAAACGTGGTGAAAGACCAGGTTGACGACATCTTGGCCAACAACCCTGAGGTAAGCGCGCAAACCCAAGGGGAGCTTGTCGAACAAGGCAAAAAGCAGATAGATCAGTTGCTGATCATCATCTACATCTTGTTGGCCCTGGCGATCGTGATCGCGGTGCTCGGCGTCATCAACACCCTGGCGCTTTCGATCCTGGAACGCACTCGTGAACTCGGATTGCTTCGCGCTGTCGGACTCACTCGCGCTCAAACAATGCGCATGGTGACCGTCGAATCAATCGTGATTGCAGTGTTCGGTTCACTACTGGGCATCGTAGTCGGTTGCGGACTCGGCACAGCGATTGTCAAAGCGCTCAAAGACGATGGCATTAGTGAACTGGACTTCCCCTGGACACGACTGATCATATTTTTGATCATCGCCATCGTGGTTGGCCTGTTCGCGGCTATCATTCCGGCGATCAAAGCCGCGCGCACAAACGTGCTCCGGGCTATATCGTACGAGTAAGAAATACCTGCTCTGCCCAGGTTGGGGCCGTCGCACACGCGGCGGCCCCACCCTTTTCTATGCGAAGCTAGGCGCCGCCCTGATGGGCTCCACGTCAATCGATTCCCACACTTGGTGAATGACGTAGGGCTCGGTTCGCAACCAGGCATCGAGCTCGTCACGATTCGGGAAATCGACAATCAACACCGAACCTTTAGGCCGATCCTGATCGTCGAGCATCGCCGCCGCATACAGCAGCACCCCGCTGGACTTGGATTCCTCGACATTGACCAAATGCGATTCGCGGACCTCGAGTCGACGCTCGAGCAGGCCAGCGCCATCGTGGGCGCGGATCAGAAAGTGCATTTCCGCAGGCTATCTGACAGGCCGCCACCTACCTCCCGGACGGCCGCCAAACACGAGCTAAGCTGAACACCCGTTAACTAAATATCTCTTTACGCGACACGCACGTCTGCGGTTATCTGAACGGAACGGTGGCTGTGAAGACGGAAAACTTGCTGCGCGGACAAGGCTCGGGCGCGGCCAAGGTCACGTTCGTCGAACTGTTTTTTGACCTCGTGTACGTATTCGCGGTCACGCAACTGTCGCATCTTTTGGTAGCACACCCAAATGTGCATGGCGCATTCCAAACCCTGCTGCTGATGTTGGCGGTGTGGTGGGCGTGGATGTACACCACGTGGACCACAAACTGGTTTGACCCCGACCACAAGACCGTCCGCTTCGCCTTGATCGGCGTGATGCTCGGCAGCCTGCTCATGTCGGCGGCCTTGCCGCAAGCATTCGGGGACACGGGGAAACTCTTCGCCTTCGCCTATGTTGGCATTCAAGTTGGCCGAACTCTTTTCATGGTTATCGCCACGTGGCGGCACGAATTCGGGCCAAGCTTTCAGCGCATCCTGGTTTGGCTCACTTTCTCGGGCATGTTTTGGATCGCGGGCGCATTCGCCAGCGATGGCTACCGAGAAATCCTTTGGCTCATCGGGCTCACCATCGACTATGCCGGACCGTGGTGCCGCTATTTCACACCAGGACTTGGCCGCTCGGAAACCTCGGATTGGAAAATATCCGGCGAACACATGGCCGAGAGATGCCAACTATTCATCATTATCGCTCTGGGTGAATCATTGCTGGTCACGGGCTCGCTGTTTGGCGATCTGGAAATCACCGGCACCACATTCGCCGCGTTTTTCGTCGCGTTCGCGGGCTCGGTCGCAATGTGGTGGATTTACTTTGACCGCAGTGCCGAACACGGCAGTGAAGTGATTGCCAACGCACAAGACCCTGGGCGGCTGGGGCGCTCTGCGTACACCTACGCGCACATTCCCATGGTCGCGGGAATCATTGTGGCGGCAGTAGCCGACGAGAAAATTCTCGCTCACCCAAGCGGACACACCAGCATGACTGTCGCCTTCTTTGTCCTGGGCGGACCAGCGATGTTCGTTTTGGGACACGCCTTGTATAAGAATGCTCACGGCGCTCGGCCCTCCACGCACGCGCTGGCCTTCGCCGCGCTCGCTCTCCTTTTCCCGCTTCACGCAGTGGTGACTCCGCTAGTTCTGGGAGCCACGGCCACAGCTGTCCTGCTGGGCTTGGCAACGTGGGAAAGCCTGGCCTGGCGACGGTCCGCCCATGAAAACGTGCACCATACCGAAGCTAATCTGTCGAAATGAGGGCTAGATGATTGTCGAATACATCCGCTACACCATCGCGGAAGTGGACCGCGCCTCGTTTGAAGAGGCGTATCAGCGCGGTTCACTGTCGTTAGCCGCCGCACCAGAGTGTGTCGACTTCGAGTTATCGCGTTGTGAAGAAGGCCCGGAGTCGTACATTCTGCGCATCAGATGGAAATCGACGAAGGCACATCTCGAAGGCTTCCGGAAAGGCCCACACTTCAGCGAGTTTTTGGCCGCGATCGGACCGTACGTCACATCCATTGATGAAATGCGGCATTACAAGCCCACCAAGGTCGTCGGCAAGGGCGGCGCCGTCCCGAGCTTGTTCGAATGGGCTGGAGGCGCGCAAGCTTTCGAGGAACTGTTCACTGTCTTTTATAAGCGAGTATCGGACGACGACATTCTCGCGCCGGTCTTCGCATCAATGGACGAGAACCACCCGAAACATGTGGCAGCGTGGCTTGGTGAAGTTTTCGGTGGCCCGAAACGGTACTCGACCGAGCACGGCGGACATGAGCATATGGTGGGACGCCATCTAGGCCGGGGCATTACCGAAGAACAGCGTCGACGCTGGGTGCAGCTGTTGACCGATACAGCCGATGTTGTTGGAATGCCCGAGGATCCGGAGTTCCGCGCGGTATTTGTTTACTACCTGGAGTGGGGCACCCGGATGGCTCGTTTGTATTCCGGGCCGAACCCTCCCCCGGCGATGAAGGCTCCGATGCCGCGTTGGGACTGGGCGCTCACACCTCCGTATGTCCCGGGTAAGTCTTAGCTAGCGCAAAGGCCCGCCAGTTGGCGGGCCTCACACATGTGTAGCTACTTGGCGGCGATAGCCTTCTGGTAACGAGTGTTCACGTCTTCCCAGTTCACGACGTCCCACATCGCTTTCACGAAGTCAGGGCGCACGTTCTTGTATTGCAGGTAGTACGCGTGTTCCCAGGCGTCGAATGCGAGCAGGGGCACGGAGCCCTGCCCGACGTTGCCGTGGTGGTCGTACACCTGCTCCACCAGCAGCTTCTTGCCCAGCGGCTCGTAGGACAGCACACCCCAGCCTGAACCCTGCACCAATGTGGTGGCAGCGGACAGCTGGCCGTGGAAGCCTTCAAATGACCCAAAGTGTTCGGTAATCGCGTCAGCCAGATCACCTTCGGGACGTCCGCCGCCGTCAGGTGACATGTTTTCCCAGTAGATCGAGTGCAGAATGTGTCCCGAAACGTTGAAGGCCAGAGTTTTTTCTAGCCCAACGATGCTGGTGAAATCGCCCTTGTCACGGGCTTCTTCCAGCCGTTCCAATGTGTCGTTGGCACCTTTGACGTAAGCGGCATGGTGCTTGTCGTGGTGCAGCTCGATGATGTTGCCATTGAGGTGCGGTTCTAGCGCCGCGTAGTCATATGGCAGCTCAGGCAGTGAATAAGTGCTCATGACTTCACACCCTTCCACATATTTCCCGAGCTGCAACCACGAAGGGTTACCTCACCCGCACCTCTTAGCACTGTCCTGGCCCGACGCACCCGCGTCGGGCCACAACTCACTTGGCCGCGAAATATTTCGCTTCTGGATGGTGGGCCACCAGAGCGGATGTGGACTGCTCGGGATGAAGCTGGAACTCTTCCGAGAGCTTCACCCCGATGCGGCCCGGGTCCAGCAAATCGAACAGCTGTACCTGATCTTCGACATTCGGGCACGCTGGGTAACCAAAGGAGTATCGAGCTCCGCGATAGCCAAGATCGAAGAACGCGGACAGTTCCGCTGGATCTTCGTCAGCAGCGGACTTTTGTCCGAAGGACAATTCGCTGCGCACTCGTTGGTGCCAGTATTCGGCGAGCGCCTCCGCCAGCTGCACGGACAGGCCATGCACCTCGAGGTAGTTGCGGTAGTCGTTAGCCGCGAACAATTCGTTGGCGTATTCAGCGATTCGCGCACCCATGGTCACGACCTGGAAACTGATCACATCGGTCTCGCCGCTGTCTTTACCACGGAAGAAATCCGCCAAACACAGTCGGCGTTCGCGTCGTTGCCTCGGGAAGGTGAAACGGGTGCGTTCAGCACCTTTCTCGTCCAAAATGATCAGCGAGTTGCCTTCCGACACGCATGGGAAATACCCGTATACGACCGCGGCTTCCAAAACATGCTCCGCTTGCAATCGGTCGAGCCAGTAGCGGAGTCGTGGACGGCCTTCGGTCTCCACCAACTCCTCGTAGCTAGGGCCTTTCCCACCTTTGGCACCCCGCAGTCCCCATTGGCCCATGAACGTGGCGCGCTCGTCGAGCATTGACGAATAGTCCGTCAAGGGGATTCCGCGCACCACTCGGGATCCCCAAAATGGCGGCGTCGGAACGGGATTGTCGATCGCCACATCGGAACGCACTGATGCGTCATACAGATCTGGTTCATCGCCGGCTTTGGCTCGACGTTGCTCGGCGATCTTTGCGGAGCGCTCGTGCCGGGCTTTACGTTGAGCTGCAGCTTGCTCTTGTTCTTCGCGCACTTCGGCGGGTGTTTCTCCCCGCTTCGCGAGCATCAACGCATCCATGAGTCGCAAGCCCTCGAACGCGTCACGAGCGTAGCTGACGTCGCCCTGATAAAGCTCACCCAGATCGTTTTCAACATATGCGCGAGTGAGCGCGGCACCACCCAACATCACGGGGTATCGGGCCGACACACCTCGCTCATTCATCTCGGCGAGGTTGTCTTTCATGATTACCGTGGACTTCACCAAAAGCCCCGACATGCCAATCACGTCGGCCTCGTGTTCTTCGGCCGCATCCAAAATAGCGTTAATTGGCTGCTTGATACCGATGTTCACGACCGTGTAGCCGTTGTTGGACAAAATGATGTCCACCAGGTTCTTGCCAATGTCGTGCACATCGCCTTTGACGGTGGCGAGCACGATCTTGCCCTTGCCGTCCGCGTCCGTCTTTTCCAGATGCGGTTCGAGGTAGGCCACAGCGGCTTTCATCACTTCCGCCGACTGCAGCACGAACGGCAGTTGCATCTGGCCAGATCCGAACAGTTCGCCCACGGTCTTCATCCCGGCAAGCAAAATGTCGTTAATGATCGACATGGCCGGGTGCGACCCAAGTGCCTCATCGAGATCGGTTTCTAGACCATTGCGTTCCCCATCGACGATGCGACGCTGCAGACGTTCTTCAAGCGGAAGCGCGGCGAGTTCGGCAGCTCGAGTTTCTTTAGACGACTGAGCCGATACGCCCTCGAACAGCTCCATGAACCGTTGAAGCGGGTCGTAGCCCTCCGCTCGACGGTCGTACACCATGTCCAGGGCAATTTGGCGTGGTTCTTCCTCAATTTTGGACATCGGCAAAATTTTGCTGGCGTGCACGATGGCCGAATCCAACCCCGCCTGCACACATTCGTGGAGGAAGACCGAGTTCAACACCTGCCGTCCCGCCGGGTTGAGCCCGAACGAAACGTTCGACAATCCCAAGGTGGTTTGCACCCCTGGATGGCGCTGCTTGATTTCCTTGATCGCGTTGATGGTTTCGATGGCGTCGCGGCGTGTTTCTTCCTGCCCAGTCGAGATCGGAAAGGTGAGCATGTCTAGGACAATGTCGCCAATCGCCATGCCCCAGTTTTCGGTGAGATCTTTGATGAGACGTTCGGCTACTCGCACCTTCCATTCCGCGGTGCGGGCTTGACCTTCTTCATCGATGGTCAACGCGACTACGGCCGAACCGTGCTCGCGCACGAGGCGCATCATCCGGGTGAATCGCGAGTTAGGACCGTCGCCGTCTTCATAGTTGACTGAGTTGATGATGCAGCGCCCACCAAGCATCTGCAGGCCCGCTTCGATCACATCTGGCTCGGTGGAGTCGAGCATGATCGGCAGGGTGGAAGCGGTGGCGAAGCGGCCAGCGAGTTCACGCATGTCCGCGGCACCATCACGACCCACATAGTCCACACACAGGTCGAGCAGGTGCGAGCCATCGCGCGCCTGCGCACGAGCGATTTCGATGCAGTCGTTGTAGTTTTCGGCCAGCATCGCCTCGCGAAATGCTTTCGAACCATTCGCGTTGGTGCGCTCACCAATCATCAACACGCTAGCGTCCTGACGCAACGGTACAGATTGGTACAAGGAGGCCACAGCGGGCTCTTGCTCTGGGCTACGGGTGCCTTGAACGCCGTCCACGGCCGCGGCGACCGCGCTGATGTGCTCCGGGGTGGTGCCACAACAACCACCGACCAGGGCAACGCCGTAATCGAGCACAAAGCGGTGCAGCGCCTCGGCGAGCTCATCAGCTGTCAATGGATATACGGCGCCGTTTGGTCCGAGCTGAGGAAGCCCCGCGTTGGGCATCACCGAAATCGGAATGCGGGCGTGCTGCGACAAGTAGCGCAGGTGCTCGCTCATTTCAGCTGGGCCGGTGGCGCAGTTCAAACCGATGAGGTCGATCCCAAGGGGCTCCAGCGCGGTGAGCGCGGCGCCAATTTCGCTTCCGAGCAGCATCGTTCCAGTGGTTTCCACCGTGACATTGCAGATGATGGGCACGTCGTGATGCTTTTTCATAGCGCGTTGCGCGCCCATGATGGCCGCTTTTGCTTGCAGCAAGTCTTGGCAGGTCTCGACCAAGACAGCGTCAATACCACCGGCGAGCATGCCTTCGGCTTGCTCTTGATAGGCGTCGCGCAGCAGCGCGAATGGCGCGTGCCCGAGCGTGGGAAGTTTCGTTCCAGGACCGACTGATCCAAGCACCCAGCGTGGCTTTTCGCTGGTAGATATCTCGTCGGCGACCTCGCGGGCCAGCTTGGCACCCTTTTCGGCGAGCTCCCCAATCCGGGGAACAATGTCGTACTCGGCAAAGTTCGCATAGTTGGTGCCGAAGGTATTGGTTTCCACCATGTCGGCGCCGGCATTGAAATAGGCGCGGTGAATATCTCGCACCACATCTGGCCGAGTTTCGTTCAGAATCTCGTTGCAGCCCTCCAACCCCTCAAAGTCGTCGAGACTCAGCTCGGCGGCTTGCAACATCGTGCCCATCGCCCCATCAGCGACTAGCACCCGGCTCTGCAACGTTTCGATAAAATCAGCCCGCATCCCCCTAGGCTAGACAATTAACCTTCAATAGCGCACGCCCTATGTCCTTCCACTCGAATATGTTGCTTGCCCGTAGGCTGTGGCGGTGAGTGAGTTCGATGGCCTTCCAACACTGCGTACGCCGATTGCCGTTGCCGCCTTCGCGGGCTGGAACGATGCGGGAGAATCCGCCACCGGCGTGATCGAACATCTGGAAAACGAATGGGGGGCGACACCACTAGCCGCACTAGACCCAGAAGATTATTACGACTTTCAGGTCCATCGGCCGCAGTTGAGCATCGCCAGCGGCGGCGACACTGAGTACATTGAGTGGCCGACCACGCGCGTGTCATATTGCACCCCACCTGGGGCGGAGCGTGACATCGTGCTCATTCGCGGGATCGAGCCAAACATGCGGTGGCGGGCATTTTGCGAAGAACTGCTTGATTTGTTCTTGGCACTCGAGGTCGACACCGTTGTGCTACTCGGCGCGTTGCTGTCAGACACGCCACACACTCGGCCACTGCCCATCACCGGCAGCGCTACCGACGCCGCGCTCATCACCAGGTATGACATCACCCCGTCTCGCTATGAAGGGCCCACCGGCATCGTCGGAGTGCTCCAAGAGGCGTGCGGGCGTGTCGACATCACATCAATGTCATTTTGGGTTCAGGTTCCGCACTATGTCGGGCAACAGCCCTGCCCGAAAGCCAACTTGGCCTTGCTGCACCGCCTCGAGGACGTTTTGGACATGCGAATGCCACTGGGCGAGCTAGCGGAACAAGCCGCCGACTGGGAATCAGCGGTCAATGAAGCCGCCAGCGCGGATGCTGAAATGGCCGATTACGTCCGCTCGTTGGAACAACGTGAAGGCGAAGCGCGCCCACATCAGCCATCCGGCGATGAGCTGGCAAAAATGTTTGAGAAGTATCTTCGTCGCCCAGGCGCAAACCCCGACTAGCGTGTGAACGGCATGTCTCCTTGAGTTATTCAAAGGCATCTTGCGAATGGCCATTCATGTTCAAGAATTTGGCTAAATAATTGCACATCCACATGACGGAAGTGCGCCATTTACTGGTTGAGATTGTCGCCTTACTCAGGCGGCGACATGAGCTACGTCAAGATTCGCGCTGTGTCATTCGCGACAAATTTCCACTGCTGGATTGTCTAGCCATAATCGCTACTCGATGAGTTCTTAGAGCGAGACGCTCCGCTCACCTCAATTTCAAATGCCGGCTACCTGCCGATACCCCGGGAACGACCGAAGACTGGCACATACATATATGCACATTTGCTTTCGCTTACAAGCACGCGGAAATGTTCATTTGAGCGCGCGGCGCATCGCACCCATGGGTCGCAGTAGGGGGCTAGACAATTCTTATAGCTAATGTGAGTTGTATTGGCTTGTTTTTTAGCAACTATCGTTTCCGCGAGAGCGGCATTCGATGTGGGAATTTCTAAAAGGGAGTCATTTAGTTCACAAACCTCGAGCATTTGGCTGGACAATCGCCACTCAAAGCATGGGCGTCAGGATGTGAAGGAAAAACGTTCGCGCGTCACGGCCGCGCGTCGCAATCGATGAGGTGATCGTCAACCATGCCGGTGGCTTGCATAAGCGCATAGGCGGTGGTGGGCCCAAAAAATCGAAAACCGCGCTTTTTCAGTTCTTTGGCCATGGCGGTAGATTCTTCAGTCACCGCCGGAACGTCGGACACAGCGTGAGGTCGGGGTTGGGCTTTTGGAGCGAATGACCACAACAGCTTGCTCAACCCTTCGGGTAGTTCAAGAGCAACCCGCGCATTGGCAATGGTGGCTTCGATCTTGGCTCTGTTTCGAACAATGCCGGCATCTTGCAGCAACCTGCTCACATCATCTGCGTCAAAACGCGCCACCCGCGCTAGCTCAAAATCAGCAAACGCTCGACGAAAATTCTCCCGTTTGCGCAAAATCGTGATCCACGACAAGCCCGATTGAAAGCTTTCCAAAGCGACCCGTTCAAACATCGCATTGTCACCGTGAAGAGCACGGCCCCACTCGTCATCGTGGTATGCCACGTATTCGGGCGTGCTCGTTGCCCAAGGGCAACGAGCCACCCCGTCGGTTCCCACAATCGCGTCGCTGACCATTTCCGCCTCCATCGCACACAGCCTTGCCCCAGTGTGGCGCAAGGCTGTGACAATCAGGTCACCGCAGCGAAATACCCAACAACGCCTCAGCGGTATCGGCGATCAACGCAGGTGCCTGCAACGAACCGGTTTCTGGTTCTGGGTCAGCAATGACAGCGAACGCCCACTCATCAATCGCCGCGATCGCCCCAGGAGTATCTAGATCATCAGCGAGATTTTCACGCACTTGAGCTAGCACGGGAGCCGCATCGGGCCCAGCGACAGCCAACACAGCGGCCCGCCATTGGTCCAACCGAGTCTGAGCTTGCGCGAGAAGATCCTCGGTCCATTCGCGGTTCGCGCGATAGTGCCCAGCTAGCAGTGCCAACCGAATAACCGCCGGGTCAATCCCGGCACGGCGCAAATCTGAAGTGAATACCAGATTGCCCTTGGATTTGGACATTTTTTCGCCTTGCCAGGCGATCATGCCCGTGTGGACGTAGGCCTTAGCGAAGGGGTGCGTCCCATAAGCCACTTCGGCGTGCGCGGCGGACATTTCATGATGTGGAAACAGCAGATCAGAACCGCCACCTTGCACATCAATGTCCATGCCCAGTTCGTTCACGGCAATGACGGAGCATTCCACATGCCACCCTGGCCGACCCGGCCCCATTGAGGACGGCCACGACGGTTCGCCCTCGCGGGCTCCGCGCCACAAAAGTGGGTCAAGAGCATCGCGTTTGCCCGCTCGTTCAGCGTCACCGCCGCGCTCGGCAAAAAGGTTGAGCATCATGGCGCGGTCGAGGCGTGATTCGTAGCCGAAATCGGACGCACTCTTGATGTCAAAGTAAACATCTGCGGTGCCGTCGTCGAGTTGATAGGCCGCGCCCGAGGCAAGAAGTTTGGCGACCATTTCGGCGATGGACTCCATGGACTCAATCACGCCTAGATATTTTTCCGGCGGGATGATCCGGAGCGCGGCCATGTCGTCGCGGAACACCTGTGTTTCCTGTGATGCGAGTGCCGCCCAATCCACATTGTCGCGATTCGCTCGCTCTAGAAGTGGGTCGTCAATGTCTGTTACATTTTGGACGTATCGCACCGTATGTCCAGCGTCGCGCCAGACCCGCTGAGCTACATCGAACGCCAGATAAGTAGCGGCATGACCCAGATGGGCGGCGTCATACGGAGTGATCCCACAGACGTACATACGAACCTGGCCCGGAGTTGGGGGTCCAACGGGTACCAGGGAACCCGCGGCAGTGTCATACAGACGAAGCTGCTTACTGGAGCCGGGCAGGGACGGTAGAGGTGGCATGACCCAAGAATCCATACCGGCAAGGCTAACCGGCGTTTACGCGAGTTGTTCACTGCAGGCCAAATTTCGGCACACCGTGCATGTGACCTGTCACTCACTACCAAAATAGCTGCCCAGGCAAAAAGCCCGACTATGCTTTACAAGGGCAAAACAATGATTCAGGAGTTGAACGTGTCCTTCGGTCGCGCCAATACGGCATTTCATGAAGCACTACGCCGCGTCAGAGACGGTGCCAGCACTATGAACGCTGAACCCGAACCAGCTGCCTCGAGCACCGACAGCGCACCCAGCAAGCCGACGAGCATCGAAAGCACGACCAGCACCACACGTGACCACCGCATTACGCGATAAGCCCTTAAAACACCGGCCAAGGCACAACTGGTCGATCCGCATCTGGGCGCGGCCACAGGCCCTCTCGCATTAACGCTTCCACTCGGGAATGAAGCGCCTGCATTTCATCGGTTGACAGCAAACCGGCGAGCTCTTCTGTCAGCTTTTGATCGGGACGCAATGCGGTCGCGAGTTCTTTCAACGCGGTAAATGCCCAGTCCGGCAAGGGGCGCCCAGCCCATCCCCACAGCACCGTGCGAAGCTTAGGGTCCACGTGGAAGCTCAGCCCATTGTCGATGGCCCACACATCCGCGTCACCTAACAAATGACCAGCTTTGCGGTCAGCGTTATTCGTTACCGCATCAAGAAGCGCGACACGGCCCAGTCGCTCATCGTCGGCATGTGCAACCACGATTGTGCGCCCATCTTCGCCCAGACCCCGCAACACCGGCAACCAGCCCGCCGGCACCTCGCCTTCGCCAAACAGATCGACGAGCCCACTGACCTCGCCTTCCACCCAGCGTTGCAGCGCGCCCGAACCCAACGGGCCTTCTCGCAATTCGGTTACTGGTACAACACCAAGGCCCATCGCCTCGCTCAGCAGATAGCTAGCAACCTCACGCGCGGCCAAGGTCCCATCGGGAAAATCCCACAAAGGACGCTCACCACGCACCGGCTTATACACCGCGCGCACCCCGGCTGACTCAACCACAAGCACCACATTGGAGGCATCAACTACTTGCCCAATGACTTCTAGATTCCCAACGGGGATGCGGGTGTCCATTAGCGTGCGATACGCCGATAGCCGTTCTGCCTCGGGCAGATGTGACCGGCCGGATCTAGTGGGAAATTACAGAGCGGGCATGGGGGGCGGCCAGCGGCTACCACCCGAATCGCGCGGACTATGAAACCGCGCGCCGCATCGGGGGTCAGCCGCACCCGGAGCAAATCGCGAACCTCGTCGCTTTCGTCTTCGTTGTCACCCTCAGCGCTCGCCTCAACCACCACCATTTCATCGGTGGCATCCCAGATCAGACCCAATGACCCCACGCGAAACTCCGGCTCCACCGGTGTCAGCAAAGGTTCAACATCTAGCGCGCTAGCTACGTCTGGCACCTGGACACCAAAACGTTCCTTCGCCTCTTCTAGCAACTCAGCAAGTCGCTCGGCGAGGAGCGCCGCCTGGATTTTCTCCAAGGAGACACTGACGATGCGGGCACCATCGCTTGCCTGCAAGAAGAAGCTACGGTCCCCCGGCTCCCCTACAGTGCCGATAACGAACCGCTCGGGCGTGTGAAATTCAAAAACCTGACGTGCCATAACCAACACCCTAATCGGCTGAGCCGGATGCGCCAGCGCCGGGAAAAGCCCTAGCCGCATCATTCAAGCGCACCAAATACGGACGGTCAGCAGTGAACCGTATTTCAGTAATTGCCGCATTCGCGATTACGATCCGCTGAAACAGATCAAAAGCCAAGCCAACCACCCCAGCCACCATGCTTTTAATGACATCTTCGTGGCTACATACCACCCAGGTGGCGTCCGCGCCGTGCTCGTCCGCGATGCGCTGTTGCCATTCCCGCAAAGCCGACAAAGCCCGCATCTGCATCTGTTCCATCGACTCGCCGCCCGGGAACGTCATCGCAGATGGCTGGTGCTGAACCCGCGTCCACAACGGATCTTGGCGCAGGTCCGATATCGCCTGGCCAGTCCACTTCCCGTAATCACACTCAACGAAACGCTCATCCACCACGGGGGTCACGCCAAGTGAAGCCACCGTTTGCTGGCAACGCTCCAGGGGGCTGGTGATGACCGCATGGATGGTTCGATTTCCAATCCGCTCCGCCAAGCTGCGGGCTTGGGTTATCCCAGTTTCGTCCAAGCCAATCCCAGGTGTTCGGCCAGCGAGCACACCACGCGAATTCGCCGCCGTTCGACCGTGGCGCACCAGCAACAAGGTAGTCATGTCTACCCACACTACGCGGCACGGTAAACATGACCAGTTCGCCAACAAGCCCACCTGGCGGCGGGTCGCGGTCCACAAAACACGCCGCGGGCGGTAGCTTTTGAAGCGTGGAAATGCGTCGCGTAGGAACCAGTGGACTGTGGGTCTCCCGACTAGCGCTCGGCACCATGACGTGGGGGCGCGACACGGACGCCGACGACGCCGGCGCTCAACTGAAAGCGTTCGTGAACGTCGGCGGCGCCCTCGTCGACACCGCGGATGTCTACACCGACGGATTGTCCGAATCGGTACTTGGCGGGCTCCTCGCGACCGTCGTGGAACGGGACGAGCTGACCATCGCCACCAAGGCGGGCATTGACCCAGCGGGAACCCGACGGCGCAACACCTCACGTGGCCACCTCCTGAGCGCACTCGACGCTTCGCTGCAACGCCTTGGCACCGACTACATCGACTTGTGGCAGCTACATGCCTGGGACGAACACACCCCACTCGAGGAAACGCTGTCCGCGCTGGAAATCGCGGTGCGGAGTGGGCGGGTACGGTACGTGGGCGTATCGAACTTCGCCGCTTGGCAACTCGCCACCGCCGCGAGCAGGTCAAACTTCGCATTGGTGAGCAGCCAAGTGGAATATTCGTTGCTCGCCCGCGCCGTGGAAAAAGACCTCACTCCAGCAGCTGAGTTTCACGGCATGGGCGTCTTGGCTTGGTCGCCCCTTGGACGTGGTGTGCTCACGGGTAAATATCGGAGTAGCACTCCCCCGGATTCACGCGCCGCATCACCACATTTTCAGTCATTCGTCGGTCGATATCTTGATGACAGCCACACCAGAGTTGTCGACGCGGTAGCCACCGCCGCCGACGGGCTCGGCGTATCGCCATTGGCAGTAGCGTTGGCTTGGGTTCGGGATCGGCCCGGCGTGGTCGCGCCCATTGTCGGGGCTCGCACCAGCGGCCAGCTCATGGCCTCGCTGCAATCAGAAGATTTGACCTTGCCTAGTGAAATTCGCGCGGCACTCGATGATGTGTCCGCAGTGTTATTAGCCCACTAGCTCTTCATCAGCTTCCATGCTCTCATCTAGTCGATAGAGCAGCCGATCAGTTTCCAGTAGACGCATGGAGGGTTCTGCGGGCGAGTTGGCATCTACGGCCGCACTGTCCCCGAGCTGGTTGACCAAGAGCACGCCATTTGCTGGAACAAGCTCATCGACTTCATCGAGCGCGGCCAAGGTATTGTCGCCAGCTTCAATAAGTGCGTAGATCGCCTGCCCGAGATGCCGAATCGGTTCGACGATGCCTTCACGCTCGGCTCGCACGAGCGTCGCGACTTCGAGCAAAGCTCTGGGTTCGGGCACCAGATAGTCGCGCCGATGCCGCACACACACGATAGGGGTGCCCTTGGGGTGAGCCGCGACGGCCGCGTTTAGCTCAGCGTCAAAGTCGTCATCGGGGATGTATTCGCAGTCCCATGGGGTTTGCGCGTCGTATTCTTGTCGAATGAGATCGTCGTAGTGCACGCTGGCATTGTTCAACGCGACTTTGGCGTGCCAAATTTGTTCGGGGTTGACCGCGTCAGAGGAGAGCATGGCGCGATGGTGTCGAGCGGCGGTGATCACCGCTTCAAGCGCGGTATCAATTTCGGCATCGGTCGGCATGCGCACCCCCGGGCATTGCGAGCTCTGCTACCAAGCTCATGGTTGCACGGGCAGTGCCCGCAGGTCAGTACATTTTTGGTCCTAGGCGGGTTAAGTCTTGGCGATTTCTCGCGGCTAGCTAACTTCCTGCTCGCACACGATATGTGCATTGGGTTGCAAGTTGTTGGTGTGACGGCGCAGCACGTGTTTTCTCTCAATCGTCCATTATTTTTTTGGTCCAGCTGATTGCCCTGTCGAAGAAAAGATGTGCTTTGGGGTGCAGATTTATGTCATGGCCGGTTTCGGGGACTACAAGGCTGTCGTAGCTGGACGCTTGGGGGAATAGTGCCGGTTCGGCGTTCCACAGACTGAGCGGCGACGAACATGGAATGAGCTGACAGAAGACCAAATCTCGGTCGCCCATTACGTTGAGCACGGGTCCACGAAAGTTGAGTGTGTTCAGGAGCGGCAGTGCGACGGTGCCTAGATCGGTGAGGCTTTGTGGCTCTTTGGTCGCCTCATCGACCGCGATCACATTGGGGTCAGCCGCCGGGGTGTAATAAAAATCTGCGCGTCGGCCCGGAATTGTTGTGAGGTAGCCAGGGTCGAGGCCCGTAAATCGACCACCCTCACCCGCGGCCGCGGGGTGGGAAAAGGTGATAAGAATTCGGATCAGGCCAAGAGGGTCAGGTCCTCGTGAGACGCCAGTTGAAATCAATCCATCTATGGCATTGGGATCAGCACCAATCAAGCCGTAGCTGATCAGTGTGCCGAAACTGTGGCCAACTAGGATGACTTTGTCGAAGCTTTTCCCTAAGTTGCCGTCTCGCAACGCACTAATGAGTTGCCGAATCACGTCCACATGGGTCAACAGCGACATTTCGGCCGACACTGGACGGGCGCTTTCCCCGGTGCTGAGTCGATCGATGGCAAGAGTGGCAATGCCAACTCCGGACGAACGCATAGCGTCGACGTACGAATATTTCTCCGGCTGATATGGGAAATCCCAGTAACTTCTGTTGTAGGTCGCACCAGGAACTAGCAGGTGAATAACTTGATCGTTCGGGCCCGCGCAGAGTGTTCCTTGAATGCGAGCAGGCGTGGAGACCACGAGGGGCACGTTCTGGGCGGTGAATTCGACTGTTCGACAATCGCTCTCAGCCGATGCCGGTGTCAGTAAGACAACAACAGCACTTGTTACCGTCACCACGGAAACTAGCAGTGCTGAAATGAATAAACGGCCGTAGCGCAATCGCGTACCCATGTTTCGCTCCCCGCTTTGCTGGCTGCTTAACACAATGCGCCGCTTGGAACGGTATTGCAGGTGATTATCGACATTGTTAGCAGTTCTTAGCCGAAGGAGTGACTAATGCACCGAAAGTAATTGGAATACTTCGGTACGTCAGCAAATGGTGAGGAAGCGGTCCAAAGTGCGGACCCCAAATTTGAGCCCCGCTACCGGGACCCGCTCATCCACCCCATGAAACCTTGCCGCGAAATCGAAATCCGCTGGCAACAACCGGGGCGAAAACCCATAGCAGTGAATTCCCAATGAAGACAGAGCTTTCGCATCAGTACCCGCGGAAACCATATAGGGCACAACCCGA
>JABFVL010000059.1 GCA_013362805.1 Mycobacteriales bacterium | reverse complement strand
TCCTCTGCGGTGACCTCACTGCCTCCCGGCGAAGAATCCGCGATAGCGGCACGAATTTCCTTTCGAACGAAAACGAGATACGTGCGCTGCTCAGCGATCAACGTCTTAGCTTTGCCAGGTTTACCATGCCCTGGATAGATCGTCGCCGCATCGGGAAACGCGGTGGCGAGCAAGTTCAAATCGGCAAGCCACCCACAGGTGTGACCTTCAAGAAGCGCCGGAGTCATTTTGTTGTTGATCAGATCGCCAGTAAACAAGGAACCAGATGGCGCATGGTAGAAAACGGTGGATGAGTCGGTTTCGCCAGGCCCGAACCGCTTTGTTTCCAGCGTCAGCCCGGCTACTTTGACGGGCGCGCCATCGGCAATGGCGTTCTCTGGAACAGTGATGTGATCGGGATACACGTGCCCGTCGAGCGACCTAGCCAATTCGTAAAAGCCCATCGCGTCGGTAGCCATCGTGTGAATCGTGGTGTCGGCGGCGTACATCGGAGCGTTCGGATACGCCTCGTGGAACACCCCCAACCCGCCCACATGGTCGGGGTGAGCGTGAGTGAGAACGATTGACACCACCGGGGTCTCGTTTTCACGAATCTGGGCGAGGGCATTTTCGGCGTCGGGGATTGTGCGCAAACCGTCAACTAAAACCAGGCCATCCGGGCCGCTGATCCAATAAGTGTTGACCGATCCCAGATTCGGGGAAGCGAAGCGTCCGACTTCAAGGGCCTTGGGCGTGTTTAGTTTCTTACTGCCTTCGTCGTCACTCGTCGCGCAAGCGGTCGTTATCAACAGCACGGACAACATAGCTGCGGCCAATAGCCGCTTTCTCAGCGTCATTGCGATCGCAGCCGCACGATTCTTCATATCGGCGGCACCAACTGCGCCGTTGGCTGACAGTTTGCCGGTGATGTCTTCGGACATGGTTCCCTACATCTCTAACTTCTTTTACTGACTTTTGGGACTTCAATGCCTACTGGGGCCGTGATGTCCAATTCCTCAGAAAGATCTTGATGCCAGGAAAGCCCGTGGACAAACAACAATTAGTTGTATGAGTCACGGCAAATCTTTGTAGCTGAATACCAGTGATAAAACGCAGCGCACAAAACTATGTGCTTAGAACTCGTCGTGCTCGGCGACCTGGCCGATGGGGAAAATGTGACGGCTTGCCGCACAGATCGTTTCCAGGATGTGCACCGGAGTGTCTTCGCTGGAATAACTGGCCCGCAGAATTTGCACGACCCACTCGCCAGGATCAAGATCCAGAGTCTCGATCTCAAAACTCGTTGGCACCCGGGCGGTAAGTGTTTCTTCCGCATGACCGAAGGCGTAGCCCAACGCATTCAACGCCGATTGCAGCGAAGGTTTCACAAACTCGGGTTCGGCGATGCGCGTCTGTCCAAACAAATCAGCGCGAAAGAAACTAGTAGCGATCCGCACCGGAATATCGTTAGCCGTCATAAGTTTGCGCCGAGCGATAATTTCCTCACCAGCGGCTACCCGCAGACACGGCGCCACATGCTCATTCGCCGGTTCCGGCCCCACATAAAGCATGCGGCGCCCGGCCTTCAACCCTTGCTTTTCGGCCTCGACAAGAAACAACGAAACAGAACTACGCACAGCCGGATCGGTCGGCAACGCTCGTCGCACAACGACTTTCGGTGTTCGACTCACCGAAACAGTCACAGCTCGCTCACCTAGCTTTTCGCGCATGTGCACCACCTTTCACCAATACTGGCAGTCGTTACGTCGATAGACCGCTAGATCTTCAGGCCCAGCCACGCGGCAAAGTGGGCAACTGTCCCAGATTCCCGCCGCTGCGCACCCGCTATCACGCGAATCGTTTCATGCACCTGCGGGTGGTAGCGCGTCTGTTGAGGCGCGAACTTCCGCGCCTGGTTCAACGCCTTAAGCGCATGTCCATGTTCGCCCACCATTGCCCATCCTCTTGCCACGTCTTGCCAGTGACGCCCCACTCGTGGCCCAACAACATCGGCGGGGATGCGCAGCTTTACGCCAAGGCGTGCGGCTTTACCCGGATCACCACATTCCAGTTCCACGGCGACGCGATGAATTTCAACATTGCCGGGGCCGAAATTCGTATCGTAAGCAACAGATTCGCGCCCGATACGTTGACCAACGTGATAAGCATCTTTCAGGTGATCGTTTGCCCGTTCAGCATCACCCATGCGAGCGCAGATGATCGCACCACGCAAATGCGCGGAGCCGATTAGCGCGAGCGAATTTTCATCGGTGTTCCCAACAGGAACGCGATCCAGAGAACTTTGGACCAGCCGCAAGCCCGAATCATATGCCCCATGCGATTGCAAAATTAGTGCTCGTTGTTGAGCCGCATGCGCGAGCAACAGCGGTTCGGCAGACCGATGTGCCGCCCATTCCATTCGGTCCAATGCCGAGATAGCCAGACTCAGCCACCCAAAACGGTAAGTAATCTGGGCGGCATTCCCATATGCCCTGGCAATCATTCTGTTGACCCGCTCTTGCTCTTCCACATCACTTGCGACACTCAGCGCTCCATACAACTGACGCAACAGAACAGGTAGTCGCTCCAATGCCCGGCGAGCTTGGTCTTGTCTTCGATCCCGCTGAATCGCGGCAAGATCAGCCTTCCGCTCCGCCCGAGAAAGCGGCTCAAGCGCGGTAACAAAGCTGCCCTCAGCAAGAAGTGTCTGCAACTCGGAAATACCTTGAATGCCACCATCAGCATTTATAAGTTGATGGAGCGGCTGTCCGTATAGCTCCTGTGG
Source organism: Mycobacteriales bacterium (assembly GCA_013362805.1). GTDB lineage: Bacteria > Actinomycetota > Actinomycetes > Mycobacteriales > QHCE01 > JABFVL01. The sequence goes on along the minus strand of JABFVL010000059.1, from coordinate 23,032 downwards.
CTCGATACGCAATGCGCTGGCCACAGCGGCCACAAATGCGGGCGATGCCGGTTCCCTGCCCTGTTCGACCGCACGCACCATGCTGACGCTATAGCTCGCCCGCTGCGCCAATGTGTGCTGGCTTATCCCCGCAACCTTGCGCGCCAAGGCAAGTCGATCGCCAAGGGACATCAAGGTTGTAGCACTGTCCGACCGCGCTTTCGGTCCTTTAGGAAGCATCATTCTCCTGCGATTCAACTGAGCGAAATAACAGGACATCCATAGTTCTATCTGATTCACCCACGTCGGGCATACGATCGGATTGAACTCTCGACGTATCCGGCACAGGGCCATACGGTAAGCACTGACGCGCGATGTGAGCGAGGTACACGATGAGTGATATCGGTGAACGGCTTCGAATAGTTCGGCAACGACGTGGTCTAACACAACAAGAACTCGCACGACACTCAACTGTGTCTCTATCGCTCGTGCGCAAGGTAGAACAAGGTGACTACGGCGATACGCGACTTGAGACGGTGCGCAAACTCGCGGTTGCGTTGCGGGTGCCAACAAGTAGTTTGTTGCACGCTCCCGAGCCAGAAACCCAGAACGCTGGCATCGAGTGGGAGGCACTAAAACAGGCGCTGTGGTCTCCACCAGCTGATGCAATCGACGAAGCTCCCACGATCGACGGGGTGGCGCAGGCGTTGAACGCAGCCATGCCATTGTTTGCCACCAACGCTTTCACTGAGCTCGCGATGGTCCTCCCAGCACTGTTGCGGGATGCTGACGCAGTAGTAGCCGTAGATCCGACGGCGGGGCGATCGGTGCGGGCGCGGCTGTTGCATTTGACTGGCTGGTTGCTGACGCAAACACGACACTATGACACCGCGCAGCACGCGTTGGAGCGTGCGTTGGATGACGCACCTGACCATCTGGTGGGCGCGGCTGCGGCGAACACGATGTGTTGGGTGATGCTGCGGCGCGGCGATATTGACGGTGCCCGCGCTTTGGCTATCCGCTGGGCAGACGATGTGGAGCCACGCATTTCGCGTGCGTCACGCGAAGAACTCGCCGCATGGGGATGGATGCTTCTGCGCGTCTCAGCTGCTGCCATGCGGGACAACAGAGATGGTGAGGCCCAATCAGCCATGCGTTTGGCGCAAAGCGCGGCTGCGGCCCTTGGACGCGAATACGCACAGCGTGACGACATTGTGCATACGTTTGGCCCAGTTACGGTCGCATTGAAGACGACGGAAAACGCGATGGTCGCGGATAAGCCCGATTCTGTGCTCGCGCTGGCCGAAACTGTGCCTTTCGATAGCGGTCAGCGGGCAACCTCGTCAAATATTAACCGACATTTGCTCGATGTCGCATGCGCGTATGCGCGCACTAAGCGCACCCCGGAGGCAGTGGGGATTCTGTCGGGCATCGGCCGCACAAGCCCACAATGGCTAAAAAATCAACGTTTTGCACGCGACATCGTGACCACAATTATCGGTCGCCGACGCACCCTTACAACCGAGATGCGCGCTTTGGCTGATGCGGTCGGAGTGCCGCTGTAACTGTCGATGGCACTTTGCACTGGGCTCTGTCCAAAGTGCCATAGCCTTAATTCCAGGAGACGATTTAACGTTTCTGGAGTGACGGACATTTCACCCAACACCACTCCGGCCCAATTGTGCCCGTGGTGCGTGCTACCTCAAGCACTACCCGCCAACGATCCCCGGCAGCATGCACTAGGGCGCTCCTCGTGCGCCGGATTCCATCTACATACGTGTCAGCAATCGTCGTCCGATGCGCCGCCACGTGAACACAGTGATGGCGCCAACAGCGGTGGCTAAGAATTTTGTTTACAAGGAAGCCCCGGTTTCGAGAGTCGAGCTCGAACCGGGGCGATACATCAGCTCCCAGGTTGAATTGAAAGGCGATGCGATGACAAGCATAGGCGCGCGCACGCGCGAGCTCCAACCGGTTGTGTCCAGCGCAATGAGAATTTCCTCGCCGTCGGCGATGTGTGGGAGAAGTCGGCTAGGTCGAGTGTCCGGTTCACCTCGATCAATGGGCGCGTGCCTTTACAGATTGCGGATGACAAAAGCGGAGGCGTTGGCCGAACTGCGCCGTCATCGCCCCTCAGCGAATGACAATGAGCAATGTGTCAGTTGCGTGCGGCACCATCCGTGCCCAGTTCGCCAGCACGCGCGGGATGTGTGGGCCGAACATCATGGTGTGGCTCCACGGGTCATGCGCGAATATGAGTTCATTTCCGAGCCGTCAATGCGCACTTCGACCGTGATGGTTCAACCCCAACCGGCCACGCGCGAACACGCGTGGTCACTCGATGCGCTCTCACATCGCTTCCGCACAATTGTGAAGCCCTTGTTTCGACGGCTTCGAAACGTATTCCTGATGGTCAGTCGGAGCGATAAATCCCCTTCGATCGCTTGCTGGCCATTTCTGCCGCGTTAAGCGCGGCTGGCGGTGGTGGCTCGGCGCCAGCCATCACCGCCCATAGCAAAACGTCCGAATGAATACCCTTGGTCCTGCGCTTTCCCTATTAGTCCACGACGTTGGCGACCTCTAGTCGTATGCTGTGCCGATGCGAAGGCTCGCCATACTCGTATCAGTGTTAGCGCTCACCAGCCTTGTGTCGCCCGTTTCTCAGGCAGCGGCGCCCAAGCCGCTACCAGCGGGTGGCTTCGCTGGGGTACAAGTGCCGGAGTTGGAATGGACCGATTGCGGTGAGGGCGCGCAATGCGCCACCGCGCAGCTACCTCGTGATTATCGCGATCTTGCCGGGCCTACGATTCCTGTCCCAATATTGAAGGTGCCAGCGACTGATCCAAAGCGCCGAATCGGCCCGCTGTTCATTAACCCAGGCGGCCCGGGCGGTTCTGGGGCATCCGAAGCCCTCGCGTTCGCCAAAGAAGCACCCGACGATATTCGCGCCCGGTTCGACATTGTCGGCTTCGATCCACGCGGCGTGGCTAGCAGTCAGGCCGTGGCCTGCCAAAATGCCACCACCTATGCCGCCGCGTTCGCACAAACAAGCACACGGGCCGATCCAGGAGCATTTGATCGTGCCGTCGGCTTGGCGAGAGAATTTAACAACGCATGCGTGAACAACTCCGGAGAACTACTGCCCTACATTGGCACCGAATTTGTCGCCCGCGATATGGATGTGCTGCGTGCGGCGCTCGGTGCTGAGAAAATCAGCTACTTTGGCATGTCATACGGCACGTATATTGGCACGGTCTACGCGAATCTTTTTCCGCAACGAACCCGCGCTTTGTTGCTTGATGGCGCATACGATCCGGACACGTACGCGAACTCTCCTTACGAATATGACCTTGGCCAGTACAAAGCGGTCGATGGCGCCTTGGAGCGTTTTTTGGACTGGTGCGCCGCCAAACCCGCTGAATGCTCGTTTGGCGACGGGCGTCCGAAAGAAGCTTTGCAAGAATTAATGGCCTCTTTGGATGCCAACCCCGTTCGAGATGCGAATGGCGTCGTCACGGCCAACGGTGCGACCTTCGTTCTGCTGCTCACCGGCCGACTCAATGGTGGCATCAAACGCTGGCCAGTGATTGGCACTAATCTGGCGGCGGCCGAGCAACGTCATGGAATTTTCCTTGCGCCGATAGACGCGGACGATGCTCGATTTTATGCGGCGAACGTCGCAGTTGAATGCGCGGACCGAAAATATCCCGCGAACGCGGACCTGTTGGAGCAGCGTCTTGAAGACGCGGCGCACGCGGCGCCATTGGCCGGGCCAGCTACCGCATACGGGCCGCCAGCTTACGATCACTCCCACGCCAGCGCCTGCGTGCAATGGCCAGCGGAACAACGAAGCCGATATTCAGGCCCGTTTGATGCCAAAGGCGCTGCCCCCGCTCTCGTGGTGGGCAACACCGGGGACCCAGACACGCCATATCAAGACGCGGTGACGCTCTCGGAAACATTGGTTGGAGCTCGTCTTCTCACCTGGGAAGGTGAAGGTCATATGGCCAATGGGCGCAGCGCGTGCGCTGAAGAATATATGAACAAATATTTGTTGAAGCTCACTTTGCCGGCGCCCAATACCGTATGCACGGATCCGCCAATACTTCCGTAAGAACGCGCAAAAAATGAATTATCCCGCAACGGGATTAGGTGAACGCGGGGCAAAGACTGATGTTGCAATATGGCTTTGAACTTGGGAGGAAAGTTGGCTTAGCGCTGCGCATGGCGTTACTGGTCGAGAAAGTTGACCGGGCCGCCCTGCTGGACATTGTTGCTAAGACGCTGTTGGCGGCGAGTCGTAGTGACGTCCGCGACGGTGATTACAACCGCGGCTTAATGTCGGGCTTGATCATGCAAGAACAGTCCAATTCCACGATATTCGCTGACGAGGATCTCTCGGCGGCGCTTGCCCGAATCGATCCGCACACCACCAATGCCATGCCCGGTTTGGTAACGACTTTGGTTGAGGACTCGCGAAAAAAAGTATTGCGAGAAACATTGCGGGAAAAGGCCCCGCTCGCGCGCTCCATTGAAGCAAACCGGACGCGCCATGGATTGCAGGCGTTATCGTTCGGTGCGCATGGCGGTTTGGTCATGCGCATGTTCGCACCGCCCTTGAGCGCTCGCACTCCCATCGATCACACGAAGGTGGTCGTGACAATCCGCAACGAGCCGGTGAACACGACAGCACCAATCATTACAGGTAACCAGGCGGAACCCCTGCTTAGTCACTTCCCTAATACCACGGTCGTTGAAATCGCGCCGATAAGTGAGGACACCTGGTCGGATGTAGATGCCATCGTCACCGCATTGGTTTACTTGCGCTATGAATTAGATTGGAAATTTCAGACAAGTGCAGTGGATTTCTTCGCGGAAACTCAAATCGCCTCATTGTTACGTGCCGCTGATTATCGAGCCTTTCATAACTATTTTCCTCAAGAAGAACTCGATCGTAATCTTGGTGCCAGACTCGATTTCGAAATGGGCGAATCCGCAACATCACCACACACTGTGTCATTGACATATTTAAGTAGCTTCAGTGATCTGAGCTACGCGACACGAGGCCTACTTCCACAAGATGTCAACAATTCCACGGCACACGATGCGGGCAACGTCGCATTCGATCAATTTATGCGCTATCGACTTCCACAGCATCTCTTTAGCAGATACGTTAAATCCTTATCTTCTTCTCTTATCGTTCATGACGGTGAATTCATAGGCTGCTGGCAGTCGCCCGACTGGTGCCATGGTTTCCTGAAAAATGCCACGGCGGAACAAGAACAATTAGTGACAGCAGCCCTCGGGCGGCCGATATTTGGGACCGATAATTCTTCTTTAGACACCTGGTATCGACAGGCATTGGAACGTGACGAATTCGCCTGCTTGACGCGGGAAAAAGACCTGACCGGTACGAGTGTTTCACCGCTGACCGTCGCCGAGCAACAACGTTTAGATCAACTCGCCACCAATTGGACCGAGGCTGACATTTCCTCCGAATTTCCAGCCTCATATCGACGTAACACAAGCGAACACGTGCGCAAGAACGCATACAGCGAATATCGAGGTTGGCTCACAAATCTACTTGGCAAGAACACACCATCCCATCGTCCACTCCCCCAGCTAGTGCACGTCGGGCGTCCAGAACGACCCGTCGACACACTTGGCGATTTTCACCGCTTTTGGCCCGCCATCGATGGATCCGAACCCGCTTGGTTTATGTGCTACCGGGCAACACCAGATGGGGAAACACCACCTCGATTACGGCGCGCGTTAGCGAAACATCCTGGCCCAATATTTGAATGTGTATTGCCTCGTCATGTGTCATCTGAAAAAACTGTGCCGAGGCTACTGCGCGCCGCTTTCCTTCAGAACACCAAAGTGACTTTGGGAAAGCCGTACCTAGCTCCGCTGGACGAGTATTCGGCTCTTGCTCTGGCTGGCCTGGACGAAATCATGGATGCGAGCGAAATTCTTCCAGTCAAAGAAATGTTGGACGACGCACCTCTTATTGCTCAAGCGCGGCCACAACAGGTGACCCCAACGGACATCCCGCAAGCGCGAACAACACAACCAATAGCTTCAACGCGAAGCACAGACCAATTAGCGCACTACCAAGATTTGCTGCCACAGCTCACCGATCGCTTCTCGAACGCTGGAATGTCCGTGCTCGGGTTTTCCACCTTCGTCGACAAAACCGTTGAGCTGAGTGAAACCACCGAACGCCGACTCACAATCCACGACGCTTGGTATGCGCTGAATCCAGGGGTGTTCTTCGATGGTTACAGCAAAAAGAAATCGCGCATACGCTATGCCGAAAAACTGGGCCGCACTATCTCAGTGACGATGTGCGAAGCTCCCAGCTTCGAATATATTTTGCGAAATGAAAAGCACATTCTTTACTGGGAATTGTGGAAACATACGGCTGGGCATATTCCTCAGCCACGAGACCGCGAAAGGGAAATTCGACGTTCGCCGTTTCTGAAAGACCTCAAACGAAAATATCAATCCGCTCGAGAAGCACATGAGAGAACAATAAAAAAATTTGAGCGAGAAGAATCCAATGCTCCCAATGAGCATCCTACATTTAACGCTCTCGCGTCCTTTTTGTTAAATGCCTTTTGGGGAAGCCAGAACGTTCAAATACACGAAAAAAACCTGAGAGAACAACCAGGTTTCGAGGATTTCACCTTTGCCGCTTTCGCGAAGACGCTTATCGGCAGCGGAAGCCTCATCGAAACCACCGCTGGCGGCACACCCACTCGTGGCGTCTCAGCCATCCGAGCAAGCGGTGGGCAGGCGGCATTCGCTTTGGCAGCACACAACCGGGCCCGAGAGGTGATCGAACTCATCGAACCTTCCGCATTACTGGCGCAGGAGGAACCTGACGGAAGCGTCAGTTTTTTGCGCCTAGATAGCCCAGAATTACGATTTTCTGAACAACATGATTTACCCACTTCGCTACGGTTCGAGCGTCCTTCCCGCCCGCTATATAAAGCCGGAACCGACTCGATCGACATTCGCTACGACCTCGCCCAACACGCACGTGAACAGCGCCTTTCTGGACGCTCCTTCCCCGACCCGGAGGAAGCGGGAGTAGCTCCCCAAGGCGTGATCCTTCAATCTGGCACCGCTGGTCCCCAAATGGATGACGCCCTCGTTCAAGCGACCGAAGCTGGCATCACGGATGGCAGCATCTACGGCGTGGAAATTTCGGGGGTCAGCAAGCTCGGCCCCGACAGTCATCAGCTGCGTTGGCTGCGCACAGCCCTAGATCGGTTAGGCACAGCGGCCACTGATGCCGAGCAAGAAGTACTTTTCCATTTAGAGCTCGCCCCTTACAGCAGCAACGAAAACCGCCGACACGTTTTCGACCAGCTGGTTCGCCAAGGTCCAGTGCGTTCATTGGGCTGCAACAAGGGCGAGCTAGAGATAGTGGCCGAAACCGATCTGGCCTGGCTGGCGGCTAAGCAGAACCTTTCCGAGCGAGAACTGGCGTATCAGCAAGGCCTACAGGACCCGAACCCCTTTGTGCAGGCCGCCGCGCTCGCCGAATTTTGGGGAGCGGACCGAGTCACGGTACACGACGCCGAATGGGCCGGAACCGTTTTTCGAACTGGATGCACGACGGTGAAAGCCGAACAAGAAGCTCTGATGACAAGTTCCATGGTGGCCAGCCATTTCGTAGCCACCGGTAAATTCGGCATTCCCTCACATGAGGAATTTGAGAACCGACAATGTGTGCCAGTGCCAGCAGACATCAGCGCAACCTCACGACTTCCGTCGCAATGGATGACCGCCATTGTCTCCACACCTCATGTGCCACCCGGCGAAGTAAAGAACACTAACGGCGCGGGAGACGTTTTCGCGTCGTGCATGGTCAACCAGACGCAACGTGACTTTCGCGGTGTTCATAATCGGATCAAAAACTCACTTCAGCGCACACACGGCTTCGACCCGGTTAACCGGGCACATCACGCAGTCGATCCCACGGGAAACCAGCCACCGACCAAGCGGCGCCCAGAACGCAGTTAACCGCACGGTGCGTGCCCACTTCATCTACTCCGCCGACAAATCAGTGGTTGTGTCTCATGGCTATAGCGCTTGCCAGGCCTGAGATTAGAAGCCAGATGCCCCACACTTACTCATGTCGCGCTCCACTAGAAGTCGACCGGGTCTCGGCTCAGTGGGCACGTCATACAGTGTCCGCCGCCCCGGCCACGTCCCAGCTCGGCGCCAACAATGGTGATGACTTCGACGCCAGCCTTTCGCAGCAATGCATTGGTCTGCGTATTTCGGTCGTAGGTGATGACGACACCTGGTTCAAGAGCGACAGCGTTATTACCGCTGTCCCATTGTTGTCGCTCAGAAGCATAAACATCGCCGCCCGTCTCGATCACCCGTAGTTTCGGCAACCCCAGGCTTTTGGCCACCACATCCACGAAGGGTTTCGGCGCCTCATCAACAATGTCAACGCCAATCGCGTTATCGCTCGGGTAGAGCGAGAATGTGTGCATCTTGTCGACGATCTGCGGATACAGGGTGACGCTGTCACGATCCGCGAAGGTGAATACCGTGTCCAAATGCATGGCGGAACGCAATTTCGGCATGCCCGCTACAACAACATGGTCGGCCGCACCCTGTTTAAATAGCTCGGCCGCAACTTGGGTTATGGCCTGACGAGACGTGCGCTCGCTCATGCCCATCAACACAACACCATTACCCACCGGCATGATGTCGCCACCCTCAAACGTGGCCTGCCCCCATCGGCGCTCGGGATCGCCCCACCACACCTGACTATCTTTGAAGTCGGGATGGAATGTGTAAATCGCTTTCATCAGCAATGTTTCGTCATGCCGGGCCGGCCAAAACAAAGGGTTCAAAGTTACGCCGCCGTATAGCCAGCAGGTGGTGTCGCGGGTATACAAGGTGTTAGGCAACGGCGGCATCAGGTATTCACGAGCGCCCGTGGCCTCCCGCGCTAGCCCCACATATCCAGATCGGAATTCAGCCGGTAGGTCGGCAGTGGACAAACCGCCAATCAAATATTCGGCGAGCTGGTCGGATCCCAAAGACTCAAGGAACGCGCGCGTATCCTCCAGCAGGCCAAGACCCACTTCATTCACGGTGATTTTGCGGTCAAGCAGCCAAGCCCGGGCGGGTGCGAGCGCGACGGTTTCGGCGAGCAGTTGATGAAGTTCGACTACCTCAATCCCCCGCTGTTCGAGTTGGTGCACAAAATCCAAATGATCACATTGGGCGCTCTCTACCCACATCACATCGTCAAACAGCAGATCGTCGGAGTTCGTCGGCGTGAGCCGGTGATGAGCCAAGCCTGGCGCGCACACCAAAACTTTATGAAGGGTTCCCACTTCAGAATGGACGCCCAACGCGGACGTGGACTTCGTGCCGGTACTCATCGCGGAGCGCCCTTCACTCGACGGATCATCACAGCTCGATCTGGCCTGTGGCCAGTGCGAACACACCTATAGCTGCGCCAATAATCGAGATGGCACAGATGAAACCCTCACGAGGCGAGAACCAGCGTCGGCCCCGCTCCCGCCGGGTCTGAATGAACAAAATGGTGGCGGGGGCGTACACGATGAATGACACCAACACAAACTTCAATCCGGCCGCGTACAGCAAGAAGCCCGTATAGATCGTCGCGATGATCGCTATCACCAGCTGGGCGCGGGTGCCGCGATCTGTCGCCTCCGGTGAGTCAAGCGCCAGGGCGACCTTCACAGCGAACGCGGCGGCCAACAGAAACGGAATCAGACTCAAAGCGCTCGTCAAATCGAGGGCGAAGTTGAACGCGTCCTCGGAAAACAACGTCACGAACAGCACTACTTGGATTAGTAGTGTCGTCAACAAAAGCGCGGGAACCGGCACGTCCGCGGTAGTTGCCCGACTCAAAAACTTCGGCATGTCATTGTCTTTAGCCGCGACAAATAGCACCTCGGCGGCCATCAATGTCCAGGCCAAATACGCGCCCAGCACCGAAACAATCAGCCCTACGCTGACAAATACTTTGCCCCAGGTGCCTACGGCATGCTCGAGCACACCTGCCATCGAAGGTTGCCGCAGGTCAGCGATTTCATCCATCGGCATAATGCCGTAGGACACAATGGTCACCGAGGCGAAGATCGCGAATACGCTGAGAAAACCCAACACGGTGGCTCGGCCAACGTCTTCGCGCCGCCGGGCGTGCCGTGAGTAGACACTTGCGCCTTCCACTCCAAGGAAGACAAAAACGGTGACGAGCATCGTGCCACGCACTTGGTTAAACAACGATCCCGCGTAGTCGGCACCACCCCAGTTGTCGACGAAAACATCGACATCGAGATAAAAAAGCGCCAAAACAATAAACACCAGAATGGGAATGATTTTGGCAACCGTCACGATCTTATTGATCGAGGCAGCCTCCTTCACTCCTCGCCGGATGAGCAGGAAGAATGCCCACAACCCGACCGATGACAACACCACCGAGAGCAGAGTGTCGCCTTCGCCAAGCGCCGGCCAGATCGCACCGACGGTCGACATGATGAGCACCCAGTAGGTGACATTGCCAACGCACGCGCTCGCCCAATAGCCAAAAGCAGAAAAGAAGCCGAGGTATTCACCGAAGCCAGCTTTCGCGTATGCGTATACGCCGGCGTCCAAATGAGGCCTTCGAATGGCAAGGGCCTGAAACACGAAGGCCAGCGTGAGCATCCCGGAACCGGCGATAACCCAAGCGAGCAACGCACCCGCGATGCCGGTTTCTTGCGCGAATCGGGCCGGGAGCGAGAAGACACCGGCGCCAACCATCGAACCGACTACCATGGCGGTGAGCGTCAACAACGTCACTGCGACGGCTGGCTGCTCACTCGGTTCTGATGTTTTGGTATCAACGCTGCTCATGGTGTATGCGCGAGGAATCGAACAGGTTCACCGTGGTCAGCCTGCTGCGCTCGCACTCACTCCGCTCAATGGCCGGGCCGGCGGCTATCGCCGATCACTGAACGGCAATGTAGCCGCAAATCCTCCGAGATGTCGCAAATGTACAGCGTGTCGGTGAACCCGCGCTCAGTTGCCGCGGAGACGCCAGACCAACGTCATCGCAGCGAGCAGCTGCCGAATGTTCACGCGCCCGGCATCGAGTTGAACAGCGCCGCTATGCCATCGAGCACTCGCTCCAGACCGAAAGCGAACGCGTGATCGGGATCGTAGGCGGTGCCACGAGCCTGACCCGCCGCCGCGCCAATGCGCGCCGCACGAGGATAAGTCTGGTCATCGAAGACTCGGGCAAGCAGCGAGGCATGCCGCTCCCCCCACTGCTCATCGGTGAGCGCGGTTTCCAACGCGGTTTGCCTCGCGGTAACTGCCGCGCGCGAGGCACCATGCACAAAGGTCAAAAGGTAGGTCAACGCGTCATCGATGGTCACATCGTCCAGGCCGGTCCCATCAAACGCGGAAAGTTCATACTCGTACTTGGCGGTTTGGCCAGGCCCCAGTGATGGGCGCACGGTGGCGATGTGTGCGACCCACGGATGCGCGAGAAACAACGCGCGATTGTTGTAGGCGATGGTTCGCAGCCGATCCCGCCACTCTGAAGGCTGAAAATCAGGGCGGGGCATATCTCGATAGGCGGCGTCGAGCATGAGTTCGAGAAGCTCGTCTTTACCAGGAACGTATGTGTATAGCGACATGGGCGTGACACCCAACCGGGTGGCGAGACTGCGCATGGAAACGGCCGCGATCCCTTCACTGTCGGCGAGTGCCATCCCAGCGCTGATCACGGTGTCCAAGTCGAGTTTTTGCTTTCTTCCTTGTCGGGCCGCGCCAGTTGACTGATCACGCCAGAGCAGCCGAATAAGGAGTGCGGGGTCGGAATCCATGTCAGGAGCCTAACTTATACGGCGTACAGAAATACTTGGCAACATAATTCTACGGTGTATAATATACGGTGTACAGCAAAGAATAGGAGCAAACATGCAGGTCACCTCACACGCCGTAGCTTTCACCGTGGCCGACGAGACCACCTCCACCGAATTCTTCACCAAACACCTGGGCTTCCAGAAACAAATGAGCGCCCCGGGCTTCGCCTCACTGCTCCACGAGGCGAGCGGACTGAACGTGATTTTTCATCGCACCGGCCTAGAAGTCCTCCCTGAGAACATTCGTCACCAAGAACAATCCGGGGTCATCCTGGCGCTCGTGGTGCCAGATATTGAAGCTGAACTCGCTCGACTCAGCGCCGAAGGAGTCACCATCACGTTGCCGCTACGCGACGAAGAATGGGGCGAACGCCTGTTCATGATCGCCGATCCCAACGGAGTCCTTATCGAGTTCGTGCAATGGGCCACGCCCGACGGAAAAGCACCCACCGGCGAATGGACGACCGAGTAAGTCCCGCAATGATGTGAAAACGAATGGCCCGACCCCTCATGTGCAAGTCGGGCCATTCGCGGCAGAGAAATAGCCCAAGCCAGCCGATGCTTCATCGAACAGGACCCTCTGATGAAAGATCGAACGTAAAAGAGTCATGGATGGGCGAGCACCGGCGCACTATGCCCAGCGCTTTCCGCATCCTCCGCTTCCGCTTGAACCCTGGGACGCGGGGTGTTCATCAGAACAGCGACAATCAACGCACCAACCACAAGGATGCCCGCGGCCCAGGTGCCCGCCGTCACGAAACCCTCGAGCATCGCTTCCTTAGCTAAGCCCGGACTCATACCCCGCGACGCATGCGAGGCGACATAATCCACCGTCACGCTGCTAGCGATGGTGTTGAGCAGCGCGGTTCCAATCGAGCTGCTGACCTGCTGCGCGGTGTTGACGCTAGCGGAGGCGATGCCCGCATCGCGTTTGTCGACGTCATGAGTGGCGTAGTTGAAAGCCACCGGCATGATCAAGCCCGCACCAAGGCCCAGCAGTAGACCAGATACGAGCACACCCTGCGCGTACGCGGTATCGGTGTCCATAGTGCGCAACCACAGCATGCCGGAGGCGATGAGCAATATCCCCGGCACGATCAGCAGTCGCGGCGCCAATTTCGGCAGCAGCCGAGTCGTGAACGCGCCGGCCGAGGCTAGGACCGCCACGGTCATGGGCAAGAAAGCCACGCCCGTCCTGATCGGCGAATAACCCTTAACCGCCTGCAAGTAATAGGTCATGAAGAGAAACGCCCCGAACATGCCAATCATGGCCAAACCCGCACTTAGATAAGCACCCCCGCGAGTGCGATTAGCGATCAACCGCGGCGGCAACATCGGTTGCGACACTCGACTTTCAACGAAAGCGAAAGCGGCGAGCAGCACAGCGCCAGCGGCCAACAATCCCAAAACTTTCGCCGAGCCCCAACCATCAGATTCCGCCTGGGTGGTGCCATACACAATCGCAACGAGGCCACTAGTAACCAACAAAACACCGGGGATATCGAACCGCGCCTTCCCTTGGCTTCGCGACTCGGCCACCACAGCGGCTCCGCCCAACGCCGCGACCAAGGCGATGGGAACACTGATGTAAAGACACCAACGCCAGTCCAAATAGTCAGTGAGTGCCCCGCCAGCGAGCAGCCCAATCGCCCCACCCACGGCGGTGATGGCGCCCCAAATCCCAAATGCTTTAGCGCGCTCCTTGGGCTGGGTAAAAGTTACGGTCAGAAGTGACAACGCGGATGGCCCAAGCAGCGCGGCGAAACCGCCCTGCAAAGCACGGGCGCTCAGCAACAACTCGAAAGTATCCGCCATTCCACCCAGCGCCGAAGCACCCGCGAAGCCAAACAGACCAATCAGAAAGGTTCGTTTACGGCCCGTGTAGTCAGCTATCCGGCCACCCAGTAGCAACAGGCTGCCAAACGCCAGGGTGTACGCGGTGATAATCCACTGTCGGTCACCATCGGAAATTCCCAGATCCCGCTGGAGCGAGGGCAGTGCGATGTTCACAACCGTCCCGTCCAGAACAATCATGAGCTGAGCCAGCCCTATGAAAAACAGCGCAACCCAGCGGCGCGAATCGGCCGTCGGGTCCTGCGCCCTTGTGGTTGCCATGACTTGCCCTCATTCGTAGTGCTATGTGCCGTGCGGGTAACTCCCCCGGCGGATGACAACCACAAGACGCCGGTAGCCATGGACCCATAACAGCTCTAGTTCGTGATGTGTCTCACACCGATGGGGTGTTACAAACGAGGGAAGAGCGGCGTCTATTGCACGAGTCAAAGTCAGAAAGGCAGGAGCCGAACATGAGTCAACGTGACGAACAGCCGAGTGCGTCCGAGCCGCTCGACCGCGTGGACTCGGCAACCGAAGCGTTTGTGGCTTATCGCAACCTGCTGTTCACAATTGCCTACGAGATGCTTGGCTCAGCCGCAGATGCCGAAGATGTTCTGCAAGAGACCTGGCTCCGATGGGCAGGCGTCGATCTGCCCACTGTTCGGGATGCACGGGCTTACCTGGTGCGGATCACCACTCGGCAGGCACTTGACCGGCTCCGGGTGCTCGGGCGACGCAAGGAGTCCTATGTTGGGCCGTGGCTTCCCGAGCCGCTGCTAACCACACCCGATGTCGCCGAAGACGTCGAACTCGCCGACAGCGTATCCATGGCGATGCTGTTAGTTCTGGAGACGCTTACCCCGATCGAGCGTGCGGTGTTCGTGCTGCGCGAAGTCTTTGATTTGGAATACGACGAAATCGCCGAAGCAGTCGAGAAAACGCCGACAGCTGTCCGACAGGTCGCCTACCGGGCACGAGCACATGTCGCCGCGCGTCGACCGCATGGCATTGCCTCCCCCTCGGAAACTCAAGCCGCGCTCGAAGCCTTCCAATACGCGGTAGAAACCGGCAATCTGCAACGTTTGCTGGACATTCTGGCCCCAGATGTCGTAGCGCTGAGCGACGGCGGAGGAATCAAACATGCCCTGCTCCGACCCGTCGTCGGAGCAGACAAAGTGGCTCGCTTGCTGGCAGCCGGCTGGTGGCAACGCGAAAGCAAACGGTCAGTCAAGCTGGTGCAGATCAACGGGAGCCCAGGACTACTCGTTCACGTCGATGGGAAAATCGACGGAGTGGTGGCACTCCGAGTCGAAAACGGTCTAGTCACTGGCGCTTACCACGTGCGTAATCCGGAAAAGCTCTCGCACATAAAACGGGAAATCGCCGTAAGTCGCTGAAGCATTTGCGGCCGCCTGGATCTATCTCTTAACTCAACGCAGCGATCGAACAAGAGCACCCTAGACCTATCCGATGAGACCTTGCCGTTCATGTCAGGTCGCCGCCACCGGCCTACCCTTCCCATCCCATTCTTTTCCAGATTAAATTCAGCGAACGATGGGTTCGTCCGCGCACACCCTACAAAGGAGATTGCATGTCCGATCAGCAACAAGCCGATGTCGTCGTTGTGGGTGCTGGCCCGACTGGCCTCATGCTCGCCGGTGACCTAGCTGAGGCGGGAGCCCATGTTGTCGTACTCGAACGGCGCGGTGTTGACCTTTCAAACCTGTCCCGTGCCTTCGGGGTCCACGCTCGCACCATGGAGGAACTCGACGCCCGAGGCATCGCCGAGGAACTACTGGCATTCGGTGGCGCACAACTGCCCAGCCTCCGGTTATTCAACCGCGTCACACTGCACTTGGCCGAGCTAGAGACGCGTTTCCCCTATCTGCTGATGACCCCGCAATACAACGTCGAGGAAGTCCTGCGCCGTCGAGCCCTCGCCGCTGGGGCCGACATTCGCTACGACCACAAAGTGACCGGCATTGAACAGGAACCCGGCCAAGTCACTGTCCACACGGAACAAGGTGACTACACCGCCGCCTACGTCGTTGGTTGCGATGGCGTCAAATCTGCCGTGCGTCACGCGATTGGCATGCCCTTCCCAGGCGAATCAGTGCTCAAATCGATCATGCTCGCCGACGTCAAACTTTCCGAGCCACCGGCCGAAAGCCCCGCTATCCAGGGCGTCAACGGCGCCTTCTGCTTCGTCGCGACTTTCGGCGATGAATACTGGCGCATCTTCGCCTGGAACTCGGCCTATCAGAAAAGCGACGATGACCCGCTCGAGCTCGAAGAGGTGAAAGAAGCGGCCCGATTGTCCTTCGGCACCGACTTCGGAATGCACGACCCACGCTGGATCTCACGGTTCCACTCCGACGAGCGGCAAGTCCCAAACTACCGCGACGGAAACGTGTTTCTAGCAGGCGATGCCGCGCACTGCCACTCCCCCGCCGGAGGGCAGGGCATGAACACTGGCCTTCAAGACGCCGCGAACTTGTCTTGGAAACTCGCCGCCGTTCTGCGCGGCGCGGACCCCGCGCTGCTAGATACGTATCATTCCGAACGCCACCCCGTCGGCAAAGCCGTTCTGCGTTCCAGCGGCGCCATCATCCGCCTTGCCGCCGAGCGCTCGAAAATCAAGGCCGCTATTGGCGGGTTCGCCGCCGCAACCGCCTTGCATATCAAACCCATCGAAGCCAAGGCCATGGGCATGATCAGCGGCGTGGGCATCCACTATGGCCACGAAAAGGGAGAGGACGCGTTGGTGGGCCATCGTGCTAACGACATTGCGTTGGCGAACGGCAGCCGACTCTATGAGGCCCTGCGTGGTGGCCGGTTTGTCGTGCTCGACAGCGCTGAATCGTACGCGAACCGTTTCACCACCGATGCGGCTTCAGCTGCCACCGATGGCATAACTAAGGTGATTCGCCCCGATGGCTATATCGGGTGGGCCGGTGATGATGACCCCGCCGCGATCCAGACATACCTGGATACCCATGCCGGAACGTTGACCGAACAGACGGCGCGCTAATAGCGAGACACAGATCGAATCTGTCGCGAGGAAAGTGGCCGGGCATTGCCCGGCCACTTTCTGATATGACCCGAGTGCATACAGCGTGACAAAAGCTGTCTTCACAACTGCACGGCCAACCAGTTTCGCCACAATGATTAGCTTTCGGAACAACTCATTCATGAAGAGAAAGACGCCACACTTTGGCGGGAAGCACGAACCCGCCGCTTCCAGTATCCGACGGTTAGTAAACCCAGCAAAGGTCCCCACAGAAGCAGCGGGGCGTAGCAGGCATAGAAAACATACGAGCTCCAACCATGCGATGCATTTCCGGGAAAGTCACTCGGGACCGACTCACCTTGGACAGTGGTCCCGGTGAAGGTAGTGACGATGACCATGACACATAGCGCCGTAATTATCACCGCACCGATCGTGGCGGGTATGACGGCGGCCAGAGTGGGCACTTTGCGTCCGCGCAGACCCGGGAGCCATCGTGGGAAAACCTCCCCCCATGATGCGACCAAACCAAAGGCTGTGAAAGCTAGCAGCTCAGAGAGCGCTGATAGGAACAGGACATAGGCATCGACCGGTAGCCAGTCCGGCATTTGTCCATTGCTTCGCGCATCGCCTTCTCCGAGAGCGACCGCCACGATCCGCCAGAGGGCAGACGGCAGCACAGCGAACGAAATGGTGTAAGCGGCGATCGGCGCCCACCGGGGAACCCCAGCTACCGGGGCGTGAGCGGCTCTCCAAGCGGCGCGTAGCCGACCCGTCCTGACCGATGTTTCGAGGGAAATAGTGTTTATTGCCATGGGACAAGCGTCGTCGCGAGGAACCCGCCTTTCAATATGCCGTTTGGCATGTTGAAGCCGCCTTGCGTGGTCGCAGGGGTGCCTTCTTGCATGGGTGATGAACGTCAGATTGACGTAAAGTCGCAGCGTGTGGACGACAACGAGCTATCGCGAGCGCATCGGCATGATCTGCGCGGTGCTGGCGGCACTTTCCGGCCTTGCCGCCGCCCCTATTTTCGGCCCGTTCGCCACGGTTCCCCCTGCGATCGCCGTGGCGAGTTTGTGCGTAGTGCTGGGCGAATGGCCACGCACTAGAGCACACGTCGCGATCGCATGCGGAACGGCCGCCGTAGCCTCCTTGGCTGCTACCGTCCTCTATCCACGACCACCCGGCACAGGCGCGGGAGCCCTAGGCACAGTTGAGGTTATGGCTTTGCTGCCACTCATTGTTATGGCCGCGCGCGCCGCTCCGGCTAAGCAAGCCGTGGTCGTGAGCGTTGCGGCACATTCCGCGGCAACGCTGTGGGTGCTGCGGTTCCTAGAACTTGATTCTCTCGGCAGCACATTGGCCGGCTGCATCTTCTGGTCCCTAGCCGCCACCGCGGCCGCCGGTGGCGGAATCTACCTACGATCGCTTGATGCCGACAGGATTCGAGCGGTGGCGGCAGCACGCCAAAGCCAGCGACTGGAACTCGCCCGAGATTTGCATGACTTCATCGCTCATGATGTCAGCGAAATGGTGGCGCAGGCTCAGGCTGGCCGCTTTATCGGTGAGCAAGACCCAAAGGAGGCATTGGCGACCCTTGAACGCATCGAGAAGGCCGGCCTCTCAGCCCTGACATCTATGGATCGGACTATCCACATGCTTCACAGCATGGACGAGGCGCTCGACGCCACGAACCGCCCTCAACATGGGCTAGCAGATTTGCCCGAATTGGCTGAGCGATTCGCCGCGTCCAGCCAGGCCCGCGTTCATCTCGATCTCGATCCGGAGCTGCACGAAGGTGTGGCCCGGGAGGTAGCTGCCACCGGATACCGGGTAGTCGTCGAAGCTTTGACAAATGTGCGGCGTCACGCCCCCACGGCGACTCAAGTAGACATTCATGTTCAACGAACGCCAGGGTCGATGCTGAAGGTAACGGTCATAAATGATGCCGAGATCGTGCTGAGAAGGAATACTGATCCGAGGGGCGACCGCCGCAGTGGCCTGGGTCTGCCGGGTTTGAGCGAGCGCGTCGAATTCCTTGGGGGCACCCTGACCGCAGGACCAGATGGAAACGGTGGTTGGTGTGTGACCGCTACCATGCCATCTAGCGCGACGATAGCGGGGGCACAATGAGTACGTCACCTATCCGCATACTGCTCGCCGATGATCAGGCGAACATCCGTAACGCCTTTCGGCTCATCCTGGATGCCCAGCCAGACATGCGAGTGGTCGGTGAGGCCGCGGACGGGGCCGCCGCCGTCGAACTTGCCCGCCACCTCAAACCAGATGTTGTACTGGCTGACATCCGGATGCCCCACCGCGACGGGCTTGAAGTAACGCGACTTTTGGCCGGTCCGGGCGTTGCCGAGCCAATTCGGGTCATTGTGGTGACCACCTTTGACCTCGATGAATATGTGCACGCCGCACTCCGAAACGGCGCGTGCGGATTTCTCCTCAAACGATCCGGCCCCACTTTGCTTATCGAAGCAGTTCGCGCCGCGATGTCCGGCGATACCCTCATTAGTCCACAGGTCACGGTGCGGCTCCTGCGCCATCTGACTTCGCCGCCTCCCGCGCAATCCGGGCACTTGGCCGCCCCACTGACCGATCGGGAGCTGGACATTGTCCGCCTGGTCGCACGTGGCGGCACCAACGCGGACATCGCGGTCGACCTATTCATCTCGCCGGGAACCGTCAAGAACCACATCGCTAGCATCCAGCGCAAGCTCGGCGTCCGTAACCGTGTGGCTATCGCCGCTTGGGCGTGGGAAGCCGGTCACTGCACACCGTGAGTGAACGTGCAAACACAGGATTGCCGAGCGATCAACAAGGCCAAACACCTGTCGAGTATCGAACCCGTATCCGCAGGTCACCGGCTCAGCAATTCTCGAGCTTGTGACCTGCGGATACCTCAATGGTGGAGGTGGCGGGAATCGAACCCGCGTCCTCCGTCGCCTCAACAAGGCTTCTCCGGGCGCAGTTCACTGTGTCTCTACTTGGCTCCACCAGTCACGTGAACAAGCTGGTGTGACGAGCCCAGCTACTGTTTGATGTCCCTGACCTCCCCCGATAGCCGAGGAGTTCGGTGAGCCTCTTAGTCGATGCCAGGATCCGGGCCAGAGGCACTCCCGGTCTGACAGAGCCGCGCCTTACTTAGGCAGCAAGGGCGAGCTCGCGCTGTGACTTAACGTCGGCGCTTATTAGTTGTGCAACACGTGGTTAACGAGATCATTGTTGCCTTCCTCGGCCCGCTTCCCTTGCCTCAACGTCCGGAGTCGAGACCTGGCACCCCCTAGATCGGTCTGGTTCACCATAACCTGTCCGTCTAACTATTTTATTCCGCACCAGGCTCCTCGCCGACTTCTTGCGCGTTCGGGGTCAAGTTACGAGCCCTATGCATCAGTAGCGACGTTTCGAAATGGCTCAGAACTGGCACACCATATTGCAGCCGACCAGCCAACAAAGAATCTCGGACGATGGTAATCGGCACAGCAGACGCACCAGGCACACTGATATCTGCCGTAATCAGGCCATGGCTGCCTTCCGGGAATTCAGCATCCGCGGTGGCGAGCACCGTCACCCGAGTATCCATTTTTTGCGCCGCATCACGCACCACCTTCGCCACCTGAGCTAGCTCAGGGTTCACCGACACCCGGCCAATGGTGACATCGCCCTTGCGCCGCAACCCCAGTTCGAGCGGCCCCGTGCCAGGCAACGCGGTGATCGCGAATGTGCCGGTTGGGCCAACGACGATCGCATCCACTTCCGCCATTTGATACAGCCACGAATACGCCCGAGACAGTTTAGGTAGCTGTTCATACAACCCAAGTTGTTCGGGTGTCGGGTCCTTGTATTCCCGTCCGCGTCGCAATCGGCGCCGAAAAAAGTCAGTAACGGTGAAGTGCAAACCACCGCGCCACACCAAGTAGAGCAACAACAAGGCCCAGACAAAAAACAGCACTTGGTCCGCAGCCAAGCGCAGCGCCAGGGCGATCGCGACAATCGACAGAGCCCAACCACCGAAGATGACCAACCAAGGTTGACGCTCTCTATTGAGCAAAGCCGTCAACCACACCACACAGCCGGTCCCGACAAAAAACGGGCCGAACTGGGCTTCTTCCAACAACGTCGATTCGTTGGGAGCCGCGGTCAAAACGGCGACAAGCGGAACAGTGGCCAGCCACCACATCATCGCGATCAGCATGAGCGCGAATCGGCGATAAGCGGTCCAGAACAGATACAACAAACCCAAAAACGCGGCGACGACTGTCGCGGTGGCGAAGCCTTGCCGGTTGTTGAACCAAGCCAGAACCAGCAGCACGGTAATACCAAAAACGACATGCACGAGCGCCCGGCGCTTATCTCCACTTTGGGAAATCGGTCGGGGCATAACCGTGCCCACACCAGCCAGCGCGAATCGCACTGAATGCCAGAGCCGGCGGGGTGCATGCGTTACACCGTCGCGCGCTCCTTGAGCCCGCCGTTTGAGCCAACGGGCTGCCCGCCCCGACGGGACGGTTCTGGATGCGCGGCGTTTGCTCGCCGCACCAGGGCGCTTATCAGGCAACACTCCTCCGCACTGCTAGTGGCGTGTCATCCAGTGTCGCGTATGACTACCAATTGACACGAGTTCCCGCGCCAGACCCGTTAGGCGTCTTGGAATGTGATGCCATGTTCGGCGAGGACCGGACGTGGATCGCTAGACGGGGTGCTCCTGTAACAACTGTCCGCTTCCTTCGCGCAATAGTTCAAGTGCAGGTGCGGACCTGTTGAGTTACCGGTGCTACCCACCAAACCCAGCACTGTTCCGGCCGAGATCACATCGCCCTTTTTCACTTTGAGCCCATCGAGCATGTGCCCGTACAACGTTGCGAATCCGTCATGGCGGATCATGACGTAGTTTCCGTAGCCGTCGCCTTTGTCGCCCGCCCAGGTGACAGTGCCCGCAGCGACAGCTTTCACGTCGCTACCTTTGGCGGCACCGATGTCCAAGCCTTCATGGTGCCCCCCTGAACGTGGGCCAAAGTTTGAGGTGACAGGGCCAACCGCTGGCCTGACCCATTCACCGCCAACTCGACCGACGCCCACAATGGCGCTGGCATCCACTTTGCGTTTCACGACGCCCGTTCGAGCGTTTGCCGCCTCGATGACAGTGTCATTGCCGACATACAGAGCGACGTGCGAAACGTTGCTGCCCAGGGCTTGGGACACGTGTCCGTCATCGGTGTAGTTCATAAAGATGATGTCGCCAGCTCGGGCGGTGGCGGGCAGACCACTTCCTTTATGAACGATGTTGACTTTCTTGTCATCGGCGATCGTGTTCGTAATGGTGGCCAGTGAAATTCCGGCGGCACCAAATGCCTTGTGAATGAGCCCAGAGCAGTCGTAATAGTCGGGACCAAACCGCAAATCGGGGTCTTGTGAATAGCCTTTGCCAACCGCTTTTTCGGCATAGGCGATGACTTGTTTTATTTGCGAATCGGTGAGGCCGCCACCGCCCGTTCCAGGTAGTGTCCATTCCTCAGCTTGCTTCATAATTTTCTTGACGTACTTCTGCGTTTCCGGGAAGTTTGGAATATTGCAATCCTCATCCGGGGGAAACACGTTTCCGCCACCGGCGTTATATGCGGCCAATGCCAGCTGAATAGGGTCGCTTCCCGCACACTTCGATTTTGCGGTTTTCAACAAGTCACACATGTAGGCGTTTTGCGCCATGATCGCATCGCCAATGGTGTAGGCGTCTTTAGCGTTGTCGGGCTTAGCGGTATTAGCGTGGCTTTCCGCACCCTCTTTGGCAGCGGCGTCGATGCCTCGCCCGGTCCAGGTGCTCGGCATAAACTGCGCGATGCCCTGGGCTTGCTCATACACACCATCGCCTCGGTCAACCGACGGGCCAGTGGCGTCTGGCCGAAAACCAGATTCGGCGAAAAGCTGGGCCGCTTGCACCGGCGCTGGATAGTCCGGGCATTTGGCATTTGATTTCTGAATCCACGGCACGATACGTGGATCAATATCTTTGGGAAGCTTGCTGACGTCTAATTCACCGGCGACACCGCCGCCGCAATTCTCGGCGCGGTCACTACTTTCATCTTGGTCCGTGGAAGATGTGTCTTCCTCGAAATATTCATCTAACGCGGCCTGATCTTCACTACTTAAGCCATCCCAGTCTTCCTGACTCATTCCATATTCACCGGCAGCGCCCACGGCTGAACCACAGGCGACCAACTGCGGTTCCGTATTGATTTTAAACTTCAGGCCTGTCCCCAGCCCAAAAAGCGTGAAAATAAGCATC
>JABFVL010000082.1 GCA_013362805.1 Mycobacteriales bacterium | reverse complement strand
CGTGAAATTGCTCCGTTTTGTTTTTTCGTACGGGCCATGGAAATATCCCCGCGGCAATGCGAACTCTTGCATTTCCTCGGCTGCCCAGCGCATCGGATCGGTATCCCAACTTGGCAACGGCACTGGCATCAAAGTGTCTTGGGGCCCCACATAATCACGCCACATGCCGCTGCTAATAAAGGTCGGCGTAGGTGTCCGGGCTTCCACCGGCAAAGGTGTAGGAAAGAGCGGAACCAAAGCAGCCACCACCGCGACGCACCAACCCCACTGCGGGAGCGCGGTCCGGGTGGTAGCCCCCGGCGAAGTTCGAGCCGTAGGCACCTGGGTCGACTCTGTCACCACTCGTTCGGTGAGCGCCCGATGCACCATAAGAGCGACCAACACCCCAATGATTGTCATCACGACCATGCCATAGCGAGCGGGAATCACATGGTCAAATACCGGAACCTTCGTCAACAACCGACCAGGCAGCACAATGTCGCTATAAAACTGATCCCGCAGACGAAGCTCAGGGCCCAACGACAACACAAAACAGATGCTCGCCGTGATCGTCAACGCTCGCACCATGAGGCTGCGCCACATCCACACCGCACCGGCAATAGCTAGAGCGATAAGCGGCCACCCCAAGAAGGTGTTCTCCTCCGGAGAAACCGCCATCAGTTGCCGGGTTCGGCCCGGGTCGCCGCCGACACTGTATTCGGGAAACGCGAAGTACGACAGAATGTCCACCCCGCCCCAGTTGTAGCCAAGCGGCAGATCGCTGTAATGCTGTGGGCCGAAAAACTGCACCCACAATGGATAGGCGAGCAGCGTCACGGACGTTCCAGCGGCGATTGCCAAACCCGTGAGAAAGCGTTTTGCCAAGCTTTGGGCCCGCTTCCAGGACAGGGCCGTGTAGGTGGCAAAGAAAATTCCGCAGGTGACAGCGGTCAAGAACAAGGATTCTTCACCGATGAAAACTTGGTATGCGGTGCACAACCCCAAAATGATGCCGTTGCGCCACACTCGA
This sequence comes from Mycobacteriales bacterium, assembly GCA_013362805.1. Classification (GTDB taxonomy): domain Bacteria; phylum Actinomycetota; class Actinomycetes; order Mycobacteriales; family QHCE01; genus JABFVL01. The sequence goes on along the minus strand of JABFVL010000082.1, from coordinate 5,662 downwards.
TCGTCGTCCGCCAGCGCGAACACTCGCCACACAATCACTGGAATCATGAACGCCACGACAAAACTTGGGTGTCCATCAGCATGAGACACCATGGCTGGCCCAAACCCACACACTCCGGCACCAGCGGCCGCCGCCCAGCTGGTGATATGCATCCTTCGGGTGAACAGGAAATACCAGGCGATGGCTGTCCCAGCCAGGCCCAGCGTGGTGGCCAGCGCAAACGTGTAGATCGGACCGAAAACTATGGTGATCGGTGCAAGTGGAATACCTATCCCCAACATGCTGCCGTTGCCCATCATGTTCACCCCATCTGGGGCGTTCAACCTGGTGGACACAAAGGGATCACCGAACGCGGTCAACACGTATACCGAATGCGCGAAAAACCATTGAAACTGGTTGTGGTCGGGTGTTGCCGGGGTCGTAAGCTGGGCGTTTTCGCCCTCAATCCACAGCCGAGCCGTCACAAAGATCGCGAGCGATAGTGAGGCCAGACAGAACCAAAGATCGGCTCGGCTCAGCTGTGGCAGGCGCTGAACCAGAGTGGGCTTGTCGCTGGTGCGACTATCGGGTGAATCCGAAATCAATGTCACCGTTACCGCCCCTCAATCACGGAGCCGTCGGTGTCAATCGCCCAGAACATCACGCCACCGCGCTCCTGGACGGGTCCGAGGAGTTCGGTCAAAGAGATCAATAGCCCATCTTTATATGACGCAGGGTTGATTGCCACAATGGCGACCTTCCAGTATTTGAAGTCCGCTTTGGCTTGGGCTCGGTCCTCGTCCGTGATCTCGGGAAGCTCCTCATCGGCATCGACGTTCGCTTCCAACATCAACTCAGAGGTTTTTCGCAGCGGCGAGCCGAAGGTCGCGCTCTTCCCATCGGTGTCTGGGCCCAGGAAATACCCATGCGCGACGTGCAGCTCTAGATCGGTCGCGATCGACCAGCGCATGGCTGTTGTGCCACGTCCCGTCAACGGAGCGACCACAATGGTCTGGTCCCCGCTGACATAGTCGCGCCACATCCCATCGGTGATGAACGCGGGAACTGGTGGGCGTGGCACGGTGGGAAGCGGAGTGGGGGCGATAGGAACGAGCGCGATGGCAAGAACTCCAGCCCACGCCATCTTCGGGTAGCGACCTAGTCCACCGTTAAGCCAGGGCAGCCGCTTTTCTTGCAGAACGCGATCTGTTCCTAGGGCCAACATCACGCCTATACAGGACGCCGAAATGAGCACATAGCGAGTGATAGTCGCCAGGTTAAAGATGGGCAGAAAGTGCAGCACCGCCATAGGGCCGGGAATGTGCGTGCTTTCTTTGAAGAACATCACTGTTGGGCCGAGCGACAAGGCGGCAGCGCCGATACCGGTCAGGAAGACCATCTTCATTCGAATATCGCGCCACATCCATACAGCCAAGACCAACACCAAAATCACCAAGGTGAAGCCGAAGAAGCTGTTGTCTTCGCTGTCGGCGCTGCTAAAGCGGTCCGCGGAATGATCGCTGCCGAACAATGATTCACGGGAGTAGCCAGTGAAGGAACCCAGGTCAACGACGTGATCGGCGAGATCGAACGGTAGGCCTCGATAGTGCTGAGGGCCGAAGAACTGGAAACTCAATGGCGCGGCGAGCACAACCATAAAAATGAGCAGAGCGAGCCCGAGTCCGTTGAAAAATTGGCGACTGCGCGCTTTCGCTTCGGGCCAGCATTGCCAGGCATACACCGCCATCGCCATCGCAACGGCTAGCCCGGTGAAGAACAGAATTTCCTCGTTCAAGAAGACTTGCGCTATCGCTACCCCGGCTAGTGCGCTTCCATACCAGATGGCGCGTGAGAACCGGTGGGTGCTGTCAGCGGGTTCTGGTTGAGCGAGTCGAACCACGCACCACAAAAGGAACGGCACCAAGAATTGCGCGGAGATGTTGGGTTGTCCGCCGAGGTGCGAGATGAGGCCCGGCGCGAAGCCGCAGAAACCGGCGCCGATGAAAGCGGCTCGCCTTGATGTGACCACACAGCGAGACAGGAATAGGTACCAACCGATGGCGGTTCCGGCCAGCGCCAAGGTGCTAAACAGCGCGAAGGTGATGTGTGGCCCGAACATCAAAGTGATCGGTGCCATCGGGATGCCAAAGAGCAGCACCGAGGTGTTGGCCATCAAGTTGACCCCGAGCGGGGCGTTGATGCGATAAGTGAACAATGGGTTTTCGCCGTGACTCACCGCGTATGCGGCGTGGGCGAAGTTCCATTGAAAGAATTCTTGATCCTGTGGGTTCGCGCCCGCCTCCATGGAGGTGCCACCGGTCCAGATTCGAGCGGTGATAAACAACGCGAAAGCGATGTATGCGGCAAGGCCCAGCATCTCCATAAGTCGTGGATGTTGCACCCACCACGGGGCAAGCACCTGCGGCGGAGCCTTTTTTCGACTAAGTACATCGGACGGCATGGGCGTTGCGCTTTCGGGAAGATCAGTGGTGGTCATGATTTTTTCCCACCGCTGGCACGTGGTGCCGGCTGCGGTGTTTCCTTTCACCTCGGAGCGGGTAGCTGCCAGATCCATACGTCGTCGACGCGTTGAGCGGGGCCAAGAAGTCCTTGCATCGTTTTCAAGAGGGCGCGTTCTGCCGGATGTGGTGGAAGCACGACAAGCCCAGCTTGCCAAAATTCGAAGTCTTTGGCGGCCTGGGCACGGTGCTTGTCGGTGATGGTGTGAGGCCGGTTCCGATATGCCACCGTGTCCAAAAGGGTGGACGTTGGCCGGTAAGGCGATCCCCACATTCCGCGCCCACCCTCGGTCGCTGGGCCGAGGAAATAGCCGCGCGGCAGGCGAAATGCTAGATCGTCCTCTACTGCCCACCGCATGCTGTGATCATGGGTTGAGGGCAACGGAATTGTTGCCAATGTGCGGCCTTCTGACAGATAGTCGCGCCAGTGTCCACTTGCGAAGAAAACTGGAGTCGCACCCTGTTTAAATGAAGCGAGTGGCGTCGGTGCGATGGGCAACAACGCGCAGCTGATGGCGACGATCCAAGCTACCTTGAGGCCCTTGGGAGCGCTGAGCGCTTTGTCCAGCGCGAGTGCGACCAACACGGCGCAGATTGGCCACACGACGAGTCCGAGCCGGCCCGGCAGCACTGAGTTAAACAGCGGCAGTTGTTGTAGGACGCGCCAGGGCAGTGGAATCCGCGTGTGCGTTCCAGAAATGATCAGCGTGGGTCCGAGCGACAGGATGAAGAAGGTAACTCCGGTGATCGTCAAAGCCAAGGCTAGGCGATTTTTGCGAAGCCACACGCCGGCGACAATCAATACCAGCACTAGGGGAAACCCGATAAAGGTGTTTTCCTCAGTGCTATTTGGTGCGAACTTTGTGGCCGCTTTCGCATCACCCGCTAGTGATTCGCTGGAGAAGGCGATGTAGGAGGTCAGGTCAGCGCCCCAGTCGGTCACGAATTCTGGGATCCCGTGATAGGCCTGCGGCCCCAAGAACTGCATATAGAGCGGATATGCCAACAGCGGTGTCGCGGTCGCGAGCGCCACACCAAAACCTTTGAGGAGTGCGTAGATTCGTGGTCGTGGAATTCGATGAGTGATCGCGAAGACTATTCCGAATACTAGGCAGGCGAGTCCGGTGAAGAAGAGAACTTCCTCGCCAATAAATATTTGATAGCTGGCGACCAATCCAAAGATTATTCCGTTTCGGATATGGGAGCCAGGCTCGGCGAGTTTGAGGAAACGCCACACAATGATCGGCACTAGAAACTGCGACACGAAGTTGACGTGACCATGCGCATGGGAAACAATCGCTGGCCCAAAACCGCAGATGGCGGCACCTAGCATGGCCGCGGCTCGGTGCTCGGTCACGTGACGGGAAAGTAGCCAGTACCACGAAATGCCAGTCGCGGCTAGTCCTGCGGTAATCGCGATGAGATATGTGGTGTGTGCGCCAAAGAGCAATGTGACGGGCGCAAGTGGAATTCCGAGTCCCAAAACCGAGGTGTTAGCGAGAATGTTGACCCCTTGGGGTGCGCCCAGCCGCTCGGTAAAAAATGGGTTTTCTAGATGCGTGACGCTGTAGGCGGCGTGGCTAAACATCCATTCGAAAAAGTACGGGTCTCCGGGGTGGGCGATGCCGTAACGCAACGCTGGCATCACCTGCATCTGCACATATATGGCGATAAGAATGAATGTCGCCGCAACCGCGATATCGCTGAGCTGCGGTTTTAGTTTCTTGAGCCGACTTTTTGTGGACGTGCTGTCCGCCGATTGGGGCTTGACGTGCGCTGTCTCCACCGTTGTCGCCGTGCTGGCCACGTTAGGCCTCCCATACCGTCAAAATGCGCTAAGGACAAGTCCGAAATGGGACATCTTTTTAGGACTATTCGCTTTATCGTATCGAGGTAGTGCATATGGTCTTTTAGGAAGGTTCTAAGCAGATGGCAGCGACCCAAGCACCGGAGATTCTGGGCAATCAACGGACGCAAGAAGAGGTCTTGGAGGGCCTTGCTGAGGCGGTTAACCATAGAAAATGGTTCGCCAGCTTCGCCACCCCATACCTCGGTGAGCACCCCATCGAAATCGGTAGCGGCTTTGGCGACTATGCCGAAGAGTGGCTACCCGGCGTACAGCGCTACACGGCTACTGAAGCTGAGCCAGAACGCCTTGTCGCGCTCAAAGAACGTTTCGCAGAGCACCCGAAGGTGGAGGTACGTGAACTGCTATTGCCGTGCCAAGACGGAGGCTCACATTCGGCTCTGGTGACCTTTAACGTGCTCGAACACATCCAGGATGACGTTGCGGCGCTACGAAGCATGGCTGACCTGGTGCGTCCGGGCGCGCCCATTGTGCTCGTTGTGCCCGCATTCCAGTTCGCGATGAGCCACGTAGACATCGCGACGGGTCACGTTCGCCGCTACACACGTAAAACAATGACCACAGCAATTAGTAATGCCGGGCTGATTCCCGAACGTGTTCACTACGTAAATTCGCTGGGCCTCATTGGTTACTACAGTGCCACCAGTATCTTTAAACTCACGCCTAAGCCTGGTGCGATGGTGCGGTTCTACGACAAATTCGTCACACCAATTTCCCGGCTCGCCGAATCCATCCTTCGGCCGCCATTTGGCCAATCGGTTTTCGCGGTCGCTCGTAAGCCGGAATGATCGCTGAGCTCTGCGCTCGATTTCGAGCGCAGAGAGCGGTGCGCGCGCGATTTTGCGCTCCGCTACACTATCGACGCGAGTTTCGTTGAAACCGTGTGCGGGCGTAGCTCAATGGTAGAGTCTCAGTCTTCCAAACTGATTGTGCGAGTTCGATTCTCGTCGCCCGCTCCATAGTTAAATGGAACATTCTTGGCTTAAGCCGACAGTCTCCTGTCTCATTCCAAGGCGCATCTCGCTTGTGCGTCCGGTTGCTCAGTCTCCAAAGTGGTCAACGCGCGGCGCCTGTCGGGTATTTTTCATCACAAATCATATTTATTGGCGTTTTATCGTCAGTTAGTGTTCGTGGACATCATCGGCTTGACCAGCTCATTCGCAAAAAATGGGGCGGAACCCACTCGACGAGTCGGGAACCGGCGCTAGACATGAGCAAATAAGGTGAAATGGGGCAAAACTCGTTCACGTGTACTCGGTGCGCATCCACGCGGGTTCAGATACCCGAGACCTCCGTC
>JABFVL010000035.1 GCA_013362805.1 Mycobacteriales bacterium | reverse complement strand
ATGTGGCGGGGTCTGGCACGTCTTCCAGCCTAATCGGGCAATACGACAGAGTGACCAGCGGCGAGCAAAACTGGGGTTATCAGGGCTGATAACGGCTCAGGCACGGCGTGCCCGTCGGGATGAACATGACCGTACTTTCTCAGCAGGTCCGCCGAGTTCATGGAAGGAATGGCTTTCTCGGCGAAATATTGGAGAAAGGCGCCGCTCCGCCCTTTTCGCCAAGCGAAATAGCAAGCCAGGCGCGCATGGTCGACCTCGCCTACACATTCGAAGGGTCGATGGCCCGCCAGACCAGTGAGTTCGGCGAGGATGTCCTGCACCTCGGCAACATCGAACAGGTTTTCAGCAAATGGCATGGGACCATCAAGGTAGGCGGTGAAACCAAGCCACACGTAGACACATTTGGCGCAGCGTCGGCACCACGGTTTTTCAATATTGCACGAGTGAGTGAACGGAATATCTTCCGGATAGGCTCGCAAAAATTGAAATATAAGGAAATCGTAGATTTGTTTGAGCAGGCTAAAGTATGAAAAATTCTTCACTAAATTGGTTTGCACATATTGAGTGAGCAGCTCTTCGGCTTGATAGCTCTTTCCCCATTGATGATTCACATCATCATCAATGTCTGACCAGTGAAAACTTCCAGTGTCAGCGTCTCTCTCATGCCCCACGGCGAAATTTTCATAATTGTGCATCAATGCTAAAGGTAGAGCTTCGAATACGCTGCATGGCGTCTCAGGAGCGCACAAAGTTTTCACAATTCCCGCGAAATCCGGGTGCTTCAAAATTTCGCCCGATAGAAAATCATCTTCGACATCCATTCGGTGCGCCTTGCCCGGGCCACACCGGGCTACCAGGGCATTGATCAGGTCATGTTGTGGCGCCGCTGGGCCATAAATGCTGTGAGAATACTGCGAAACATCGTAGGGAATACCCGCTGTTTCAAGAAGCCTCATCGAGGCAAGGCTGTCTTTCCCTCCCCCGCAACTCAACAACAACCCGGACGTGGCTGAAATATTGCCTGGCTCGCTATCCTGCGACCAATTCGCTCGGAGCGCGGGTCCGTCATAGCGCGGATTATTATGTTCCCACTTATGTTGGGCGAAAACCTTACGATAGATCTCCCGAAATAGTTCTTCCGCATCAGGGGGCAAATAGTCCGCACAAAGGGAAACATCAAACTCAGCCGGAAATAGTGAGCAATATTTCATTCCTTCAAATAGCGCAATGTGGGCGACAACAGAGTCGACAAGGGTGCCATAACGGTCTCGTAGATTCGGAAAATCCACTGACTCGTACACTATTCTGGTATGGAAAACATGTATTCCAAGGCGGTACCGCAAATTAACACCTTGCCCACATGCATCCGCCGCTTCCAGAACTAAAGACTTTGTTAACGCACCTTCGATCACCACGCCGTCATCATGACACGCATCACACACCCGGACTTAGCAAAAAGATCAAACAACCATCCAGGGTGCGTTTACAACGGATTTACCGGGCATGCAGGCAAGATAGAGCCCATGGGGCGTCTGGTCACCACGATCCCCGCGCTGCCAGGCGCCCCCACGTTACGAAGGAGACTGCAGTGCGCATTTTGGTTGTAGAGGACGAACAGATCCTCGCCGACGCCATCACTTCGGGGCTCCGCCGGGAAGCTATCGCAGCCGATGCCACATACGACGGAGCGAGCGCACTGGAACTCGCCACCGTGAACGCCTATGACGTAATAATCCTCGATCGGGACCTCCCCGAGCTACACGGCGACGAAGTGTGCCAGCGTCTTGTCGCCGCTGGGAACCCCGCCCGCATCATCATGCTCACCGCTTCCTCAGATGTAAGCGATCGCGTCGCCGGGCTATCACTCGGCGCCGATGACTACCTACCCAAGCCGTTCACCTTCACCGAACTAGTCGCGCGAGTTCGAGCTCTGGCCCGGCGCCCCACCGCCGTAGTTCCGCCAGTGCTCACCCGGCGCGGCATTCGACTCGATCCAGCCCGCCGCGAAGTATTCCGCGACGGGAAATACGTGGCGCTGCGACGTAAAGAGTTCGCCGTTCTTGAAGAGCTGCTGCGCGCCAACGGTACTGTCGTGAGCGCTGAACAATTGCTCGAAAAAGTATGGGACGAAAATGCCGACCCCTTCACCAACGTGGTTCGAGTCACCATGATGAACCTGCGCAAACGGCTCGGCGAACCTTCGGTGATCGACACGGTGTCCGGCGTCGGCTATCAGGTTCGATGAAAGTCCGTTTCCCACTGCGTTGGCGGCTGACCCTTCTCTACGGGGCCGCTTTCTTCGCCGCCGGTGTCGTTCTACTCGCGGTCAACTATGCCTTCGTCCGACACAGCATTGAACAACAGGGAATAACATTCGTCGTCCCCAAAGGAATGGAAATCCCCAACGACGCCGCCGAAAAAATCACCGACGAGGCCACGAAGTACCAACAAGAGCTGCAAAAGAAAACCCTGCACGAGCTACTCAAACAGTCCATCTTCGCGCTCATTTTGATGGGGATCGCGGCCCTGCTGTTGGGTTACGTAGTCGCGGACCGCGCCCTGGCCCCCTTGGGACGCATCACCGCATCGGCGCGCCGGGTGGCGGGTGGAAAACTTTCCGAACGCATCGGGCTCGCGGGCCCAGATGATGAGGTAAAAGAACTCGCCGAAACCTTCGACGACATGGTTGCCCGGCTCGAAGCCGCATTCGCCGCCCAGCAACGGTTCGTCGCCCACGCCTCGCACGAGCTTCGAACCCCACTTGCGATGGAACGCACAGTACTCGAGGTCGCCCTCGCCGATCCCGACGTTTCCGCTGATCTACGGGACACCGGCGAAAAACTACTCGAGGTCAATCGCCGGAACGAAGAGCTCATCACTGGCCTACTCCTGCTAGCGCGCAGTGAACGCGAGCTCGCCGAAACCGAGGCCGTGGACCTTGTCGCCGTAGCAGAACACGCCATCGATCAGGTCGAACCAGAATTCGAATCGGCCCAGGTGGAGCTACGCGCTGGGAACATCGAGCCGCTGACGGTCCTTGGCTCACCAGTGCTGCTCGATCGGATGATTACAAACCTGTTGCAGAACGCGGCCCGGCACAACCTGCCCGAAACTGGTTGGGCTGAGCTCTCAGTGCGTCAGTACCACCATTTCGCTTTGATAGAAGTCAGCAACACTGGCACTCAAATCCCACAGTCAGAAGTGCAGCGCCTATTCGAGCCGTTCCAGTCGCTATCGGGTGAACGAACTCGAGTGGCCGGCGTCGCGACCTCAGGTGCGAGAATTCGCGGGACCGGGCTGGGACTTTCAATTGTGCGCGCTATTGTGCGGACCCATCGAGGGGCCGTGCGAGCCGTGCCTCGACCAGATGGCGGGCTGTCAGTGCAGGTGAAACTGCCACTCATTCCTCAGAGCGAGATGGCGAGCTAATTCACTCCAAAATAGAACGCACAACACATGCCGCACCCTAAACTGGTGGCCGAGGTGGCACATGTTTACGTCGCGAGCATTTCATTCAAACCCCGCACTTTTGCACCGAGATCTCACAGAGCTTGCGGAAAGAGAGCCAGCATTCTTTTCGACATTGGACGCAACGAACATCACGCCTACTCGCGAAGATAGCGGAAAAGTCCAGCTCAACATCACTTTCGCAAACTCGGCACCATTGAATGTGCGAGTGGGATTGGCCAATGATCGTCTGACCCTTGAGGCAGCGGATCGCCCCACCATCTCAGCGCTAGTGCACCTCAAAAACTCCGGTTTTAAAAGACGATCGCCCCGGCGCCTAGAACAGCGGCGCGCGATCGGGCTCGCGATAGCCTGGCCACTTGCGCGGCTGGCGCAGGAACACAGAGCCACTGCGGTGGCGCGGCCCGAGGTGGCCGCGGAAATCGTCGCACTGCAATGTGTTTTTCCGGGAAGTAGCGCTCCAAAATGGCAACGGCGGCAATGGCGCCGTGACCTATATTCCGTTCGCGCCGCTTTAGGATTCAAACAAGGGCATCCCGGTTCTGAGGCCGTTCGCGCCGAGCTGCATAAACAAGCGCCCGACACTCAGCGGGCCACCACACTATTCTCCGGAAGGATCTGGGGGCCGTTCACCCCCATCGCGCTGCACCGCACACACGGGGAGCTAACCGGGTCAGCGCTTCTTCCGCTCGGATTCATCACTCCATTAAGCGGTCTGGGCGGAGCAGTTCTAGGAACCCGCGACCAACGTGCGCGCTACTGGGCGGGCATGATCACGGCTTTAGCCCAGAACGTGGCTTCACGGGTTATCACTCATAGCATTGTTCCCCAAGCCAACGCCGAGCGAGGGCGCGTGGCACACCGAATTCTACGCCAAACTCCCATCGCGGATTTAGTGAAAACCGTGGGCCTGTTGGGCACCGCGAACGGGCTCGGCCGCGCGGGAGCTGGAGCTACCTCCGCACCGCCACCAAACTTGTCTCAGCACACGTATGACGCCATGCTCAAAGAAATAGCACTGCGCCACAGCTGTGTCTCCGCGGGACAGGTGTATGGCATGGCGAATTCAAATCCGTCAATTGTCGATGGCGCGGCGCTGGCCGTCACCACTGAACGCGTCCTTCGCGCATGTGAACCCGCCGACAAGCAGGAGTCGCTTGCGGCCAGGGGAAGGATCGCACATCGCGCTATCGAAACATGGGAGGCGGAACACGGACGTGCTGATCTTGGCGGAATCAGAAACAAACTCAACGAACTTAATTCTACGGCTGACGACCCTAAATCCATCCGGCTGCATGGTTTTGAACTTGAGCCAACAGCTACCATGCCTCGGGTAGGAACGACTGGATGGCGAGCTCTACGCAAGCTCCTTCTTCCACAGCTCGCCGCCTTGGGCGTCACTGCAACGGCGACCACGGTGTTAGGCGATCCCACACTTGTCGCGCTTGCCGGGCCAAGTATCGCGACAAACCTATTGGTCAATATCCGAACCCACGTCCTGCTCAGCAAATTACGGGACAGCGAAACGACACGCATTAGAAATAACGATCATGCGCGTGAAGCCCACGCGGAGCTTGCGCGAAAAGTTTTGCGAATGAAGCTGGACGGCGAGGAAGAACCTCTTCCCATGGTGCAGCCACACGCCGATCAAAAAGATGCACCAAATCCAGTGCCGTACCTGATGGAAGGGACACTATTGGCAGTACCAGTTGGGGCTTCGGGCGCGATAGTCGCTGGAATTCCAGCATTGCAATCGACATTCGCGGGCATGGCAATAGGCGCCACTGTCACTCCCATGCTCGTCATGTGTGAATCGTATTACCGGCTCTGGCGCAAAAATCGAATAGAGCGTATGAGCGGCGAGCTAGATGCCGATATCGCGGTGCGAAAACTAGTTAACGGGGGTCTTCCCGCAATTGTTGATGAGATTGACGCTGTCTTAGCCGAGGCTAGTCAGGTGGACCGCTTGTTTGCCACTTATGGCAAAACGCAATTTGAACTTGGCCTATTAGTGCGCGGAGTCGATGGCTACAGCTTGCGCACTGATGACAACACCCCAGAAAACCTCGTGTTGAGAGAGACCTGGCGACAGCTATGGGAGGAAAACAGTATCCAACTCCGAGAACAGTTCTTGTATTACCTCGCTGTATCGGGCATGGATCACAATCGATTAATCCAGCGTCTACAAAGCTTTATGCCAGACTATGACGGTCGCCCAGAACAAATCGTTGCCGCTATAAATGACCAGAAAAATGACTGCGCCAAAACCTTGGCGCAAGGGATTTTGCGATACGAGGCGATGTCTGAGCATTTGCCAGATGTTCTAGCCGCGTGGACTCCTTTTGAGGGACTCAGCAGCGTTTTTGATATCGACAAACCAAAACTTGCGCGGTCGCTCTGCTATCTACCTAATGACGATGGGGACACACGGCTCGCGGCCGTCGCCATGGAAACCGCTATTCGGTGCGGCCAACCGAATGTGCTCACCGACGGCATAGAGATCGATGTGCCGAAGCTGCTGGCTCACCTACCCCAAGCCGCGTATGCGATACGACGTAGCGTCATTGATGTTCGTGAAGGCCGCTCTCTCATTCCTGATGCGACCGGGTCGTCCATCTCACCCCGCAATAAGCGGGCGACACGCCGCTACTTGCGTCAGCAACTCGCGCAAGCAACTGACGAAGACGCACCAATTGACTTTCAGGACACGGGGATGCGCGCAAAGTATGTACGCCATCTTGTATCCGCAATCGAGGCACAGGCGGCGGCCACGAGCGGAGTTGCCGCACCTCAGCGACCCTTGAAAATCCAACACAAACAGTTCGGCGGAGTCCTGGGAGATGACGAACAGCTACACGAACTACTTCGCGGGCATGCGGCCAAGGTGAATTTTGCCAGTCCAGAGGCTCTACGAGTGCAGGCCGCTATGTTCGGCTATGACCCCGAACGGCTCATTACCGAACTACAATCCTTGATCGCCGACGACAGCATGAAGCTCAGTATTCAGTATTTACCCGATGGTAGTGCCCGTGCCGCATTTAGTGCTACAGAGTTCAACTGGCATGAGCCCGCGAAAACACCCGGGTGTGTCTTGTCTTTGTGTGATGTGGATGACTACGGTGGCGCGGCAACCAAGGTGGAAGCTGAACTGTGGATTCCGCCGACACCCCAAGTCGAAAGCGAGCCGCAGGTTAGAGGAATGCGCCGGCTGCTGAGCTTTAGTCGGCGCACCCCCTCTGTCATTTCGCGTTAAGCACGGTGCGGAGGAACCGCCCCGTGTGGCTTTCATCGATCTTGGCTACCTGCTCTGGGG
>JABFVL010000038.1 GCA_013362805.1 Mycobacteriales bacterium | reverse complement strand
GTTGTTCCTCGCCGTCACCGAAGATGACGCTGAACATATGGTGCGAGTCATCGCGGCCGGTGGCTTGGTGCAAGTGATGCGCGACCTGTTGTCGGGCAATGAGGAAACCGAGAAAGCCGGCTGGCTCGGCACTCAGCTTGAAGTCGCCCGGCGGGTGCGCACAGATCGCGAGTTCGCCGAACGTTGGGCAAAACGGTCTCAGGCCATTTCGGAGGCGACCACCGAACGTCTGGCGCGCATGCAAGAAGCGGGCATTGTCCGCACCGATCTACCTCTAGAAGTGGTGCAACGCTTTATTGAGTTGGCGCATGATGGCCTGGTGTTGCATCTAGCAATGGGACGCCCTACCACTGACCTTGAGCCCGTTTTGGACCTAATCGAGGCGGCCGTCCGCCGATAGCGAACATGTCTCGTAAGATGAGACCATGCCCCACGTCCCGCATTGGCTCGAACACCCTACTTCTTCGCATAGCGGACGAACCGCCGCCCACTATCTCTCACAATTTCAAGGTGCGCAAAGGCTCGCGCCCCTGTTGTCTCAGGGCAGCGACGTTCATCCTCGAACGATCAGAGAATCAAACTGGGGTTTTTTAGCCGTGCCACGCACCCGTAGCCCCGAAGGAACTCTTTCGCCAGCGCTATGGGTGTACTCAGCTGGGGTTGGACGCGATAGTGGCGGCCGCGATGACCTGTTCGAGCAAACCCATCAGCGTGCTGTGCTCGACGATTTAGTTGGCCGGTTGCGCGCGAGCGGCCAGGAAGCTTTTGAGCGCGGCGATCATGACATCGCGACGTGGTTCTTCATCGCGGCCAAAGGAATCAATACTCTCAACACGCAAGTGACGCTAAGCGTGGAGCGCCGTTGGCAGCAGATCAGCACGGTAAGCGCCTCACGATTTACCAAGGCGCAACCGGTGGATGCCGATGCTGGCTCCTTCGCAAGTGCCGTAGCAGGTGCATTAACCGACGAGCTAGGGGCGCTACCAAACACCGCGGAATGGCACACCACATTGGCGCAAAATGAGCCCCTCGCGCAACGTGTATTCGCACAACTCGACGCGAGCGACCCAGCACATGACGCCCTCGCTAACCTGCGAAACCGATTGCGCATGCCGCGCACCCCCGCACCCAAGCCAGATTCATCTTCCGTTTTTTCCAGCACGCCTCACCAGCCCGGGGATCTGCAAGTGATCGTCAATGATCCGAAAGCGCCGTTGCGCTATGTCGATCGCTCAATCCGTCTCGAACGCTTGTTGGACGAATTGAGGACCCACAGTGAGAATTGGACCGCCCTATTCACCGAACATGGACCGCAGCGCAACGACCAGCACCATTGGTTCGATGCCCAAGCGGTAGTCGCCGAGGCGGGTAACCGACTATCGAGAGAGGAACCAGCGACTCCAATTGATTCTGTCGCGCTCGCAGCCTTCCTAGATGACTACAACAATGCCGCGCTCTCATTGATGTCTCTGCTTCCGGAAAGCACACGTCGGCCACTCGTTCACGCCACCCTCGAAACGTATTATCACGATTCCCAGCCTGAAATGCGGGCGCATGCGCAACCTCAGACTGCCGCCGCTATTACGGCACTTTCCCTAGACTTTCCGCCCCAGGAAGACGCTTTTTTCATCCCTCAGGGAAGCCACGAGCAGGCACAGCAGACACGCACGGCGCGGGATATGCGAGCTGGATCACCGCACCACGGTAATCAACAACGTTTCGGTCGCAATTAGAGGAGCATTAAAGCCTTATGGCAGTGAGGAAGAATCTTTTCGAAACTGAACATGCGCGGGGAACATCGATGGGTCGCCGTGCGGGTATGTTGCTGCAACAAATCATCGGTGGCGACCGGTCCGCGATGCCGCCTGCTCAGATCGAGGACATTGTGGATCGTGCGGTCTTCACTTTCATATTCCTCCCAGGTGACAGCGATATTCCGCACTATCACCCGCTGGCTACCCATGTGGTGCTTGGTGGGCAGCCGTTCTCAGAGTCAGCCATGCTAGCCGCTTTTGAAGCCGAAGATCCAAAAGCCGGCATGGCGGCCATATCTCCGCATGGCCCATTTGGCGATCTGGAATACCAACGGGCGATGGTCGCGAATAGCTTGGATCACCTTGTTGACCTCCTGGGCGGTGTCGGCGGGGTCAATGGAGTTAAAAGGCGGCACGCGCTATCCACGTTGGAAGCCAAATGTGGCGACCTTTCCGCGGAGACCGATTGCACTGTTGTCGGCATTGACGGGAAGCCCGGCAGCGGCGGCTTGGGGCTCGAGGGCGCGGTGTCTGTCCTTCGCGAAGGCATCGCGGAGATATGTGCCGACTCATACAATCTCGCCGAGGCGATGGCGCCCACACCCGCGGATTTCAACATCGCCACCGCGAAGGCACTAGCTCGGGAATTGTCTGCCGTTCCAAGACGAATGTCGCATCCAGCCACCAGTAAACAATGCGCACCCCTGCTTGAAGCGGTGTTGAAATCATCCCACGCCACGGTCACCGCAAAAGGCTCCGTTGAGTTCGCTTTTCTTGGACAGCTAGCCGGCATCGAGCCGATAGAAAACATGATCATGCCCACATTGCCACCCGGCGCACCCTGGCCACAGGGCCCTGGACGTCGCAATCCCAACCAAAGCCCCGGTGATGGGCCACGTGTGCGCCGATAGCTTTATTGCGTTGTAAGGGCGGCGAGCTCATCCCCAGGAGAATCGATCGGCACGCTGAACTGCGTGGTGTACAGGTCGGAATACAACCCGTTCTTGGCCAAAAGCTCCGTGTGGGTTCCGCGTTCGGCAACGTGACCATCGCTGATGACCAGAATCTGGTCGGCATTACGAATGGTTGAGAGCCGGTGCGCTATGACCACAGCGGTTCGCCCGGAAAGCGCCTCATCGAGGGCGCGTTGCACAGCAGCCTCAGACTCGGAATCCAAATGAGCGGTTGCTTCATCCAGAATGACGATATTCGGAGCTTTAAGGAGCAGCCTAGCAATCGCGAGGCGTTGCTTTTCACCTCCGGAAAGTCGGTAGCCGCGCTCCCCCACTACTGTGCTCAGTTGGTCTGGCAGCGAACGAACCAATTCGC
This sequence comes from Mycobacteriales bacterium, assembly GCA_013362805.1. GTDB lineage: Bacteria > Actinomycetota > Actinomycetes > Mycobacteriales > QHCE01 > JABFVL01. The sequence continues at coordinate 3,772 of JABFVL010000038.1, read as the reverse complement.
CAATATGCGCCCGATCCAGGGCTGCCCAAATCTGTTCATCGGTGGCATCTGGCTTTGCATAACGCAAGTTGACGGCAATGGTGTCGTGGAACATGTGTGAGTCTTGACTGACAACGCCTACCGTGCGCTGGAGAGACTTTTCCGTGAGGTCCCGCACGTCAACGCCTCCTACTCGCACCGCGCCAGAGTCGACGTCATACAAGCGCGGAATAAGCGAGGAAATCGTGGATTTCCCAGCTCCAGACGGGCCTACCAGCGCAACGACCTGTCCGGGTTCCACCGCAAAGCTGACGCCCCGCAAAACCGGTTCGCCAGCACGAGAATCGAGCACCGCGACGTCCTCCAAAGAGGCCAGAGATACTTGCTCGGCTGAGGGATACGCGAAATGAACGTCATCAAACTCAACTTTGCGGGCGTCGAGGGGCAGTTCTTTGGCATCTTTCTTTTCCTCGATCATTGGCGGCAGATCGAGTATTTCGAAAACCCGGTCGAACGACACCAGGGCGCTCATGATGTCGATACGCACATTGGACAAACTGGTCAGCGGACCATAGAGACGGGTAAGCAACAACGCCAATGTCACGACGGTCCCGGCATCAAGTGCATGTGACAGCACCATGCTGCCGCCCAGCCCGTAGACCAGAGCTTGCGCGAGTGCCGCCACCAGGCCCATCGCGATAAAGAACGTGCGCGAATATAGGGCGGAACGGATGCCAATGTCGCGCACGCGTCCAGCCCGCGCGGCAAATGAGGACGTTTCGGCTTCAGGGCGCCCAAACAGTTTGACCAACAAGGCGCCTGAGACGTTGAACCGTTCAGTCATGGTGATGTTCATCGAGGCATTGAGCTCTTGCTGTTCGCGGGTAATTGAGGCCAACGTGCGACCAACTCGGCGCGCGGGCAACAGGAACACCGGCAAAAGAGATAGAGCCAGCAACGTGATTTGCCAGCTCAAAGTGAGCATCACGACGGCCGCGAAAATTAGGGAAATGAGGTTGGAGACAACCCCGGTGAGAGTTCCGGTGAATGCTCGTTGAGCACCAATGACGTCATTGTTCAAACGCGATACCAAAGCCCCGGTTTGGGTTCTGGTGAAAAAAGCGATGGGCATACGAAGAACGTGATCAAAGACGCGACGACGCAGGTCAAAAATGAGGCCTTCCCCAATACGGGAGGAATACCAGCGCTCGACAAAGCCGAATACGGCTTCGAGCACGGCCAAGCCCGCGATTGCGAAAGCGATCTTGAGGACCAGTGAACGATCTTCACCGCTACTGAAAGCTTCCACCACTCGACCGGCCAGTACCGGAGTGGCTACTGTGACGAGTGAAACGAATATCAAGATGACTAGCAAAATGCCGAGTTGGCGCCGATGCGGTTTACCGAATTGCCACACTCGGCGAGCGGTCGCAGCGCTGATCTTTCGCTGTTTTACGCCCTCTTCTTTACGGAAGGTGCGCATTAAATTGTGCGCGTGACCTCCATACATAAATCACCTCTCGTCTTCGTAATACCCAGGGCGTAAACGCCGATATCAGCGCCGATATTCCCTTACGCGAACATCCCATCACAGGGGTGTGACGCTGTGGTGGCGGCGAATGCGTAAAACCCTCATACCCGCGCTCGGCCCCCGCCAGGTGAGCGCTACCGCTGGTAACAATCCGCGAGCGGACAGTACGTTCGATACCGGCGCGGAGCTGGGCGAATACCGCCGATATCATCGCCGAATGCCCGTCGCCGCCGCAGAACCCGCCGTCGAACAACCAGCCAAGTGGTGGGATCGTTTCGGCCAGCCCGTCTCCATGCCCACCTGGCGCGAGGCGTTACGTGCTGTCGTCTTATACGGGGCGGTCGCCAGCATCGCTATCACCGTATTGCTGTCCATCGCTCGAGCGAATAACAAAGAGCTCGATAAATTGCCCTGGACTGGCGACGCGGGATGGTATTTGACGATCGCGGAAAACGGCTATGACAATGAAGTGCCGCACGGCCCCAATGGCGAAGTGCTGCAATCACGCCTGGCTTTTTTCCCGGCGTTTCCCGCTCTCATCCGAGCGACTCACGAAATCACCAGGCTTGATTACCCCTATGCTGGAATGCTCGTCAGCCTCATTGGCGCGATATTCGCGGCGGTGGGCATTTTTACGCTCGCACGCGGACTGGTTGGGGAACGGGCCGGCTTGATTTCAGTGGGGCTGTTCGCCATCGCACCGGCCAGCGTGGTGCAGTGGATTCCCTACACCGAATCGATCGCGACAGCGCTGATTGTCTGGACTCTCATCGCGGTGCTTAATCACCAATGGCTGCTTGCCGGTGGTTTAACCTTCGCCTCTGGCTTGGTGCGCCCGACAACGACATTGCTGGTGGCCGCCGTTGGGCTCGCCGCGATTGTGGCAATTGTGCGCAAACAAGATAGTTGGCGGCCATGGGTGGGCGGGGCTCTTGCCCCGCTCGGAATTATCGCCTCTTGGGGAATCATCGGTTCACAAGCTGGGCAATGGGATGCCTGGTTTGAGGCGGAGAAAGCGGAGCACTGGGATCAGCGCATCGACTTCGGCGAAATGATGTTTCGAGTCACCAAAGTTGTATTGAAATTCCAGGAAACACAGCTAATCTACCTGGTCACCTTGTTTACCATCTCAGCCGCAGTGGTTCTGTGGGTTGCTTTGGCCACAGATAGACGAATTCCGTGGGTGTTCGTGGCGCTGGTAGCGATGGCTATGGTGTTGGTCGCGATCACCTCTGGCGGCTACACGTCCAAAACTCGCTATCTCTTGCCTTTCATGCCGCTGCTGCTATTGCCGATCGCCTCGGTATTGAGCAAAGTGCGCATCCCGGTTTTGTTGGCTTTCTTCGGCGTCGCCGCCATGCTGGCCGGGTGGTATGGCGCCTATTTGTTGACGTATACCCACGAATCCATTTAGACGGCGCGAATAAAGTCGCTCTTTTTGGGTTTTTTGCTGGCGACTGGTTTCATCGCGGGCGCGGACTGGGCGGCTTTTCCAGCAGCAGGTGTAGGCTTCGCTTCCTTCACCGCAACCTGCTTTTTGGTCAACATCGCTTTCTGCTGTTCCAAATCACGCATATTGGCGGTGCTGCCAGGACTCGCATTCACAAAATCGCGGTCTTGAATGCGGTCTTGTTCCAAGTCACGGGCTTTCGCGTTTTCCGCGAGCCGGCGAGCGATCCAATCTGACGTACCCTTGTGCGCTTTATCGCCGGTCGATTGAGCGTTCAACAACGGATTCTTGCTGAGCTCAGCAAGACGGGCTTTATCAGCACTGCTCAGGCTGCCCTTTTTTGCTTTGCGCTGGAGCTTTGCCAGTTCCATCTTCATTTCTCGCAGCTGCACTTTGTTGGATGCCTGGCGTTTGCTGCCTAGAGCTCTGCCCACCAACCCGCGTCGACGAGGAACAGTTCCCGCCGCTAAACGACGTGCCGCTCCGGACGAAATCCTGGTTTGCCTTGCCATCGCCAACACCTCCAAGATGAGCCTCGTCGTGAATTATACGAGGCTATTACGCGCGGCCTCTCGCCAAAGTTCATTGCCCAACCGTATGGAAAGATTTTCTGCATGTTCAAAATGCTGACGAGCACGTTTCTCATTACCGAGAAATAGGGCGAATTGCCCGAGTAGTTGATCGGCTGGCCCCATAGTCACCGCTCCGGTGGCAGAGCCAATGGTGCGACCGGCTAGAGGCAAAAGGGCGCGATATGCATCCTTCACCCGGAGCTCGTCATGCAACCGCAGGCCGACAAGCCCGCGAAATGC
>JABFVL010000068.1 GCA_013362805.1 Mycobacteriales bacterium | reverse complement strand
ACGGTGATGGCTTGTTGCGTTCGTTAACGAATTTTTCTTTTTGACCTGCCTTTTACCTCCAGGCCTTCGTTTACGTTACGCATCTTAAGGAATTTTCATGACCCCTTCTTTTACGCCACGAAGCTCAATTGGCGCGCAGCACCGTGCCGCTCTACAAGAAGCGTGGGGAGATAGCCGCGCACTCACCTACGACAAAAATTCAGCCGGCTGGGAAGACCTTTACCCAGTGCTGTTTCCCTCCGACGGCCCACAAGGATCCGCTGAGTTTCTCGACATAGCCGGTGGCGATGGAGTACTTGGCGCCCACGCATTGGAATTGGGCTGGAAGGCTGGAGTGGTCGTCGACCTCTCCGATTCGATGCTGAAGCGGGCAGGGGCGCGAGGGCTGCAAACCAGGCAAGCCGCGGCTCAGGACATCGCTCGCATTGGCCTGCGAGACGATTACGACATCGCATTTGCCCGTCATCTGCTGCCGTACATCGAGCCGAGCGAGGCTCCAGCGGTGATGCGCGAAATATCGAAAGTCTCCGATCGGCAGGTGTACGCGCATTTCGTAGTACCCGACGATTCAGCGGTACGTCAGGTATTTGAAAGTTTTTCCGCCATAGCTGTACCTGGCTACAAGCAAGTGATCACCACTGGACAGACCGCGACATGGGCGCAACAGGCCGGCTTGGAAGTGGTGGGTCATTGGCAAGGCTTGACCACACCCGATGACTATACGTACCGAATTCCCGAAGGCCGGGCACCAGAACTTGCGGCAAAAATGAGTGAAATGCCATCTGTATGGGCCCAGGAACTTGGGCTCGACTCGCAAAATCATCGGATGAGCCGACGTTTGTGGGATGTCGTTGCTGTGAAAACTCCGGGTTCAGCCGTAAAAAGTCGGGTTCGCTGAGAGTTACGCCGCAGGCCTCCCGCCTGGTCAATGCCATGCAGCCAGCGGCATCTGTAAAGATTTAGCCATGGAAATTGTTGTGCTGCTCGCTCTTGTTGTTCTCGCACTCGTTTTGGTAGGTGGCATTGGCTATGCCGTGCGGCGTGGGAAATCGTCGAGTCCTACCAGTGCGGTTGAGCCCGAGGCGCCGGCAGCACAAGCCCCCATCGAGGCGCCAACAACGCCCGAACCATTGCCCACACCCTCTGTTGAGGTACCCGAGCCCACCGCGGGACGTCTCGTTCGCCTGCGAGCACGGTTGTCTAAGAGCCAAAACGTCTTTGGCAAGGGGCTGCTGTCGCTGCTGAGCCGGGATCATCTCGACGATGAGGCATGGGAAGAGGTCGAAGACACGCTGTTGACCGCTGACGTTGGGGTCGCCGCTACCCAGGAAATCGTTGAACGGTTGAAAGCGCGCAGTGCGGTGTTGGGCACGCGGGGAATCGTGGAACTCAAGGAATTGCTCACCGAAGAGCTCCTCGCTGTTGTTGGTGCGGACATGGATCGCAGCCTGAACGCGAGCCCGAAAGACGGGAAGCCGGCCACCTTGTTGGTAGTTGGCGTAAACGGTGTGGGAAAGACCACAACATGCGGAAAAATAGCTCGGGTGCTTGTCGCTGATGGCCACAGTGTGGTTTTGGGCGCTGCGGATACTTTCCGGGCGGCAGCCGCTGACCAATTGGAAACTTGGGCAAATCGGGTAGGTGCGCAGGTTGTGCGCGGCCCTGAAGCCGGAGACCCCGCAAGTGTTGCATTCGATGCCGTGGCAAAAGGTATCGCGGACAACGTTGACACTGTGCTGGTAGACACCGCGGGACGCCTGCAAAACAAAGTCGGACTTATGGACGAACTCGGCAAAGTGAAACGTGTTATCGAAAAGCACGGGCCAGTCTCAGAAACCTTGCTGGTACTCGACGCGACCACGGGCCAAAACGGGCTAGCCCAGGCAAGAGTTTTCACCGACACCGTTGAGGTGACCGGGGTCGTGCTGACTAAACTCGATGGAACGGCAAAGGGTGGCATTGTGATCGCCGTACAGCGAGAATTGGGCATCCCCGTCAAACTCATAGGCTTGGGGGAAGGCCCGGACGATCTGGCACCATTCGCCGCCAGAGAGTTCGTTGAAGCCCTCGTTGGCTAAGAAACGAAAGTGAGCGGCTGGTGACCACAGAAATCCCTCTCACCGGGGGCAATGTGAGCACGGTGGTGAAAGTCGGCACCACCGTTCGTCGCAATGTGGGACCGTGGACCCCTGCCGTCCATGCGCTATTGCGGCATTTCGAGACAGTGGGGTTCACTGGCTCCCCCCGCGTATACGGCTTGGATGATCAAGGCCGCGAAATTCTCGAGTTCGTGGAGGGAGTGTGCGGGGAATACCCGCTCGCCCCCCATTGGACCACCGACGAAGCGCTGCACACCGTCGCCACCATGCTGCGCATGTTTCACGATGCTCAAGCTGGCTTTGTAACGCCGCCAGGCATGCGATGGCGTTCATTTGGTCCGCCGCCACGCGACTCCCAAGTCATTTGCCACCACGACGCCGCGCCTCACAATGTGGTGTGGCGACCTGATGGCACCCTGTGCATGATCGACTTTGACCTAGCCAGCCCCGGCACACGCCTCTACGACGTCGCCTACTCGGCCTGGACATGGATTCCGCTGTTTTCCGATCGCGACTCGCAAACCTTGGGTTGGAACTACCCAGACCGACCACGTCGACTACGTCTTTTCGCTGACGCCTATGGACTCTTGCCTCACGATCGCACCCGCTTGGTCGGCACCATACGTAAGCGCATCGTCGATCACATCGAAGGCATTCGACGTATGGCCGCCGCGGGTGACCCCGCTTTTGTGCGCATCGTACGCAAAGGGCACCTCAAACGGCCGATGCGAGACTTGCGTTTGCTCGACCATGAGCGGGTAGTGCTGGAGCGAGCGCTGATGTGATCGCGGGCTAGGCGCTATATGGACCCCTTAGTCAATGGCTTCGGAGGAACTAGTCGCACCGGTGAGCCGCAACGCTCGGCCCATTCCAGCACGTGTCGCGGCCACAAAGATGTGATCACCACCTTGTACCCGCACGTCCCCGTTCGGACTCCACGTTGTTTCACCGTTGCGCACCATAGCGATCACTCGCGCTTCGGCGTTACTGTCCATTAACGACAAAGGTGCCCCATTGATGGCGCAATGCTCGGCCACGGGCACCTCGGCGAACAGTAAAACCTGCCGGCGGTAAGGAACGACGGCCAACACACCACGCCCAAGCATCGCCGCCGCGAAGACTGGGGCGGAAGCCATAGACACACTGCGCGAAATCGTCAAACCCAAACGGCGGCCCACTCGATCGGCAAGATCGGAGTCATATAGCCGCAGCACCACGCGTACTGTGTCGGTAATTTGCTTGCTCACAAGTCCCGTCTGCAAGTTTGTGACGTCGTCACTAGTCAGCACCGCTAGACAGCGTGCTTCACACAACCCAGCCTTGCGCAGAACGTCGGCTTCGCTCGCGTCGCCTTCGATGACGGGAATATTTAAGCGGTGCGCGGCGGCGAACTTCGCTGCGTCCATTTTTCGTTCAATTGCAACCACAGGAATGCCTTCGGACAGTAGGCGCTCGATTGTTTGTAAGCCGATCGAGCCCAAGCCACACACGATGACGTGGTCGCGTGGTTGCCCCAATGGTGCTCCCCAGCGTTCAGCAGCTCGCACGTCGATAAGGTCATCCACAACGATCGCCGTGATGACAGCCATGACAAGCACCCCAACCAGCATGGAGAACGCACCGAACAGTTTGAGCCACGCGGGTGCGTGGGCCTCCAACAGATCGTCATATCCAGTCGAAGTAACCACCGTCATCGTGCGATAGAACGCATCTATCCAGCCGCCACCGAGCCCAGCGTGGAAAACCACGGTGGCAATGGCGGATAAGACGGCTAAAAAACCCAGCGCGATGCGGGTGCGCACACTAATGAGTGAACCGGCGATAACATGCAAAGTGACCGGTAGTCGACGCCGGATGCGGTGCCGTCGGAGCTTAGGCGAAGGTCGCCTCACGTGGTCAGGGGTCCCGAGCATCAAGGTGGCATCTGTAGGCGAGTGCGGCAAAAGCGTGACCCCGTCAGGGCCATCGGCCGCCAATGTCATCACAGTGTCGCCCATGCTCCCTGGCGGGCCGACTTGAAGCAGCCGTCCGGCGATCTTCACGAGCTGGGTTTCTTCGCCTCCCAAAATCGCGTCCATAAATGAGGGTGCGGCGATGTCTCCGGGAGACAACACAGTGCATTCGTCGAATAATTCATGAACCCGTTGGCCCAGCCTGGGGTGATATACCCGCATCACTAGGCGGATATGTGGATTAATTTCTTGCGCCGCGAGCGCGGCATGAATGACATCGACATCGTCTGGGTCAAGCAACGCGAGCGATGTGGCCTGTTGCACGCCAGCGGCGCGCAAGGTTTCTGGGTCACTGGACGGCCCGACCACAATGCGAGCGCCCCGATCAGCCATGCGGATCGCCAATGGCTCGGCGGGGTCACGTACGACGACTGTCACGGCTTCATCAATGCGGTGCAGCTCTTCTACCAGACGCAAGGCCAAGTTGCCGGTGCCGCAGATGACAAGCCGATTCCGGGTGTTTTTCCGCCATAACGTGGGACGCATGAGTCCTGATCGTACGGAAGTGGCGCTAGAGCATCACAGTTTCACATGAAGGGCTAGCATGGTCGACTCGAACAGCTGATAGAGGCGGGGCACGGTCGCCTAGATGCGCCCACTACCCTGGAAAGCGTGTTTGATGCCCTCTCTGATCGCCTGACTAAAGTCTTTTCCTCGCTGCGTTCCAAAGGTCGGCTCACCGATGCCGACATTGACGCCACAGCGCGCGAAATTCGTATCGCCCTGCTTGAGGCCGACGTGGCTCTGCCGGCGGTCAAAGCGTTTATTCACGCTGTCAAAGAGCGGGCTCGGGGCGCTGAAGTGCACAAGGCGCTCAACCCGGCTCAGCAAGTGATCAAGATTGTCCACGAAGAGCTGATCACTATTTTGGGTGGCGAAACTCGTCGTCTCACCTTCGCGAAAATCCCGCCCACCGTGGTGATGCTGGCAGGTTTGCAAGGTGCCGGTAAAACCACGCTCGCCGGCAAACTCGCTTTGTGGCTGCGTAATCAGGGGCATGCGCCGCTCTTGGTTGCCGCTGACCTACAGCGCCCTAACGCTGTGCAGCAGTTGCAGGTGGTGGGGGAGCGCGCTGGTGTAGCGGTTTACGCCCCCGAGCCGGGTTCAGGCGTGGGCGACCCGGTGCAGGTAGCGAAGAACTCCATCGATGTCGCGCAGCGGCAACAGCACGACATTGTCATCGTTGACACCGCTGGTCGGCTCGGTGTCGATGAGGAAATGATGGGTCAGGCCATCGCGATTCGCGATGCGGTTTCGCCCGACGAAATCTTGTTCGTGCTTGACGCGATGATCGGTCAGGACGCGGTCCGCACCGCTGAGGCTTTCCGCGATGGAGTTGGCTTCACCGGTGTGGTGCTCTCCAAACTTGACGGTGATGCCCGTGGTGGTGCGGCGCTTAGCGTCCGGCACATCACCGGTCAGCCAATTCTGTTCGCATCGCTAGGTGAAAAGCTCGAAGAGTTTGACGTTTTCCACCCTGACCGGATGGCGTCCCGCATCCTCGACATGGGTGACATGCTCACCTTGATTGAGCAGGCCCAGCAGCATTTCGATGAGGAACAGCAGCAGCGCCTCACCAAGAAGGTGATGGGTGAGGGCGAGTTCACTCTCGAGGACTTCCTCGAGCAGATGCTCGCGGTCCGAAAAATGGGCCCGATTGGGAACCTGTTGAAAATGCTGCCCGGCATGGGGCAGATGAAAGAACAACTGGAAATGGTCGACGATAAACATCTCGACCGGGTCACCGCAATTATTCGCTCGATGACTCCAGCGGAACGGACTGAGCCGAAAATGATTAACGGTTCTCGTCGTTTGCGCATCGCTAATGGATCTGGCACCACGGTAACCGACGTTAACCAATTGGTTGATCGATTCTTCGACGCGCGAAAGATGATGAAACAAATGGGTGGCCAAATGGGGCTTCCTGGCGCGGGTGGTTTCCGAGGCGGAAAAAGCGCGAAACAAGCCAAACAAAAGAAAGACAAGAAGGGTAAGCGGCGCAGCGGTAACCCGGCTAAGCGGGCGGGCAATGTCGTGACTAAGTCGGATGCGCCCACTTTGCCACCTGGGGCAATGCCTGACATCGATTTCTCAAAGCTTCCCAAAGAGCTGGGTGGGAAGGGCTAGTCCGGTCAAACGTGAATTGGTGCAGATGGTGCGGCTGAGATCGGTGCCCGCCATTTGATCAATTCATCGGTGAGCATTGTGCGCTTAACATGATGCGATGCCAGATGAATTCGACCAGCGCCACGGCGGCGTCCAATCTTCTGACATTCGTCAGCTGGCCCAATTCTTGCGCTTGTATGCCCCGAAAGCACTTAATGTTTCGCAAACCATTTCGGCGATTTCAAGATCGGAAATTTCTTCCGCATACGCGGAACTTAGCGAATCAGGAAAACTGCTTGCGCACATGGCGTTGCTAATCCACAGTGAAGTGCTGCCGCCGGGGAGCCGGGTGCCAGGCGTTCGATGGTTCTACAAAACTTTCAGCGGTGAGGGCGGCCTGGATATTTCTGAACGGGCTGTCACGGCGGTATTTGATGTGCTGCGAGAGCAAGAGGTCGTGGGCATTAGGCATAGCAATGACAGTCCAGCTGTAATGGGCATGGATTATGCGGCCTTTACCGCAATTGTGGGGCGTGCGACGGAGCTCGTCGATGGGCCTTCGGCAAGAAATGGCAAACCCCGATTTGAGCAGCTCAGCGATTATTTTGCTCGGCATCCGAACGAATTTACGATGGCCCGGGGATCGCCCCAATATGGGGCAGCGATGTTGGCTGACGCTGTGGTGCGATTTCATGCGCCTGGGGATCAATTCCCGACGGCTTTATGGCTTGCCGAGGCTTTCAACACGAATTATCTGCACATTCAGCACATGCGCGATATTTTGCGCAACGCCGGATGGATTGTCAGTGAGCCGGGCAGAGGAACGAAGGTCGCGCCATATCAGGAGCGGGCAAAGTCGGTTAGCGAACTCTTTACTATTGCCGAACGAGCGACATCAGCAGATAGTGATCTCGCTGAAGCCGACGTGTGGTCGGACCATTTTTCCGGCTTTGACGCGTATTTTGCCGAGCATCTCGACGACATTTTGTCAGACAAAATGTCAAAACCCCTATTGGGAGCCGCTTTTTTGGCTGGGGCGATCGAGCAGGTAGGTATTCCTGGAGGACGTTTTCCTCCAGCTTCGTGGCTGGCCGATGCATTGGGGCAGAGCCACAGGCAAGCCCAATACATGCGTAATCACCTTACCGATGCAGGATGGATTGTCGTGTCCAGCGGAATGCCAACCCGCATTTTGCCGCCCGAGAGCCGTCTTCGATCTGTAGAGGAACTCTATAGCCGAGCTAATAGAGGCTCCTCACTGGAAGCCATTACGGAATACATCAACGCGCGACCGGAACGCGTCAAGCAAGTTTCCGGTTTCCCGAAACATGGTGCCGTCTTATTCGCTGAGGCTATTGACGCCGTGTGCATTGATGGCGAGCAAATTCCGCCGATGCACGACATTGCCACATTGCTCGGTCAAAGCGACCGGCAGAGTGCGAAATTGGTGGCACTACTGCGGGACGCGGGGTGGGTGAAACCGTACAAACGGCACACCGTGGTGAGCGATCGGGTCGAACGGTCAAAAACTTTGGATGAACTTCGCGCCGAGGCGCCTGAGATCAGAGACCCGCAAGAATTGCGCGCCAAAATGGCGAAATATTTGGTACAAGATTTTGGTGCGCTGATGGAATCGCGCGTCACACCCGATGTCGGAGCGGCATTTCTCGCTGAGGCGACAGAGGCGGTATTGCGTGAGGGCGAACAGCTCCCACCGGCTAAAGACCTAGCGGAGATGTTCCAGCGTCCTCCTGAATATGTCCGAAAGTTTGTGGCCAGAATGCGTGATGCTGGATGGGCGAAAAAGCAAGGGCGCGTTATCGTCGTCGCGCCCGCTCAAGAGCGGAGGTTAAGTATTGATGACATGCGGGCTGGTCTTGATCCGTCACAGTCCAGAGAAAATATGCCGCGCCAGTGAGGTTTGGGCAGACTAAAGCGAACGTCTCACATGGACATAATCGTCATCGAAGCTAGGCGCCTGGGTGAATCCGTGTCGGGTGAGAAATGCAAGGTGTGCTCTCTTGCCGGGTTTACAAATCCTTCTGCGCGCGTGGCGCCAAGGTTCTTCGCGGTCTTCAGGGCGTGTGTCATGAGGGTGTCCGCAATACGCTGCTCGGGATGGCTGGCACCACGATGCGCTCTATCCACCCACAGCGAGAGAACTTCGGCGGTCTGATCAACATGCACTCTGGTAATCGCCAGACCAATCCACATGTCCCTGTCGATCTCATCAGGGCTATAAGCAACCTGGGCTATGTAGTGTTCGTTGCGGTCGAGTGCGGCCGCCAGGGTACGGAACTTGTCTACCTGGGATGCTTGGGCGGCTTGGGATACAGCCGATGGCAGATCAATATAAGATTCCGCATCGAACTCATCCACCAGCCGCTGAACCCGACATAAACCTTGGGCGTCATGCCTGTTTACCGCACGTAAGCGAAAATCGCTCAGCCATTAAGGCTATCTGGGGTCAAGTTCAATTGAACGTGCCCTAATGCCTTATTCGTTATGATGTCTTATGGAATTCTGCTTTTGCCCATATTGTCGGGATTCTGCGTTGAGCTCAGGCGTAGCGAAGATCAAGTGCGCGCGGGACGAAGCGTCCACCATGTTGTTGCTCGCCACGCCCATTCCACCGGGCCAAAACGCCACTTACTCAGAATCCACTGGCTCCACCACCACTGGACGCCCAGAATCGCCGTTGAAAGCACCATCAGAGACCAAAAGCCAGGCAGGGGCAGGATCGCGGCGACAGCGACCGCAAGGACCGACGCTGACACGTAATTCGTGACCGACAACAAACCCAAGGGGACAAAGAACGCGCGCAGCGCCGACCCGCATCTAGTGCGCAAAAGCAGCAAAAAACCTGTCCCGTAGGTGACGGCCCCGGCAAGACCGCTCGCCGACATGACCGCATCTGAAGCCGAATGCGCGTCCCACCACACGAATATCAGTGAAAAGGGCACGCTGGCAGCGAAAAACGCGCCCAATTCCGGCGCCCGGATGGCTCGCTCCAGCAAACCCAGACGGGCAAACGCCGAACCCAATGCGAACAAGCCTGGAATCAACATGAACTCGCCACCGGCCGCGAACCCGAAGATGAGAGCCAAAGCACCCAGTAGCAACAGTTGCCACACATGAGCCCGCACCAGGGGCAACAAAACTAGCGCCCCCCAAACTCCAAACCAAAACAGCGCTTCGCCCGGCATGAGCACTTGATGCAATAACCCCACCGGTATCAAAAAGGCGCAGCGTCGACCTAGCACTACGTAAGGCTTATCGGTGCGGGCTGCCACGAGAGCGAAGCTGGCGCCAAACAAAAAAGCGAACAGTGAAAAGAAGCTTTCTAGGGCCGTCAAATCCAAGAAGCGTGCGATGGGATCAACATGAGTGCCGTCGTTGTCGTGTTCCCGACCCACCAGATGTTCCACATTTACCAACAAAACCCCGGCCAGGGCTAAACCCCGTAGGGCGTCTAGTTCCCACATCCTGGCGCGCACCGCTCGCGGTGCGCGGCTGCGAGTCGAGCTGGCCTGTGGCATTGTTCCAGTATGACGGCTCTGCACCTGCGCGGCATCGTGCTCCCAGATGACATCGAGCGCGACATTTGGATAAAAAACGGCGCGCTTACCTTCACCCCAGTTCCTGGCGCCGAAACCATCGCCACCTCGGGCTATATTCTCCCCGGCCTAGTGGACGCGCACTGCCACATCGGCATCGACACGGGCTCCGTGCCTGTCGAATCACTCGATCGGGCGCGTGAGTTGGCCCGTATCGACCGGGACGCCGGTGTTCTCACCATTCGTGATGCTGGGTCGCCGGTGCCATACCCCCAACTTGAAGATGAATCAGACCTGCCCCGGTTGATTCGCGCCGGTCAGCATTTGGCGCCGCCGAAACGATATCTCCGGGGCATCGCCACCGAGCAAGGCAGCGCGGAAGTGGCCGCTGAAGCGGCACGACAGGCACAGCTGGGTAATGGCTGGATCAAACTTGTCGGCGACTGGATCGACCGAGACTATGGCGATCTCGCCCCAACCTATGACAACGACGTGTTCGCCGATGTAGTCGCCGCGGCTCACCGTCATGGCGCCAGGGTGGCCGCGCACACTTTCAGCGAAGACGCGCTACCCGGCTTGTTGGCCGCTGGCATCGACTCAATTGAGCACGGCACCGGGCTGTCCATGGAACTGATCGACACGGCCGCGCGATTGGGCACCGCGCTTATCCCTACGTTGACAAATGTCGAGAACTTTCCGGGTTATGCCGCTCAAGGCGAGAAAAAGTTTCCAAGGTACGCGGCACACATGCGAAGACTGCACCAAAACTTTCCCCGAGTAGTAGCAGCCGCTTATGAAGCTGGTGTGCCGATTTATGTCGGAACAGATGCGGGAGGTCACGTACGGCATGGTCTTGCGGCCGAGGAAATTCAACGCCTGCACGAAGTAGGCATGTCTAAAGTAGATGCACTTGCTGCGGGTTCCTGGCGAGCTAGAACATGGCTTGGTCTCTCCGGAATTGACGAAGGTGGCCTCGCTGACCTTGTGGTGTACGCGGAAGATCCGCGCGTCGACCTGCGCGTGCTGACGGCGCCGCAACGAATTGTTTTGCGCGGCGCGGTCGTGCGCTAGTCCACTCGCCGCGGGCCTAACCCCTGGCAGGGGCGCACTGAGCGGAACGAGGCCGTTACGATGACGTGCTATGGCAGCTACCTCCACCAAATCAGCGAAACGTGCGCCCATTCTCACTCCGCAAGTTGAGGATTTTCCGCGCTGGTACCAGGACGTCATCGCTAAAGCCGAACTCGCCGACAACGGGCCCGTCCGTGGCACCATGGTGATCCGGCCGACGGGCTATGCCATCTGGGAACGAATGGTCAGTGAGGTCGACGCTCGGATCAAAGGCGCCGGTGCCAAGAACGCATACTTCCCCCTTTTCATCCCGGAGAACTACCTCACCCGCGAAGCCGAACACGTGGAGGGCTTTAGCCCCGAGCTGGCCGTGGTCACTCATGGCGGCGGCAAAAAACTTGAAGAGCCCGTTGTAGTGCGGCCCACCAGCGAAACTGTCATCGGCGAATTTATGGCCAAATGGACGCAGAGCTACCGAGATCTGCCGCTGTTGCTGAACCAATGGGCAAACGTTGTGCGCTGGGAAATGCGCCCTCGCGTATTCCTGCGGACGAGTGAATTCCTGTGGCAAGAAGGCCACACGGCGCACGTCAGTGAAGCTGACGCTCGGGCATATGCTCGCAAAATTTTGCACGAGGTCTACCAGGACTTCATCGTCGGTGTGCTTGCCATTCCGGTAATTGTCGGTCGCAAGACCGTGCGAGAGCGGTTCGCTGGCGCCACCCACACCTACCCGCTCGAAGGCATGATGCGAGACGGAAAGGCTCTGCAAATGGGAACGAGCCACGAGCTCGGGCAAAACTTCGCCAAAGCCTTCGACATCAACTACCTTTCCGAGCACGGATCTCAGGAACGTGCGTGGACGACCTCATGGGGTGTCTCCAGTCGCATGATTGGCGGGCTGATCATGACCCACGGAGATGACAATGGGCTCCGGCTGCCGCCCAAGCTCGCACCTGTGCAGGCCCTGATAACCGTGGTCAAAGATGGGGACGGCGTGCTGGACGCCGCCAAGAAAATTTACGACGAACTCTTGGCCTCGGGTGTGCGCGTCGAACTTGATACCCGCACTGACATTCCATTTGGTCGGCGGGCGGTAGACGCCGAGCTCAAAGGCATTCCACTGCGCATCGAACTAGGCCCACGTGACCTCGCTGAAGGCAATGTGGTCCTTGTGCGACGGATTCCCGGCACGAAAACGCCGGTTACCCTCGGCGCCATCGAGCCGCAAGTCGCGCAAGCGCTGGTCGAAGATCAACAGCGTCTGTACGACGAGGCGTTGGAAAATCGTCAGCGCAGAACAGTTGATGTTCACACCATTGATGAGGCTGTGGAAGCGGCCGCGCAAGGCTGGGGCCGAATGTCATGGACCGATCTGGGCACCGCCGGTGAAGCCAAACTCGCCGAACAGGGAGTATCGGTGCGTTGCCTGACTCGTGCCGATGGTTCGGTGCCCGATTCAGAAGAGGAACCTGACCTCATCGCGTATGTCGCACGGGCCTACTAGACACAGTTGTCGGATCGGGTGGCCACCCCGGCTACCCTATTCGCGGCTGCGCACAGGGTGCGGCCCGCTGGCATAATCAAGGCGTGAGCACTCCTGAGGGACCCGTTGGGTTCTACCACCCGTACTACGGCTACATGCCGCCTCCACCGGTGGTGCGCCCCGATGAGATTCGCCCCCGAAAGGCGCGATACTGGTTCCCCTCACTCATCTTGGCGCTGAGCTTCGTTATCGGTATTGGGCTCTTCGTTGTCGCGAACATCAAATATGGCGACGACGCCGAATCGGTAGCTGGAGCGCTCATGTCGGTGGCGGGCTGGTTGGCCATCGGGGTGGGCACCGCGGTTGGCAAAACATGGATCATTTTGATCGCGGTCAAGCGCGGGCAGCATTTCCGTCAACTCCAGTTGCAACGCCGGGCCGAGCAGATGGGCTGGGTTCAGCCGTCCCCGGGATCAGCGGATTCGCAGGCACCATTGGGAGTGCAATAAGTGGACTGGAAACCTGGCGACACCGTTCTCTACCGCTACATCCGTAAGAACGAAATTCGAGGGGTGCGGCCCACCAGAGTCGTTGAGGCAAACGATGACTATGTGTTGCTATGGCAACCAGCTGGAGTGCAGGTCCGGCTTGGCTGGCATCCGGATGGGGCGGCGCCGCGAAGTGTGCCCCTTGCCCGCCGCTTTCTCCCAGGATGGACCACTACACCAGCGCAATGGCAGGGCACCAGTGTTCTTTATTTGATGCGTCCAGGTGCTTGGCATAGCCTGCATTGGTTTTTCAACGAACGCGGTTTCAGTAATTGGTACGTCAACGTTGAGACCCCAGGTCATGCCACGGCGCACAGCTGGGACACTGACGACCTCGAGCTAGATGTCGTTGTTCAGCCGGATCTGTCCTGGCGGTACAAGGACGAAGATGAATTCGCCGCCGCATGTCACATTGGGGCGATTGATCCCGAGACCGCACAGCGCGCCCAGCAAGAGGCGGACAAGATGGCCCGGCAAGCTGCTCGAGGTGCTGGGCCCTTCGACGGACGGTGGGTTGATTTCGCCCCTGACCCCGCATGGCCCGTTCCCGCGTTGGCTGACCATTGGTCGCAGCTGCACCTGTGAGCAGTGGGTGCGTTAGTGAGCGCCGAGCGGCCATCTGGCAGAATATGGCGCGGAGCTCTGGCCGCGTGGCCCCTCTCACCGCGTCGCGCCTTTGACCACAGGGATCAGCGCACCCCGATGCCAACCCCACGGCCTCACTTCACGTGCTGTCCCACCCACATACAGGAGAAAGTTCAACCGTGGCCACCAAAATTAAGCTTATGCGTCTCGGCAAGATTCGCACCCCGCACTACCGTGTCGTCGTTGCCGATGCCCGCACCAAGCGTGATGGCAAAGTCATTGAAACGATCGGCAAGTACCACCCCAAAGAAGACCCATCGTTCATCGAGATCGATTCCGAGCGCGCCCAATACTGGATCAAGGTTGGTGCTCAGCCCACCGCGCCAGTTCTCGCGCTGCTTAAGTTGACCGGCGACTACCAAACCGCCAAGGGCACGCCAACCGAATCCACGGTTAAGGTCGCCGCCCCCAAGGAAGACAAGCGCGCCCGCTACGACGCCGAGGCGGCAACCGCCCTTGAGCGTCGCGCCGAGGAAACCAAAGCCGCCGAAGCTAAGAAGGCCGAAAAGAAGGCCAAGAAAGCTGAAGCTAAGAAAGAAAAAGCTGAGGAAGCCGACGCAGCCGCGGCCACCGAAGCCAAAGCCGATAACGCTGAGACGACGGAGAAATAGCCGTGCTCGATGCCGCCCTGGAACATCTAGTGCGCGGGATTGTTGATCACCCCGACGAGGTCCAAGTGGATCTCATCACCGAGCGGCGTAACCGGGTGCTGGAAGTCCGTGTGCACCCGGAAGACGTTGGCAAGGTCATCGGCCGTGGTGGCCGCACCGCCCGCGCATTGCGTCAAGTAATGAGTGGTGTAGGTGGTCGTGATGTCCGGGTGGAGATCCTCGACTAGTGGATCTCATCGTTGGCCGCATCGGCAAGCCACATGGCTTGCGCGGCGAAGTCAGTGTGCAGGTTCGTACGGACGCCCCCGACGAGCGTTTTGCTCCGGGGGCGTCTTTGCGCACCGACCCCGCAGAGCGGGGACCTCTCACCGTTGAATACGCGCGGTGGCACTCGGGGCGGTTGTTGGTGGCGTTCACCGAGGCGCTCAGCCGGGAAGCCGCTGAAGATCTTCGTGGCACGTTGCTGGTTGTGGACAGCGACGAACTCGATCCGCTACCCGACCCAGACGAATATTACGATCATCAACTTCGTGGCCTAAAAGCGCACACCAAAGATGGGACGGACCTCGGCATAATCACCGACGTCATCCACGGACCGGCCGGCGAGCTGCTAGATGTGAAAACGCCTGACGGCGGGTCCCTTCTCATTCCATTTGTGGTGGAGATAGTGCCCGAAGTGGATATCGCTGCGGGTCACGTGGTTGTGGTGCCGCCCGACGGGCTTTTGGAGCTGTGACATGCGGATTGATGTTGTCACAATTTTCCCGGATTACCTGCGCCCGTTGGGGCAATCGCTGCTGGGTAAGGCCAGTGAACGCGGCCTCGTCCAGATTGGAGTGCACGATCTGCGCCAATGGACGCAAGACGCGCACCGTACTGTCGATGACGCCCCTTATGGTGGTGGCCCCGGCATGGTCATGCAAGCAGAACCTTGGGGGCAGGCACTTGACCAAATCTACAAACCCGGTGCCCGGTTAGTCGTTCCCACACCGGCGGGGCGCCCTTTTACTCAGGCGGTCGCAGCCCAGCTCGCGAGCGAAGACCACCTCATTTTCGCTTGCGGCCGTTATGAGGGGATTGACTACCGAGTTGTTGAATATGCGGCTGAGCGTATGCCTGTCGATGAGTTCAGCATTGGCGATTACGTGTTGGCTGGTGGCGAAGCGGCCACCTTGGTGATGGTGGAAGCTATTACTCGGCTTCTACCTGGAGTGTTGGGTAACGCTGCTTCCGCGGAGGAAGATTCGTTCTCCGATGGCCTGCTCGAAGGTCCCGCCTATACTCGCCCCGAGATTTGGCGTCAACAGCAAGTTCCCCAGATTTTACTGTCGGGCAATCACTCGGCTATTGCCGCCTGGCGGCGGGCGCAATCACTGCTGCGTACGGCAGACAGGCGTCCTGAACTGCTGGAATTGCAGTCAGAAAGTCTGTCCAAGACTGATCTTCGAGTTCTACGCGAGGCCGGGTTTAATGTGCGAGAACGCGGTGTGGCACAGTAGTAGGGATGCCTTGGCGCTTTTGCGCACACGCTGAATATGGTGCTGTTGTTTGGCCGCAGCAGTAAGCCGGTAGGTCACTTATTTGGGGTAGGGCAGCCCGCTCGTTGAGCCACTCGCGGCGGGTCGATGTTGGTGCTGCCGCAGCGAAGTGTTGCGGATTAATAGAAAGAGACGAACGATGAACACGCTTGATGTCCTCGATGAGCAGTCGCTGCGTTCCGACGTGCCTGATTTCCGCGCTGGTGACACCCTCAAGGTGCACGTGCGTGTGGTTGAAGGTAACCGCTCCCGTTCACAGCTGTTCCAAGGCGTGGTTATCCGCCGTCAGGGCAGTGGTGTGCACGAAACGTTCACTGTTCGCAAGGTGAGCTTTGGTGTGGGTGTGGAACGTACTCTGCCCGTTCACTCGCCGATCATCGAAAAAATTGAGGTCGCGGTTCGTGGTGACGTCCGTCGCGGCAAGCTGTACTACCTCCGCAAGCTGCGGGGCAAGGCCGCCAAGATCAAAGAAAAGCGCGAAACCGCGCGCTAAGGCGCGCCGAGTTTATGACGCGGTCTAGGGGGCGGGCATCTGTCCCGCCACCTCCGCGTCCGGCTCATTATTCGGGTTCGCATCGTGGAACCCATTCAGGCCGCCGGATTCGGCGGCCTGAGCTGCCTTTATGGCAAGAACTCCCACTGCTGGTTATCTTGGCTTTCGCACTTGCGCTGCTGGTTCGAACCTTCTTTGTGCAGTCCTTTTTCATACCGAGCGGCTCGATGGAAAAAACGCTGCAAATTCGTGACCGGGTCCTGGTTAACAAAGTCGTTTATAAGTTCAGGGCGCCCGCGCGTGGCGAGGTCGTCGTATTCCGCGGCGAAGATTCGTGGGCGCCGGAAATCAACGTTAATGAAGATTCCGGCTTGCTCACCAAGTCTGTTCGCGCGGTTGGCAATCTTTTTGGCCTAGGCAAGCCCACTGAAAAAGATTTCATTAAGCGGGTCATCGGAACTCCTGGCGATACCGTTGAGTGCTGTGACGATCAGGGGCAGGTCATGGTGAATGGCTCTAGCCTGTCTGAACGGTACATATTTGATAACAATCCGGTCAGCGAGCGATCTTTCGGCCCGATTACGGTGCCGGCCGGTCGGCTCTTTGTGATGGGCGATCACCGGGGGAGATCCAAAGATTCACGCGCCTATATGGGTGATCGGTGGCGCGGGACCATTCCCATTAAGAACGTTTTGGGCCGTGCATTCGTCAAAATGTGGCCAATTAACCACTGGGGTTCCTTGGATGTGCCAGGCACATTCGCACAAGTGCGGCATTCGCCGCAAACGCTAGCGGGCGGCCCCCAGCAAGTATTGCTTGGTGCGGCACTGTTCGCAGTGAGGCGCTTCCCCACAGTAACTGACCGTTTTGGTGGTAATCGGCGCTCCAAGTGGGTTTGCCGCCCTAAGTGAGCTGGCTCCGGCACTGTAGGCTGCGCTGGTGATGCCGGAAACTGACCAAAGCCCCACGCCTGAACGCGGTGAGTCATCTTCACCCAACGGCGAGGACCCACACAACAAACCAACGCCCGCAAGTGCCGGCGACGTTGGTGCCACCCAAGCCGACGGCGGCGTTCGGCCGGTGTCGGGCGTGAGTGACCCCGCAGCCACCCAGCAGGCGGGACACCCGGTGAGCGCTGAGCGGGCCGTCACTGAAAAGACCGCCGCGGACAAAGCGAAAAAGGAAGCCGCGAAACGCAAACGGTCTTTCTGGCTCGAACTACCAATTCTGGTGTTGGTAGCCGTCATTGTTGCGGTAGTAGTTCGAACCTTCTTCCTGCAAACGTTCTACATTCCGAGCAGTTCGATGGAAAAGACGCTTCTACCCAACGATCGTGTGCTGGTAAACAAAGTCATCTATGACTTCCGTGACCCGCATCGCGGTGAAGTTGTGGTTTTCGAACCGCCTAAAACGTGGGATGTGCCTGATGGGAAAGACGACTACATCAAACGGGTCATCGGCGTTGGCGGCGACCATATCGTGTGTTGTGACGACGATGGACGCATCACAATCAACGGCAAGGCCCTGAAAGAGACCTACCTCTATCCAGGTAATAAACCGTCCAACCAACGCTTTGACGTGACGGTGCCCAAGGGGCGACTTTTTGTGATGGGCGATCACCGGGCCGGCTCTTCCGACTCGCGTTTCCACATGAATGCCGACCAAGGCACTATTAGTGTGGATAGCGTGGTTGGTCGAGCGTTTTCTGTGTTCTGGCCGCTAGACCGGGCGAAGATGCTCTCAGTTCCCGATGAGTTTAATGACATTCCTGACCCGAAATGATTTTTTCGACTCGTGAGCCAGTGAGAGGCAAGGACCTCCACGCTTATGAGCGTGCGCTGAGGCGCCGTGGGTTCGAGCTCATCGCGGGGGCGGATGAGGCAGGTCGAGGGGCATGCGCCGGGCCGCTGGTTGCTGCTGCTGTAGTGCTGTCGGGGGCCGAGAAATTTGAGATTCTCGCTGATTCGAAAAAACTAACGCACGCGGCGCGTGAGGCCGCATATGACGATATTGTCGCCCGAGCCCGGGCCTACAGCATCGTCACCATCGACGCTAGAAGCGTGGACTCGCTCGGCCTTCATGTGGCAAATGTGAACGCGCTTCGGCAATCGGTTGAGCAACTACCAACGCGGCCCGATTATGTGTTGACGGATGGGTTCACTGTGGGTGGGCTAACGGTTCCCAGCCTGGCCGTATGGAAGGGAGATCAGATCGCCGGATGCATCGCGGCTGCTTCAATACTTGCGAAAGTCACTCGTGATCGACTCATGGAACAATTGCATCACACGTACCCTCAATATCAATTTGCCCAGCATAAAGGCTACGCCACACCAGAGCACCAATCCGCGCTATCGGCTTGGGGGCCGTGTCCCGAGCACCGGATGCGGTATGCGAATGTGAGAGCTGTAGCTCAAACCTCCGGTCATGCCTTCGAGAGCAACACGAAGGCGTCGGGGCTCCCGGCAACGGGCATGGTGCGACACAATCAGGAGATGGCCGTGGAGGACGTAATCAGATGAGCGCCGAAGATCTTGAGAAGTATGAGACCGAGATGGAGCTCCAGCTCTATCGCGAATACAGGGACATAGTCCGGCAGTTCTCGTACGTTGTGGAGACTGAACGGCGCTTTTACCTCGCGAATCAGGTTGATTTGCATGTACGCAATGCAGATGGCGATGTGTACTTCGAGGTCGAGATGTCAGACGCATGGGTGTGGGATATGTATCGTCCCGCTCGATTTGTCAAAAACGTTCGCGTGGTGACGTTCAAGGACGTGAACGTTGAAGAGCTTGAGAAGCCGGATATATCCCTGCCAGACACACCTAATTTTGGTAGCTAACCGCCGGTTTCCACAGCCAGCCTCTTCATCCACAGCGCGCCGTGGTGCGCTGGAAAGCCACTCAGCTATTGCGCAGACTCTCGGGTAGCTCCAGCAGGAGCACCACGAGAGGAGAGGCAGTGACAGCTGTTACCCAGCACACGGGTCGGTTCGGCGAACAGATCGCAACACGATTCTTGCGTGAATCGGGATATGCCATCCTGGGGCGAAACTGGCGCTGCGCCCAAGGCGAGCTCGACATTATTGCCCGCGACGGTCCTGTCGTGGTGTTTTGTGAGGTCAAAACTCGGCGCAGCGAACGGTTTGGTCCGCCAGAAGAAGCTGTCAACGCGGCGAAAATGAAGAAACTGCGGGCTGCCGCGAGCCAATGGTTAGCGAAATCGAACTTGCATAGAGTGGGTGTGCGTTTTGATGTGTTGAGCGTGCGTCCCCACTCTTGCGGACCGGCTGACGTAGAACACTTCATTGGGGTGTTTTAGGTGTCCAACACGCTGGTAACCGGATTTGCTCGCACTCACGCCGTAGGACTTCATGGCGTACACGGGCATCTCATTGAGGTAGAGGCACACCTGGCGCATGGGCTGCCGAATTTCATTATCACTGGATTGGGCGACACCGCGGTCGTTCAGGCACGCGATCGGGTCCGGGCCGCGGTTGTCAATTCGGATCAGCCCTGGCCGCCGCATCGAACCACTGTTGGTCTCTCACCGGCCTGGCTGCCCAAAAGAGGTTCCGCCTATGACCTGGCTGTGGCGATCGCGGTGTTGAGCGCGGCCGGTTGTCTGGATATGGAGGCATCGCCCGGGACGGCTTTTTGTGCCGAACTAGGGCTCGACGGGCGGCTACGTCCAGTTCAAGGGGTGCTTCCGGCCATCATGGCGGCCGTTCGTGCTGGATGCACCAGGGTGGTCGTGCCTCACATACAAGCCCCGGAGGCGGCGCTAGTTCCAGGCGCTCGAGTCATCGGAGCGACTGATCTACGCGAAGTTGTTGGGGTGCTTCGAGGTGAGGTGCGCCCGCGCGCTCCCCAAGCCATCGCCGATGTGCCACCAACGAAATCACCATGTATCTCGGAGGTGGCTGGGCAGGAGATCGGCCGCCTGGCTATGGAGGTGGCCGCAGCAGGCGGACACCATGTGGCTTTCTTCGGCCCGCCTGGCGCGGGGAAGACGTTGCTTGCCGAGCGCCTTCCCGGGTTGTTGCCACGTTTGACCGACGAGCAGGCCCTTGAGGTGACCGCGCTGCATTCCATAGCCGGAAAAGGAACTGTCATTCCTGGGCTGATGAGAGTGCCGCCATTTCAGGCACCTCACCACACCGCGACAAGTGCGGCACTCGTGGGAGGTGGAGCGGGCGTTGCTCAACCAGGTGCGCTGAGCTTGGCCCACCATGGTGTTCTTTTCTTGGATGAGGCAACAGAATTCGCGGCTCGAACCTTGGACGCGCTGCGCGAGCCGCTAGAGCGTCAGGAGGTCACGTTGGCGCGCGCGGGAGGGGTTGTCACATATCCAGCGCAGGTCCAACTTGTCCTTGCCGCGAACCCCTGTCCTTGTGGGGCTGGCGGACAGCAACAGTGTGAGTGCGGGCCGAGCGTACGTCGACGGTACCTGGGGAGACTGTCGGTGCCTTTACTGGATCGAATTGATATTCAGGTGACACTGCCACCGGTGAGCGCGGCGTCCCTATACGACCAGAACGGGCGAGAGACCACTGCCCAGGTGGCCGCTCGAGTGGAACAGGCGCGCAGTGCCGCTGCGGCCCGATGGGCGAAAAAAACATGGGACGTGAATGCTCGTGTCAGCGCTCATGCGCTCCGCGCCGACTTCAGGCTGCCGATGAAGGTGAGCTCCGAGTTGGATCGGGCCTTGGAGCAAGGCTTGGTGTCCGCTCGTGGGTACGATCGCGTGCTGCGGGTCGCTTGGACTCTCGCTGATTTGTCGGGGCGATCGATGCCCGTGCGCGAAGACATAGCGCTAGCCCTCGCGATGCGCCTCCGGACGTTGGCATGAGCGTTCACGATTCCGAGCGGGGAGCCCGGGCTGTTCTCGCGGCGATTAGCAACGCTGGCAAGCGAGACCTCAGCGGGTTTGTCGCGAGGTTCGGTGCAGTGGCTGCTATCGAACATCTGCGTTCCCGTGCAGGCAGTGCATCCTGGCATCGAACAGCGCTGAAGCGGCTTAATGGCGCGAACCCATGGGACTGGGCCGAAGCCATCCTGGAGCGCACTGATCGAGTGGGTGCGCGCATCGCAATCCCCACGGATTCGCAATGGCCGATGTCGTTGAATGATCTGAGTGCGCTATCTGACACGACTGATGTTGATCTCGCACCCCCGTTATGTTTGTGGATACGCGGGCCCCTTGAGCTGGGGGCGATAACGCGACGCGCGATTTCGCTGGTGGGAGCGCGAGCCAGCACTCCATACGGGGTTCATGCGGCGCGGCAATTGGGCTATGACGTGGCAAGGCGTGATTGGACGGTGGTGTCGGGCGCGGCTTATGGCATTGATGCCGCGGCTCATCGTGGTGCTCTTGCTGCGATGGGGCCGACGATTGCGGTTTTGGGATGTGGAGTGGATGTGCCTTATCCGGCGGGCAACACGAATCTCCTGGAGGAACTCGCTGAGTGTTGCTTGGTGATGAGTGAATGGCCACCGGGGACGCGCCCGGCGCGTCATCATTTTCTGGTGCGCAATCGAGTGATCGCGGCTTTGGGAGCGGGGACGGTTGTGGTTGAAGCGGCCCGCCGAAGCGGAAGTCGGGCAACCGCCCGCTACGCCGTTGATCTGGGGCGGGCACTGATGGCGGTTCCGGGACCTATCACGTCAGCTCTTTCTGAAGGAGCTCATGAGCTAATTCGGGAGTGGCGTGGGGAACTTGTCACTACGGCACAGCACGTGATTGAGCTCGTGGGGCCATACGGGGACCTCGAGGTGCCTAAGCCTGTTGAGGAAACTCAAGAAAGCGGGTACGTAGGTTAGCGGCGTGGCTTAAAGTTGGGCTTCCTCGGACGTGTTCATGGTTGTCTATAGTGCCGAACCGCCGAAGATCGTTGACGTTCGTTCGAAACATGCACTGCCCTTTTACGATGGCTGTCATGACCGCAAAGCCTGTACCGGTGGACCCGAAAGAACTTCCCTCCAATCCGGCCTTTACCCAAGGAATGATCGCTCCAGCTGGCAAGACGCTCTATGTCGGCGGACAGTTGGGCACGGATGGTAGGGGGAACATGCTTGAGGGAGTTGAGGCGCAGAGTGCTCAAGCGATGCGCAATGTGTTGACTGTGCTTGCTGCCGCGGGAACTGGACCCGAGAATGTCGTCAAACTCAATATTCATCTCGTTCACGGGGTTGACGTGCAAGCGGGTTATGCGGCGTCTCGGTCAGTATGGGGCAATCAACGCACTGCTATCACGGTGATATCGACTGCGGGGCACGCGCGCCCAGGCGCGCTGGTCGAAATAGATGCGATAGCGACTATTCCAGAGTAGAAACTGGTCGAAAATTTGAAACGTTAAACAAGAGCCAATTCTGACTGGGCGTCTTCTTGGGCCGCCATTTCATGGATGCTGAGATCAGCTCTTGTGAGCGGGTGCCGGGGCGCCTCGAAAGGAAAGTGCGAGGAAGTCCGCAGCCCATCGGCTACCAGCAGTTCACCAGGTGCCATGAGACGCCAAGCGGGGTTATGGTCCAGCGGTTCACTGGCGATCACGACGGCGGGAAAGTCTTCCCCATCTCGGGCGTGTACGCGCATCAGCTCGTTGTCCGAGCTCAAGAACTGTTCGCCAACACTGGGCAATACCCAAAGCTCGTGCGTATCGGGGTAACGCAAGGCCCACATTTTGTCTTTTTCAGCCAGAATCACATTCAAGGCGTAGACCGGAAGTTCGGCGCCAATCCGTGTTATCGCGGAAATAAGTCCGGCGGTGGTGTCGCCGAGCCGTGCGATTTCAGAAGTGATGAAAGCAAAGACTAGTTCGGAGTCCGTGCCTCCTTCAATGTGGCTTCTGTAAGTGGTGGGGATCCAGGATTTCAACACATCCAGACCTTTGACTACGCCGTTGTGAGCGAAGAGCCGGTCCTGCATCTGGAACGGGTGCGTGTTGTGGACGTCCACCTCGCCAGTAGTGGCGTAGCGGATGTGCGAGACGAACATCGTGGAAGAGACGTCTTGTGCTTGGTTCTCATAGGTGGGGTCTTGATGTGCTGGGACAGGCGCCCGGTTCCGCATCGGTGTTCCATCGGGAGTGAACCAGCCGATGCCAGCGCCATCTGGCATGCGATAACTCTGTTCGCGCATGCTCCTGGGCGCATCCAAGAGCCAGAAGTTTGAACGGATTGGATGATGTCCGCTCGTCATTCCAAATAGCCTGCACATGCAAGAAGCCTAACTAGCGGGCACGCATAAAACTGTCCCATTAACGTTTACTGTCCACTGCCAGCAAAGCCGACCTTGCGTCATAAATCGGGCATGTAAGGCTACGAAGATACTCAAAAAATGACTGAAAGTATGAGTGCATATCAGCTGAAAACGTGACTTCGGTTTCGATGTGGGAGGAAGAGCCCGCCTAAGTTCCGTTTATCAGGCTGATCGTCGGACGAATTAACAAGGTGCACTAGCGTCGACAAGCCTGGCCGGCACGAATAGCCGTTGAATCTAGAATTGCACGCGGGTGCCGGAGATTGTGTGAATGTCGGCTGGCTAAGGTCACTGTGACGCTTGACGCTGGTGGGTGTTGGAGTCACGGTATAGCAATGTCCACGCAAGCCCTTCGCGCGAATCTCCTCGGGTCGTTGGCCGCTCCGTTGAGTCCCTTTCATGACTATCTCAAGCTAGAGCGAGGCCGTTCCGCGCACACCATCCGCTCTTACTTGGCTGATGCGGTCAGCCTGCTTGATCATGTGCAACGGCTCGGCAGCAGTGAATTGTCCGCTATAAACGTGTCGGCGTTGAGAAGTTGGCTGGCGCGATTGCGTAGTGGGGGTGCGGCGCCAGCATCAATTGCTCGGCGAGCCGCTGCCGCCCGGGTGTTTACTCAGTGGCTGTACGAACACAATCTGCTCGAGCATGACCCTGGGCCATTGCTGGCATCTCCGAAAGTGCCGCGTCATCTCCCCGTCGTTCTAAAAGCTGACGAGGCTGTTGAACTCATGAAAAGTGCTGAGGGCGATGGGCCCATCGATCTCAGAGACCATCTCTTGTTGGAGCTGCTATAGGGCACCGGTGCTCGGATCAGCGAACTGATCGCCCTAGATGTCCAGGACGTGGACATGGAGCGCCGCGTCATCAACGTGGTAGGTAAACGGAATAAAGAGCGCGCTGTTCCTTATGGCGCGCCAGCAGCGGATTCATTGCGCGACTATCTTAAATGGAGTCGACCCGATTTGGAGAACGAGCTGAGCGGAACGGCGCTGTTGCTTGGTGAGCGCGGCGGAAGATTGAGCGCGACCATGGCTCGCAAGATTGTGCGCGAGCGGGCTCGGCGAGCTCAGTTGCCCCAGGTCAGCCCGCATGGTTTGCGGCACAGCGCTGCTACGCACCTCATTGATGGTGGTGCCGATCTCCGGGCGGTGCAGGAAATTTTGGGTCATGCGAGCTTGTCGTCGACTCAGATCTATACCCACGTCAGCGCCGAACGTTTGAAAGCTGTTTACGAGCAGGCGCACCCCCGCGCTTAGCTCAGCGGCAATAGTCGAATGTGGCCTAGATCGAGCACTGACAAGGGGTCCAAGTAGTTTTCGCCCTCACGGAGCCCCCAGTGCAAACATGTTAAAGGAGAGCATCCTGAGTGCCCTGAGTTCAGTGTGCCGATCGTCTGCCCCGCTTGAACTCGCTGACCAGCGCTTACTGTTGGGGTGAGGGGTTCATAGGTTGTGCGCAGGCCGCCCGAATGGTCAATAGACACCACGTTTCGGCCAGCGACGGGGCCCGCGAATGTGACAGTGCCGGGGGCTGCGGCTAGAACGGGTGCGCCCGGGGCAGCCGCGAGATCGACGCCCCGGTGGCCTGGGCCATAGCTATGGGCCGGTGGTTGGAATGGAGTAAGCACTGATGGCTGGGGTGTAAGCGGCCATTGAAAATCCATCGATGGCACGGGTTGTGGGCTTGGGTTTCCCCGGGCTCCGGGTGACGCTAGCAAAATTGTCGAGCACATAGCGGCCAGAATCCCCGCCAGAAAAACATGTCGTCGCATGGATCGAAGTATTCGCGCGAAGCTGGACTCCAGCCGCCAGCATGAGTTTATTGTGGATAGCCCTTCCTGCTGGGGAAAACTATGCCAACTGGTGTTTCGTTGATTCAGATTCTCCTAAGACGTGTTCTTCTCCATGCGGGTGCTCATCCGAGTCAGGCGGCGATGTCGCCGGCTCCTTCCGGGTGCGAGTGAGGATTCGCAAAATCGGTCCCGTCATCGCAGTAGTAACAATTGCCATGATGACCATCAATGCGAAGATGCGTTCGCTAATCAATCCCAATTCAAGTCCTGCCGACAAAATGATCAGCTCGGTGAGGCCACGGGTATTCATCAAAGTTGCCAACACAAATGACTGATGTGGCTCTGTGCCGCCTACCCGCGCGCCCACATACGCGCCAATAAATTTCCCAGCAACCGCTACTAGCAGAATCAGCGCAAGTTCCAGAATTCCGGTGACCGCGATGTCCGTCAAATTCACGCGCATTCCAGCGACCACGAAGAACACGGGCAAAAGCAGTACAGCGGTGAGTTTTTCAATGTGAAGCAAAATGTTGGCGCGGATATTTTCCGCGCTCTTATGCGGAAATATCGCGCCGAATAAGAATGCGCCGAAAATGTAATGCAAGCCCACGTGCTCAGTTGCCGCGGCTGAAAGTAACAAGCCGACCACGACAATTGCCAGAGCTGCCGTGCTCAGTGAGCTATTGGATTGGCTTTTGGTCGCGAGCTTTTGTAGAAGCGGTCGCACGATGAACCACATCACCAGCAGATATGGACCAACTAGCGCCAATAGCCACAGGCTTGCGCCGCTGCCTCCAACGAATGTCACAACACCGGCGAGAACGATCCAAGCGAGAACGTCACCGATCGCCGCGCTTGCTAGAGCAGAAGCCCCAACAGGCGTGCGGATCATGTTGTGGTCAGACAAGATACGGGCGAGCACGGGAAATGCCGTGATAGACATCGCCGTGCCCATAAACAGAGCAAAGGCTAGCGGGCGATCATGAGGATGGTTACGCAGCAAGAAGTAGGCCAGGGCCACTCCAAGCCCGAAAGGGAGCACCATTGATCCGACTGCGACGTTTATCCCTACCTTGACGTTTTTACTGATAGTGGAACGGTTGAGTTCCAAACCAACCATGAACATGAACAGCACTAAGCCGCATGTGGCTAATGCTGATAAGGCCGATCGAATATCTTTCGGAAACACAGCGTCGGAGATCGCGCCGCTCGCCACTGTGGGGCCTAAGACGACTCCGGCGATGATCTCCCCGATGACTGGCGGTTGGCCGATCCGTTTGACTGCCGCGCCCATGAGTCGGGCAGTGACAATGATGACGGCCAAACCCACGAGCAACTTGGTTGTTTGTTGAGTAG
>JABFVL010000084.1 GCA_013362805.1 Mycobacteriales bacterium | reverse complement strand
GGGGACAAACTGGACTGGCCGCGACTGCGTAAAGAGAAAAAAGCCTCGGCTGTGTGGACGCGTTGGGCCACTGGTGTCGTACGGCGCCCTTGGTTGTCTACGGTTGCCGCTCTGGTGGTGCTAGTGCCCCTGGGTGTGGTGGCCTTCACCATGCAGCTGGGCTACACCCCGTCTGACTCGTTGAACCAAAGCGGCGAGGCCCGGGCCGCGCTCACCACTTTGGAATCCCATGGTGTCCCCACCGGCGTGCTCACCCCGATCGAAGTGTTGATTCCGGCGGGACAGGACGCTGATGCCATAGCTGGTGAGCTCCGCGATCTCGATGGCGTGTTCGCGGTACTCACAACTGAGGCGTGGCAACGTGATGGTGCGACGTTGGTGCAGGTGCTGCCCACTGTGGAGACGATGACAACTGACGGGCGCGACGTAGTTGAGAACGTGCAAGGCGCGATGGATCAATTCTCCGGAGTGCGAGTGGGTGGCTCCGGTGCTCTGTTGATCGCTGACATCAACTCCACTTATGGAACGTTCCCGCTGATGTTGGCGTTGATCGCGCTCATCACGTTTGTGATGCTCGTGCGAGCGTTTCGCTCGATAGTCCTGGCCCTGCAGGCGATTGTGGTGAACCTGCTGTCTATCGGTGCCGCATATGGGGTGCTGGTCCTGGTGTGGCAAGAAGGCTATGGTTCCGAGCAAATTTGGGGCGTGGCGGCCTTGGGTTCCGTCACCACCTGGGTCCCGCTGATGACCTTCGCGTTCTTGTTTGGGCTATCCATGGACTACCAAGTGTTTTTGCTATCACGGATGCGCGAGCAATACGACGAAACGGGCTCCACCTCAGATGCGATCGTCACCGGCTTGGGGCGCATTGGTCGGCTCGTCACCTGCGCGGCGCTGATTTTGTTCTTGGCATTCATGTCCATGGCCGCCATTCCAGAGGTGGACGTGAAAGTGATGGCGACTGGCATGGGCGCGGCTATTCTGCTCGATGCCACGATCATCAGAATGTTGTTGGTCCCCGCGCTGACGGCAATCACCGGACGCTGGACATGGTGGTTGCCTAGTTGGGCGGCCAAAGCATTGTTTGTGGCTCCCTCACCCGCTGCCTCCGCGGTGCTGACTTCAAAGAGCGAGCTGGTGTCAACGCGATAGCGCAGACTATGAACGGGCCGTCGGCGGTAATTCTTCGCCGTCGACGGCCGACACCGTGTGGTCAACGTGATTGTGGGCGAGCTCACGGGTATTTGCCGAACGTGTAAGCCGCGTGATGACACAGTAATGGCTCAAATACCTGACCACGGGGTTGCATAGGGATGGCGGAAAATCGCGGTGACTGCAATAAATATTCGGGAATACTTCGACACTTACCCAGAACTAACTGAACTGGTAGGGGAAGTTGCGACCAGCCCAGATCAAACACATCGAGGAAGCTCACAATCCACACTGGCTCATCAACGTTTTCCACGGGCAAGTCATGAACAGCTCATTGAAGTAAACCGAACTCTCGTTGCGATTCTTGCGCTCAAGTGGCTAGTTATTGGTGATTACGAAAGTTTCACGGAATGTCAGAGCGGATGGCCGAACCGCCTCACTGAATCAACCTTCCAAGAGCTACATACGTTCGTAAAGGAAGCACTCGAGGAGGATCGGTGGTTTGCGGCGGCGGAAGCTCTTGTCGCTGACAACGACCTCTTCAAGGTGAAGAAGCTCATCGCTGAGGTGAACCGGCGATGCGGCACGAACGAAGACGATCACGATCGGCTATTGCTGCTCGCTATAGAACGCTGCCCTGACTTGACTCCAAGCATCAGCAGGTTGGATGGGTCGGAAAAGGCGCTGATCCTGTCCGCGATGCGGGCGGATTTCAATGTTCCACAATTCGTCCAGCTCGAAGGGGTCGCCGCTGACTTGTTGGCTCTACCAGGGACTCCAGTTCAGGTACTGAATTTCAAGATTGTCGAAGCCCTCGCCGACGTAGCTGGCGCGGGCGGAGCAAATATCCACAATGGCTCGATCACCGTTGATGAAGCGACGGCTCGAAACTTCCTTGACGTGGCCCGCGCAGTTGATGGAATGAACGCGATCTCCGGGTATGGCCCCGATGACGCTTATCTGAAGTATCTCCAATCTCGGGCTCGAAGAATGGGCTATTCGATAGCGGCGCCGTCAGATGTGGCGGTTGTTCGATTGACGGCGATGTTGCGAGAAAATCCGTCAGTAGAGATCGTGAAACAAGCGATAGATGGACTGAATCCAGCAGACCGGCTGATCCTCACTCGAGAGCTCGCCGTGTCGGGCACGGGTCCTGACATTGCGATTCTTCCGTATTATGGCCCGGTTCTGTTGCGAAATAGTTTAAACGAGGCCGTGGCAAGAGGAACGTCACAAGAGCAAGCACTCGTG
This sequence comes from Mycobacteriales bacterium, assembly GCA_013362805.1. Taxonomy (GTDB): domain Bacteria; phylum Actinomycetota; class Actinomycetes; order Mycobacteriales; family QHCE01; genus JABFVL01. The sequence continues at coordinate 4,682 of JABFVL010000084.1, read as the reverse complement.
GACACGTTTGGCCTTTTGGCTCGACAATTCCAGCAGGCACGTCTCGCGTTGCGCGAACAAACCGGCCCAGGGGTCGTTGCCGTTACTGGGGCAGATTTGGCCCGGAATGTGGTCGATCAACCCGCCAGAGTCGCCGCTAGCGACCTTCGGATCATTCGCGGAGGCACTGGTGCTCGCACGACACTCGAATCGCCCACACACATCAACAAAGACGTCCTCGCCACGATGAGATCGCTTGATGAGATTCCAGGTGAACGAATTGTGTTGGTCGGTGCTGGGGGTGGATCCGATGGGGTTCAAGCGGCGATGGTCGCTCAACTCCTCGCCCACACTGGCAAGGACTGTTCCGCTGTGATCTCGGTGCGTGGCCATCTGACAAGTTCACAAGGACCAGATGGCACCTCCGGCGTGCCACGAACTGTTATTAACCCCGATGGTGAACTCGCTAGTGGTCATGTACACGAAATCAGTGAACAACATCGGGGATCCGGCAGATTTCTGGAACATGTGCCGGCTGGAGATCAACGTATGTTCCTTGTCATCGATGATCCAGCGGTTGACCTAGCGCAGTCTCTGCGGGTTGTCATCGATCAGGTTGGCGGAGCCGACACGGTCATTGTCGTCGATACCGGAGGCGATTCGCTCTATCGCGAGGCGATGAGCGGTTCGCCTATCGAGGACCAACGGGTCGCTACGCCAGATCAGGACCTACGCACCTTGCGAGCCGCGAGCGCCCTCGCCGATGGCAATAGGACCTTACTAAGTTGCATCGTTGCCCCAGGCCTTGATGCTCCGATCAATGCTGAGGAGACGCTTGTGCGAGCTAATGCTGAGTTCCTGCAACTCGATTTCGAGCAGAGCGCGCTTGTTCGCGAAACCTACGCGCGCTGGAAAATGGATGGTAGTGATCCAGCTCGGCCAGCAAAAACACCCTTGGGTTGGCTGGCGGCGCTTGAGGGAAAGCTCGGGCGGCACACATTGCCGATTGCTCCGCATCTTGTCGATGACATGCGGAATCCATGGCTGCCCTCTGTTTATTTATCCAATGCGACCGCCGGGTTGGTCTTTATGAAGCTCAACGAGCATCTTCAAGCGCTTGCTGGATCGGCACCGAATCAGCCGCAGCGAACCGTGATGCCCCTCAGTCAAGCGGACCGATCCAGGCATCTCCGAAGGCCGTGACTCTTGAGCCCGATCCCGGCCATCGTGTTCCGAGGTCAGGGCGGCCGGACTGATATTTCAGTTCGTTAATGGTTGAATTGGTGCCGATAAGTCCATTGTGGGGAGTAGTTTTGCGAATTCGTACCAGAGCGGTGCTAGGTGCTATTGCGGTTGCGGTGATCGCGCTCGGGCCAACGCCAACGCCAGCCGTGGCCGCTGACACGCCACTGGATCGTCATAAACAAGAGTGCAACAGTGAAAAGCCACCGTGGCCAGCGCCCGCCGACCCATACGCGGCGAGTGCTGCCGCTGGCATCCAGATGATGGATCCTAAAGACATCGTGATGCACATTCACGCGCATGTGGATATTTACGATCGTGGAGAAAAGGTCACTATTCCCGCGAATATCGGCATTGACGCTCCCGGCAAAAAGGTGAGCTATTTGCACACGCATGATGAAACTGGTGTGGTGCACATCGAAGGCCCGCAATGGCAGGACTTCTCACTTGGCCAGTTCTTCACCGAGTGGGGTGTCCCGCTTCGCCCTGACGGAATTGGTGGCCTATGCGCGGACGATGAAAATGTGGTCACGACGTACGTAAACGGCAACGTGTTCTACGGTGACCCGGCGAGCATTATTTTCCGCGACCACGACCAAATCGCTTTGGTATACGGTCCACCCGGGTATCAGCCCCCGATCGCCGCTACATACGACTGGTCCGCCGCCTAGAACTACAAACCTTTGAATCTGGCGAGCAACAGGGCCGCGTCATCTCCGTTATCGCTGGGAAGGCTCAACAAAATGTTCTGGCACACCTCTTGAGGGGTGCCAGAACTGTTCGCCAAAAGGCGCGCGAGCTTATTTATGCCCACCTCAAGAGGCGCGGTACGCGATTCCACCACCCCATCGGTGTAACACAACAAAGTGCTGCCTGGCGCGATGCTAGTCGAGGTAGGTGTATAAGCGGTCGCCCGTGTTGTTCCCAAAGGCGGGCCGGCCGAAGGCGACAATGGCGTGGGTTTACCGCCTGGCGGAGACAGCAAAGGCGGTGGATGGCCTGCACATGCGAAGGTGGCGTAATGCTGTGCCGGGTCGTAGACCAGATAGAAGCAGGTGGCGATCACATCCACCCCAATTTCGAAGGCCAAGGCATTCAGACGGGTCAACAGAACACCGGGAGCCAGGCCCACTGAGGCCAAACTCTGTACGGCGGTCCGATAGCGACCCATAGTCGCGGCGGCGCTAATCCCATGACCCATCACGTCGCCAATTACCAGGCCTACTCGGCGCCCGGGTAGCGGAATAACGTCACACCAATCGCCACCGACCTGTGCGGCCGCGCTGCTTGGCCGATATACATAACCCACGTCGGCTTCGGCGAGCTTGGGCAACTCGCGGGGGAGCAAACTGCGCTGCAGCGCCAAAGCTGCATGTCGTTCCTGCTTATAAAGGTGCGCGTTTTCGATGCATAGCGCGACCCGATTAGCGAGCTCATTGGCCAGCGCGACATCTTCTTTCGTGAATGGGCTGCGCTCTTCGTTACGAAAGAAAGTGACCGCGCCCAAGGTGAGGTCGCGCGCGCGCAGTGGTGCGATGATCGTGTACTTCAATCCCAGACGTCGGCCCGCTTCCAGTTTTTCGGGCTGAAGATTGGGGAACATGTCGGCGGTGGGCTCGTTCATCAGCTGCGAGCTTTCCGAGGCCATGGCGGCTGAGAACGCCGTGGTTTCGCTCAATTTGCGGTCTTCTGTCTGCAGCAAAATGTCCACATCTGGATTGCAGCGCTTGCTCGAGGCCGCGATTCGCTCCACCACGTGGTCTTCTTGCAATGTGCCTGGAAGGGGTTCACCTTGAGCGACCTCGCTGAGCACGTCCACGATCGCGACATCGCAGAAGCGATTGACGGTTAGGTCGGTGAAGTCTTGCGCGGTCCGTTGTAGATCTAGCGAGAATCCCAAAACCGCATTGGCTTCACTCAACAGCGCGAACCGAGATCTGGTTCTAGAAGCTTCCAGCGTGGCTTGTTCTTGATCCGTAATGTCGTAAATGATGCCGCAAAGCCCAAAGACGTAGCCGCTGCGGTCTTGAAGGCGAAACCAGGACACGCCCCATACTTTGGGTTCGGACGTCCCGGCGGTAGTTGTCCCCGAAATCCGCAAGTTCCGCACTGGCTCGCCGGACTCCAGCAAGCTCATAAGTCGAGCCTCATACAGTTCCATGTCTGGTGATTCGACGATGTCCCGTAGTGGTCGGCCAATGTGTTCGGCGATACTTTGATTATTAATATCGGCAAGCGCTTGATTCAACATTATGTAGCGCAATTGCGGGTCGACAATGGCGAAGCCGAATGCGGCTTGATGAAAGAAAGCGTCAAGCATCGCGAAATCGCTGTGGGCTTGTTCAAGGTCGGATGCGTCAACGCCGACCACCAGAATGATCTCGCCATTGCGATGTTGGGGCAGAATGCTCGCCCGCCATTCGAGCATGCGAATGGTGCCATTGGCGTGTCTCAAGGGGCTGATGTTGGTAACTTCGGTGCGGGCTCGCTCCATCAGTTCTTCGGAACTCATGGGTTGGGGGCTGCCAGAGAGGGTGTTGAAATTGACGCCTACGAGGTCAGCATTGCTATAACCAGTAATTTCTTCGGCGCCTGCGCTCACATACAGGATTTGCCCTGAGGTATCAACTAGTGCAGTGACAAGACGCATGCCCTGCACTGATAGTTGCCCAACATCCACCTCAGAGGTCATAAACGCATGATAAGCACGCCTTTTATGTCGATGTCAGGCTTCGCTCGGGAATTCCTCGAAAACTTGAATCAATATGACGCCTGACTCACAAATCACATATCTTTCGAGGGCGACGCATTTAAATGTGGGGCCAGATGAATACATCTGGCCCCACATTTAACGAGCTTTATTTATTCGCCGCGTCCCGCCGGAAAATCTTTGATCCCAGCCATACCAGTGGATCGTAATTGCGGTCCACCACGCGTTCCTTCATCGGAATAATCGCGTTGTCGGTGATCTTGATGTGCTCGGGGCACACCTCGGTGCAGCACTTGGTGATGTTGCAGAAGCCCAGGCCCTGGTCTTCTTTCGCGATCTCTTTGCGGTCGCCGCGTGCGTCCAGCGGGTGCATGTCTAGTTCTGCGGCACGAATGAACAACCGGGGGCCCGCGAAGGACTCCTTGTTGTCCTCGTGGTCGCGCACCACGTGACAGGTGTTTTGGCACAGGAAGCACTCGATGCACTTACGGAACTCTTGTGACCGCTCTACATCGACTTGTTGCATCCGGTAGTCGCCAGGTTCGACGCCCTCCGGTGGTGCGAAGGCTGGCATTTCCCGGGCCTTCTTGTAGTTGAACTCCACATCGGTAACCAGGTCACGAATGATGGGGAATGTCCGCAAAGGCGACACGGTGACCGTCTCGTCCTCATCGAAGGTGCTCATGCGAGTCATGCACATCAAGCCCGGTTTACCGTTGATTTCGGCCGAGCAAGACCCACACTTACCCGC
>JABFVL010000055.1 GCA_013362805.1 Mycobacteriales bacterium | reverse complement strand
GTCGGCGACGGTGTTTCCCCAGCTGAATCCCACCCTATGCTCTCTTGAGCCAGGACTGCCGTGGTGGTGCGACCCAGGCGCGGGCTTGAGCGCGCTTTTTGCGAGGGTTGCGCCGGGGGTCCGATGAAGTAGCAACGCTTGGTTCGCGCGTAGTTCGTCACGGGATGCTTCAAAGTGCCGCAGGATGGGATCGTGGCTTCCCAGTTCGCCTATGATCCGAATATCTCTCGCCGCGTCGGCGCGCATCTTATGAAACGGCCCAGTGACCTCTTGCCAGCCGTGGTATTTATCGCGGCTCGGTAGCCCGTCGCCAAGTAGATCGCGTAAGGCGTTGGTCCGTCTAATGTTGGTCACCAGGCCGGGGGTGTTTTCATCGGGGCGGACTACTCGTGGCGAGATGAGATGAGTGAGTTCTCGTTCCGCATCCGAAAGCTTCGTCAGAATTTGCTCGAGTTCTTGTCGTTGGGTTTCAGATTGTGCATTCCCTGGATCAGCAAGCGTCTTGAGCGTCGCCAGCGACAGTAAGGCCTCATCTTCCCATCGCAGCGCTGGTAATTGCTTACGCCGCCGCCAGATAGACATGTCAAAAGTTTACCTACGACCGGAACAGCCGTTCCAGCGTTAGCGCTCCGCTCTGATTCCGAGCTCGTCCAAATGGCTCAGTAGGTCCCAAGGGTCGGCGTACACACGAAAAGCGTGGGCTCGTTCAAGTTCGTTTTCGCCGTATCCACCCGATAGCAGACCGACGCCTAGCGCTCCGGCTCGTCGTGCCGCGAGCATGTCCCAGATGCTGTCTCCGACGACGATGCAGTTACTCGGCGCCATATCGAGGACGGCGGCTCCGGCGAGAAACAGGTCAGGGTCGGGTTTGGCTCGTTTGACTTCGTCACGAGTGACCATGGGGTGTTGTGGGTCGACTTCGAGTTTTTCCAGCATGGGTGCGGCGCCGACGCGTCGCCCTGAGGTGGCGATGGACCAGGGAATACCCGCTTCGCTCAGGTGGGCGAGGAGTTCTCGTGCGCCGGGGAGCGGCTGTATTTCTGGGACGCGGGGAAGGTAGTGGCTGGCGTGAAGGTTGTGCAGTTGTTCGACTTCCTGGTCGGTAAATTCCCGCCCAGCTTCACGGAGTTCGCGCAGAACGCCTTGCATGAATAGACCACCGCTCATCCCGATCTTGCGGTGAATCCGCCATACGGAGAGCTCGATTCCGACGTCTCTGAGCGCTTCTTGCCAAGAAATGACGTGTTGGTAGACGCTATCCACGAGAGTGCCATCGAGGTCGAAAACGAAAGCTGCCTGGTCAGGAGTCGGAAATGTCCGTGACATGACATCCTCTTCTGTTTTGGCGTAGTTTTCCTCCATCCTCCGTCACGGGGCCAGATTTTCCAATATTCATTCAGCGCTATAGTTCCTGTTTATGGCTGTGACTCTTCTCCTCAAGTAAGCCGTACCCTTGTGCGGCGTCCCCTCCAATGCGAGGGGCTTTTGTGTTTTTAGAGTCACTTCTTTCGGCAAAGAGGACATGATGAGCAGCGAATCAACCCAGCAGCCAGATTTCCCCGCCTACCGCTACACGGCGGAGCTTGCGGGCGATATTGAGCGGCACTGGCAGGACTATTGGGAAAAAAACGGCACGTTCGAAGCCCCAAACCCGACGGGGCTACTCGCCGACCCCAGCAAAGCTGACATCGCACAACGTCCAAAACAATTCGTACTGGACATGTTTCCCTATCCCTCGGGCGCCGGCCTGCACGTCGGGCATCCGCTTGGCTACATCGGCACCGATGTTTTCGCTCGCTACAAGCGCATGAGCGGGTTCAATGTGCTGCACTCCTTGGGTTATGACGCGTTTGGTCTGCCAGCTGAGCAATATGCGGTGCAAACCGGGCAACACCCGAGGGTGACAACCGAGGCGAACATAGCCAACATGCGGCGGCAATTGCGCGAACTGGGATTGGGTCACGACCAGCGGCGCAGTATCGCCACCACCGATACCGAGTACTACAAGTGGACGCAATGGATTTTCCTGCAGCTCTTTGATTCCTGGTTCGACATTGAACAGGACAAAGCTCGTCCCATCGCCGAGTTGATTGCCGAGTTCGAAGCTGGGGCGCGCTTGACCCCGAGTGGTGAACCATATTCGGCTCTCAACGAGGCCGATCGTCGCAAACTCGTTGATAGTTACCGACTGGCGTATGTCAGTGACGCGCCGGTGAACTGGTGCCCAGGCCTGGGAACGGTGCTGGCCAATGAAGAAGTCACCGCCGATGGCCGCAGTGAACGTGGTAATTACCCGGTATTCAAACGGAACCTGCGCCAGTGGATGATGCGCATCACTACCTACGCGGACCGGTTGCTGGACGACCTGGAACTGCTCGATTGGCCCGAACCAATCAAAATGATGCAGCGGAACTGGATCGGAAAATCGACTGGTGCCCGAGTGGACTTCGTGGCCAATGGCGAAACGATTTCTGTGTTCACTACGCGCCCGGATACCTTGTTCGGGGCCACGTATTTGGTATTGGCTCCAGAACATCCTCTTGTCGACAAGTTGATCGGGCCCCATTGGCCTTCGCACGGCAACACTCACTGGACGAAGGGCTTCCACAACCCTATTGACGCTGTTGAGGCGTATCGGGCTCAAGCAGCCGCTCGTACCGACGAAGAGCGCACGGCGGAGAACCGCGAGAAAACTGGCGTGTTCATCGGCGCCTACGCCACCAACCCGGCCAGCGGCACGCACATCCCGATTTTCATCGCTGATTATGTGTTGATGGGTTATGGCACCGGTGCGATCATGGCTGTTCCAGCCCAAGATCAGCGCGACTGGGACTTTGCCAAGGTTTTCGATCTTCCTGTAGTGCGTACGGTTCAGCCACCAGATGCCTTTGATGGAGAAGCGTTCACCGGCGACGGGTCGGCAATCAACTCAGAATTCCTGGATGGCCTGGAGGTCGCCCAGGCAAAACAAAAAATGATCGATTGGTTGACCGCGCACAATCACGGTAAGGCAACTACTACCTATAAGCTGCGTGACTGGCTATTTAGCCGACAACGCTATTGGGGTGAGCCATTTCCAATTTTGCACGATGAATACGGGCCGGTGGCTGTGCCCGAATCGATGCTTCCGGTGGAATTGCCCGAGGTCGATGACTATTCTCCACGAACTTTCGATCCGGATGATGCTCATTCAAATCCAGAGCCACCATTGGGCCGTGTTCAAGAATGGGCGAATGTCACGCTCGATCTAGGGGATGGGCCTAAGCAATACCGTCGTGAACTCAATGTGATGCCGCAATGGGCTGGTTCTTGCTGGTACGAGTTGCGTTACCTTGACCCAACGAACTCGCAGGCATTTGTTGATGCCGAAGTGGAACGCTATTGGATGGGCCCACAGGCGCCGGGTCATCCTGGTGGCGGTGAGCTATATGTAGGTGGGGTGGAGCATGCAGTATTGCATTTGCTGTATGCCCGGTTCTGGCACAAGGTTCTATTCGATCTTGGCCGGGTTTCTAGCAAAGAACCGTATTACCGTTTGTTCAATCAGGGCTACATTCAGGCGTACGCCTACACCGATGATCGCGGCACGTACGTGAATGCCGGTGAGGTTATTCAAGAAGATGACGGCACTTTCAGTTATCAAGGACAACCGGTTACCCAGGAATACGGGAAAATGGGCAAGTCCTTGAAAAATATTGTCACGCCGGACGATATGCGCGACCAATATGGCGCTGACACGTTCCGCGTGTATGAGATGTCGACGGGGCCGTTGGACGCGTCGCGCCCGTGGGAAACACGTGCCGTGGTTGGATCCCAACGGTTCTTGCAGCGAGTATGGCGACTGTTTGTAGATGAGCACTCGGGCCAGTCTCGTATTGTCGATGGTCCGGTCGACGATGAAACGTTGCGCGTGCTGCACCGTACTATCGCTGGGGTACGGGAAGACTTCGAACTGCTCCGGTTCAACACGGCGGTTGCGAAGTTGATTGAGTTGACAAATCACATCACTCAGTACCACTCGCAAGGGACTCCGCGCGAGTTGGCGCGACCGTTGGTTTTGATGCTTGCCCCACTTGCCCCGCACATCGCGGAAGAACTGTGGCGAAGGTTGGGCAATGAGGACTCGTTGACATATGTCGATTTCCCAGTGGCTGATCCGACGTTGTTGATCGCGGAGACGATCGAGTATCCGATTCAGATCAATGGAAAAGTGCGTTCGAAGATTACCGTTCCAGCGGATGCCGATGAGGCTACGGTTCAGGCCGCTGCCCTTGCGGACGAGAAAATCGCAGCGCTGCTTGAAGGTGCGGCACCCCGAAAAATTATTGTTGTGCCGGGGCGGATTGTCACGTTGGTTAAATAGCGGCGAACCCGCCGTCGATGGATGCTCGGGGTTTTCCTAAACTCTGGTTGTATGCGGATTTGGTACAACCCCGAGTGTTCGAAGTGCGCTATCGCTCAGGCCGCCTTGGACGAGGCTGGCGTGGAATACACATTGCGTGACTACTTGGCTGAGCCTCCTAATGTGGAGGAGCTCGCTGAGGTCGTCGAGAAGCTGGGCGGGCATCCACGGGAGATAACCCGATTCCACGAACTCGCGGCCGAAGAGTTGCAATTGACTCCGGAGAGCGACATTCCAGTTGCGGATTGGTTGGCGATTTTGGCGAAGCATCCTGAGCTGATTCAGCGGCCCATCATGCTGCTCGATGACGGTTCGGCGTTGATCGCCAGGGATTCGGCGACGGTTAAGAAATTGGTGACGGTGACTACCGGACAATAATGGGTGGGCACCCCACTGTGATGGTTGGGTCGGGCAAAGTGGGCCCTTTGTCCGATTACTCCGAGCGTTTTATCCGTTTCTCAGCGTGAGATTTGCAGAGGAAGCTCAACCTCGCGTATTACCACTCCATTTCCCCCCACCCTTTTGACCTGCTCAAACACTAGAAGATAAACACCCAAATACGTACAAAACATCGTTGACTGTGGTGCGGAGTGGAGTACAGTGGTGGCTCAGTGGGGCAAAGTGGGGCCACGGATGGTCCGGCCTCACCCAAGCGAAGGGGGAGTGCCATGTTCCTCGGCACCCACGCCCCGCGTTTGGACGACAAAGGTCGGCTCATCCTGCCGGCAAAATTTCGGGACGGACTGGCGGGCGGGGTTGTGATCACCAAAGGTCAAGAACACTGCCTCTTCGTATTCCCAATCGCTGAGTTCACTCGTCTCGCGGATCAACTCCGCGAAGCCCCAGTCACTCACAAAGCCGCCCGTGCCTACAGCCGAGTTTTCTTCGCGAGCGCGCACGACGAAGTGCCAGACAAACAAGGTCGAGTCACTATCCCAGCGCACTTGCGTCAATACGCCGGGCTCAGCAAAGACTGCGTAGTCATTGGGGCAAGCACCCGCGTTGAAATTTGGGATGCCGCAGCTTGGGAGACTTACCTAGAAAACAGTGAAGAAAGCTTCGCTGATATCGAAGAGGAGGTGTTGCCAGGCATCTTCTAAATGTCGTGTTGCCAAGTCTCCAGCCGCCCCAACCTGCCATACCTTCCCCGGTGTCAGGCGGAGCGGGTGGGGACTTGGCAACACGAAAGGCCACAATCACTGCCGGGGGGCACGGGTGGGGCCAACCACCAACAACAGCTTTGGTGGAATACGTCGACATATAAAAGGGGGCGAGATGATCGACGAAGCACGCGCGGCCGCGCAAGCACATGTACCAGTCATGCTGGACCGCATCGTTGATGTCCTGAAGCCCGCGCTCACTGACCGGGCACACCGGCCAGTGTTGGTTGATGCAACGCTCGGCATGGGTGGTCACTCGGAGGCGCTATTGGCGGCGGCACCAGAGGCGACGCTGGTGGGCCTGGACCGGGATCCAGCCGCGATCGCTCGAGCGACCGCACGGCTGGCCGAATATCGCGACCGAATCCACATAGTCCACACCATCTACGACTCCATCGCCGAAGTTTTGGACGAACTAAGTCCAGACGGCGCGGATGCGATCTTGTTCGATCTCGGTGTGTCCTCTCTGCAGCTAGATGAGGCCGATCGTGGATTCGCCTACGCTCAAGATGCGCCATTGGACATGCGAATGGACCCAACAACCGGGGTCAACGCCGAAGAAATGGTCAACGAATATGAGCCAGGCGAACTGGTTCGCATCATTGCCCAATACGGCGAAGAGCGTTTCGCGCGTCGAGTGGTCAAAGCGATCGTTCGCGAACGTGAAAAAGCCCCCATTACCTCCACCGCGCGGCTCGCTGAGCTTGTGCGCGACGCCATCCCCGCAGCAACCCGAACTACAGGTGGTCACCCCGCGAAACGAACATTCCAAGCGTTGCGCATCGCTGTTAACAGCGAGCTAGACGTGCTGAGCCGCGCAATACCGGCCGCACTAAGTCGACTGCGAGTCGGCGGCCGGATCGCAGTGCTGTCCTACCACTCCCTTGAAGACCGAATCGTCAAGCAGGCGTTTGTAGCCGGCGCCACCAGCACCGCTCCCGCCGATTTGCCGATTGAACTTCCCGGGCATGAGCCAGTTCTGCGGCTCATCACTCGGGGCGCGGAAAAACCAAGTGCGACAGAAATCGCGACCAACAAGCGGGCCACATCGGCGCGGCTGCGGGTAGCGGAGCGAATTCGGGAGGCAGCATGACCACCACGCGCCAGGAACGGCCAGTGCGCCAAGTCGCCGCCCCGCCACGTAAACGTCGTCCGGTGAACGGGTCCAGCGACGTCTTGCGTAAGGAGGGCAGCACTCCTGTTCGTCAGGAGACCAAAGGGGGCGCGCCTCGACGTCGTGCGGCCCTAGACGCCTCTGTGCCGGTGCAGCGTCGAGTCAACGAGGTGCCTAAACGCACCGCGACCCGCTCTGATACAGCGCAGCCCACCCGGCGTCGGGTGCGGGTCGTCACTCAGGTTGAGACCGAAAGCCTGTTGGGGGCCGATGCGAAAACTGGCCCACGTGCGCCCTTTGTGGCCTTGCTGCTTGTACTTATTGTGTCGGGCATGGTCGGGCTGGTGCTGTTGAACACGGCTATCAACGAAAATGCCTTCCGCCTCTATGAACTAAAACGGGAAGCAAAAACAAAAGACCTGGAAGAAAAACAGTACGAGCGTGACCTTGCTGAGCTGGAATCACCAGGTGAAATAGACAGGGCCGCCCGTCAACTAGGTTTGGTTCATGCTGGCACCCCTGCCTTCATTGAATTGCCAAGTGGCGAAGTGCAAGGCAAGCCGTCGCCAGCGGGAGGATAGTTGTGCCGGAGGAAAGTTGGCGTCGCACCGCGGGAGAACCAGCTAAGCGAGTGCGGCGCCCAGCTAAAAAAGCGACCACCCCTCACCCGCCATTGCCCCCTCGTGCGGTTCGGAACGCGGGAAAGCCAACCTCACGCCCAAAGCCCCGCAAAGCTTTGCCGCCTCGGGTAGCTCCGCCAGCGAAATTGGGAAATCCGCAGCGTCGCCTGCGGTTTGGTTTGGCCATCATTTTGCTGTTCTTTGGCGTTCTTGGCGGTCGTTTGGTGCAGTTGCAGGTGACTCATGGATCTGCGTGGGCGGCGCAGGCATTTGAGGTACGTACAGTGCGGCAAGATATTGACGCCCCACGCGGCTCTATTGTGGATCGCAATGGAAAGCCATTGGCCCACAGCGTGCCAGCCACGGCTATCTCAGCCGACCCCACGTTTGTGAAGGATCCAGACGGGACAGCCAGCAAACTAGCCGGTTTGCTTGGCGTCCCGCAAAGTGACTTGTCCACGAAATTGAGCCGGAAGAAAAACGACAAGGGCGGCACGATCAGATTTGTGTATCTAGCACGTTCACTGGACCCAGAAGTAGGTCAAGCTGTGAACGCCCTCGAGCTGCCTGGCATCTATACCTTGGCGGAGCAGCGTCGTGACGTTCCTGGACATGATCTAGCTGCGAACATCATCGGGTTCACTGGTATTGACGGTGATGGCCTGGGTGGACTCGAGGCGAGCTTTGATGATGTGCTCAAGGGCAAAGATGGGCGGCGTGAGTTCGAAGTTGGCGCGCGGGGGCAGGAAATTCCCGATGGATACCACAAGCAGGTCGAAGCTCGCCCTGGACAAGACGTGCAGTTGACGATCGATGCCAGCTTGCAATTTCAAACGCAAAAGATTCTCGCCGAAACTTTGCGTGACAAGGATGCGCTCATGGGCGCGGCGATCGTGATGGATGTAAAAACGGGCGAAATCTTGTCGATGGCGAGCTATCCCACTTATGATGCCGCGAACCCGGGTGCCTCTGATTCGAAGGATCGTGTGGATATCGCGACCTCTGCTGTGGTTGAGCCGGGGTCAGTGCATAAAGCGATTACGTTCGCCGCTGGTATGGAAGAGGGCGTAATCAACAAAAATTCGGTTTTGACCATCGGGCCAACGATTGAAAAGGGCGGTGAAACTTTCCGGGATACTCACTGGCATGACACCACGGGCATGACAGTGCCGGGAATGTTGGCGCAGTCCAGCAACGTGGGAACGATCACGATCGCCGACAAGTTGGGCGCGGACCGTCTGTATGAGTATCAGCAGAAATTTGGTCTCGGCGACTCGTGCGAGACAGGGATTGCCACTGAGAGTCCGGGCATCGTCCAGCCACCTAAAAACTGGAGCGGGCCATCCCACGGTGGTATTCCAATCGGTTTGGGTGTCGCGGTCACTCCGCTGCAAATGACTGGCGTGTATGCCACTTTGGGTAACGGTGGCAAGAAAGTGACTCCGTCTCTGGTCAAGGGCACGGTCAAAGATGGCGAGCTAGACAAACGAAGTGCGCGCGGAAACGCCGGCGACCAGGTGATTAGCAAAGACAACGCAAAGGCGTTGTTGGAGTCGATGGAAGCTGTGGTCAGTGACGAGGGCACGGCACCTACTGCCGCGGTACCTGGGTACCGCGTCGCGGGTAAAACCGGCACGGGTCAACGAGTGATTGATGACAAGTACGCCCCGGGCGACGTGACTTCGTTTATCGGGGTGGTGCCAGCGGACGAGCCGCGTTATGCGATCGGATTTTTTGCCCATGTGCCGACGGGCACTAGCGGTTCGGTTGCCGGTCCCGCGTTCTCGGATTTGGCGAGTTTTACGCTTCGTCACTACGGAGTAGCACCGACGGGTACGGATCCACCGCCATTCCAGGTTTATGCGTAATTTGAGAGGTAAAATGCTTTTTGTCGTGCATGCAGCGCCCCCTGAAAGCCTTGCCCAAGCAACTGGATAGGCTCAGCTGCTATGTGTTCCACGCAGTTGCCGCGGCCGGGTCACGTGAGGGCGCGCTCATTGCACGCGTTGTTGCGTGAACATCCAAACATTCACTACACCGGTGCCTCGCCAGATGTGGAACTCCTCGGCATCGCGCAATCCAGCAACCTAGTGCAGCCCGGCGACCTATATGTAGCACTGCCCGGCGCTCGTGCCCATGGCGCTGATTACGCCGCTCACAGTGTGGCCGCTGGTGCCCGAGCAATCTTGACCGACGAGGTTGGCGCGGCTCGAATCGACGCCGCGGTGCCCGTACTTGTCACGCCTGAACCCCGCCAATTGGCCGGCCCGGTAGCCAGTTGGATATACGGCAATCCATCACATGCGGTGAAGGTCGTTGGCATTACTGGCACAAATGGCAAAACCACCGTGGCGTATTTGCTCAACGCGGCTCTTGCCGCCGCGGGTCACACCACGGGACTCATCGGCACGGTAGAAACTCGGATCGCCGCCCACACGATCGAATCATCCCGCACCACCCCAGAGGCTGCCGAACTGCAAGGTCTGTTGGCTTATGCCCTCGAGCAAGGCGTAGACACGGTGGTGATGGAGGCATCCAGCCACGGGTTCGCTTTGGGCCGCTTGTCTGGAGTGCGGTTCGCTACCGGAGTTTTCACTAACCTAAGTGTTGATCACCTCGACCTACATCACACGATGGAAGAGTATTTCGCCGCAAAAGCGATGCTGTTTGACGGACGGGCGAGTCAAGAAATCGTTAACGTCGACGATGAGTATGGTCGACGACTACTCAAAGACGACACTGTCACTTTCGGGTTGCGGGGTCATGGCCAGTGGCGGGCAAGCGGTGCCAACTGGAATGACACCCGGCAAGAGTTTTTGTTGCACACCCCAGAGGGGCAGACCATCGCGGCAGCGGTGGGCCTGCCTGGGCTCTTTAACGTGGCTAACGCGATCGCGGCGATCGCCGCGGCACATAGTGTGGGTGTGCCCGTGCGGGTCGCGGTCCAGGCCATCGCTGATAGCTCCGGAGTGCCTGGACGAATGGAACGAGTGAGCTCACTCGATGCGTCCATTTTGGGAATTGTCGACTATGCCCATGCCCCAGACGGTGTGCAGAAGGCGTTGTCCGCACTACGTCCAGTCACAAAAGGTCGGCTCATCTGCGTGTTGGGATGTGGAGGCGATCGCGATGTTTCCAAGCGCCCCCTGATGGGTGCGGCCGCGGTGCGAGGATCCGATATCTTTATCGCGACTGACGACAATCCACGTTCCGAACCCCCCGCCGCTATTCGCGAGGCGATGCTAAAAGGGGCTTGGCAGATACCTGAGTCCGAACGGGCCCAAGTGCTGGAAGTCGACGGCCGTCTAGCCGCCATTGAGCGCGCCGTGCAGTTGGCGCGAACCGGCGACACAATCGCCGTGCTCGGTAAAGGGCACGAACTTGGGCAGGAGATAGCGGGCGTGAAACACCCCTTCGACGATAGAAAAGCGCTGACACAGGCTCTTAAGGGTGCGCACGAATGATTCCTTTGACAGTGCGTGAGATCGCTGACGCTGTAGGCGGTCACATGAGCGCGGTCGCACCTGAAGCCATTGTGCGTGCCCCGGCGGAATTCGATTCCCGTGCCATCACGGCTGGTGGCATGTTCATCGCGCTGGCCGGAGAACGCGTAGATGGTCACGATTTCGCCGAAGCCGCGACGCGGGCTGGCGCGGTCGTAACCTTGGCGAGTCGAGATGTTCGGGCGCCGGCGATCATCGTCGATGATGTGTTGCAAGCATTGGGAAAACTTGCCCGTTATTTAGTTGATCGGCTTCCTGATCTCACCATCGTGGGCATCACTGGCTCTTCCGGAAAGACCTCTGCAAAAGATTTGATCGCACAGTTGCTCGCTCCGCTTGGCCAGACGATCGCCCCGCCCGGCTCATTCAATAACGAGCTAGGGCATCCCACCACGGTCCTGCGAGCCCAAAAGGACACCAAGTTCCTCGTTCTTGAAAAAGGGGCTCGGGGTCCAGGGCATATCAGCTGGCTCACCGAAATTGCGCCACCTCGCATTGGTGTCGTGCTCAACGTTGGTGCCGCGCACCTGGGCGAATTTGGGGATATCGAAACTACGGCACAGGCCAAAGGAGAACTTGTTGCGGCTCTACCGCCCGAGGGCGTGGCTGTGCTGAACGCCGATGATCCGCGAGTAGCCGTGATGTCCACCAAGGCTCGCACCGTATTTTTTGGACTCAGCGCACAAGCTGATGTGCGTGCGGAAAATGTTGTTCTTCACAACGGGCGGGCGCATTTCGACCTCGTCACATCGGCCGGGCGACAAGCAGTGCGGTTGAAACTCTTCGGGGAGCACCACGTCAGCAACGCCCTTGCCGCGGCAGCTGTCGCCTTGGAAGCTGGTGCTGAACTACCCCAAGTAGCCAAATCGCTGAACGACGCGACCGCGCTGTCCGGTGGTCGGATGGCTGTCACCGAGCGCCCCGATGGTGTCACGATCATCAACGACGCGTACAACGCGAACCCCGACTCGATGCGGGCCGCGCTGAACGCGCTCACTGCCATCGCCGGTGAAAAGCGCAGCTGGGCAGTGCTCGGCAATATGGCTGAGCTGGGACCACACGCGCAAGAGGCGCATCAAACCATTGGCGCCTATGCCGCCGAACTCGGTGTTGACCGACTGGTTGTCATCGGAGAAAACGCCACATCAATTCATGCCGGAGCTATCCAAAGCCCAGGTTTTCGAGGGGAGTCTCACCAGGTGTCCACCGCTCAGGAAGCGCTGGCTTACTTGACTACGGAGTTGCGTGCCAATGACGTTGTGCTCGTAAAAGCTTCATTGTCTGCCGGACTGCAACGCGTCGCTCTGGACCTAATCGCAGGTGAAACCGCATGATTTCCGTTCTCGCGGCGGCGATAACCGCTTTCCTCATCACGATTTTTGGCACTCCTATCGCCATTCGCTACTTGCGCAGACTCAAGGTCGGGCAAGAGATTCGTGCTGAAGGACCACAATCTCACCAATCCAAAGCGGGCACACCTACGATGGGCGGCGTCGTATTTATCTTCGCCACCGTCGTCGCTTATGGCGTTGGACAAATATTTATGGACCCAGAAGACCGTGGTATCACGGTTACCGCTTTGGTACTGCTTGGCCTTTTCGTGGGCATGGGTCTAGTGGGCTTCTTGGACGACTACATCAAAGTCCGAAAACGTCGAAGCCTTGGTCTTAACGGGCGAAGTAAACTTGTTGGCCAAGCGATCGTCGCCGGTGGCGCCGCGTTCGCCGCGATGAACTTTCCCAATAGCCGTGGCTGGACGATGGCGTCGGACCATTTGTCATTCACCAAAGACTTGGCGTGGGCAGACCTCACCCCTGTCGGTGCGGCCGCGTTCTTCGCATTTGTAGTTATCGCCACCGCCAACGGGGTGAACCTGACCGATGGCCTAGACGGGCTAGCGACCGGTAGCTCGATCATGGTGCTGCTCGCTTACGTCGCCATCGCCTTCTGGCAGTTCCGAAACACCTGCCTAGGTGCGAAAAACCCGTACTGCTACGAGCCACGCGACTCACTCGATATGTCCATCATCGCCGCGGGTGGTGCAGCCGCGCTGTTCGGTTTTCTCTGGTGGAACACTTCACCGGCGAAAGTGTTCATGGGCGACACTGGAGCGCTTGGCCTGGGCGGGTTGATCGCCGGTCTGGCTATGGGTACTCACACCACACTGCTGCTCATCCCAATGGGTTTACTGTTCCTCATCATCACCATGTCGGTCATGATCCAGATCATTTCGTTTAAAACCACAGGTCGGCGGGTGTTTCGAATGGCCCCGTTGCAACACCACTTTGAGTTGGCCGGGTGGAGCGAAGTAAACATCGTCGTGCGATTCTGGATCATCGCCGGCGTGGGTGTAGCCATTGCGCTGGGAACGTTCTATGCCGACTACCTCGGGGTGAGCTATGCCGTCCGTTAGCGAATACGCCGGCAAAAAGATCCTTGTTGGAGGAGCCGGTATTTCTGGACGCGCGATGATGCACGCCCTGCAAGATGCGGGTGCCCAGGTTATTGTCGCCAACAAGACCGATGTGCCGGCCCTAGGGGCGCCAGTCGTGGTTGACCCGCAAACCGTTCCAGAAGGCGTCGATGCTCTGCTTGTTTCCCCTGGGTGGCCCCCAAGCGCCCCGCTGGTGCGCGATGCGATCTCTCGTGGCATCACCGTCTATAGCGAACCTGAGCTGGCCTGGCGTTTGAATGCCGCCGGTCCTCGAATTCCTTGGCTCGCCGTGACCGGCACCAACGGGAAAACCACAACTGTTACCATGCTGGCGTCAATTTTGACGGCCGCCGGGCTGCGCACCGCGCCATGCGGCAATTTCGGCTATCCAGTCTTGTCGGCTGTTCTTGACGACGAGCCGTATGACGTTTTGGCTGTTGAGCTGTCGAGTTTTCAGCTCCATTGGTCACGGCGACTCGCCCCTCGAGCCGCTGTTGTCCTGAACTTGGCTGACGATCATTTGGATTGGCATGGCGGATTTGCCGCGTATGCCGAAGCTAAATATGCGATGTGGCGTGGGGTAGCCACCGGCTCGGTGGCTATCGGAAACGCCGATGATGAAAGAGTTCGCCAAGCTTTGCCAATGGGGGGAGTGACGTTCACATTGGATGAGCCCGCTTCCGGGCAACTGGGGATACGCGATGGAATGCTTATCGATTACGCGTTCAGTCCCGAACCGGTACCGCTCGCCCCCGCGGATTCAGTGCGTCCCGCTGGGCAGCACCATCTGGCTAACGCCTTGGCCGCAGCCGCGTTGGCCCGCGCCTACGGCGTCTCGGCGGAAGCGGTGGCCAAAGGCTTGGCGAACTATGTGCCCGAGCCGCATCGTAATGCTCTAGTGGCCGAACGCGAGGGCATTCGTTGGGTGGACGACAGCAAAGCGACGAATCCCCATGCCGCTCTCGCCTCTTTGAACAGCTATGAGCGTGTGGTGTGGGTAGCCGGTGGGCAACTTAAGGGCGTTGATGTGGACGAATTGGTGCGGGCGGTAGCCCCCCGGCTCAGTGGCGCGGTGTTGCTTGGTGTGGATCGAGCGGAAATCTCGGCCGCGCTTTCCCGACACGCCCCACGGCTTCCCGTGCTGGAGGTAGCGAGCACCGATGATAGTGCCATGCACGATGTCGTAAATGCCGCCGCTCGTTTGGCCAAGCCCGGAGATACAGTTCTGTTGGCCCCCGCCGCGGCCTCACTTGACATGTTTGACAGCTACGCGCAGCGTGGCCGGGCTTTCGCGCATGCGGTGGCGGGCTTGTCTTGAATCTAATGACCACGCTGCGTACGTCGAGCGAGAAGAGCGGCTCGTCAAATACTCCAATGTGGTCGAACCCGCTGCGCGGGTTGGTAAGTCGGCCGATGACCTCGTTTTATCTGCTGGTCGGTAGTGCATTGTTGCTGCTAGTTGTCGGCCTGGTGATGGTGTTGTCGGCATCAAGCATTGACTCTTTTGTCGCCAACGGCAGCGCTTTCACTGTTTTTTTGAAGCAGGTCAAGTGGGCAGTGCTAGGCCTGTGCGCGTTCTGGGTCGCGATGCTTATTCGCCCGCATTGGTATCGATATTTGGCATATCCGTTTTTGATCCCCGCTGTGATCATGTTGGCCGCGCTCTTGGTTAATCCCGCTTGGGGTGTGGGAGACCACGGGCGCTGGCTGGCGGTGGGGCCGATCCAGTTCCAGCCCTCCGAGCTGGCTAAGTTGGCCCTGGTTTTGTGGGGCGCCGATATTTTGGTGCGCAAGCAGCATTTGTTGGTGGAATGGCGTCAACTGGCGATCCCGTTTTTGCCGGTAGCCGGCATTGTGTTGTTGCTGGTGGGGGCTAATGACCTGGGCACGATGATGTGCCTGCTGATGGTCGTGGCGGGTTTGCTCTGGGTGTCCGGGGTGCGGTTTAGGCTCCTGGCCGCGCTAGGGGGTTTGTCGCTCGTCGCCGTGGTCATGTTGATTGGTTCGCGTTCCTACCGACTTGAGCGGGTCACGAACTTTCTAGATCCTTTTGCCGACAAAGACGATGCTGGCCATCAATCAGTACAGGGGTTGTACGCCTTGTCCACTGGGGGATGGTGGGGCGTCGGCTTGGGGCAAAGTCGCGGCAAGTGGGAATATTTGCCAGAGGCCCACAACGACTTCATCTTCGCGAGTAGTGGCGAAGAACTAGGCATCATCGGCGCGATGATGGTAATCGCCTTGTATGGCGTATTGGCATATGCCGGTTTGCGGATCGCTCGTCGAGTGGCGGATCCGTTTCAACGACTAGCCGCCGCGTCGTGCACCATTTGGCTGGCTGGCCAAGCATTCATCAACATGGCGCAGGTAGCTGGGCTCCTGCCGGTCACCGGTATCCCATTGCCGCTGATTTCAGCCGGAGGCAGTTCTTTGGTGCTTACCATGTTTGTTGTTGGTATTTTGGCATGTTTTGCCCGGGCTGAGCCGGCGGCGGCCGCGGCACTGCATGCACGTGGCCCCAACTGGATTTCCCGCATCACGCGAATCCCGTTGCCGCCACTGCCAGGGACTTCACCGGGGAAGAGTGCTCTGACCGGCCGAGTGCGCAAGCCCGCTAAGGTAACAGCGTCGAGCTCTGGCAAGCGAAACAACGGCGACCGTGTCAGCACTGTCGGGCGCACGTTAACAAAGTCCTCGCCTCGCCCTCAGGCTCGCACCAACGGTGTGCCGAGCCCTCCTGGAGGTAGAAAGTGACCGATGCGCATCCACGTTCCGTGGTGCTCGCCGGCGGTGGCACTGGTGGCCATATCGAACCCGCGCTGGCTCTTGCCGACTGCTTGCGGCGGCATGACCCACAGGTGCGCATCACCTGCTTGGGCACACCCAAAGGTTTGGAAGCTGAGATCATCCCCGCTCGCGGCTGGGATCTAGAGCTCATTCCCGCCTATCCCTTGCCGCGCCGTCCTGGGGCGGAGCTGCTCATGACCCCCGGCCGAATCAGCCGATCGGTCAGCGCGGCCCGTGCCGTGATGGATAAGGTCCAGGCCGACGTCGTTGTGGGGTTCGGTGGCTATGTCGCCCTTCCCGCCTATCTGGGAGCGTGGCGTCGCGGCACCCCGATGGTCGTTCACGAAGTAAACAATCCCGCTGGCCTGGCCAACAAAGTTGGCGCCCGGTTCACGCCTTTCGTGGGGCTCGGTGGAGACCATGTGAAAATGCGCGCCGGCGAGGTTGTGGGCGTGCCCTTGCGTTATCCCATCGCCACGTTGGATCGCGATGCGCAACGAGACAAAGCACGTGCGTTCTTCGGTCTAGAACCCGATCGACCCACCTTGTTGGTGTTTGGCGGATCGCAAGGAGCGCGCTCAGTCAACCTTGCCGTGGCAAGTGCCGCGGTCGCGTTGGGTGCCGCCGGAATTCAGGTTCTCCACGTCATCGGCGCCCGCAACACGCTGGAAAACATCCCGCAAGGCACCGGCGCTCCTTATATCGCCGTGCCATTTGTCGAAGAAATGGAATTGGCGTTTGCCGCAGCTGACGTGACCTTGTGCCGAGGCGGGGCATTGACCTGTGCCGAACTCGCCGCAGTGGGAATGCCCGCGGTATACGTTCCATTGCCCTGGGGCAATGGAGAACAGCGGCGCAACGCGCAGCCCGTCGTGAATGCCGGCGGTGGCCTGCTCGTCGAAGATGGCGACCTGAACGGCGAATGGATTGTCGACAACCTTATTCCGCTACTCACCAACCAGACGGCGTTGGAACAGATGAGTATGGCGGCAGCACGTTTTGGGAAACGCGACGGCGATGAGGCGTTGCGGGCGTTGGTGTTGCGTGCCTGCGCTCAGGTGGGAAAGAAGGCGAATTCATGATTGTCGAGACCCATAACGATCTCACCGGGCTTCGGGCCGAAGATCTGGGGCGGGTGCACGTTATTGGCATCGGCGGAGTGGGCATGAACGGAGTAGCTCGGCTACTTGTCACCCGAGGCATCCCCACCACGGGATCAGATGTGCGCGATTGGCCACCCATCGCGGCGCTCCGAGCTTTGGGTGCGACCATCCATATTGGCCATGATGTGAGCAATCTAGACAACGTAGACACCGTTGTATATTCAACGGCCATTCCAGATGACAACGTGGAACTCGCCGAAGCGCGCCGCCGGGGTCTACGTGTTTTGCATCGGGCCGAGGCGCTCGTGGTCGCGATGAACGACCGCAAAGTCATCGCGGTCAGTGGCACCAACGGTAAAACCACCACGACATCAATGATCACCACCATGCTGCAACGCTGTGGCAGCGACCCATCTTTCGTGATCGGTGGTGAACTCGCCGACATTGGTGCCAGCGCCCACCATGGCAGTGGCGACTCTTTTGTCGTGGAAGCCGACGAAAGTGACAAAACTTTCCTGCTCTACCACCCCGATATCGCCCTGGTGACCAATGTGGAAGAAGACCACATGGACACGTATGGCGATCTTGCTGGCGTGGAAAAGGGGTTCGCTGATTTCGCCGAGCGGATCGTGCCCGGTGGCACCTTGGTGGTGTGTGTAGACGATCCAGGTGCCGCACGACTCGCCGACTACGCGCGATCCCGCAACATCAATACGGCGACCTATGGCCGTTCCGAGAACGCCGATCTGCGCATTGTCGATCTCGTCGCTGACGCCGCGGGCAGCACCTACCAAGCCTTCTACCACGGAGAGGCCGTCGGCATCGTGCAGCTAAGTGTGCCCGGTGCACACATCGCGCTCAACTCCGGTGGTGCGCTGTTGGCCGGTCTAGTAGCGGGCATGCCACCGGCTGAACTCACCGAAGCGTTGAGCGCGTATCAAGGCGTGCGGCGACGTTTCGAGCTCAAGGGCATCGCAGCGGGTGTACGGGTCTATGACGACTACGCCTATCACCCCACCTCGATGAACACCCAACTTGAAACCGTGCGACAAGTTGCGGGATCAGGTCGAGTCATCGTGGTGTTCCAGCCGTACCGGCTTTACCGGACACGCGCGTTTCAGGCAGAAATCGCGGCGGCACTCGACGTTGCCGATGAAGTGATCGTCATGGAGGTCTACGGACCGGGAGAAGAACGCGGACCAGGCGAGGGCGGGGCCGCATTGGCCGCGGCGATGAGTCTGCCCGAATCCCATGTTGTCTTCGAACCGTCATGGTCGGCGGTGCCGGGCCGTGTCGTAGAGCGTGCACGCGTCGGTGATCTGGTAATCACTATGGGTGCACCGCCGGTCATGATGATGGGAGAAGAGATCTTGGACGCTTTGACCGCCGCTGACGCGGGCGAAGAACAGGCTGATCCACCCATCGCTGGGGCAACTGCCCAGTGAAAATACTGGCCCGCCGTGTTCCGCTGCACTTGTGGCGGCTGCGTTTCACGCTGTCGGTAGGCCAACTGTGCACTGTGGGCATTGCGCTCACCACTGGACTCACCGCGTGGATTGTGTGGGGAACCGCCACCTTCGGCGCCCACAGCGTTGTCGTGCGTGGTTCATCGATGCTCACGGTGCAAGAAGTGCGGGCAGTAGCCAATGTGCCCTCTGACACCCCGCTGGCGCGGCTGGACACCGCTGCTGTCGCCGAACGGGTGCGCCAGCTTCCAGAGGTGCACACCGTGGAGGTTTTCCGGTCTTGGCCCAACACCGTGCGCATTGTGATTACCGAACGCAAACCCGTCGCGCTCACCATCCAAAATGATCAATACGTCCTGGTGGATCGTGAAGCTGTCGCCTTTCGACAAGTCCCAGAGCCGCCGGATCTACCCCTGGTCGAAGTCGACGATTTGACACCCAACAATCCCGCGGCCCGAGCCGCGGTAGAAGTCGCGGCGGATCTCCCCGAGGCCTTGCGTGCCGAGCTGGGCACAATCACCGCGCCCACTCAAGCCCAAGTTGCGCTGGAGCTCTCCGATGGTCGAACGATCTTCTGGGGAGATAGCTCAAACAACACCCGCAAGGCCACTGTGGCGGTTGTGCTGCTTGATCGCGATGGTGACTATATGGACGTGAGCGCACCAGCGGTAGTAACTATGCGTTAGAGCGTTTGCTGGTGCCACGAGCTGGGCATGCTGTGAATAGACCACTTTCCGCCACGGAGGTGAGAGATCATGGCTATCCACGCAGAACCGACAACATCGGGGCCTGCACCGGAACGCTCGACGGTAGATCTTGTCCGGCAGGTCAGTGAGCAGATTCCGCGGCTGGTCCGTGACGAGATCTCCTTGGCACGTTTGGAGATGGCTGAGAAAGGCAAACGAGCGGGCCAAGGTGCTGGGTTGTTTGGTGGCGCTGGTCTATTCGCTTTGTATGGCTTGGGCATCCTCTTGATCGCCGCTGTCATAGCGCTTGATTTGGTAATGCCGGCATGGTTGGCGGCTTTGATCGTCGCGGTAGCACTCTTTGTCGTCGCGGGGATTATGGCGCTGGTTGGCCGCAATCGGGTACAGCATGCTTTGCCACCTAAGCCCGAACACACAGTGGATCGGTTGAAGGCTGATGTACGGGCAATTTCTGAAGGGGTGCGGCG
The DNA here is from genome assembly GCA_013362805.1 of Mycobacteriales bacterium. GTDB lineage: Bacteria > Actinomycetota > Actinomycetes > Mycobacteriales > QHCE01 > JABFVL01. The sequence goes on along the minus strand of JABFVL010000055.1, from coordinate 7,438 downwards.
ATGAGTAAATCCGATGGTTCGCAGCTGACGGCGGATGATATTCGTGCGGATGCTCAACAGGCCCGGGAGGCGTTGATTGAAGCCATCGCGGGTTTGACCGACAAAATGGATGTGCGGCATCAGGCTTCGCGGGCCAGTGCCGCGGTAAAAGCTGACGTGCGCCAAGGAATGGATGCCGCCCGCAGGCGCCCTGGTGCTTTGGTGGCGATCGCGCTGGCTATTGCCGGGGGAGCGGCCGCGTTTGTGTGGTGGAGCCGGCGACGCGGTTCGTTTTAGGGGGTGCGGCGTCGCAACGTGGCGGCGGCAAGGACCAGGAATGCGAGCGCGAATCCGAGCAGCACGATGAGGTTTCGGCTCAACGTCCTGGTCCAGTCGGCATGGACTCCCACTTCGTTAAGTGCTTCGACTGCATAGCTCAGTGGCAGTACGTTGCTGATTTTCTCCAACCAAGGCGCCATTGATGATCGTGGGGTGAATAGCCCGCAAAGGAGCAATTGTGGGAGCACCACCGCTGGCATAAACTGCACGGCCTGGAATTCGGTTTGGGCGAAGGCGCTCACAAATAGGCCCAGGGCCATTCCCAAGATGGCGTTGGCTACGGCGACGATCACCACGCTGCTGGCGGCGCCCGCCGTGTCCAGCCCCAGAAACCAATATGAGACGGCGCACGCGATGGCGGCCTGTAGTGCGGCCAGGGTCGCGAAGGTGATTCCGTAGCCGAGCAAGATGTCGAGCTTCGACATTGGCGTGCAAAGCAGTCTTTCCAGGGTGCCGCTGGTGCGTTCTCGCAGCATCGCGACGCTGGTAAGCAAGAACATGATGACGAAAGGGAACACTCCGAGCATCGGCAACGCTAGTTTGTCGAATTGTTGTTCTGAGTTGAATACGTAACGCATCAAAGTCATCAGAATTGGCGGAATGATGAACACGATCGCCAATGTTCGGCGATCACGTCTGAGCTGATTGGCGACGCGTTTCGCGGTGTTCAGTGTGATGCTGGCGGACATGGTCGCCTTTCTTCACTGGGCTTCGATGAGTCGCAAGAATGCTTCTTCCAGGTCTTGAGTGCCGGTTCGTGCGCGCACATCGGCGGGCGTCTCGTCGGCGATAAACGCTCCTTCGCGCATCAAGAGCAACCGGTCGCAGTGCGCGGCCTCGTCCATCACATGGCTGGACACCAGCACCGTTGTGCCGCTCTCGGCCAGTGCTCGAAATCGCTGCCATAGTTCTCGCCGCAACACGGGGTCCAAGCCGACGGTCGGTTCGTCCAAAATGAGCAGCTGTGGAGTGGCGACAATGGCGCACGCGAGCGAGGCCCGGCTCCGCTGTCCACCAGAGAGGTTGCTGACCAGCAAATCAGCATGGCTGGTCAATCCCACATCCTCGATTGCTCGGTTGGCTTCGCGAGCTTTGAGCCCATAAAGCGAGGCGAAGTAGCGCACGTTGTCGCGCACGGTGAGGTCCGCATATACCGATGCCTCCTGGGTTACATAGCCGATGTCTTTGCGTAGGGCAGCGCTGCCGGCTGGCTGTCCCAGCACGGTAATGGTGCCCGATGTGATGATTTGCGCGCCGACGATGCCGCGCATGAATGTGGTCTTTCCGCAGCCGGACGGCCCTAGCAGTCCGGTGATTATGCCGCTAGCGATGTGGGTGTTAAGGCCATCGATAATGGTGCGCCCGCCACGGGTGATGACCAGGTCATGTGTTTCTATCGCGGCGGATGTTGCTGTTTTCATTAACAACCCCATTTGTTCAATGAATGCCGAATTATACGGCGAATATTGAAATTGCTCATTCAATCAACTTGCCCCTCGGGTGCCGAGGCGGAGAGAATTCGCGCATGGCAACTGGCGTTATCACCCCTGATCGCACCGAATTCGGCGTTCAAGCCCAGAGTCGACGGGTCATTCCCGTTGTGCGAAGGCTGCTGGCCGATGGTGAAACCCCAATCGGGCTCTACCAAAAGTTGGCGAATGGTCCCGGCACTTTCTTGTTGGAGTCCGCCGAGCCGGGCCGCAGCTGGTCGCGTTATTCGTTCATTGGGGTTCGCACCACTGCCACATTGACCGAACAGAACGGCGAAGTGCGGTGGCTTGGGCAGCCGCCAGAGGGTGTGCCCACCACTGGAGATCCACTGACTGCGCTCCGCGACACCGTCTCGTTGCTCGCTGGGGCCTCATTGCCAGGGCTTCCCTCACTCACCAGCGGTCTCGTGGGCTTTCTTAGCTATGACATTGTTAGGCGCCTGGAACGACTCCCCGACACCGGAGCCGATGAGTTGGATGTGCCAGAGCTGGCGATGATGTTGGTCTCGGATGTGGTGGTCTGCGATCACCACGACGGAACGTTGCTGCTCATCGCCAATGCGGTTCTTCCTGAAGACGCCGACGAGGCGACCAAAAACAGCGCCTACGATCAAGCGATCGGTCGGCTCGATGCGATGACCACAGCGCTAACTCATCCCACCGCGGCGTCAGTGTCGACCATGACTGGTGCGGTAGCTCCCACGATTCGCCCCCGCACGAGCGATGAGGACTACCAAAAATCTGTGCGGGCGGCGAAAGAAGCCATTAACGCCGGTGAGTGCTTCCAGATTGTCCTGAGTCAGCGATACGAAATGGCCAGCCAAGCTCAGCCACTGGATGTATATCGCGTGTTGCGCACCACTAACCCCAGCCCTTATATGTATTTGTTGCGTTTTGATGACTACGACATTGTGGGATCCAGCCCAGAGGCGCACATCAAAGTGACGGGCAATAAAGCCATCTTGCATCCCATCGCGGGAACACGGTGGCGCGGAAAGGACCAAGAGGAAGACGCCGCGCTGGCCGAAGAACTAATGGCTGACCCGAAAGAACGCGCCGAACACGTGATGTTGGTGGACTTGGCTCGCAATGACTTGGGGCGGGTGTGCGAACCGGGCACAGTGGAAGTTTTGGACTTTATGACCATCGAGCAATACAGCCACGTCATGCACATCGTGTCGACTGTGCAAGGTCAGCTCGCGCCCACTCACAGCGCTTTTGACGCGCTCACGGCCACCTTTCCCGCCGGGACGTTGTCGGGTGCGCCGAAAGTCCGTGCGATGCAGCTCATAGATGAAGCCGAGCCTGTGCGGCGTGGTCCTTACGGAGGCACCGTCGGATATATCGGTTTCGCTGGTGATCTGGATATGGCGATCACTATTCGTACCGCGGTATTGCAGGGCGGCAGAGCATATGTGCAAGCTGGTGCGGGGATCGTCGCTGATTCGGTGCCCGAATCTGAGGCGCGGGAATGTCGGAACAAGGCGGCAGCTGTATTGAACGCGATCGCCACCGCGGAAACATTGCGTCCAGTGCGGTGACTCGCGGTGGCCCAGGTGGCTAGCGGTAACCTCAATGTCTGTGTCACCCACTGACCCAGTGTTAACGCCAGCTCGAGCCAAGCGGGAGCTTGGGCTCGCTGCCGTGCTCATCTTTGTGTCCAGCGCTTTGTCTCTCTACCTTGCCAGTCGTAACTGGTGGGTGGTGCAAACAATTCGACCCGCGCCCTTTCCGCCGCACCAGGAAACTGTCACTGGCCGTGACTTTGTTCCGTGGGCGGCGGCCATGTCTTTTGTTGGGATGGCCGGAGCGGTGGCGTTGTTCGCAACTAAGAAATTTGGCCGTGTGCTCGTCGATGGGGTGTTGATCGTTGCCGGTGTGGTGATGGCCGCCGGAGGTGTGCAGGGACTAAAAGGCGCTGAGAACACTATTGATGTACACAAAGCGTGGCCGACCCTAATGCTGTGTGCTGGAATGCTGGTCGCCGTCGGCGCGATTTTCGCGAGTGTGCGTCATGCTAAGTGGGGCAGAGCCAGTGGGATGGGCGCCCGTTTTGAAGCGGCTGGCACTACTAGCCCGGAAACTGATGATGACCCAGCTCACCTCTGGGATGCCCTAGATCGTGACAAGGACCCTACTTCGCATTAGCCGCTTATCCATGAGGCGATGAACGGCGCTAAGTAGCCTGCCAGTAGCATTCGGGCATGGTGGTGCGGCGTAATGGGGGCCTAAAATGAGCGGGCCAAGCAATGTTCTGGAAAGCATCCTTGAGGGTGTGCGGGAAGACTTGGCGGCGCGTCAAGCCGCGCTTCCCCTTGAACTGGTGAAGGAGAAAGCACTAGCGGCGCGTTCACCCATTGACGCGTTTTCGGTGTTGAAGTCTCCGGGTGTTGGAGTGATCGCCGAGGTGAAACGGGCGTCGCCCGCGAAGGGCGAACTGGCGGAAATCGCTGATCCCGCTCACTTGGCTAGCGAGTATGAAGCCGGTGGGGCACGCTGTATCAGCGTCTTGACCGAAGGTCGTCGTTTCAAAGGGTCCTTGGACGATTTGGATGTGGTGCGGCGCACCGTTGAAATCCCAGTTTTGCGTAAAGACTTCATCGTATCGAGCTACCAGATCCATGAGGCTCGAGCTCATGGCGCCGATATGTGTTTGCTTATTGTCGCCGCGCTTGAGCAGAATGTTTTGGTGGGTTTGCGGGAACGGATTGAATCACTGGGCATGACCGCTTTGGTGGAGGTGCATACCGAGGCTGAAGCTGACCGCGCTTTGGAAGCCGGCGCGAAGGTCATTGGTGTGAACGCCAGAAATTTGACCACATTGGACATTGATCGTTCGGTCTTCGAGCAGATTGCACCAGGTCTGCCTTCCCACGTTGTCAAAATCGCCGAGTCCGGTGTGCGAGGTCCCCACGACCTGATCTCCTACGCCGCCGCGGGTGCTGACGCGGTGTTGGTTGGCGAAGGGCTGGTGACCAAGGGCAGTCCTCGCCAAGCCGTCGCCGAGCTGGTCACAGCTGGCGCGCACCCGGCAACGCCACGGCCGGCGCGCTAGGTCCCTTCAACGAGAAAGATCCAAACGATGACGATGCACGGGCCGGATAAATTTGGACACTGGGGCCGCCTCGGCGGTCGATTCGTGCCCGAGGCGCTCGTCGCCGCTTTGGACGAGCTCACCAAGCACTACCAGTCAGCGGCCCAGGACCCCGAGTTCGCCGCTGAACTGGGTGAACTCCTCAATAACTATGCGGGCCGGCCGTCCCGGCTCTATGAGGCCCATCGGCTGTCCGCGCAGCTGGGTGCGCGGGTTCTGCTCAAACGAGAAGACCTGAATCACACGGGCGCGCACAAAATCAACAATGTGCTTGGCCAAGTCTTGCTCACCAAGCGCATGGGCAAAACTCGGGTCATCGCCGAAACCGGTGCCGGCCAACACGGTGTCGCCACCGCGACAGCCGCCGCGCTGTTCGGGTTGGAATGCGTCGTTTACATGGGGGAAGTTGACACCCAGCGTCAGGCGCTCAATGTCGCCCGCATGCAGCTACTGGGTGCGCGAGTTATTCCCGTCACCTCAGGAAGTCGCACTCTTAAAGACGCCATGAATGAGGCCTTCCGTGACTGGGTCTCCTCAGTCGATCACACCCACTACGTGATCGGTTCAGCCAGTGGCCCCCATCCTTTCCCGATGATGGTCCGCGACTTGCAGCTCGTCATTGGCAAAGAAACACGTGCACAAAGTCAGGAGCTGTTGGGTGCGCTGCCCGATGCGGTCACGGCATGTGTGGGCGGCGGCTCCAACGCTATCGGCATGTTCCACCCGTTCATTGACGACAGCGACGTTCGAATGTTCGGTTTCGAAGCGGCCGGCGAAGGCGTCGAAACTGGTCGACACGCCGCCACATTGACCGGCGGGGCTCCTGGAGTTTTGCATGGCACCCGCTCGTATGTGCTGCAAAACGCTGATGGCCAGACCGTGGAATCACACTCGATTTCAGCGGGATTGGATTACCCAGGGGTCGGGCCGGAACACGCCTGGCTGCATGAAACGAAGCGGGTGACGTATCGTCCCGTGACAGATCGGCAAGCGATGGAAGCGTTCGCTTTGCTATGCCGTACCGAGGGGATTATCCCGGCGATCGAAAGCGCGCACGCGATCGCTGGCACCCAACAGATCATCCCGGAACTTCGCGCCGAGCTTGGTCGTGAGCCAGTTGTGGTGATTTGCCTATCCGGCCGTGGTGACAAAGACATGGAAACGGCCGCGAAATATTTCGGCATCATCGGGCAAGGAGAATAGGCGTGAATGTGCAGACCGCTTTCGATAAAGCAAAAGCGCAGAACCGTGCCGCCCTCATCGGCTATCTGCCTCTTGGATATCCCGATGTGCCCGGATCCATCGAAGCCATGCAAACCATGGTTGCTGCCGGCGTAGATGCGGTAGAGATCGGCATTCCTTATTCCGATCCAGTAATTGACGGGCCAGTCATTCAGAACGCGAGTCAACACGCCCTTGAGCGTGGTGTGCGGACTAAAGACGTATTCGCGGCAGTTGAGGCTGTGGTGAGCGCGGGGGCACCGGCACTGGTGATGACCTACTGGAACGTCATCGAGCAATATGGCCCTGAAGCATTCGCCGCTGATTTGAGTGCGGCTGGTGGGGCTGGACTCATCGCACCAGACTTGTTGCCCGAAGAAGCCCAGGACTGGATCGCGGCCACTGACAAGCACGAGTTGGATCGAGTGTTTCTCGTCGCTCCCAGCTCCACAGATGAGCGCGTGGCTGAGACCGCGGCAGCCTGCCGGGGGTTTGTGTACGCGACCGCTGTCATGGGGGTGACGGGGGCTCGCACTCAGATGTCTAATGCGGCGCCGCAGCTGGTGCCTCGGGTGCGCGCGGTCACAGATTTGCCGGTGGGTGTGGGTCTGGGCGTCTCGACCGCTGAACAGGCACACGCGGTGGCGCAGTATGCCGATGGCGTGATTGTCGGTTCCGCACTTGTTCGTTGCCTGACCGAGGCCGACTCTTTGCAAGCTGGTCTGGTGGAGCTGCGGACACTGACATCGGCTCTAGCCGCGGGCGTTCGTCGGTAAGTTTTGTCTAGTGAAGTACGGTAGCGGCGTGCTTTCGACCGCTATCAGCTTTGAGCTGGCCTCTATCCCAAGCCCGTCCGAGTCGGTGTGGCATCTAGGTCCCATCCCGCTGCGGGCTTATGCGATGAGCATCATCGTCGGTGTCGTGTTGGCGCTGTGGATCACTGATCGCCGACTCAAGGGCGTGGGAGGCCCGGCCGGTGCGGTTGTGGATATCGCCGTGTATGCGATCCCAGCCGGCATCATTGGTGCGCGGCTGTATCACGTCTTCACGACCCCGGGTCCGTATTTTGGTGATGACGGCAATCTTGTCGACATCCTCAAAATGTGGAAAGGGGGCCTGGGCATTTGGGGCGCGATAGCCGGGGGTGCACTAGGCGCTTGGTATGGCTGCCGTGCCCGAGGCATCCCGCTGCGGATCTTCGCTGATGCTTTGGCGCCGGGCCTGGCCGTCGCTCAGGCGGTGGGTAGGTGGGGGAACTGGTTCAACCAAGAACTGTATGGACGCCCCTTGAACACCTGGTGGGCGCTGGAAATAG
>JABFVL010000025.1 GCA_013362805.1 Mycobacteriales bacterium | reverse complement strand
TGCCACTTGTGTGGATCGGCGTGGGTGCCGCCGTTGTGCTCAGCATCATCGCAGGGGCTTCGCTCACCTTCATCTGGGACAACATCGATTCCTTCTACCAGCAAGAACTGCTCGGTGGCACGCTTTCGATACTCGCCGTCGGGTTCGTAACCTGGATGATTTTCTGGATGCGCCGCACCGCTCGCTTCCTCAAAAAAGATCTTGACGCCAAACTTGAACAGGCGATGACTCTTGGCCCACTTGCGGTGGTCGTAGCCTCATTCCTCGCAGTTGTGCGGGAAGGCCTAGAAACAACGCTCTTCTTCTGGAGCGCCACCCAAGCCGCTGGGCAAAAAGGCGGGCCACTCACCGGATTCTTAATCGGCATCGCGGTCGCCATCGTCCTTGGATGGCTCATCTACCGCAGCGCGGTCAAGATCAACTTGAGTAAATTCTTCACCTACACCGGTATCGGCCTCATCGTTGTGGCCGCTGGAATTCTCGGCTACGGCGTCTATGACCTCCAAGAAATCGAGATTCTGCCCGGGCTGAGCAGCGTGGCACTCGACCTGACCGCCTGGCATGACGAAACCAAGTGGTACGGCACCTTGCTGTCCGGCATTTTCAACATCAAGCCCACCATGTCGACGCTGCAAGTCGCGGCATACGTGAGCTATCTCGCCATCGTGCTAGCGATCTTTCTTTGGCCTACCAAGGGACAAAGCAAGCCGCCAAGCAAGAAGGAAGAAAAGCCGGCCGAATCCAGCGAAGCGAAGCCAGCCTCACCCGAAGCCACCCCGACCCCTGCCCAGTAACCCACCAATAACCGGCACCGGAAACAAGGAGCACGCCACCCATGTCCACGATTCGTCACAAGCTGCTGGCCGTCAGTGCAGCAACGGTATCCATCGTTGGCTTAGCTGCCTGTAGCGAAAGCAAGGACGCTGCTGGGGCCATCGCTGTCACCGCCACTGATAGCAAATGCGACGTCGCGACCAAAGAAGCTAAAGCCGGCAACGTGACTTTCGAGGTCACAAACGAAGGTAAGAAAGTCACCGAGTTTTATGTATACGCCGACGGCGACCGCATCATGGGTGAAGTTGAAAACATCGGTGCCGGGCTTAACCGCAAATTGATTGTCAAGCTCCCCGCGGGTGAATACGAAACTGCGTGCAAGCCGGGCATGAAGGGCGACGGAATCCGTGGAAAGTTCACCGTCACCGGCGAAGCCAAAGACGTGGATGATCCCGATCTGAAAGCCGCCGCTGAAGACTACGAGCAGTATGTCAAGGGGCAGACCGCGGAGCTCACCACTAAAACCCAAGAATTCGTCGACGCCGTCAAAGCCGGCAAGATCGACGAAGCCAAAGCACTTTTCCCAGTCGCCCGCTCTTACTGGGAGCGCATTGAACCAGTCGCCGAGATCTTCGGTGACCTTGACCCCGCCATCGATGGTCGGGAAGTTGACCTCGCCGAGGGCGATGAGTTCACTGGTTTCCACCGCATCGAAAAGGCTTTGTGGGTGGAAAACGACACCTCGCAGATGGGCCCAGTGGCGGACCAGCTGATGGCGGATATCCAGGAAATTGTTAAGCGTATCGACGAAACCGACCTGAACGCTTTGCAGCTGGCCAACGGCGCGACGGCCCTGCTCGATGAGATCGCGGCACCCGACGGCAAGATCAGCGGTGAAGAAGACATTTTCTCGGGCACCGACCTGTGGGACCTCGCCGCGAACTTGGAAGGGTCCAAAGCGGCGATCGAATCTCTGCGACCAGTTCTGCAGAAGCGCAACCCAACTCTGCTGAGCGAGATCGATGAACGGTTCGTCACGGCGGAAGCCACCATTGCTAAACACAAGGTCGGCGACGGCTACAAGTTCTACAAAGAGCTCACCGATGAAGACAAAAAAGACATTGTCACCGCGGTGAACGCTTTGAAAGAAAAGACCAGCTTGGCCGCTGGCGAGCTCGACAAGTAGGCAAATCTCGGCGGGGTGGAGGCGATATGCCTCCACCCCCGTTATGTAACAGCAGTCATCGCGTATCAAGGGGGAACGGGCGATGAGTCAGAAACCAGAGACAGCCACGGAGACCGCTCCGTCGGGTGGCTTGTCGCGTCGTCAACTCTTCGGTGCGGGGGCCGCGGGAATCGCGGTCGCGGCAGCGGCCGGGGCGGGTGGCTACGCGATAGCTGACACCGGCGATAGCGGCAAGTCGGCGCTCGATGAGCCAGTGAAATTCTGGGCCGAAGATAACGATGGGCACCAGGCGGGCATCGTTACACCAGCGCAAGACCAGCTCCACTTCGTGAGCTTCGATGTCATCACCAAGGATAAGAATGCCCTGATAGGCATGCTTAAGCAGTGGACTTCCGCCGCGGCTCAAATGGCGCAGGGCCGTGAAGTGGGCAATGTCGCCACCAAAGACAGTAGCCTGGCCATTCCTCCTCAGGACACTGGCGAAGCGCTCGATTTGCCCCCGTCACAGCTCACCATCACGATTGGGTTCGGCCCGTCGTTGTTCGATGACCGTTTTGGGCTCAGCGACAAACGGCCAGAAGCGCTCGCGGATCTTCCGCACTTCTCCGCTGACTCTTTGGAGCCGGAAATCTCTGGCGGTGACATTTGCGTGCAAGCCTGCGCCCACGACCCACAGGTCGCCGTGCACGCGATTCGAAATCTCACCAGACTTGGCATGGGGATCGTGCAAGTTCGGTACTCGCAGCTGGGCTTTGGGCGCACCTCGTCAACTACGCGCGCACAACCCACTGCCCGGAATCTGATGGGCTTCAAGGACGGCACCAACAACCTCAAGGCTGAAGATAAAGAGCTGGTGCGTGACCATGTGTGGGTCAGTGAGGGGCCACAGTGGATGCACGGCGGCTCATACATGGTTACTCGTCGCATTCGCATGTTCATCGAGTTGTGGGACAGCACGAACATGCAGGAGCAGCAAGACATTTTCGCTCGCTTTAAGCACAGCGGTGCTCCGCTTACCACGGGAAGCGATGACCCGAAGAAGGAATTCGACACACTGGAGTTTCACGCCAAGGGCGAAGGCGGTAACCCCATCATCACCGCGGACTCGCATGTGCGGTTGGCGCACCCGGACCATAACAATGGAGCCCGTCTTTTGCGCCGTGGCTACAACTTTGTTGATGGCTCCGATGGCTTGGGCACCCTAGATGCGGGGCTGTTCTTCATCGCCTACCAGCGCGACCCGCGCAAGCAGTTCGTTCCCGTGCAAACCAGCCTGGCGAAATCCGATGTGCTCAATGAATACATCAAGCATGTGGGTAGCGGGTTGTGGGCCTGCCCGCCGGGAGCGCGTCAAAACGAATATTGGGGTCAAGCGCTATTTAGTTAACGCGTGGGGCGCACGCTCGATATCGCTTGGCTCAGTGCGTGAATATCTCTGCGAACCAAGTTTGCGATATCTCGTGTGCCCTTTATTTCCTGAGTTCTTAGGTTGCGGTCAACATGGGCCAGCGCTCGCGCTCCATTGCTAACGTGAGTAAGGGTGTTCGCAACACTTGAGGCGAATAAATTTTCGGCGTCATCCCAACGTTGGTGTCGCACCAATGATGAAAAATCGCACATTTCCGCTCGGCCCCACCTTTAGGGCCGCACGCGTCGAAAGTAGGGTTGCTAGCCGTGGGCTCCGAGTGCGCTACTTCCGCACCGGATTATTTAAGGCTCCCGTCACTGGGATTTCGGGGCGCATCGCCGCGACAAGGGCCCGAGCTGTTTCCTGAAGAGGATGCGCACGGGTTGTGGGATAGGTCGGGCGGGCTATGCGATCGGCGATACTGGCGACGACGATCCCGGGCCCGAGTCTCGTCACGTCATAAGGTACAGATCCGAACAAGCTTTCCGCTGTGGTGAAGTCGCCCTTGTGAAGTGCTTGGGCTGTTTCAGCGACTCTCTTGGCCAGCTCGAATTGAGAGGGAGTTCTGTCGAGCGCTTGATGCGGGTGTCGTAATGGGCGCCCAAGTTGTGTCTCCGCTTGTTTCCAGTCTAAATAACCAGCGGTAGGTCCAGCTTTAGGTCCGGTGAGCGCTAGGTCAGTGTGAAAGTATCGCCCCGAGACTTCAGTGAATTTCTCTCCGGAAGCAACGGCTTGGCTAAGAGCGCTCGCTACGTCCACTTCTAAACGATTTGACATTCGTGGTGCATAAGACGCAAGCAACACTGGCCATTGTTCTTCCGAGGCGGCGCGTTGATCGAAGATTTGTTTCCACAATGCCGAGACCCAAGCTAGGTGGGTGTATGAATCGCTCTCCCTGAATAGGGATTGTGCTTGAGCCAGAACATTGTCGACTTCGCTGATGATGTGACGTTCCGCGTCGTTAAAAACCAGCTTCATCTCTGCTCTGGTCTGTGTGCGAAGCCGTGCCACCGTTGCCTCTGCCCGCAGTGCAAGGGCGATTCCGAGCAGCCGTAGTCGGGATTCCCGAAACTCCAAGGCGCCTTGAGAGTTATATTCTTCGGCTGCTAGCTGCGCTTGGGCGAATAGCTCATTTGAGGCTTCTTCATCCCCAATATTGTGGCTTTGAATTCCAAGTAGACAGGTCGTTAATATGCGAGTCTCGACCCATTGATCGACTTCGCTGTCAGAAATTTCTGGGTTTATCATGGCTGCTTGGGCAGCACTTGATAATTGCTCCGCAAAACTTTGCACATGTTCTATTGATATGCCCGCTGGCAACCTGTCGTTGTATGACCACAGTTGGTGGGCGTATTCTCTTGCGGCTTGGGCGCTTTGTGGATTACCGGGAGATAATTGGGGCGGTGTGAACAAGCCAGAGTTAGCAAGAATGATTTTTTGATTCTCTAGATAAGTTTTATGACTCGAAAAATATGCTTTTGCATTCGCAATGTCCACCATATGCGTGCCTTCCGGGAGATTTTCCCCCTAAAGCTTACTTGGCGGCACTGGCCTAAGCGGAGTGTCTGCTGTAACTGGAGACACATGTCTGTTGTGGTGGTTTCGTGAAGCTCGAGATCATGATTCTTGCCTCGGTGGGGCTGGTGCTCGCGATGCCACTCGCTCGCAGGATCTCGGTGCCTTTTCCAGTATTGCTTACTGTGCTTGGGATTGTGGCGGCGCTCGTTCCCGGCATCGACCATGTCGATATCGATACCGAGTCGCTGCTGCCGATTTTGCTACCGCCCATTTTGTGGGCCGCCGCGTCGCGCACATCTTTTTCACATTTGAAAAGACATGCCGGACCCATTGTTGGTCTGGCTGTTGGGTTGGTCGTTGTTTCTGCCTTGATGGTGGGAGCGTTGCTGACCTGGCTCTTGCCGAATGTGCCCTGGGCGCTGGCCTTTGCGGTGGGGGCGGCGTTGGCGCCTCCGGATCCTGTCGCCGCTACTTCAGTGGCGAGCCGAATTGGCTTGCCGCACCGCGTCGTGAATGTGCTGGAAGGGGAAGGGCTCGTCAATGATGCGACCTCGTTGACGCTGTTCAATGCCGCGCTGGCGGCCGCTACGGCGGGCGCAGCGCTCACGTGGACCACCGTTGTCAGCGACTTTGCGCTGGGCGTTGTGTTGGGTGTCGCTGTTGGACTCGCGGTGGCCTGGCTGGCGCGATTTGTGATCGCGCGGTTGGACGATGTGCCACTGGAACGTGCATTTGAACTAATTCTGCCATTCGCCGCATATGTGGTCGCCGAAGATCTTCATGGTTCCGGGGTTTTGGCTGTTCTCGTTGCTGGTCTGGGAGTCAGCCACTCCGTTTTCCGAGTGACAAGCGCGGAAAGCCGCTTGGCTCGAGAATCGCTGTGGGAAGCGCTCGACCTGCTCACAACCGGGGTGGCCTTTGTCATTATCGGGCTAGAAATCCGGGTGACCTTTCAGGACAACATCACCCAAGCGCGGAATTTGATAACCGCCGCAGTTGTGTGCGCCTCCCTGGTTATTTTGCGCCTGTGCTGGTTGTCGTTTTCGGGCGCGGTCCGACCCGCCAGGTTCGCTGGCCAGGCACCCGCGAACTGGCGAGAAGGCGTAGTGATGGGTTGGGCCGGTATGCGTGGCGTGGTCACTATCGCCGCGGTGCTGGCCATGCCGAGCGATGTTGAACAACGCGATGCTCTGCTATTTGTCACATTCGTGGTAGTGCTCACCACATTGGTGATAGGTGGAACTACCCTGCCGATGGTGGCTCGTTGGGTGCGGGTGGGGGAGAGCGATCCGCAAGCGCAGCTGCGGCGAATCGCTGAACCCGTTGGTCGTGCCATGCTCACCAGAATCGACGAGCTAAACGCTAACGGTGAGTTGTCCGAAGAACAGCGAGAAAGACTCCATCGGGGCTGCATCGCAACGCTGGCGGCTATCGTGCCGGGCGCGGCGAAGAAACTCGAGGAAAAGCTCGAGCTCAGCGGCACGGCGAAAAAGGTGCGTCATGGACGGCAGGCTCGACTAGAAATCTTGCAAGCCGCCCAAGATGAGGCTCTACACCTTCGTGCCGATGAAACCTTCGACCCTCGTCTGGTGGACCAGGTTTTGCACCGCATTGACCGAGGTTTGCTCAACCTCGAGTAGTGAGCACGATCGGGTTGATCCATAGACCGGGGGACCAAAAGCTTGCGTAGCTCGAGTGGCTCTGTCCTCTCAGCTCAGCCGCAAGGTCGCTATTCGCACACCTCGGAACTTAGGTAGTGCGTCTCATCCTGTCGCTAAGAAGAGACTCCTCACTCGCGGCGATGGCCCGAGCTGCCGCCTGAAAGCAGTGTTTTGCTGAGGACTGCCCGGATGTGGTCCGGGTCGGCGTCGTGATCGCTAAGGAGGATCGCCGTACACAACCCGTCGCACAGTGCGACGAAGGCTTCAATGGCGTCAGGGTCGTCCGTCTGTGTTTGAGCGAGTTCGGCGACGTTGTCGCGCCAGCTTCGCGCAGCGGGGCGCAGGGCGGGGCGGCGAGCCGCCAAGGTCGACAGTTCACGTTCGGCGAGCGCACGCTCACGGCCCGCTCCTGCGGATTCGGCAATGAGTCGGGCGAGCCCATCTAGGGGGTCGTCTTCGGTATCAATGAGTTGGCGGATGCGGTGGGTATACGTTTCGGTAATGCTGGTCAAGGCAGCGACCAGCAGGTCGTCGAGTGTGGCGAAATAGTAGAGCGTCAAGCTGGTAGTGATACCCGCCTGTTTGGCGACAGTCCGATGGGTCACGCCAGCGGCACCGTCGCGGCGGACGATGGTGAGGGTCGCTTCGATGATCTGGGCTCGGCGGCGTTGACCCCGTAGTTTGCGCCCATCGGCCGTGTCTTGCTCATCCGCCATTGTTTTCACCGATCATCGCCCGTGTGGAGTTTGAGACTATCGGCTGAGTCTCGGGGTTGGCATCGCCGATTTGACGAACGTGCCGCAGCATCCTGAAACAGGCTACTGATGCCACAGCTATTGCGATACCCGCGACAATCGCGGCGGTGTTAAGTCCTTTAGTGAACGCTTCTTGCGCTTGTCGCAGGGCCTCCGCTGGCAGCTGGTCCGCTATGGATGTCGCGCCGGAGAGGCTGTCGCTGTAGGGCTCGGCTACGGAGTGGGGCAGTCCTGGTTGAGCTTCGACTGTCCTTCGGTAGAACGCCGTGGTGAGGCTTCCCAGGAGCGCTACTCCCGCCGCGATTCCAAGCTCTTGCACGGTCTCCGACATTGCGGCGGCTGACCCGGATCTTTCTGATGGGGCCGCACCTACGACGATGTCGGTTCCCAACGCGGCGATTACTCCAAGGCCGAGATAGAGGAACGCGAATCCGGCGACCAGGGTCAGTTTGCTATCGGTTCCAGCGCAAGCCAGGAAGGCATATCCGATGACGGACAGTGCGAGGGCGGAGCCCATAACACTTCCCGGTGGAATGCGAGTGGCGATCAGGGGAGCCCCGATCCCGCCGATCAGCATGGCAAGTGCCGGCGGCCCCATCCATAGGCCGGCCGCAGTAGGTGACAGGCCCTCGACGAGCTGTAGGTGTTGCGTGATCAGGAAGGTCATTCCGCCGAATCCGACCAGGCCGATCAGTAAGACCGCTAGGCCCGCGGAGAATGCTCGATTGGCGAATAGTCTCATGTCCAACAAAGGCTCTTCCAAGCGCAGTTGGCGACGGATAAACGCGACCGTTGAGCCGCCACCGAGGAGAACGGCGGCCACAGCTTGGCTGTCGATGCCACTTGCGGCGACATGCTTGATCGCATAGATCGTGGGAAGCATCGCGGTCAGAGACAGGCCAACGCTCAACAAGTCCAGTCGGCCGGCACCGGTTCGAAACTCTGGTAGCAGTCTGGGTGCGGCCGCTAGTACGAATACGCTGATGGGCACCGCGATTAGGAAGGCGGCACCCCACCAGAGGCTTCCAGCTAGGACACCACCCACGACGGGTCCGGCTGCCATTCCGAGCGCGAACATTGTGGCCCATGTGCCGATTGCCAGCGCCCGCTGTTTTGCGTCGGTGAACATGTTGCTTATCAGCGACAATGTGGATGGCATCAGCGTCGCTCCCGCCACTCCTAGCAGTGCGCGCGCCACGATCAGCCAGAGAACGCTGGGTGCGAACGCCGCAAGAATTGAGGCCGCACCGAATGCGGCCATGCCGATCATCAGCAACCGTCGGCGTCCGATCCGGTCGCCAAGCGTTCCCATGGTGATCAGGAAGCCCGCGATGAGGAATCCGTAGGAATCCATAATCCACAACGTTTCCGTTGCGGTGGGGTGCAAATCCGCGGCCAGTTTCGGAACGACGAGATACAAGGCCGTTACATCGAACCCCAATAGCACCGTCGGCAGAGCTAATACCGCGAAACCGGCCCATTCTCGCCGTCCAGCCCGGGGCGATAGGTCTGCCTTCATCTCACTCTTTGATCTACTTGAACGCACGTACTAGTTGTACCATCGTGCAATATTGACGGCAAGAGGTGAGTGAGTCATTCACGTACGGTTTCTTCCGTGGGCAGAGAGGCGCGACAGGCGGTGCCGAGGTGCGACGGGGGCTCGGTTGATGACCCGATCCACCATGAATATGGTGATTTCGCGGGCATGTCTTGCGATCAGTTAATTGAGTTCATCGCTCGGGTTACTTCACCGCGTTGTTGTTGACACATCGGCGGCGTACAAATTGCCAGTGAGAGCTCGGTGAACTGCCGACGGTGGTCCCGCTAAATGGATGCGCCGGGGTCGGTAGGCGAGGTGAGAAATTTTGCGATCAGCGCAGGAAGAAGCTCCACAACTTCGCGTCGACGAAACCTCGGTTCCCTTGTGCGGATCTGGCTTTGCACCAGATCGACCGAGGTTTGTGAACAGGCGTACTCGCCGCTTGGTCCCAATAGAACGGCCGGCCCCATCAGTCCATTGCGCACCTGGATGAGTGCCGGGTATCTGTCTATGGTCCTGCCTGCGTTTACTTGGAAGCGCAGCTGTTTTCTCGCTCGAGTACGGTAAATCGGGCGCTTGAATAGCGCCAGCACCGTATCGGATGAAAATAGACTTTTGCCATGAACGGCCGCCCAAATTCTGCAACAGCAACATATGCGGCTTCGGCTCTATGAACTTCTGTATTTCCAACCATAAATTGTGCCTATGTCGTGCCAAGGCTGATTCATAGCCCCACCTTGGCACCACATTGCCCTTGTCGCTGGCACGAAAAGATAACGCGCTGAGCAACCTACGTGGTTGTGCGACCCACGCCCACTGGACAGCTCATGCCGTTCGGCCCGATGTTGCAGTAGCCACCTGGGTTTTTGGCGTCAGATAGGTACTGCTGGTGGTAGTCCTCGGCGTAGTAAAACGTGTCAAGCTCAGCGATTTCCGTGGTGATGGGCCCGAGCCCGGCATCGCGCACCACGGGTTCGAACGCCTCCGCGCTCGCTTGTGCCTGATCGAGTTGGGCGGGCGTGGTCGCGTAGATCGCTGAACGATATTGCGTGCCGACGTCGTTGCCTTGCCGCATGCCCTGCGTGGGGTCGTGGTTTTCCCAGAAGGTCTTCAAAATCTGCTCATATGGCAGCGTCGTGGGGTCAAAGACAACCTGAACCACTTCGGTATGTCCAGTCAATCCAGTGCACACCTGTTCATATGTGGGATTAGGCGTCGTGCCGCCCGCGTAACCCACTGCCGTGGAATACACGCCAGGGAGCTGCCAAAACAGCCGCTCAGCACCCCAGAAACACCCCATTGCTACTACAGCGATTTCGGTGCCAGCGGGCCAGGGCCCTGAAGTGGCCGTGCCAAGCACGGTGTGGGTGTCGGCAACGGTCAGCGGCACGTTTTGTCCGGGCAGAGTTTCAGCTGGAGTGGGCATAGTTTGACGGCGCATGTCTTTAAGGTTAGCTCGAAGACCACTCGTGGCCAGTCAGACAAACTTCGCAGGCGTGCAGGGTCCATATGCAAGGAGTAGTTCCGTTACGCTCCCTGTATGAACCGCCCTGAAGATGGTTTTGAGACCCTTGCTATCCATGCGGGGCAGGAGCCTGACCCATTGACCGGCGCCGTCGTGCCGCCGATCTATCAGGTTTCTACCTATGCGCAAGACGGTGTTGGTGGTCTACGCAACGGTTACGAGTACAGCCGTTCGGCGAACCCAACACGAACCGCACTGCAGGAATGTCTAGCGGCGCTTGAAGGCGGGGCACACGGGCTCGCTTTCGCATCTGGCCTGGCCGCGGAAGATACTTTGCTGCGGGCAGTTCTGGCCCCAGGTGGCCACCTCATTTGTGGGGACGATGCCTACGGCGGAAGTTACCGACTCTTCAGCCGCGTATACGACAGCTGGGGTGTGAGCACAACGGCCGTGTCGATGCACGACTTGGCCGCGGTACGCGCCGCGATTCGACCAGAAACCAAGCTGATCTGGTGCGAGACTCCCTCCAATCCCATGCTGGGGATCACCGACATCGCCGCGCTCGCGCAGCTGGCTCATGAAGCGGGGATTCTGCTGGTCATCGACAACACATTCGCTTCCCCATATTTGCAGCAGCCGCTGGCTTTGGGCGCGGATGTGGTTGTGCATTCCACGACCAAATATGTGGGCGGGCATTCTGACGTGGTGGGCGGAGCTCTGGTGCTCAACGACGCCGAGCTCGCCGAACGGCTGACATTTCTCCAGAACGCGATGGGCGCGGTTCCTGGGCCCATGGATAGTTGGCTGACGTTGCGCGGGGTGAAAACCCTCGCGGTACGAATGGACCGGCACTGCGACAACGCCGAGCGGATCGCCGCCGCGCTCTCGGGGCACCCAGTGGTGACGAAGGTTCACTACCCAGGCATGACCGAACATCCTGGGCACGAGATCGCTACCAAGCAAATGCGCCGCTTCGGTGGGATGATCAGTTTTCAGGTCGGCAGTCTGGAGCGAGCGCTGGAAATATGTGCTAAAACCAGGCTTTTCACCTTGGGTGAGTCGTTGGGCGGCGTCGAGTCGCTTATTGAGCATCCCGGCAAAATGACGCATGCCTCGGTGGCGGGTTCCATGCTTGAGGTTCCCGATGACCTGGTGCGCTTGTCTGTCGGGATCGAGTCTGGCGATGACTTGTTGGCCGATTTGTTGCAGGCGCTGGGCCGCTAAAGGGCCAACCACATTTGTCGGTGCGGACCGATGTGAGGCAACTCGAATTCCTCACCTTCGATCGTGAATCCGGCGCGCAGATACAAGCTGAGCGCCGGAACGCGAGCGTTGCACCAGATAAACTTTCCCGCTTCCGCTCTGACATGGGTCAGTGCGGCTTCAAGGAGTCGTGCACCAACTCCGCGGTTTCGGGCTTGGGGCAGCACGGCCATGCCGCGCAAGCGCCACGCATCGCCGATGTTTGGATTCCATGGGCATTGCTCGGGCATGACTGAGCTGACCCCGAGAATGGCGTCGCCCTCGAATGCTGCAAATGCCCCGCTACGGGGGTTTTCTTCACCCGGATATGACGAATGTGAAAGCGGCAAACCCGGACGAAGTATTTGAGCGCGGATCGGTTTAGTCAACTCAACGTCAACCCGCTTCACCACAATTGTCATAGCATCCCCTTGGCGGCAACACTCAGTACTTCAAAGGTAACCGAGACGTTCGGGCGCATGAATGACACCTATCTACGCCTCTCTCTGACATTGCGAGCCCGCACATGGCACGATCATCACCATGACTGACCTGGTAACGCGTGCCGATGTTGAGGCCGCTCGCAAAATGTTGGCCGGCATCATTCGCGATACTCCGCTACTTGAATGCGCGCCATTGGCGGCCAAGGTCGGCGGCCCAGCATTTGTAAAGTGCGAAAATTTGCAGCGCACCGGATCGTTCAAGGTGCGCGGGGCATACAACCGCATCGCGCGGCTCACCGAAGACGAGCGCGCCGCTGGCATTGTCACCGCGTCGGCCGGTAACTACGCGCAGGGCGTGGCCTTGGCCTCCCAGTTGCTCGGTGCGAAATCCACCGTGTTCATGCCCGTAGGCGCGCCGTTGCCGAAGGTCGCCGCCACCCGTGCCTATGGCGCGCAGGTGGAATTCGTGGGCATCACGGTGGACGAATCCCTCGTGGCCGCAAAACAGTTCAGTCATGAAACTGGGGCGACATTTATTCACCCGTTCGATCACCCAGACTTGATCGCCGGTCAGGGCACTGTTGGCTTGGAGATACTCGAGCAATATCCGCAAGTGCGCACCATTGTGATGGGCGTGGGTGGGGGCGGTCTAATCGCGGGAGTATCCGCCGCGGTGCGGGAAACGCATCCCGACATTAAAGTTGTCGGGGTGCAAGCGGCGGGCGCCGCCGCATATCCATTGTCCTTGAAAGCGGGAGAGCCGACGCGATTGTCGAGCATCTCCACCATCGCCGATGGCATCGCGGTGGGTAGGCCCGGCGAGTTGGCGTTCGAACATGTGAAACAACATGTGGACGACATCGTCACCGTCACTGATGACGAAATATCGCAGGCATTGGCGTTCGCGTTGGAGCGGGCCAAACTTGTGGTGGAACCCGCCGGAGTTGCCTCGCTGGCCGCGCTGTTGGTCGATCCTCGTGCGTTTGAGCCACCAGTCGTGAGCGTCCTGTCCGGTGGAAATATCGACCCAATGTTGATGCTCCGGGTGATCGAACACGGGCTAGCCGCGGCGGGACGATTCCTCAACTTTACGGTTCGACTTCCCGACCGCCCCGGCTCCTTGCTGCGCCTGCTCGGCTTCATCGCCGATGCCCACGCGAATGTGGTCACCGTTGAACAGGCCCGGCAGAGCTCAGCTCTTCATCTTGGCGAAGCGGACGTGTCCGTAAGTGTGGAAACCAAGGGCACCGCGCACTCCGAAGAGCTGCTGGGAGCTTTGCGTCGCGCCAAGTACCAGGTATTTCATCACGGAGGGTAATTCCCATAGCTGGGAGCAGCCTGAAAAAAGAATCGTAAATGTCATAGTTCCGTTTTACTGTGGGGCCTTAAACCCTTGATGCCCTGTAGTGAAAGGCGCTGTGGTGGATAAGTCTCCCCAAGACGGGCCGGCGATTATCGTCGAAGATCTCGTCAAAACCTATGGAAAGCAACGTGCTCTAGACGGGCTGAGTTTTACCGGCGAGCAAGGCCAGGTGCTGGGGGTGTTGGGCCCAAATGGCGCGGGCAAAACCACAGCTGTGCGCATCTTGTCGACACTGTTGTCCGCGGATTCGGGCCGGGCAAGTGTGTGCGGCGTCGATGTCGCCAAACACCCCCAGCGAGTTCGGAAACTGATCGGGCTCACGGGGCAGTACGCCGCTGTCGACGAGTTTCTTACCGGGTGGGAAAACTTGGAGATGATGGGTCGGCTGTTTCGTATGCCGGCCAAAGCCGCTCGTGCTCGGGCAGATGAGCTTTTGGAGCGCTTTGAACTCGTAGACGCCGGCAAACGAGCGGTAAAAACGTATTCCGGGGGTATGCGCCGTCGGCTAGACATAGCGGCGAGTTTGGTGGCTCGTCCGCAGGTGATGTTCCTGGATGAACCCACAACGGGTCTGGACCCTCATAGCCGAATCGAAATGTGGAAGGTTATTTCAGAGCTGGTCGCAGACGGCACAACGATGCTGCTGACCACGCAATATTTGGAAGAAGCTGACCAACTCGCGAATCAAATCATCGTGATTGACCATGGTCGTCTCATCGCCTCTGGCACTGCCACCGAACTCAAAGCCTCGGTTGGCGGTGAACGCCTGGAAGTCGTAGTCGGTGGTGCGGCTGAGGTCCAGGCCGCACGGGGAGCTCTGCACCACATCACCGGTGAAGAGCCCATTGTGGATGAAGAAGCGGCGAGTCTGCGGGTACCCGTCCGAGGTGGCGCGACAATCTTGCCAGCCGTTATTCGTGCCCTCGATGACGCTGAGGTGACCTTGAAGGACCTCGCCATCACTCGTCCAACATTGGACGACGTTTTCTTGACGCTCACCGGCCATGCCGCCGAAGCGGATTCTACTTCTGATGCTAGTGAAGGAGCGCAGCAATGACCTCGGTGAGCATGCCCGCGAATGAAGGGGTGTTTGAGCGGGCGAAATGGTGGCTGTCAGATGCTTGGGTCATCACGGTTCGCAATTTGCGCCGCATTCCGCGTCAGCCCGACATGCTGTTTTTCATTACCTTGCAGCCGATCATGTTCATTTTGCTTTTCCGGTATGTGTTCGGCGGGGCCATCGAGAAGTCGTTGGGCGGTGAGAGCTATGCCCAGTTCTTGATGCCTGGCATTTTCGTGCAGACCGTTCTGTTTGGCTCAGTGGGAACCACCGGCATCGGTATCGCCGACGACATGAAGCGCGGCATCATTGATCGTTTCCGCTCATTGCCCATGTCCCGGACCTCGGTGTTGTTGGGCCGCACCCTTGCTGATGTGGCGCTTAACGCGCTGACCGTCGCGATCATGGTGGCCGTTGGGCTGGCTATTGGGTTCAGGTTTGAGGGCAGCTTTCTAGACAGCGTGTTGGCTATCGCGATGCTGCTGTTTTTCGGTTTCGCGTTCTCGTGGGTCGCCGCGTTCATCGGTTTGCTAGTTAAGAGCGTGGAGGCGGCGCAAAGTGGCGGGTTTATTTGGCTGTTCCCGCTTACGTTCGCGTCTTCTGCCTTTGTGCCCACTGAAGACATGCCCAGTTGGTTGCAGGCGTTCGCGGACAATAATCCGGTGACGATCGTGATCAACGCATTGCGAGCCTGGTTCAACGGAACGCCGGTGGGTTCTGACGGCTGGCTATCCCTGGCTTGGACGGTGGGTATCATCGCGGTTTTCGCGCCATTGGCGGTATGGAAGTTCCGCCGTGCTTCAACGCAGTAAGTGAATTCTTCGCGGATAAACGCGTATGCCGGCCACGGATGTTCTCGTGGCCGGCGATACGCGTTAGTGCTTAGCCAGTGAAGGGCTTGAGATCGGTAAGAGTGACCGAAAGGTCAGCCCCGGTGGGCGTTTGGTACGTGACCGTGTCACCGACGCGATGCCCAAGCAGGGCGCTGCCCAGCGCCGATTCGGGTGAGTAGACCGTTAGGTCGGTCGTGGCTCCGATTTCTCGGGAGCCCAGCAGGAAGGTTTCGGTGTCGTCGTCACCATCGAAGCGCACAGTCACTACTACGCCCGGGGTGACCTCGTTTGCCTCGGTGGGGGCATCGCCGACTTGGGCATTGCGCAGCAGGTCTTCGAGCTGAATGATTCGCGCTTCTTGCTTGCCCTGTTCATCTCGGGCGGCGTGGTAGCCCCCGTTTTCTTTGAGGTCGCCTTCTTCGCGGCGTTCGTTGATCTCTGCGGCGATGACGGGCCGGTTGGCGATCAGAGCCTCGAGCTCGGCCGCCAGACGGTCGTGTGCCTCCTGGGTGAGCCAGATGACGCGCGTCTCTTCGGTCGTGGACACGGGTGCTCCTTACTGGTGGGGAACAGGTACTTGCGGTAACGAAAGTTAATGAAGTTATCTACATTAGCGATGGTGTGCGAGCTCATACCACGTAATTGTGATATTTCGCGGGATAGCGGGTATCAGCCATTTTGTGGCTACTGTCTGCCCCGCCCCACCGGCTTTCTTGATTGAGTCAGGGGCGGATCGACCCAAAAATTGGGCGCCCCCTGGTAGATAAACGCGAATTCATGAAGAGGAATGGCCCGCCGAAAGACGGCAGCATCATTGGTGGCCAGGTGTGCAGCCAAAGACTTCACCGGTCACCGCCTCTCCATCCGTTGGCAAAGTATATGTCACAACTACTGAGCGTTGCCCAGACTGCCCGGCGGGAATGGGCACGCGGGCGTGACCCACTTCTTGCCCGGCGGCATTTCGGGCCCGAACAGTGCAGGTAGCGGGCTCGCCGGCGTCCTTCACCACCTGGAATTTGATCGAGATCGCGCTTTGCTGCTCATCCCACCGAAAATGTGTGACTTGACTCTCGATTTTGTCGCCTTGGTAGGTGTCATATAGCCGCCATGATGCTCCAAACCCAGCCAAAATAACCGCTGTAATCAGGGTGGGCAGCAGCCATTTGGGGGTCTGGCGCCGTGCGCGACGCCGCCCGTAACGCCCTGGTGGGAATTTCGAGGCCGACACGGCGTTCTCCTTTACAACCCGAATTTCATTGCTGGCGCGTCTGTGCGGATCGCGCGCACCGTAAGAGAATGATCGCAGGCAGGGCGCGTGCGTTTTTCGCAGGCCAGCATGACAGCGCCCACCAGATGACGAAGGAGTAAGAGCAGTGGCTGAACCATTGCGGCTAATGGCGGTGCACGCCCACCCCGACGACGAGTCGAGCAAAGGCGCCGCGACCATGGCGAAGTATCTTGCCGATGGGGCAGAGGTGATGGTTGTGACCTGCACCGGTGGCGAGCGTGGCGACATTCTTAACCCAGCCCTGGAAGGTCAGGGCTTGGAGGAAAACATCGTTGCGGTGCGTCGCGAGGAAATGGCGAACGCGCAAAAGATTGTCGGCTTTGAACATGTATGGCTTGGCTTCCACGACTCGGGAATGCCAGATGAAATCAATGGCCTTCCAGAGGGCTGCTTCGCGGCCGTTCCAGTGGACGAGGCGGCGGCCCCACTGGTGAAAGCGATCCGCGAATTTCGGCCGCACGTCATCCTGACCTATGACGAAAACGGTGGATACCCTCACCCGGATCACATCATGACGCACACGGTGACAATGGCGGCTTTTGAGGCGGCGAACGATCCAGAGCGTTACCTAGACGCCGGCGACCCGTGGCAGCCGTTGAAGGTTTACTACCACATGGGTTTTTCTAAAAAGCGCTTCCTGGGCATGCATGAAGCCATCTTGGCCGCGGGTAAAGAATCTCCACTCACCGAGATTCTTGAGGGCTGGGACAGCTGGCGTGGAGATGAAAAAGACGCCTCCGAGCGGGCGACAACCTACATCGAGTGCGCCGAATACTTCGCTGTGCGCGATGACGCGCTTCGTGCGCACGCCACTCAGGTTGACCCCAATGGCTTCTTCTTCGCGGTGCCCCGAGAGGTGGAGCGGAAAGTGTGGCCGACCGAAGATTACGAGTTGGCGCGTTCGCTTGTAGAGAGCACGCTACCCGAGACCGACTTGTTTGCAGGCGTGCGCGAAAATGCAGGTACTACGGCCTAAACGGTAAGGACGAGTACATGTCTGCGGCATTGCAAGCGGCCCAGTTCGTGAGTGATCTGGCGACTGGGGAACGGCAAAACAATTTTGGTGACACCAGAGGTGGTGCCGTTGCTGGGCCGCTTGGGCTCTTCGTGTTGTCAATTCTGGCAATTGGTACAGTTCTGCTTATTCGTAACATGAACAAGCGACTTAAGCGCTTGCCGAACAGCTTTGACAAGCCAGCGGATACTACGGAAACATCAGTTCCAACTCCGCGCAGTAGTAGTTAGGCCAATCTGCTACGCCGGGGATGCCCCGCGTCTCGCGGAGGGATAGGGTCAACGGCGCGTCAGCCATGAGTCCGTTTGCGCACCTAAAATGGTGAACATTGTGGACTCGCCTCTGGCGCGCCCAAACTTCAGATGCTCGGCAACCCCGGCCGAGATCTTTGCCCTGGTTGGCCTGGCTGAACTCAAGGACGGTTCTGCGGTATGACGTCGGTAGCGGTGCGTGCGGTCGCTGGTTTTTTCCACTGTGCGGATGCGGCGGAGGCAGTTGCGGCTGCCGGCTCCGCTTCTGCTGGCTCGGCTACGGCAGGTTTCGCTGCCCCTGACCCTTCGCTTCTAGCGCAAGATGGCCAGATTTTCACCGCCGCGGCCCAACCCGAAATGGCAGCGCTGGCGCTGAGCCAATACAAGCAAGGCGGCATCGAAACGTTGCCCAGTGGCTCCGCGGTATACGACGCTGACAAAGACACAGTGGCTCTCGCGGGCCCTCTTTACTACGCCGAACAATCCGGCGGCCTTGTCTTCGCCGACACCCCAGCCACCTTGTTCGCTACCGGGCTAGTGCCTCGCGCAGCGAACGACGAGGCGGTCATTCGGTTTATTCTCACCGGAGCTTGCGACGAAGGCGACGTAACCTTCTTCGAAGGCGTGCGCCGCGTGCCAACAGGTTACGTCTTGGTGCGCAGTGCGAGTTCCTCCACAATGACTCCAGCACGCGTGGCCGAACAAGTGCCGCCACCAGCCGATGGCATCCGATGTGGACAAGGTGTCGCCGGTGCGGCGCTTGCCTGCCAATACGGCGAAGCGGCCGGTTACCACGCGAGCTTTGGGCCGTTGGACCCTAGCGAAGACGAATACATCGGTCACATCGCTCCACAGCTCGGCCGTCCCACTCCGCTTAAGCCTGTGCGGGTAGACGCGGACACTTTGGCCACTGACCTCGCTGATTTCATCGCCACCATTGGTGAGCCGATTGGCGACATCACCGCGTACGTGCAATATGCGACAGCGCGCGCCGCAGCTGAAGATGGCGTGACCGCCCTCTATGACCCAGTGGAAGCCGGTGCGCCAGCGCCGGCCCGCAAGCCTTTCCCAGCCATGCAGCTCCTTGCCTCATCAGCTGTGGTTGGGCAGTCCGTCACCACGGTAACGGTGACTGACTGGAGCGCCGCATGGCGTCGGGTAGGCGACCGCATCAGCGACCGGTTCAACGTTCGGGTCGTGATGCCATATCTGACCGCGCCAGTGCCAGCCGATGTCGTCCCCCCTGGTGCGCGTCGCGCGGTGGGTGGACGTCGACCTTCCGCGCCCCTGCGTGACTGGCTCTTGCGGCTCAAGAATCGGACCTACGAGATCCTGCACACCGAATCGTTTGTCTCGCGCGGCTGGTTCGATCCAGAAGCGGTGCGAATCGCTTTCGAGGGCTTCATCAAAGGCCGCAACACCGATGTTGAACTTTTCTGGCGCATTTTGCAGGTGGAGCTTTGGGCGCAAGAATTTCTAGACCCCAAGCCAGATGAGGCTGAGCCTGAGCCAGTCAAGGGCATGCTCGAAGCGAATGCTGGAAAGCAGCTGGAAATTGAAGTACGTGGTGAACAGTGGTTGCGCCTGCCCATCCGCACCGACATTTTCGATAAAGGCGACCCCATCGAAAGCAAAATTGGCGGCTATGTGCGCGAGGTCGTGAAGCATGCGCACGCCGAGCCTCGGTTCACCAACGCGCTCAATACTGGTTGGTACCTGATGGTGAGCGAGAAGATCATCGCCATCATGCAAGGCCGTTCTTACTTTGTGTGGGACATTGAGCCCACCTGGTGGGCACGCACCTTGAGTAAGTTCGTGGTGAAGACGCCATACGGGATTGGCCTGGGCAGCCCCTGGACGATGCAACTTGCAATCCAAGAAGCCGGTTTGCCGCGTATTCTGGGCGCCAGCGTGATCAGCGCGGCCGGCAAATTGGTGGGTAAGCGCGGTCTGTTCTACCAATTCGCGGGCCACTCCGTGCGCGCTATCGATGGGCCTACCGAATACTCCGTCTATCCGGCGAATGTGTCGGCGAAACTGCCTCCAGCAGAACCCGACAAGGTGGCCGCCAAGCTGCATATCGCCATCGAAGAAGCGCTTCGTGCGGATGGTCTCGCTGAGGCCGCGAACGGTATGCGTGGTGTTGTTGTGATTGACGCGAACGACATCGGGCGAAATGTTCTTGGATTGGACGCTGACAAAGAAGCCTCGTTCTTCGAAGACTTGTTCGCCGATAACCCTCTCGGACAGGGCAGCCAGCAGACGCCGTTGGCTCTCGCTATGCCCGAAAAGTAGGTTTTGCCACAACAAAGGTGATGGATCTCATGAAGTGAGGTCCATCGCTGGTTTTTCCCTCCACTATCGGCAAAGTGCGATATAGCACCTCGCTCCGATCCGGGTTAATATCCGGCAAAAAGACGGAATCGGGGCGACAAGTCCAAGGCAGAAGATCTGGCATCAGGCGGGTGGGTGCGCCAAAGCGCTACCTTGATCACATTGTGCGGGCTCTCACATTAAACCCGCCCTACGTGAACAGGCGTTTCGGTTTACCCTGACACCACATCATTGGCCGTCAAGCAAAATGCACGACGGTCGCGTCAAGCCCCGCCGCCGGCTCTCAGCCAAGACGTTGAGCCGCGGGCGCGTGCCCGACTCATATAGAGGGAGACACGAATCCATCATGACCGCCCCAGTAACAGAGCACAACGCGCCTACGAAGCATGCCAAACTCCTAGCGTGGGTCAACGAGGTCGCTGAACTGACCACACCAGACAACATTGTTTGGTGCGATGGTTCAGATGCCGAGTGGAACAAGCTCACCAAGCAGCTCGTGGAAACTGGCACCTTGGTGCCGCTGAACGAAGAGAAAAAGCCCAACTCGTTCTGGACCCGTACGGACCCTAACGACGTCGCACGTGTTGAGGAGCGCACCTTCATTTGCTCGGTCGATGAGGCCGACTCGGGAGCCACCAACAACTGGATGGCACCTTCGGAAATGAAGGCAACCATGACCGAGCTCTACCGGGGCTCGATGCGTGGCCGCACCATGTATGTCGTCCCGTTCTGCATGGGACCGCTTACCGCCGACAACCCCATGTTCGGTGTGGAGATCACCGACTCGGCATATGTCGTGCTGTCCATGAAAATCATGACCCGCATGGGCTCACAGGTTCTGGACGCACTCGGCACCGACGCTGACTTCGTGCCCGCCCTGCACTCGGTCGGCGCACCGCTTGAGCCTGGCCAAGCAGATGTCACCTGGCCACAGAACAGCGAAAAGTACATCTCGCACTTCCCAGAAACGCGCGAGATTTGGTCCTACGGTTCTGGCTACGGCGGCAACGCTCTGCTGGGCAAGAAGTGCTACTCGCTGCGTATCGCCTCGGCCATGGGTCGCGATGAGGGCTGGCTGGCCGAGCACATGCTCATCTTGAAGCTCACCAACCCAGAGAACGTGGTTCACTACATCGCCGCCGCGTTCCCGTCGGCTTGTGGCAAGACGAACCTGGCCATGCTCGAACCAACCATTCCAGGTTGGAAGGTCGAAACCCTTGGTGACGACATCGCCTGGATGCACTTCGGTGACGATGGACGTCTCTACGCCGTCAACCCCGAATACGGTTTGTTCGGTGTCGCACCAGGCACGGACTACAACACCAACCCGAACGCGATGCGCACCATCGCTCAGGGCAACTCGCTGTTCACCAACGTCGCGCTGACCGACGATGGCGACGTGTGGTGGGAAGGCATGGGCGAGCCGCCCGCGCACCTCACCGACTGGCACGGCAACGACTGGACCCCGGACTCGGACAAGCTGTCCAGCCACCCGAACTCGCGGTTCTGCACGCCAATCAAGCAGTGCCCAATCCTTGCCGATGAGTACGAAGACCCCAACGGTGTGCCGATCTCGGCGATCTTCTTCGGTGGACGTCGCCGCACCACCATCCCGTTGGTCTCCGAAGCCCGCGACTGGGTACACGGTGTCTTCCAGGGCGCCACGCTGTCCTCTGAGACCACCGCTGCGGCCGTGGGTCAGGTTGGCGTCGTGCGTCGCGACCCCATGGCGATGCTGCCGTTCATCGGCTACAACGCCGGTGACTACTTCAAGCACTGGATCGAAATGGGCAAGGGCGGCCCCACCGGGGATGCCTCAAAGCTTCCCAAGATCTTCTACGTGAACTGGTTCCGTCGCGACGAAGACGGCAAGTTCCTGTGGCCTGGGTTCGGCGAGAACGCCCGTGTGCTCAAGTGGGCCATCGAGCGCCTCGAAGGCAAAGCCGAAGCTGTCGACACTCCTGTTGGTCGTGTGCCAGCACCAGGCGCGCTCGACGTCGAAGGCCTGGACATCTCCGATGAGGACCTAGCCAAGGTGCTCGCGGTGGATGTTGAAGAGTGGAAGGCCGAGATCCCGCAGATCACCGAATGGTTCAACAAGTTCGGTGACAAGCTGCCCGGCGTTCTATGGTCCGAGCTTGACGTGCTCAAGCACAAGCTTGACGTGCAGTAATCATTGAGTGAAATGAGGGGTGCGGCCGGTGGGTCGTGCCCCTCATTTTTTTGTGCGTGCTCTCTTGAGTGGCGCCGGGTTGTGCTTGCGAGCATGTTGCTCTGTGAACCGGTTTGCGTCGCGAGGGAGTTCTCCGCCCAGCGCCGTGTACGCGCTGCCGAACATGCTTCCCGCTCTAAGCGCCAGGTTGTGCCACTCCACGACTGCGGCCAGGAACTGGGGGTCTTTGGTTTTCTGATTTTCGTGGCCAAGTTTTGTCACGACTACGTCGGGAATCACCGCTCCGGACGCGACCGCGCTTAACTTGGCTAAAAGCGCGGTGTCGTTTGAATTCGGGAACGGCGAAATGCCTACTTGTAAAAGCAGAGGAGTTCGCACCGCGAGGGCGGAGGCGGCTACAAGATTGTCGATATGGGCATACTCGTGGGGATATAGCTGACCAGGCTGGTGGGTGCCTACAAGATGTGAGATGTCAGCCCCCGGTGAGATTTCTCCGGCCGCGTTGGCGCGTTCTTTCGCACCTACCGACCACCACACATTCTCGTCCCGGCAGCCATTGACCAGGTCCGAGACCCCGGTGGGGGTGAACCAGTCATCGCCATCCATGAGCAGCGTGAAGTCCGTGTGATGGAATCCTTTCGTGAGTGCCATGTTTTGGGCGGGGCAGGTATCTCCGCGCTTGCGTATGGTGTGGTTAGCTCGAATTCTGTCCTTTATTGGATGATCGCCGACGGCTTTCTTGGCCGCTTGTAGGGTTTGCCACGCGTCATCCGCATTGCCATCGACGCCGATGCTCCACCACAGTTCGGGAACTGGGCGGCCATCGGGGCTTTTCTGTTCGACCAGCGAGGAGGCGGTGCGGTCAAGAAGGTCGAGCACATCAATGTGTGTCGTCGTTAGGACCGTGACCGTGGGGGTGCGGTTCGCTGAGCGCGATAATTTAGGCCAAGCGACCATTGCAGACACTCCAATGTGATTTGATGCCGCATCATGGCAACCGTCCTATCCTGCCACAACGGTTCTGGTATTTATGCTGTATGCCGTATCTTTCTGCCAAGAATGCCTTAGCTAGAGGGATTCTCACCTTTTCTGACGCTTGGCATACGGATGCCCGCACTGGCGGCATTCCCGTAGCCAATGCTGAGCTATGCGACTCCCTTGGCAGGCTAGGAGTGCCCGTCATATCGCGCGCGGGCAATGAAAACCTTCAAGAGCAATTCGTCACCGTCCAAAGCGGCGGCGTATATCCGGGCTTGAATCCGCAAGCTACCTTGATGCTCCCCAACGGAATGCCAGCCGCGAAATCCATTTTCGCGGTGATAGGACATGCCAGATTCTCGAGCCCACCCGCCTTGGTTTTCCAACGCACAAAATATCGAAAAGCGTTGTTCATCCATGCGATTCACGATGATCCCCGTCGAGTGTACGGCTTTCACGAACAGCCGGAGCTTGGCGAAGACTCCTACCGAACTGAAAAATCGTTGTGTCATGCCGCTGACTGCATATTCGCGGTCGGTCCGCGGCTGGCCCGATTGGGGATGGAGTATGCCGCCGATGCGCCGCGTCCAATACCGGTCTACGAATACACGCCCGGCCTGCCGAATCCAGAACCGACTCGATATGCCCAACCACCGACTGATCATGTCAATGTGGTGATGCTCGGTCGAATGAACGACGAAATCAAGGGAATGACTACCGCGGCATATGCCGCTCGAGAACTGCGCAAGCTCGGCTATGACAACCTGCAACTGACCATGCTGGGAGTCGAAGCCTCAACTGTGGGCGAGCTCAGCGGCCGCTTCTCCAATATCGCGGGCTTTCCAGTCAACGTACTACCGCACACAAGAGATCAACGAATGGTCGCCGAGGTTTTGCATGGGGCCACGATCGCTATCTTCCCCGCCTACCACGAAGACTTTGGATTGGCGGCCTGGAAGGCCATCGCCGAAGGCGTGCCCGCCCTCATCTCGGCGGACAGCGGAGTCGCCGATGTGCTCACCGACCCAAGCCGGGTGCCTGCGCGGCTTGGGAGGGAATCAGTGGTGCGACTTCCGTCCGGACCTTTGCGGGCAGACGTCCTGACCCGCAAGATAGATGCCACCCTGCGTGAGCTGCCCCGTCACCGACGCCGAGCGCTTGAATTGCGTGACCATATGGCCACCAATTTCACGCAAGTGGGCGCCGCACAAGACTTTCTTCACTTTTTGCAAGATCGTGCGGGTCAGCAGATTTGGACGCATAAGACGCCTTTGCCGGCACGAATGGTGCATGCGCTGGGCCGAGGCGCCGCCATTGAGCTTGACGATTTTGTTCTCAACGATGACGAGCGCCAAGTGTTCTTTGCTGATGCGTATGCCGCCGCGGCCGAAGGCAGCGCGCCGATTGACGAACCCGAAGCTATCTTGTTCGTCAACGAACCGGGCGCGGGCAAATCAAGTGTGGCCAACTACACGGCAGAAAGATACGAAAACCTCGGCGGATCGGTACGCGATGATTTTGATCGACATGTTGACCACCATGTCGCCTTCAAAATTTTGAGTAATCGTCAGGAAGGGACAGCACCTGACGCGCAGGTGTATGTCGCTTCAGATGGTCTAGCCGCGATGGATTACGTGAGCGCGCGAGCACGAGAAGAGCAGCGTCGCGTCATCGGGGAATACATGGGGGATGCCGCCGGGCTCATGCGGCAGATCTCCGCCTACAAAGCTAAGGGCTACAAAGTTCACGTCGTCTCCCTCGGCATATCGCAAGATGAGTCCCTGGTTAGGGTTCACGAGCGGCAAATGGGTCAACGAGAGGTTGAAGGGGCCGGGCGGCATATGCCCGCCAAAATGCAGGTAGACGCCCGAGACGCGATGCCTGGAGTTCTAGACGAGCTAGTTGCCCACGGCGAAATCGACAGCCTAACGCTCCTCGATCACTCGTGGGGGGCTCGATATGTTCACCAACGCACTGATGCCGCTTTGCCCGATTTTTTCGGTGGTGGTGAGCCGGTAGCGGCGGCATCGCCGGGTGAAGCGTTGGAAATGCTCCGGGCTGAACATGCGGAGAAGGATGAAGTTCTCGCAGCTAAAAACGAGCCTCCGCCCCTGTTGGCCAGACTTGTGAAGTTGAGCCGTCAGATGGGCGAAAGGTTCCCTCCCGAACTGGCTGAGATTAAGTCCCGACTTCAAGAAAAAGCTCGGACAGTGTCGACGTCCATTGTGGTCATTCTTCCACCCAGTACATTCATGACCGCTCCAGGAGCAAAGCCGCAGCCTGGCGTTAAGCGTCCGCCAAGCATCTCGTGACGCAAGATCGTTAGACACGGGTGGGGACGGTCCAATTGGACCGTCCCCACCCGTGTTCAGGTTTAGCGATGTGGCTGCATCGGGTGTCCGCCTCCGCTACGAACGGGGACCCGTTCTCCCACCCGATGGCGAGCCGTGGTGTGTAGTGGTGCATGGGTTTCGCTGTTCGGCGTCGTGGTGGGTTTTACATACCCGGTGGGGATGCCGCCGCCCGCCGCGGCACCAGTGAGCGCTGTTGGCCGCAACATCGACGGGCGTTCGCCGCCAATGTCCTGGTGGAATGAGCGAATTGGCTCATCTGTGGTGGGCGCGAACATCTCTTTGAGAAGCTCGGCGCTGGCCGCCTGCTGGTCAATGCCCTTGCGGGCGGCGAGCTCAGCAGCTTGACGGTCGAAGTTCGCCAAAGCGGCATCACCTTGGGCCCGTGCCCAAGCCTCGGCTTCTTTGCCCAAACGCCGCTCTTTAGCGACGTAGGGCGCCACTTGGGACACAGCTCCGGCCGAGCCCAAGCCGAGCGAAGCGGTCGGATTGTGTGGGCCGCCTCCGGTGCCGTTATCTGGCGGTGGCAGAGGTCCACCAGTGCCAGGTCCGTTCCAAGGCCATGAGCTAGGGTCTGCGGGATCGAACTGGGGGCCGCCAGGAAGTTGCTGACCACCAGGTGGCGTCGGAGGAACGGGGCCATTGTCGTCTCCGCCCCAACCGCCTCCTCCGCCAGGTCCGTTGTCCGGCCCACCGTTAGGGCCACGTCCATCGGGCCCACCAGTGTGGGGTCCGGGGCCTTGTCCGTTCGGGCCACTCCGCCGGCCGGGTGGCGCCGAACGCAAACCCAGCAAGTCGATGCGGTCAACTTCAGCACGCATGCGTTCTACGTCGAACAGGTCGGCGAGCTGCGTGTCGAGTGGACCGTCAACCACACGTTCTACCGCGTCGGCTGGGTCATAGCCCGCTTCGATGAGCACACGCACTTGCTCTTCAATGCCGTTTTGGTCTAGCTCGTGCCGATCGATCGCGGCTTCACGGCGTTGCCCCTCGAAGTCGGCTTCGTGAATTGCCAACGTCGCGTCGGTGAATGCCATTTCCGCTCGCGCGAGTTCGTCTCGGCGGGTTGCCACTTGGTGTTGCACGTGCTCGAGCCCGCGCCGTGCGGTCGCGAGATTTTGCTCGGCGATGGACAGCGCTTGTTGCTCACCACGAAGTTGTCGTTGCGCGTCTTCGGCATTCGTGCGGGCTTGTCGGGCCGCGTAGGAAGCATCAGCGGCATCACGTTCCGCTTCCCGATCGGTGGGATTGGCATCAGAAATTTGACGAAGTCGTGTTGCTTCGGCTGTGAGCCGTTGTACGGCCTGTTCTCGGACCTCGACGCGCGACTCCATAGCGTCGGCATCTTCACGGTGACGTTGATACGTGTAGTCAAGATCGTCCACGTTACGTTGGGCGGTTTCGAGTGGTCCGTCGGGCCGCGTCAGGACGTCCAACGCGGCTTGGATGCCATCTCGGGTGCGCGCCGCCTCGGCGACCACTGTCTGTGCGGCGCCGTCGGCGCCGGTGCCAGCCCGGCGCCACTCGGCGAGGGCCCGTTGCGCTTCGGTGCGACCGCGACCTCGGCTGCGAGTTATCCTCTGGCGTGCCCAACTGCCGAATTTCTTGATGTTTGGCCAGTTGCGGAGAATCGCGTATGCGGTTCCAGCGATCGCGGCGCCAACGACGATGGGCCCGATCACTGGCGTGGCGACCAGCGTGCCGATCGATACGCCCGTCATTTGTATGCCGACCGCTCCGGCTAGTTCGGCGATGCCTTGGCTAACAGCGATGATTCCGCTCAGGGTTGGGATGGCGAGCAGTCCGGTGTTCGCCCACATTTTCCGGTCGGAGTAGACCGAGCGAGTGTCTGAGACACTGCCGTCGATGCGGGTTTTGCCTTTCACCGCCAAGTTCAGGATCTTTACGTTTTGCCGTAGTTTGAGCTCTTGTTCGCGACCGAGTGGCGTGTCGGCGGGCATCATGAAGGGTACCCAGTTGCGGGCTGGGTCGTTCGGGTCAGCGGCTACGCGTCGGCGCGCTTCTTCGAGGCTGATTTCGACGTCTTTATCGTTGCTGTCTTTGTAGGTGCCTCGAGAACGTCGCCTGTTCAATGTCATTTGCATATTGCGTTCGTTGCTGAGTTCGAGCATCGATTCTTTACGGGTGGCGCGATATTCCCCGTAGCTGCTGGCGCGTCGGCCGAACCATTCTTCGTAGGTCGCGAAGTTACCGGAGGCGAATTCACCACGGAATTCGTTGTTGAGTTGCCGGATGATTTCCGGTTTTGTGGGCAGTGTGCTCACCGGCATGCTCTGGTTGAGGCGCTCCTTGAAGAGCTCAATCAGTTGTGGGTGCCGGTTCAAGATTTCACCGTGCTCGGTGAGCCGGGCGCGGTCTTCCGCACTGAGGCTCGGATCGGCCAGGATGTTTCGAATAGCGCTGGTGACCGCTTCGTTGTAGCGCTCAACTTGTTCATGTTGTGGCAGTTCGTTCCAGTTGAAGTTCGTGGTCAACTGGGTGACGTTGTTCCACGCCATTTCGTATGCGCGGATCGCGATGTCGGATGACTCTTCGTAGAGTTTCATCATCCGGTTTTTATTCGCGTATTTGAGGATTTGGTCGATGATGGGGTAGAGGCTTTCCGCGCCGGCACCCAGTAGCGGTTTTCCTTCAGCGGTGATCAGGTCGCCACCGGACATGCCTTTCCAACGTGGACCTAGGTTTGAGAAGGCGCGTTCGCGACGTTGTTCTTCGTCGGCATAGCGGTGTTTGAAGGTGAGCAACTCAAATGCCGCGCCGAT
This sequence comes from Mycobacteriales bacterium, assembly GCA_013362805.1. Lineage (GTDB taxonomy): Bacteria > Actinomycetota > Actinomycetes > Mycobacteriales > QHCE01 > JABFVL01. The sequence goes on along the minus strand of JABFVL010000025.1, from coordinate 54,363 downwards.
ATTGTCTTTGTAGGCATTGCAGATTTCGGCGACCTTTTCAGCACCTGGATATTTGTTTTCCTCGGCGATCAGCATGATCCAGTTCGCCAATGAGGTGTGTACGTCGGCGTCCCAGTATTCGTATGGGAAGTGTTGGCCCCGTACGTCTAGCAGGGCGTCGGTGGGGTGAGAAGCCCAGAACAGTGCCTTTTGCAGCCGGGTGACGGGAGTTCGGATGCTCCGGTTCATCACCGTCTTGCCCCGTAAGTCGGCGCTTTTCTCCTGCATGTCGGCCAGAATGCTGTCGAAGCCGTCGTTCGAACTCGCTCCTGTGCTGCTGCCGCCTTGCGCAGCGCCGCGGGCGCGGGCTTGCGGGGCGGTCAGGGTGCCGGCGGCCATGGCTTCTCCTAAATGTGGGAGTTCGTGCGTGGTGTTTCCTGCCAATGTTTGAGCAGCAAGTTTTGCTCAGAGCATAACTCAGGTTTGGCGGAATGGTGAGGAAAGTTTCGCGCGAAAGTATAGATATTCAGTTTTGCGTGTCTTCTTAATGTGGAATGCCTGAAATGCCATTCATGCCTTATAAAGTTGTAGGCTTGTTCGCCTAGCGCGAACGCGGGCAGCGTCGTAATCTAAATCCCAACACCGTCCCGGAGCATCCCACGCTACCGTCAACCGACCTGGGGCGGAATCCAGCTTTACGTCCCAATCTAAAACGCTCGAAAGTCTGAGCAGCACCAGCGCTACGCTGCACACACAAGCCCACAGTAGTAAGGAGCCGCGCCGTGGAAAACAGCAGAGGCATCGCATCCTGGTTAGGCATCCTCTTTCAAGGCGCCGCATATGGCCTTAAATTCGGCTATGACGCCTATAACCTCGGCCACACCGACCTAGCTGGGCTCAAACCAAAAGACGAAGATGGCGAAAAGGACGTACTGCGCAGGCAGGGCGTATTTACCAACCCGCTGGTGACGCTGCTCGCCATTGGATTCGCGGGAGACCCAGACTTCTTCGAAAGAAAACACACCTTCGACAGCGAAGAAGAACGTCAGGCGTACAACAAAGTGCGCAAACTCGCCAAAAACATGGACCTGCAGCGGCTCACCGCCGAGCTCAACAACCTTGGCGTAGCCGCCCCACGAGTAAACGAAGTGTGGGAAAGCCACGTCATCGGGCCCGAAGTTGTGGCCCACATCGCCGCGATCATCAACCGCGCACCCACCACATTGGGCTCCCATCACCCGATGCTCAAACACATCAACGAAACGCTCGGCACGAGCCGTCGCAAACTCGGTGCCGCGTTCACGGCCCTGCAAGCTGGGCTCGACAGCATGGCCAACGGTGGCCCCATCACCGAAAAAGGTATCGCCGCGCTGCTGGCAAAAGTGGCTGTGCAACTCCAAGAAACATATGACGACGCGCTATTGGCCGCCCGTGCCATCAGCGGAGACGACATCGCGATCGCCGACTATCGCCGCAAATACGGCGACTCGGCGCCAGTAGAAACATTGACGGTGCAAAACTGGAACACTGTTCAGCCCCCGGCTCACGCACCAGAGTCCATAAAGAACCGGCAGTGGGGTAGCCAAGAATCTTCGGTCGTTGACGACTCGATGCGTGAAATTAGCGCGGAGATCGCCGCACCTAGTGCGGACGCTGGGAAGCGACCAGAGCTTGCCGTCGTTGCTGTGGCCGCTGATGTGGATGTGCCTGACCTAGAAGCGGTGCAAGCGCCGACAGTCGACCCAACGCTCGCCCCAGTGGCGACGTCCGAGCCCACCGTGAGCGGCGCTGAGCAGCCCGATCAACTCCCGAGCGCTCAAGCTGAAACCTCCGCCCCCGACGTAGTAGTGCCAGAGGTTCAGGAGTCGTCGGCTGCCCCAGAGTCCTCGGAAGCAGTGGCTGTTCCGGCCGCTGAGACTCCGGAGGCACTGTCCACCGCTGTTGAAGAGCCAACCCCTGAGCCATTGGCCGCTTCGGTGGGTGAACCCGCTGCGCAGGCTGAGACCATCCCTGACGAGCTAACGACTGCTTCAGCATCAGATTCCACTAGTGAACAACAGGTCGCGGACGAGTCGCTGGCCCGGACCGACTCTGAACGGGAAGCGGCCCTCATCGATGTCGAGCCCGAATCCGCTCGCCCACACCAGAAGCTGGAGCCAGTCAAGCCCGAGCCCGTTAGCCAGGACGCCGAGGTTGAGCCAGAACGCGACAATCCGGATCCGGCGCCAGTGGGATTGGAAACACTCGCGGCTCAAGCTCAACCCGACGCCCCGAGCTTGGCGGTAGAGGGAGAAGAAGAGCTAGCGGAACCCGACGCCCTCGCCCAAGCCAAGAAACTCAGGCCCGAAGAAGCCCCAGCCGGTGGCGGTGGTGATGGAGCTGGTGCCACCGGAACCTCAGAACAGCGGCACGACGAGCGCCAGGGCACTGATAAGGGCGGAGTTTCGATAGCCGCGAACACCAAAAATGGCAACGGCTCCCAGACGCAAGAGTCAAACGGTTCCAGCTCAGCCATGCAGAGTGGCGCGAGCTCTGACAGTGATGCTCAACAGCCCGTTAACCTTTCGCGGAAGGCGGCTGAGCTCGCATCCCTCAATGCGGTTTCCGCCGTCACCCCGGCTGATGGGCCTTCCCTGTCTGAGGTTGTCGCATTGCTACCGGATGCTGATCAGCGCAAGCCGTTGACCGCGGCCCAAGAATCCGCCTTGATTCGCCCAGAGCAAGCGCCCGTGAAAAAGAGTGCGCAGCAGCAGTTTTTGGATGCCGGGCTGGGTGCTGCCACAACAAGCGGAACAGTGGAAGCCACTGACAAAAAACCGGCGGTCAGTGAAGCCGCTAAGGTCGCCAATACCGCGGTTGAAGAGGCCGCTCGATATGCGCGGGCGACTGAGATCCAAGCTGCCGCACTGGAAGCTCAGCAAACGCGCCGAGTACAGCCTGCTGCTGGCGAACTTGTGAGCGACGAGGGCTCAGTGCCCGCAGTTGTGGTTGGAACGTCCGAGCAACGTCCCGAGGCCCTTATGCCTCATCAGCTTGTTGACACTTCGGAAACCCCTGGACCGGTTGCCGCAGGGCAGGATTCCGTTGTCAGTCCGGCCGGTGAGGTTGCTGCCCCAGCCGTTGCGCAGACTAATCCTGGCCAACTCAACGAAACCGATCAGGCGAGCGCGAAACACGCGGACGTTTCAGGTGTTGTAGCAGCTGAAGGCGCACCACAATCGGCCGCTGAACTGAGTGCTCAACCTGGGGTACTCCCGCCAGGTGTGGTGGAACCCAATGCTGATCCGGCGGTTGAAAATGCCGCACAACTGGCGGGTGTTGAGAAAGCGCCGGGGCAAGAGCCACCGCAGGGTTCGGTGCCCGCCGCTGAGCAACCAATCGACCTGACAGTCACGACTGGTGCGCAACCGACGGGCTCGGCCCCGGCGGTCATCCCGACAAACGGCGCGGCTGGACCGGCGGTTGCGGGAGATGCCCACGCGGTTCCGGATCGGAGCACTGTCGCGACAGCCAAAAAGGTGTCGTTGGAAATCGGTGATATCACTGTGGAGGTGCCGCCTGTGGTTGGGCGGCAGGTTCCACAGTCTGGCTTTCACGATCCGGCTCGGCTCAAGGACGACGTTCAGCGCAACACTCATGTGCAGAGCGCCGAGTTGAATCCTCGGGTGGTGGCCTGGGGCTATTACGTGGCGGCCACCCAAGATGTGCGAGTGCCGGTGCCGCCAGAGTCTAAGGTGACGAGCGAGTCTCGTAAGAAAGAGCTGTTCAACACGGGTATGAACTTGATTGGTCCAACTTTGCTCGCATTGACCGACAAGAAAGTCGATCAGGAAATTCAGGATGAAAGCAATTCTGAGACTTCCTTTACCGCTTTGCTCAAGAGCGTTGACGCGTTGATCAGCGACGCTCGTGAGCGGGAGGACAAGGAAGCATTGGGCCAGTTGCTGCCATTCCGTAAGCAGCTCGATGAGCTTGGGGATCCGGCGAATGAGGTCATCGCTGACGCGCTTATTGAAGCGGCGCGCACGCAGGCGTATGAGGAGAAGAAGCGTAGTGTTCAGGCCGCGCAGATGACTTCCGGCGCTCCATCGGGGGCGGCCGTTCGCCCTGGAGTTCGGGTGGCCTCGGCTCGTTGACGCACGTAAAAAGCGGGCCTCAGTAAACGAGGCCCGCTTTTACGTTGGTCCGCTATTTGCCGAAGGCTTCGGCTTCTGCTTCAACGGCGTCACGGAATGCCGACCGCATTTCATCGTTCATCCATACGCCGTGTTGGGCGGGGACGTGTCCGTCGCGGCAGGAGGTGAAGATGCCGCGCAGGCGCATGCGGCTGCGTTCGAGCAGGTCTTGCCACCAGCTGGCCATGGACGCGTCGGCGCCGGGGACGAAGGCCACGTTACGGGCTTGCCACAGCGCGGTGAGCTCTTCGACGGCGTCGCCGTGTTGCCACCAGCAGGGGAGAATTTCTAGCTGAATCGAGAAGCGCTGCACAACACCTTCGACAAAGTTAGACAAATCATGCCAAGCCTTGAGCCGTTTAGGGCCTGAAATGGATGACCAGTCAACGGGCGTGGGTCCACCGCCCGCTCCGCCACCGCCTCCGCCGCCACCGGCGGCGGGCGCGGCTTGTTCAGCGGCGTCGATGCGGTCATTGAGCTGCGCTTCTACCCGCTCGATGTATTGAACGAGGTAGTCGATCGTTTCTTGCTGGGTCTGGATGAGGTTGACGAGCCGCTCAATGTCTTCTTCACGTTCTGGCCCGGTCGGCTCTGCCATTACTGCTCCTTTGCCAGGTTCACGGGTGTGATGTCACGTTACAACCTGCCGGTGAGCTGGCGTCGCCAGAGCCCGTTAAACCGGGCGCGCAGCTGCCTCTCCGAGCCAAGCTGGGCGCGCTCTTAATACCGTAAACAATCGTTGCTGTCTCGCGTATTGCTCTTTCTTTATCGTGCGTTTCGCGTAATTTCGCTGTTGACGTGACCAGAAAATGAAGAACAAAAGAATTGCGGCAACGTTCTGCTATTTCTTCGTTCCAATGTGTGCGGATGCGGCTTATCGTCGTTAGCAGGTGAGTCGAATGTGCTCACTTGCGGAGGCCCTAGGCGTGCGGAAAGTTGTGAGTGCGAAACCCTCGTGTTCCACCCCCGTACGTGGAGAGGGCCGGCACCTGGCCCTAACCAGTCTTAGGGCCGACGTCGGCAACCTTCACACCTGGCGGGTAAGACGGTGCATACCCGCAGAAATCCGGGGTCGACATGTCTGCCCAAACTGGCAAGCGAACCTACATTGTGGACACTTCAGTGCTGCTCTCGGACCCAGGAGCGCTGCGGCGCTTCTCTGAGCATGAAGTGGTTTTGCCGCTCGTCGTCGTCAGCGAGCTCGAAAGCAAACGTCAGCATCCCGAGCTTGGCTGGTTCGCCCGCCAATGTTTGCGTTCGCTCGACGATTTGCGGATCAAACACGGGCAGCTTTCTGAGCCCGTGCCGGTCAATGAGATGGGTGGAACACTATGGGTAGAGCTCAACCACACCGACCCCTCACTGCTGCCCAGCGGTTTTCGACTAGACAACAATGACTCCCGCATTTTGGCCGTGGCCCTGAACCTGGCGCGTGAAGGACGTCAGGTCGTACTGGTCACCAAAGACTTGCCAATGCGGGTAAAAGCGGGCGCGGTTGGTTTGCCAGCCGAGGAATATCGCGCCGAATTGGCCAGTGACGGCGAACGCCCTTGGACGGGTTTGGCGGAACTGGAGCTAGACGAAGAACAGATCAACACGCTCTACACCGACGAACGGCTCGAGTCCGTGGAAGCGGCTGAGCTGCCCTGTCACACGGGGTTGGTGCTGCTTTCCCCGCGTGGCTCGGCGCTAGGTCGGGTCGCCGCCGATAAGTCGGTGCGGCTCGTGCGCGGTGATCAAAACGCGTTCGGGCTGCGAGGTCGTTCCGCTGAACAGCGCATCGCGTTGGATCTGTTGCTAGACGATGAAGTTGGCATCGTCTCGATGGGAGGGCGTGCGGGCACCGGTAAATCAGCATTGGCACTATGCGCTGGGCTGGAAGCCGTCTTGGAGCGACGCAAACACCGCAAGATTGTGGTGTTCCGGCCATTGTTCGCGGTGGGCGGTCAGGAGCTCGGCTATTTGCCTGGCACTGAGGCCGAGAAGATGAACCCATGGGGCCAGGCGGTGTTCGACACCCTTGGTTCGGTGGTGGGCGAATCCGTGGTCGAAGAGGTGCTCGCCCGTGGGCTGCTGGAGGTGCTGCCGCTGACACATATTCGTGGCCGGTCGTTGCACGATTCGTTTGTCATCGTCGACGAGGCTCAATCGCTGGAGCGCGGCGTTCTGTTGACCGTGTTGTCACGTATTGGAGAAAACGCGCGAGTGGTGCTCACCCACGATGTCGCCCAACGCGACAACTTGCGGGTGGGGCGTCACGACGGCATCACCGCGGTCGTGGAGCGACTGAAGGGGCACCCGTTGTTCGCGCACATTACGTTGACGCGTTCGGAACGTTCCCCAATAGCCGCATTGGTCACGGAAATGTTGGAACAAGAGTAGCTCTGTGAGTTAGGTGGGCCGTGAGCTAGGCGAGATGAGGTTTTATCGCTCGCGCTAGGTTCTTCGCGGCCCACCTTTCGCGTTTTTGCGGTGCAGTTAAGAAACTCCTCGCCGCGGGTATATGAAGAACATGGGCATTACCCTTCGCGCGATTCCGGCTAGCGCCGCCGATGTGTTCGCTGTGCTGGCCGATGGGTGGGCTTACGCCAGTTGGGTGGTGGGCACAACCCATGTCCGCAGCGTGGACAGTAATTGGCCGGCGGTGGGCAGCCGTATTCATCACAAAGTTGGTCCGTGGCCTTTGTCGATCAATGACTACACGCAGGTCCAAGATGTTGAACCTGAGAAGTTTTTGGCACTGCGCGCTCGAGGCTGGCCACTAGGTGAAGCCAGGGTCAACATCCGGCTGAACGTGGTGGACGACCAGGTCACTGAGGTCAGCGTCGAAGAGGTAATTTCCGCTGGGGTTGGGCGTCATATTCCAGATCCGCTGATAGCGCCCCTATTTCAAGTACGCAACAGCGAGGCACTTCGCCGCCTTGGTGACATCGCCGTTCATCGAGAAAAGGACAGCTGACGCTGACCTGAAGTGAGGGGGAACGCCATCATGCGTGGAGCAGTCATTTATGGGCCCAAAGACGTGCGTTTTGAGGAGTACGCGGACCCGAAAATACTGGCCCCAACCGATGCGATTGTGCGGACCGTAGCGACGTGCATATGCGGTTCCGACCTTTGGCGTTTTCGTGGCGTAAGCCCCGTTGTGCAGCCCAGGCCCATTGGTCATGAATATGTGGGTGTGGTCGAAGAAGTGGGCAGTCAAGTGACCTCTTTGACGACCGGTCAGTTTGTGGTGGGCTCATTTGTCGCCTCGGACAACACCTGCGAGCTCTGTTTGGTGGGGTATCAGAGTGCCTGTTTGCACCGTGAGCCGGTGGATGGTTGCCAGGCCGAATTTATCCGCGTCCCATTGGCAGACGGCACGTTGGTCGCAACCCCGAAGCAGCCAGCCCCGGAATACATTCCGAGCCTTTTGGCGTGTTCGGATGTGATGGGCACTGGTTGGTATGCGGCTATCGCTGCCCAAGTTCGACCCGATTCCACTGTGGTTGTGGTGGGTGACGGGGCCGTCGGGTTGTGCGCCGTGCTGGCGGCGCGCCAGCTACGCGCCGACCGTATCATTGCGATGAGCCGCAACACTGCCCGCCAAGAGCTCGCCACCCAGTTTGGTGCGACTGACATTGTCACCGAGCGCGGCCAAGAGGGCATTGCCGCGATAAAGGAACTGACCGGCGGCATTGGCGCCGATTCGGTGCTGGAATGTGTGGGGACACATGAATCGATGCAACAGTCGCTGGGCGCCACTCGACCTGGTGGAAACATCGGGTTTGTTGGAGTGCCGCATGGCGTGCACATTCGAGGGGAAGAACTGTTTTCCGCGCAGGTAGCGCTGCGGGGTGGTTCGGCGCCCGTGCGCCGCTTCTTGCCCGACCTTATCGATGGTGTTTTGCAGCAGCGCATTAACCCGGGCAAGGTCTTCGACGTCACTTTGCCGCTCGAGGAGGTCGCTGAGGGCTATCGAGCTATGGATGAACGTCGCGCGATCAAGGTGTTGTTGCGGCCGTAGCGAGGTGACATGTCATTGGTGAGGCTAAGACTGGTTGTCACTCTGGAGTGATCGTAGTCCACAGACTTAGAACGAATACGCGCAGAATGTTGTATCGCATTTAGGGTGAAGCTTCCGCGATCGACGTGAAGGCTGTGGTGCAGATGAGTGAGTCGCGTTCGGACTGGATCGGGCTGCGAGTCGCGCGATGGCGGGATATCGCCGGTATGACACAGCAACAACTTGCCGATGCCTTAGGCGTTTCTCGTCCCTACATTTGCATGATTGAGAACGGCAGTCGAGCGGTGACTAAACGGGCTTTGCTACACAATCTGGCTAGTGCGCTGGGCGTTGAAGCTACGGACCTCACCGGACAGCCCTATAAGCCGCAACGTCGCGAAGATTTGCTCATAGCCCGTGCGATTCCCCTCTTGCGTGTGGCGCTCGATGAAGATCTGGAAGCTACGGCCAAACTCTCAGTTGAACGCATTCGCGAAACTGTAGAAGCCGTAATGCGCGCTCGGATGGACTGCCAATATCAACGAGTAGTGGAGTTGCTGCCAGAGCTCATCACGCAGACTCGGACGCTTGCGCAAAGTTCAACTTATCGTGTTGAGGGGCTCAAGCTGGCAACGAAAACCTTGCAATGCGCGGGCATGACGTTAAAGACTTTTGGCCACATTGATCTCGCTGTTCGGTTCGCTGATCGGGCACACGAGCTCGCGATGTTGTCGGAAGAGCCCGCATATCGTGCCGCCACGAGCTTCACGGCAGCTCAGTTCGCGCTTGCTGGTGGCACGCCTCGTCGTGCTCTACGACTCGCTACAGCGGCGGCGGAGCAGCTTGGTGATTATGGCGAGAATGAGGAAAGACATTGGTACGGCATGTTGCATCTCAATGCTGCTCTAGTTTCAGCTGGACTTGGTCGGGCTGATGATTCAGCGGCGCACCTCGCGGAGGCTGGGATCGCGGCGGCACACAGCCATGGCGATCCTTGGCATATGGAGTTTGGACCGACCAATGTAGCCATTTGGCGAGTCAGTTGCGCGTTGGAGAATGGTGAGGCGGAGCGGGCCCCGTCACTGGCCAAAAAAATTAATGCGGCATTGATTCGTACTCCGGAGCGTCGGGCTCGGCTGCACATAGATTGTGGGCGAGGTTTTTATGCCGCTGGGAACATTGAGGCGGCCGTGCGGCAGTTCCTTGTCGCCGATCAGTTGGCGCCGCAAGACGTTCGATTCCGTCCGCAAGTTCGAGAGATAGTTATTCACATGACTCGCGGCATTGGCGGTCAGAGCGGGAGTGACATGTTGCGTGAGCTGGCTTCTCGCGTTGGTGTTGATCCCACGATGGACGAGCTGTGACCAGCATATAAGTCGGTAAATTAGCAATTAGCGCGATACGTAACAGTTTGTTACGCCATCCTCAGGTCTCCGCATTTAGCTTTATCTGCGTGAACGATATTTCAACTGGAGTGGATGTACAGCAGGATTCTGTGGGGCGAATGTTCCCGCGGGTCTAGTGGCTCAGTCGGCTCGATGGCGTTGAGATCTGAACTGCCGCGTTTGCCCCGTTGTTCTACCTGCAAGTGGTGGATCAAAGAGATTCGGCGCGACCAATGGGAACACCTGCCGACCGAGCGTTCTCGTTGGGGGCCTGTTTGTGTGATGTGTCCAGAGCCTCTAGAAGTGTCTCCGCATAGCGCTGGTGCCGCTGGGCCGGTGTAGCGGACGGCCGGGCGTCGGCGCGGTGGCGCGAGAGGTTCTCGCGAACGAGCTGCTCATTTCCAAGCTCCCCGAAGGGGCCGCATCGGCGCTCATCTATGGCTGGAACCGCTTCGTTCCCCGGCGGAGCGGTTCCAGCTCTTTGCTTTCACTCTTGTCCCCAAGTGCGCCCTAAATCATGATGCTGCTGGGGCATTCGCGAGCTAGGCTGAGAGCGAATACGTGTGATGGGAATGCGGGGACATGATGAGTGCGGACGGTAAAAAGAGCGTATCTGGTGGAAAGCCTGCGGCATTTACTTCTAGGGAAGACGAAATCGCCCGATTGAATGCCGCTATGTCGGATGATCCAGCCGTTCGCGCTGCATTTGAAATGGATGCGCAGGGCGGCGATATTCAGTTCTCTAATCTTGAGATTGATCTAAAGGCGATGCGGGAGCATGATCCGCGGACGCATCCAGAACAACAGCATGGGCAAGTGTGGGGTCCTTATCAGGGTGCGAAACCAAGTATCGCCGACCCAGATTACAAGCACGGCGGGGGTCAGTCACAGGCTCAGAAATTGGGCGGACGTGGTGCGCAGCGTCAGGCTCCGAAGCCTATTCGCCGGACACCACCCGCATAAATAGGGCATTTATTAAATAGTTCACAAAGCGTCGTGTTTGATGTCTCAATTTGGTGATTCATCAAACACGGCGCGTCGTTTTATTTGCTTTTTGCGGGGTGTGTCAGGGATGGTGGGTTGCTAACGCTCCCGCGTAAACGTCGTTTAGAAGAATGCGCTTTCGCATTTGCTTAAATTCCGGTGCGGTTTCGCGGGGCGGAGTTTTTGTCCCCGGCGAAAGGTTTACTCGTGGAGACGAGTTCCACCGACACTGGAGTTAGTCCCCGGCCGCGTAAAGCGCGGCTGGCTCGCTTAGTTCCGACGCGGCTAGCAACCCGCGTAGCGGCATTATCCGTTTTACTACTTGGCCTTGGCGCCGGGCTTGTCCCAATTTTGTGGGATGAATCCGATAAGGCCGATGCCAATCAAATTAAAGAAACAGAACTCGCGGCAATGACCGCAACCTCTGATGTGATTCGGCCACCAGCCGGCGCCGAATTACAACGTCTGCAAGAAGAAGGCACCGTAGTCGCCGGAGCTCAAGATCAAGCTCAGCAACTAGCCGACACCGCCTCCGGCGAAATCGAGAACCGTGCCGATGAAGCCGAGCGCAAAGCCGAAGAGCGCGCATCCCGCAGCGAAACCCGCTCCACTCCCGCTCAAGGCGAAGCCGCCCCAGCGGTTCCCGTCGATTGCGCGAGCTACAGCGGCAACAAGCAAATCGGTTGTTCCTTGCTCAGCTGGGCTGGCTTTGGCACCGACCAGATGTCATGCCTAGAAAAACTGTGGGACAAAGAGTCTGGGTGGCGTGTCAACGCCGCGAACCCAAGTGGTGCGTACGGCATCCCACAATCTTTGCCCGGTAGCAAAATGGCCGCCTATGGCGATGACTGGGAAACCAACCCGGTTCCGCAAATCAAATGGGGCCTGATGTATATCAAGGACCGCTACAGCACGCCTTGCGGCGCGTGGTCCACGTTCCAGTCGCAGGGCTGGTACTAGATCCTCAACGCAATGGGGGCTTCTCTGCTGGAGAAGCCCCCATTGCTGTGTCCGGTGGCCGACGCTCAGCCCGCTGAGTCAATCGCTAGAAGCAAGGCGTGGCGCTGGCTAAGCGGCATGATGTCGGGTGCGATTAGCGCCCGTGTGGCCGGGCCATGCGCAGCACGTCGAGCGCTTCGTCAAGTTCCGCTTCAGTGATGCGGCCCGATTCCACATGCTTGCGTTCGAGCACGACGTCTCGAATTGTTTTGCGCTCTTTGAGAGATTGTTTAGCGATGGCGGCGGCCTCTTCATAACCCAAATATGGGTTCAGCGCCGTAGCGATTCCTGGCGTGGATTCCGCGTATTCCCGGGCTCGATCGATATCGACGGTGATCCCGTTAACGCACCGCTCAGCGAGCAACGAAGTGCTCGTCGCCAGTAGGCGGATGGATTCGAGCAGGCTCTTCGCCAACACCGGAAGCATCACGTTGAGCTCAAAAGTGCCGGAAGAGCCAGCTACCGTGATGGTGGCGTCATTGCCAATCACCTGCGCGCACACCATGAGCGTGGCCTCTGGCAGTACGGGATTAACTTTGCCGGGCATGATGGAAGAGCCGGGCTGTAGATCGGGAAGATGAATTTCGGCCAGTCCGGTGCGGGGGCCAGAAGATGCCCAGCGAAGGTCATTACAAATCTTGGTAAGGCCCACCGCGATAGTGCGGAGTTGGCCCGAGGTTTCGACAAGCGCGTCTCTGGCGCCGTGTGCTTCGAAGTGATTGCGGGCTTCCCGAAGTGGGAGCCCGGTGCGTTCGGCGAGCAGTCGAATTGTTTGTGCCGCGAATTCTGGTGGTGTGTTGATGCCGGTGCCCACGGCTGTGCCGCCTAGCGGCAATTCGCATAGGCGCTCCATGCTGCTTTCTAGCCGCTCCACGCCATAGGCGAGCTGGGCGGCATATCCGGAGAACTCTTGCCCGATGGTCACGGGGGTCGCGTCCATCAGGTGGGTGCGTCCGGCTTTCACCACATCGTCGAATTCTTCGGACTTCGCCAAGAAGGCCCGAGAGAGCCGGTTGAGCGCGGGCACGAGCTGTTCGACGATCGCGCGTGCGGCGGCTAGGTGTATCGCTGATGGGAAAACGTCATTCGACGACTGAGAAGCGTTCACATGATCATTGGCGTGCACGTCCGTGCCCGTGGCGTGTTTCGCGAGGTGGGCGATTACCTCGTTGGCGTTCATATTCGATGAGGTGCCCGAGCCGGTTTGGAACACGTCTATGGGGAAGTGGTCGTCGTGCTGCCCCGCGGCGACTTCCTCTGCCGCCGCCGAGGCGGCTTTCGCGATTTTGGTGTCGATGACACCAAGCGCCCCATTGGTGAGGGCGGCGGCGGATTTGATCGTGCCGAGCGCGTGAATGACCTCGGGCGGGAGTCCTACGCCAGAGATCGGGAAGTTCTCCACCGCGCGTTGGGTTTGTGCCCGCCATTTCGCCTGCGCGGGAACGCGAACTTCGCCCATGGTGTCGTGTTCAACTCGAAATTCCTCGCTCATGCTGTCCATCCTTGCAGCACTTGCGGAAACGCCAAGCTCAACGCGACGAGCGTCACGCGCGGTTGAAAACTAGCGGCGGCCGATGGTGAGGGTGGGGGTGGTGACGTCAGCGAAGAAGTCTTCGCCCTTGTCGTCCACCACGATGAAAGCGGGGAAGTCTTCCACCTCAATTTTCCACACGGCTTCCATGCCGAGCTCCGGATATTCGAGCACCTCAACGTGCTTGATGCAGTCTTGGGCGAGGCGTGCGGCGGGGCCACCGATCGAGCCGAGGTAGAAACCGCCATAGGTGGCGCAGGAGGTGGTGACTTGCTTGGAGCGGTTGCCTTTGGCAAGCATCACCAAGGATCCTCCCGCTTCTTGAAATTTCTCCACGTAGGAGTCCATGCGGCCAGCGGTGGTGGGCCCAAAGGAGCCTGAGGCATAGCCGTCGGGGGTTTTGGCGGGTCCGGCGTAGTAGACGGCGTGGTCTTGCAGGTATTGCGGCATGGGTTCGCCAGCGTCGAGGCGTTCGGCGATTTTCGCGTGCGCGATGTCTCGAGCCACCACAAGCGGACCGCTGAGCGAGAGGCGTGTCTTGACGGGATATTTGCTGAGCTCGGCCCGGATTTCGCTCATGGGGCGGTTCAGGTCGATGCGCACCACATCGTCGCTGAGCTCGTCTTGCGTGGTTTCGGGCAGGTATTTCGCTGGGTCCTTTTCCAGTTTTTCTAGAAAGACACCTTCGGCGGTGATCTTGCCGAGCATCTGTCGGTCCGCTGAGCAGGACACCGCGATGGCGACAGGGCAGGAGGCGCCGTGGCGGGGGAGCCGCACGACCCGCACGTCGTGGCAGAAGTACTTCCCGCCGAATTGGGCGCCGATGCCAAATTGGCGAGTCAATTCGAGCACTTGTTGTTCGAGCTCAACATCACGGAACCCGTGGCCGCTGGCTGAGCCTTCGGTGGGCAGCGAGTCGAGATATTTCGCCGATGCGTACTTCGCGGTTTTGAGAGCGAATTCCGCGCTGGTGCCACCCACCACAATGGCTAGGTGGTACGGCGGGCAGGCGGCGGTTCCGAGGCTGCGAAGTTTCTCTTCCAGGAATGCCATCATCCGCTTTGGATTGAGCACCGCTTTGGTTTCTTGATAGAGAAAGCTTTTATTGGCCGAGCCGCCACCTTTGGCCATGAACAAGAATTTGTATTCGTTGGGCTTTTCACCCGCATACAATTCAATTTGCGCGGGCAGGTTCGAGCCGGTGTTTTTCTCATCCCACATTGTCAATGGGGCCAGTTGGGAATAGCGCAGGTTCAATTCGGTGTATGCGTCATAAACGCCTTGGGCGATAGCTTCTGAATCGGTTGATTCGCCATCTACCAAGACCTGCTGACCCTTTTTGCCCATCACAATCGCGGTGCCGGTGTCTTGGCACATTGGCAATACACCACCGGCGGAAATGTTCGCGTTCTTCAACAGGTCCAGGGCCACGAACTTGTCGTTGCCACTGGCTTCTGGGTCATCAAGGATGTTGCGTAGTTGCTGCAGGTGCGAGGGTCGCAGCAGGTGCGCGATATCCCGCATCGCCGCTTTTGTCAGGGTGCTGAGTGCGCTGGGGTCTACCCGCAAAAATGTGCGACCGCCGGCCTCAAATGTGCTTACTCCTTCGGTGCTGACGAGCCGGTATTCAGTTTCGTCTTTACCCAGCGGGAGCAGGTCGGTATACGCGAACTCAGGCATGTTTCGTCCTTGACCATAGGATGTGCGGAGACAGCTGAGTGGCACCTTACGCTCAGTGCTCACCCATTAAGCCGCGTCAATGGCCAGACGTGACCGAGCCCACCTTCATCCTTTTTAACTTTCGTATCTTTGTATGCGCTGAAACGGTCATGCGGCACGAATTGGTGAGGTTCTGCTCATAGGCAAGATGCGACGCTGGACCTAAGCAGTTAAGCTGTGAGCGAATGAATTAATTGTTGTATCCCGGTACCAAGGAGTGGTCATGCCGACAGTCTCACAAGAATTGACTGATTTCTCGCGAGACTTAAAGCGCCTAGTCGAATTGGTGCTGGAGTTGCCAAATGTGTCTGAGGGAACGGCAGCTGGCATTCGTTCTTTCTCCGACGTCGCCGCTCGTCTTCAAGCCGAACTCAGCGAGAGCTTAAACGAATCGCGCACAACGCAAATGCAGGCGGACGGCCTGACAGATGCGAGCCGCTACCTGCGGGAAAACCAAGAACAACTCGCCGTGTACGGCCTGAACGAGAACTTGCTGCAGCAAACCGGCTCATTGGCGCGAGGTGCTGCGCTCGTAGTGGCGATGCAGCAAAAGTTGGGCATTCACGTTAACGACAACACGCTGGGCGAATATGTTCGTGTTCTCGGCGAGCTGACGGGAAGTGCTACCCGGGCCGGCTTGGTAACCGAGCGAGGCGTTGTCGTCAGCGAAGAAACTCTTCGGGCTCGTTCCGGTGTGGCCGCAACCGATACCGCTCCTGTCCAACGTGAGACACAGCTACTCATCACCAAGGCCTCTGGAGCCTCGGTGAGCGCGGTGTATAACCCATTGGCGCCACAGGTGGCGTGGCAACGAAATAGGAACGACCTAACGTACGACCGAGGTTTCGACGGTGAAGTCACTGTCGCTGTGGAGACACCACAGCTACCGCGTGTAGCGCCGAGTGATTTGTGGGGACACGCACAAATATTGAATCGATATGGTGCGAACGCCTCCCGGAGAAATGCTCTGCTCGTTGACCCTTCGGGCTACGCGGCGGAATTCACGGTGGGCATGAATAGCAATGCTGACATTGAGGTTCGAATCTATCGGGGCGGTACTGCCGAACCCATAGATCAGATAACCCGCACCTTTACGGGGACAATTGGCCGAACGGGCATGCTAGAGCTCAACCCTAGTGGAGTTAAGCGCATACTCGAATCCATACTTGAGCAGTACAAAGATGGCGCGCCGCCGCTATCAGATGCTGAGCTGCTGGCCTTCTACCGGGAACGTACTGGCGATGCCGGAGTCGAATACGCCCGCGGGGCCCATGGCATAAACATCGATCAAGCCCCAGCCGCCGAATTGGCGGTCGCCGCCGCCGCTACGCCCGTTCGCGCCGAAGAACCCGCGCCCACTCCGGCCGTCGCCGCGCCTACCCCTGGTGCTGTGGCTACTCGTCTGGATCCCGTCAAGCTGATCGAGCTCCAAGGTCTTCCCATGGCGCAGGCGCCCGCGGGCTTTGTCGCTACATCGGCGGTGGATGCCGACACGCGTGAACGCGTGTATATGACAAATGTGGGTGCCGATGCCGTAGTGAGTCCGGACAGCCTCTGGAATTTGCGGGTCGATGGCCACCACATGAGAAGTGAACCTGGCAGCACTGTCGGGGGCAGCGGCGACAACGGTGTATGGGCTTTGGATAACGTCCTACGGAGCGTGGGAAACGTCATTGATCCAGAAAGTGGCGAGACGAGGCATTTGCCACGGGGCTTTGTGATCGTGGACCCTCGTGGTTTCGCGGTCACGCTACCCGTCCCAGCGGAGCCCACAGCTGAAGTGTCGGTGTACGACTTCCAGTCGGATGAGCCGCGAGTCCAAACCATCGATTTGTGGGCGAACCAACCGGGCGGCCCAAGGCGCACGTTCGCGGATTTGAGCCTTAACGAATTGCGTAATGCGCTGAAGCAGGCGCTCCCGGCCGACGACAGGCCAAACCTCACCCCAGCTGAACAAGTCGAGTTTTATCGCGGACTAATGGGCCCAGTCGGTGAACAGCTCATCCGCCGTGTTGATGACATCAGCTACGAAGACGTGCCGCCGAAGGGGCGGGAACCCGAACCAGTCGCCCAGAACGCCGAGCTAGCGGGGCCGGCCACGACCGTTCTTCGTGAGGAGGAAATACGGGCGGCCGGACTGAGGCATCGTGCGGCAGCAGCAGCCGGCGCTCTTCCTCAGGTCGGGCGCGTGGGCACAGCCGTTGACGCGCCCACGGGTGAGGAACTTTCCGCTGGCGCCGCGTTGGCTAGGTCCTGGCGGCGTTTGGTGGGGCCGGACGCACGAACGCAAGAGGCGATGCGGGAGCATGCGGCGCTTATCTCCGCAGCTCAAGCCCCGGCCGGTCAGGTGCCGCTCCAGCACGACTTGCAAGCTCGGGGCTGGGTGCAGCTTGATCCACTCGCGAATGCGGACTCGAGCACTGCCGCATGGGTTCCCGCCTCACAAGCTGTCGAGTTTTACGCGGAACTACACCGCATTGCAACCGCTGAAAATTGGCAAGACTGGCCAGCGCATGCGATCAAGCAAGGGCTAGAAGCCCACACGCAGGCGGAGCGAGCTCCGGTGGATGGGCGCGCGCAGGGCACTCGTTATCAACGAGGTCCACTTGGAGCTGATCCAGTTGAGTTCGCGCCTCCGGGCGCCGATCAGTCGAGCGTTGTTCAGCAACAGCCACACGCTCCGAGCTCCGCGGCAACAACGACACCCCAGAATCAACCCAGTCCCGCTCAAGCCGCGCCTACCGCTGAGCCCCTACCACTTGAGCTGGCTTATCACGGTCAAGAAACCTTGCCGGTGGGAATCGTGCTGGCACGGCTTGCCCATCAGTTCGACCAAGCCAGGGCGAATGGTCAGAACGTAGACCAGCAGGCCGCCGCCACATTTAACACCTACGCTGAGCGAGCTAACTGGATTGGTGCGCAGGACGGTGAGACTCCAGCGCGGGTGTGGGTGAAAGACGCGTATGGCCAGAGTCGGTTCACGCTGGGTGAGGTGGAAGCCGCAGATTACTACATGGAACGAATTCGACTGGCGCCTCGCAATAGTCAAGCTGAAGCGATTTTCTTCGCCGAACAACGTCAATTGCCGAGTCCGCAGGTGAGAGCTGCGCGGCAGCCATCTGGGCCCGTGCCTTCTGCTGGTGCTCCGATGACACAGGCCGCGAATCCCTATGCGACTCATTTTGGGCAGGGTGGAACTCCGCCTGCAAATCGTCCTCGGTAGCGCTCACCACATGGGCCGCAGGGCTGGGGTGCTCTGCGGGCTGATGGTGCGGATTATTTGGGCGAGTTGAGTGCGCAGCTGCGCGAGATCTGTCGTGCCTAGTTTTTCGGTGATTTCGGCTTCGAGCGCGTGGAGTGTTTGGCCTGCTACGCGCAGGTGGGTGCGCGCTTTGTCGGTCAGCGTGATCAGTTTGCGTCGCCCGCCGGCTGGGTGCGGTTCGCGCAGCAGGTAGCCGCGCGCTTCGAGGTCGTCGACGATTTGCCCGGCGGCTTGTTTGGTCACTCCTAGTTTGTCGGCGAGTTCGGTGCCGGTGAGTCCTTGGTGTTGAAGTGCTTGGAATGTGAAGCCGTGGATGGGCCGGAGGTCTGGGTAACCGGCGGCGGAGATGCGTTCGGTGAATTCGCGGAGAACCAGCTGGAATGACATGCCGAGCAGGAAGGTGAGCTCGGTGTTTTTCAGGGCATCGTCTGTCATGGGTTCAATCTTGACATAAATGAGTCAAGTTGTTTTACTCATAGAAGTAAAGCTACTTGACACAAGGGGTGTTCAGGCAGGTAAACCCGAAAGAAACTCATCCCGCGACACACACCGCTGCCGGGACCATGACAAGCATCGCAACACCCAGCCGTGGCACCGCCGAAATAAGCACCTGGCGCGTCGAAATGGAAGCCGGGGCGCAAGGTCCTGCCCATACGATCAGTCGCGAACAAATTTGGGCAATTCTAGACGGCAGCGCGACCGTGACTATCGACTCCGGCACCCATGAAGTACGAGCGGGAGACGCACTGGTGCTCCCGCCTACGGAAACGCGGCAGATCACGGCTGGAAACGAGGGGCTGCAGGCGTTGGTTTCCATGCCCGCTGGTGGCCATGCGACCATTCCCGGAAATTCCGCGGTGCACCCACTCCCGTGGGCCGCATAGCCACAACCGCATAGCCACAACCTAAGCGCCGACGTTCTATCCGACCAAAAGTCGACCAATAGGCAGATGCCTCATGGCGGTTGGACCAGATGAACGTCGGCGCTGCTAGAAAGCTAAAAATCAATCAGCGAATAGCTGCGCAGTTTTTCCAGACGGTGGTAGCTCTCTACCGTGCGGATCGTGCCGCTCTTAGACCGCATGACCAACGATTGCGTGGTAGCGCCACCGGAGCGGTATCGCACGCCTTGCATCAAATCGCCATCGGTGATTCCCGTGGCGCAGAAGAACACGTTTTCGCCACGCACAAGATCGTCGGTGTGCAAAACCCGGTCCAAGTCATGCCCGGCGTCGATAGCCCGACGACGCTCATCGTCGTCCTTCGGCCACAACTTGGCCTGCATCGCGCCGCCAGTGCATTTCAACGCGGCGGCCGCGATGATGCCCTCGGGCGTGCCACCAATGCCCATCAGCATGTCCACGCCGGTGCCCTCGCGGGCAGCCGAAATAGCGCCAGCGACATCGCCATCTGAGATGAACTTGATTCGAGCACCAGCTTCGCGCACTTCGCGAACGATTTGATCATGTCGAGGCCGATCCAAAATGCACACCGTGACGTCTTCAACGCCCGAGTTCTTGGCTCGAGCCACACGTGAGATGTTTTCACCCACGGGTGCGTTGATGTCGATGACATCAGCGGCCTCATTGCCCACCACCAGCTTTTCCATGTAGAAAACAGCAGACGGGTCAAACATGGCGCCGCGCTCAGACAACGCGATCACGGCAATGGAGTTGGGCATTCCCTTGGCCATCAGCGTGGTGCCGTCGATCGGGTCTACCGCCACATCGCAGGCCGGGCCGTCACCGTTGCCGACTTCTTCGCCGTTAAAAAGCATGGGCGCGTTGTCTTTTTCGCCCTCACCAATGACCACAACGCCTTGCATGCTCACCGAGTTGATCAATTTGCGCATCGCGTCAACGGCGGCCTGATCACCGCCGATCTTGTCGCCACGCCCCACCCAACGTCCAGCCGCCATCGCTGCCGCTTCGGTGATCCGCACCAACTCAAGGGCCAAGTTGCGGTCGGGGAGCTGCTTGCTCGAACTGGCATCGGCTGGGTTTGGCTGAGTGTCGGTCACAAATCCTCCATCATCGGGGGGCACGGTCGATAAACATCCTGGCAGATGGGAAGAACACTCGGCGTATATGGGCCGCACACAGCACGGCCGTGTTGAGGGCGAATTCACCCCCAGCACGGCCGTGTCGGTTTAGCGGGTTGGTGCGGGCGACCCAGCGGGTGTCGGCGCCGGTGCGGGCGGTGACGCTGGCATGGGAGGGCCAGTTACCGGCAATGGTGCAACCGTGGGGGCGCTCCGTCCTTGAGTGATGTCACTCGCTTGAACCTGGCGAGCTCGGGTCGGGGCGCTACCGACACCTGTGCGGGCCGCCCGGGTTGCCGCTCGAGTGTTCCGTGCGCGCACATGGTCCCGAGCTTGGCTGGCGCGGCTGAGAGCTTCGTCGACCGCGGTATTCGCGCTATCGACATCGGCCCTCACCGATTCGGATAGCTGTTGGTGCGTTTCGCGGTCTTGTTTTAGCTCTTCTCTCTTCTCCGCCACGTTTTTACGGAGCTCTAGGAGCGGAGCCAGATCCGGGTCTGAGGTAAGCAGGTCGAGCTGCTCTTGCCAAGCCTTCTTGCGAGCCTGCTCCAGGTGGTTGGATTGGGCTCGTAGCCCGGCGAGCTCGGTGCCTTTTTCGCGCGCTTTGTCGGAAAGGCCGCGTACCGCGGTGATTATTGCTTGGCCTTCTTCGGAGCCAGAAGGGTGTTGACCCAATTTTCTTGCGGCTGAGTGTGAAAGCCCTAGCTCAGCGAGCCTTTCCGTTGTGGCATCTTCGTTGATGCCGGTTGAAATCATGTCATAGCTGATTTCATTGTCCCTTATAGCGTTGATTACGAGGCTGAGCTCGATTGTTTCGGCATGCCGCCCAAGACCCCTCTGGGCTTCACTGATTCTGCCCACCACGCCGCGATCCTTCTTATTGTCAGGATCGCCGTATTGCGTGAATTTAATGTCTTCTATTCTTGTGGTGCGATAGTCATATGACCCCAAAGTGAACGAGTTACTGACATCTTGATCCAGTTGTGCCTGCAAGCGGTCTAGTTCTTGCTGCCGTTCGGCAAAGCTTGTGCCGGGATTGACGCCATTGAAAATCTGGTTGGCAAGCTGGGCGTTTTCGTTAGCACGTGTCATGTATGTGCGGTAGGTCTCAATCGCGGCATTTACCGCGCGATCCACTGAACTCAGCTGACGCTCCCGCGAAAGACCGTTGATAACTTGCGCGGTCGTCGCAATAGGGTTTTGACGGAAGTGATCTCCGTGACCGCGGAAATGCGCCCGACGACGTCCGCGACCGGTGGGAGGTGTGTATGCGCCGGCTCCGGGAGCGGGCGGGGCCGGTGGCGCCGGTGGCGTTGTTCCGGGAGGCGGGGGCGGAATCGGCAGGCCACCGGCGACTGGAGCGGGCGCGACTGGTGCTCGTCGGGTGGTGGTGTCCACGTTCGCGGTGCGAATGACGCGCATGGTGTGGTCAGCGGCGTTGCTTTGGTAGGCCCGCACCGCATCACGGAATGCGCGGTTTGCGGCGGCGTCTTGGGCCGCTAGGCGGTTGCGCTTGTCGTAAACGATGTTTGGCGGGTCAGTGTCGACGGGAATGCGCTGGTTGATTATGTCAATCAATTGTTGACGTGCGTAGTCCAGTCGAGCTTCTTCGCGCATGGTCGCGTCGTAGTTCGCTACGAAGTTCTCCAAGCCAAGCTGTCGGCCGGATTCGTCTTGCTGTAGCAAGTTTTCCAACGTGAGCGGTGCGCGGATCGCTCGGCGCGGAATCCGCTGATCTGGGTTGAGTTCCAGGTCAGTCGGGTTGGTGCCGACTTGGGTAAGACCCTGCTGGTAGTTGGCGTGGGCAAGGTTGAAGTCCATAATGGCCACCTGAGCCCGGTGGATGGCATCTTGGTGCGCTGGGTCTTCGCTGTCCAGCGGAACGCCTCTGAGCGCGGCGATGGCGACTTGGAGTTCGGCGCCTGTCCGTTGGTACTCGCCCGCGAAATCACGCTCGTTTTCGAGCTGGTTGCGAACTCGTTCGGCGCCTTGTTCGGTGTAGAAGCGACGTTCGGCGTCTTCAGCGATGATGGCGCGTCGATCATTTCGGTACTGAAGGAATGTTCCGATGCCGCCGGTCAGCACGAACGCGGCCGCTCGGAACCACACGTTCCGGCTGCGCCAGCGTGAACCCGCCCGTTTTAAAACGCCGCGTTGTGGAGTGGGTGCGAGGGCCATGACTTATGCCTTCCGATCGAAATAGACACAGTTGCCAGCGAGGAGCGCGGGCAGTGCGGATAGGAATCTGGTGAGGAGTTCTTCGGCTGGTGGTGCGTCGTCACCGGCGTCGGAGTCTTTGAATTGTTCGGCGAGTTCGGTGCAGCCTTCCCACAGGCTGGGGAATTGGTTGCCGTACATCCAGATGAAGTAGGTTCCAGCGTCAACGATGACTGGGACCGTTGACTCGGTTTGAATTTGGAACAACCCGGGGGTGTCTGGGTTGTTGCCCAGCCCGCGCTGGAGGGGCAGTGCGCGGTGGTTTTGCGCGAATGAGCGAACGGCCATGGCCGAATCCGCGTTGATGGGTGCGAGAGCCCCGGCTTCGATGAGCGCGGACAAACAGTCAGCGGCATCGATGGCTTGTTCCGCTTCGGCGGCTTTGATGACGCTGTCCCGGGTGGGGGCGTCGAATGAGCCGCTGGCTGGATCACCATGGGCGCTGAGCCACACAAGGTATTCGTCTGAGCTGAGGCTAAATGAGCCGTCGCCGAAGCGAATGTCGTATGACTCTGGACCGACATCGGTGGGGCCTTGATATACGGGTCCGATGTCGTGACCGATGGGGATCAGAATTTCTGCCATAGTGGGTGCTCTTTTCGGATGACACGGTTCGCGAACGTGCGATTGTGATCTTAGCGTGATTTCGCATGGAAATGTTCGCCCAGGGCAAAATCAGCCGTTTGGTTATCCCGCGATAGTGCTAAGGGTTATCTGTCTTCGTGGTGATATTTGGTGATTTAACGCAGGGGTTTTGGTCAATCCGCTGTTGCGGTGAGTTCGCCCACTGCCAGGCGAATGCGCAAGGCATCTCCTGATGTTGTATGTGAAGCGTCCCGCACCACGCTGTCATCATCCACTCGTTGCACCACCGCGTAGCCGCGATCCAGGGTGGACTGCGGAGACAAAGCCCGCATTTGGGCCTTGGCATGCGTGATATCAGCGCGTGCGGCGTCCAAACGGTGGGCAAACACGCGTCGGGCTTGATCCAACAACCGGGTGACATCATCGTGGCGTGCGGTAAACATAAGGTGTGGATCCGCGAAAATAGGTCGAGATCGGACGTGGTCCAACCATTGTTCTTCCCGCTCCAGCTTGCGGGTCACGCCATGATTGAGACGAGTGCGGGCAATGCGCAGTCGTTCCACTTCTTCCGCGAAATCAGGCACCACACGCTTGCCCGCGTCAGTGGGGGTGGAAGCTCGGACATCCGCCACAAAGTCCAAAATCGGTGCATCCGGTTCATGCCCGATCGCCGAAATCACCGGAGTCTCACACGCGAACACCGCGCGACACAGTGCCTCATCGGAGAACGGCAAAAGATCCTCCAATGAGCCACCGCCTCGGGCAATGACGATGACATCAACATCAGGATCTTTATCCAGCTCTTCCAGCGCGTTGATCACTTCTGGTACCGAAGAAGGGCCCTGCACCGCGACGTTGCGAATGGCGAAGTGCACCGCTGGCCACCGTCTCGTCGCGTTTTGCAAAACATCGCGCTCAGCGGCCGAGGCGCGGCCCGTGATGAGCCCGACATTGTGCGGCAAAAATGGCAAAGTCTTCTTCAATTCCGGTGCGAACAACCCTTCGCCGCGCAGTTGAGCTTTCAGCTTCTCCAGCCTGGCCAGCAACTCGCCAATGCCGACTTCGCGGAACTCCGCCGCGCGCAGCGACAAAGTTCCACGGGATGCGTAAAACTCGGGTTTGGCCCGCACAATCACCCGCGCGCCCTCCGCGAGCGGTGTTTTGTCCAACACCCCGCGCCAACACGTCACGGAGATGCTGATGTCGCTGGAGGGGTCACGCAGCGTCGCGAACGCCATCTTGGTGCCGGGACGCTGGGAAATCTGGGTAAGTTGCCCCTCCACCCACACCTCGCCGAGCCTGGCGATCCACTCACCGATTTTTTGACTCACCACACGTACGGGCCACGGTTCTTCGGGCGAAGAGGTCATGCGTGCCAGCTTACGTACCTCAAGGAGCTATACACGCGCGCCTAGAATTGAGGCATGGAAAAACGTAAGGTTCCCCGCGAAAACCCATATCGTGAGCTGCCCAAACGTGTCCGTCAAGAGGAAATGGTCGAAGAGCGTGACGTGACCGCGCCGGCGGAAGACGCGTTGTCGCAGCAAGAACGAGAAACGAAACAGTGGCTCGCTTGGGGTGCGTGGGTGTAGCGCCGAATACCCCGCATTGGCGGGTTCGCCTACGATGGGGTCGTGACTGCTGCCACCACAAAACGCGTCCTGCTGGCTAAACCGCGCGGCTACTGCGCCGGTGTCGATCGGGCCGTGTTGGCGGTGGAAAAAGCGCTCGAAAAATATGGCGCGCCCATCTACGTGCGTAAAGAGATTGTGCACAACAAGCACGTGGTCAGCACCTTGGAATCCAAGGGCGCCATATTTGTGCAAGAGACCGACGAAGTGCCTGAAGGCTCGGTAGTCATTTTCTCGGCTCACGGCGTGTCACCCGTGGTGCATGAGCAAGCCAAGGAGCGGAATCTGCGGGCCATCGACGCCACTTGTCCGCTCGTTACAAAAGTGCACGCTGAGGCACGCCGATTCGCGGCCAACGACTACGACATTTTGCTCATCGGGCATGAAGGTCATGAAGAAGTTGAAGGCACGCTCGGTGAGGCCCCACACCGCACCCAACTGGTCGACAACACCGATGACATCGCCTCCTTGCAGGTGCGCGATGAATCCCGGGTGGTGTGGTTGTCCCAGACCACACTGAGCGTTGACGAAACGCTCGAAACAGTGGACAAGCTCAAAGCCCGCTTCCCGCTGCTGCAGTCGCCACCCAGCGACGACATCTGCTAAGCCACCCAAAACCGTCAGCTGGCGGTCAAAGAAATCGCTCCACAATGCGATCTGGTGCTGGTGGTGGGCTCGCGAAACTCATCGAACTCGGTGCGCCTCGTTGAAGTTGCGCTTGGTGCTGGCGCCAAAGCGTCCTACCTCATTGACTACGCGAGCGAAATTGACCCGGCTTGGCTCGACGGGGTCACCACAGTAGGCATCAGCTCAGGCGCGTCGGTGCCTGATGAGCTCGTGCAAGGGGTGCTGAGCCTGCTCGCCGAGCGGGGCTTCAACAATGTCGATGAAGTCGAGCCTGTTTCGGAAGACATGTTCTTCGCCCTGCCCGCCGTTTTGCGGTAGGCCGTCCTTAGCCTCGGCGAGTGCAGCTGACTGTTTTGAAGACGCGTTCACGGCCGAGAGTGCCCTCGTTCGAAGCTAACGATCGTGGCTTCGGCTCACAGAGTTTGGCGCTCCGCTTAGCTTTTCCGCTCGCCCAGGATGCAGAATTCGTTTCCCTCCGGGTCAAGGAGGGTTACCCAGTGTTGCTCGTCCCGCACACTGTCGGCGCGCCGGGCGCCGAGGGAAAGCAGCCGGGCGACCTCGGCCCTCTGGTCGTCGGGGCGAAAGTCGGGGTGGAGCCGGTTCTTCGACGTCTTGCCCTCGGGGACAGGCACGAAGAGTAGCCCTGGCAGCTGGTCCGGCGCAGGTCGGATCTCGATGACCTCCGCGGATTCGTCGACCACTACCCAGCCGAGAGCCTCGGCCCACCAATGCCCGAGAGCGATGGGGTCAGCGGAATCGACAATGATCTGTTCCCATTCCAATGTCATGGGCCCGAGCATAGGCACGACCTGCGGGCAACCTGTCCCTCCGCATCGAGGGTCGGTGCTCCATTTTCAAATGCTGCGCACCATCGCCTACGGCGGCCAAACTTGATGGCGGGAAGAACGCGGCGAACACGCACGCTTGGGAGCATTGACAACTCGATGTGTGGATCTATGACGCGCTAGATCGCTCTGGATTAATGAGCTCGTCTCTTCGGCGGCGCCACTTTCTGCATAGTTCGATATATTCAGTGAGTTCAGTCGAAGCGTAATTACCAATATTCCATTTTGGATTATTTGATAATGCGCGCTTTAGATAGGCGAAGCACCATCCATGGCCGCCTTGCTCGAAGGTTACCTGTTGCAGTTGGTAAAGGTCGAGCTCGAACTCATCTACCTCGTTCCACTCATGTGGAGTCAGACCCTCCACGGCAAAGCCTCCGGTGGCATCTGACCCTGGAACGAGAGCTGGAATCTTCCGATCTTTCGGTGGAATAGTGATTTCAACTGCCTGCCATCCGTGTACCGTCACTGCTCGCATGTGGGGAACTCGGCCGATTATTGCTTCCCATACTTCAGGGAATTGCAATGTCCCGTAAATGAACAGTGTTGGCGTTTCCCCCGATAGTTGGACCGTCCGGCCATGCCTTTTCGAGTTGTGTTGGGGTGAGCGGGGTGTTATAGACGTCACGGAGAATCCTCTCAGTATTCGCGGGGCGCTGATCAGCAAGATTTACAAACCAGTCAATCCCAGCGGGGTAGGCCCACAGGTACGAACGAAGTAAAGGATTGACGCTCCGATCGGCTAATAGATCAGCGATATCGCTGCCACTCCAAAAAGGCACGCGTCCTCGGGCATGGCTGATGCATTCTTCTGGGGATTTTCCCGCGTTGATCATGAGAAACAATTCAGCGTGCACGAGCTTGAGATAATGGTCCAACCGAGTGCGCGCGACCAGATGTGGTTCGTCTGCGGCGATAAAAAGCGGCAGTGCTTGGGCAATGCCCTCAATGGCGACCAAGTACAACGAATGAACCGACAGAAAACGTACCCAGGACACATTGGTGGTGGTGGCTTGGTGCGCGAAACTGGCCATTTGTAGCCCATGCGCTACGCCTTCGTGAAGTGCGAAGTATCGCGCGCGGGCTTTGCTGAAACGTGCTCGTCGCGTATTGAGCCTCAGGCGTATCGCATTTCCGGTGCCATCGGCCCAATAGCTCCAGTAGGCGTCCACGTTGTCGGTTTCGATGTTTACATTTAGGTCGACGTTCACACCGACTAGTTCGCGAACTCGGGGGAGATATTCGTCGATGGCATCTCGCATGGTGTGGATTGCCGCATCCAGAGTGAGCGGACCCTCTGCTTCGTTTAATTCGTTTTCGGTGTCGGGCCCCCATTTCACTCCGAGCTGAGCAAGTTCACACTGTGCCTGCTCGCCCTTTTTCTCGACGTAGTCCGGCTGCCAGCCTGCCGCGGTGCAACCTTGTGTTTGCCGTATGTATTGATCAAGCGGGAGGCGCTCTCCAAGCAGCGCTCGGAGATATGTGATATCTGAGGTGAGTCTCGCCGAAAGCCCGTCATCAGCTGTGATTCTCGACAGTTGGGTGAGTTTTTCCAGCGTAGTTATGCGATCAAGTGGAGTTACCTCTGCAGTAAAAGAAGACAGATCAAAGTCGATGACAGGTGTTCCGCGTCCGCGTTCGTGGGCGTCCCAGCCTCGAAGGACTCGTTCTATCTGATCTCTCATCGACTCATTCATTTGTCTCCAAATTCCATCGCACGGTAATTGTTTGTCCCGGGTTGAGGTAGTCGCACGTTTGCAGGATGGTCACGCCATCTTGAATGTGATTCCAAATAAGGCCATTGTCAGCGGAGCGTTGTTCTCCGTTTTCGAGCTCCTGGAATGAGTGACATTCGGTAAGCCTTTTCAATCCCCGATGGAGTATCTGGATTGTTAGTTGTTTGGTGTACCGGGGTATGGCCAAGCACCAGTAATGATCACTCACCAATCTAAAACCGGTGGATTCGATTCCAATCGCTCCCATTTCTCCTGGTGCGATTGGTGGATTAATATCACAGGCATAGCGAAGGTGAGTTTTTGTTTCATGGATTCTTGTGATTTTGATATTCCGATCGGAGTTTGTGCCTGGGTTAATCTCGATTCGACCTGGCACGTGTTCGCCCCACGTTTGGGTGACTAGTCTTCTTACCGGCCTATCGGTGAGATTGAGTAATTCCCGACGGTAAATAATTGATACATTTCCGTCCTGGTTGATGTCTATATCAGTTCGCAGGTCAGTCTCGACCACGTGGCCGTGTAGCCGCGCGAGTTGCCGTAGATCTCTTTCCTTCCAGCGTTTGGCTCGAGCCAGCATGACAAGCTTTCGAGCTACACCCGATGCCTCGTCGCTTATTGCCACCGGTGCATGATTGAAAGGAATATTCTCGTTTTTTTGTTCCCAACTCACATTTGTAGAGGTGGGTGTTCCGAGTTCAGATGTCACCATGTCGACTAGGCCCGAAACAGTCGCGACTTGCTGGTGCGGAACTATCGGTTCGGCGGCGAGAAGCTGAGCCGCAGACCATCCGGGAAACATTTGCTCAAGGACTCGGCAGTGATTGGCGTACGGCAGGCTTTTAATCTTGCCATCGAGCCAGCGATGGAACTGCGACCGGCTTGGGTAGGTATTCGATATCTCAGGGTCGAGTTCTGCGGCGGCCTTTTCGTAGGCGCGAGCGAAATTTGCGTATGTCTGTAGATGACGCTGGTGCAGTAAGCCTTTGAGTACGGTGCCCATTTTTGCTTGTCTGCCCTGTTTCTTGACTGTCCTGAATGCGTTCGAGCGTACCTAGCTTGGCTTCGTCTCGTGTTGTGTTATTCGCCAAGAGGCACCGAGAAGACACCAAGAAGACACAGTAGAGCGAGAGAAGAATATGCCGTGGTGTTGATGAGCGACACCAAGTCGCGCCAGAGTCCTCATATGGGTTGAGAGCCCGAAGGATTCAAGTTGTCGCATGGCAAGGGGTGAAATGCTCGGATTTTGGCAGCGAAAGAAGCCGGTTTGTGCGGTGTGTCGCTCGGGTATTCGGCAGGTCGGTCCTAAGCAATGGCAGCATTTGCCGACCAAATACTCCCGCTGGGGTCCGGTTTGTGTATCTAATCCGAGGCCGTTAATCCTCCCCACCAGCGATGCCCGCCGATAGAGGCCGTCGCTGTTTGTGGGGGCGTGGTGCGGGATGGCGGTTGAAGCCTCCCCAGTTGGCTGCCCCCTTGGTCGTCATCCCGCACCCATCCAAAAGCAAGGAACGTTTACGCATGGCATCAACAGTGTTTGATTGCTATTTCTGGCGCGGGCCCTTTAATGAAGACAAGCACTCGAAGCTAGTGAATTCCTGTCGGTCAATTGATATAGCCGTTGGCTGGGTGGAATGGCAGGTGCGCAGCGGTTCGCATGAATTTCATCGGCCGGTTGACCGGCTTATGAATCTTGAAGATTGTGTGGTTTGGGCACGGAAAGATCTAAGTAAAGGCAAAGCCGTGCGATGGCCCTTCTTTCTCGGTGATCGACTTACCCTCGTTGAATGGGTCATCGTCCCTCATCGCTTGCGATAGCCAGACGTGGCAGCTCCGTTTTGAAATTAAGGGTATTCATTTCTTGGAGCTGTCTTCATTGTTACCGGCGATGGCGCGGTTGTTGCCGCCATTCGCTTGGCGGAAGCGCGGCGATGGGGTTGAGTTGGCGGGCCGCGTCGTCCCAAGCTTTGAGTGCGCCCGCTTGTGCGTGATAACTGTCGGGCGCTGGCTCTTGTTCGAGCGGCCCGGCGGGGTCGGGAATAGCGGCGAGGGCCGATGCGCTGAGGCCTTCGAAAGAGGCGACCGCGCTGCTTTGAGTGTTATCGGGGACACCTGCTAGAAGTAAACGGCTCGCTTGTTGAACCAAAGTCTTCGCTCGTGGGATTTCCTGGCGTGGAGCTAAGTTTTCTCTATCTGTTTCGAGATTCAACACAATATTCAGTGCGGTTGACTCTGTCATTTCGAGCGCCTCGTACCAGGCTTTTGTGGCCTCAGGGTCTTGCGCCGCGATTATGTTTAGCTCTGAGTCGATCCGATATCCATCTTTTCCTAATGCTATTTCTAGCGTTCTAAAATCGTGCATCTCAAAAGCATCGGCTTTAAATCGTTTGCGCCTTTGCTCTAATGCGATTGTTGTTATACCGAAGACCTTCACTACGTCGTCAGCGTTTTCCCACCGCACCTGCCGCAACAGACTCTTTGTGTATTTAGGCGCTCTTACCCGCCCTGATGATGGAGTTCCAGGGGTGGGAATTAGTTCGGCTTGGATGAAAAGATCGTTAAGCGCGTTAAGGGGCTTTATGTTGTGCGCCAAAATATTGGCAATGCGCTCTTGTGTCTCTTGGCTGACGAGTGAGGATGCTTTTCAAAGCTAGCAGGGGCCCGTTAAAGGAGTAAACGATGTCCTGTTTAGACCAATCTGGAATAAAGAAGCATCTGAGCGGCTAGTTCGCGTGATTACTACATGTTCTCCTCGGCGAATTCGGGGGCTTGGAGTTGGCGGGGCACAGCTTCGATTTGGGCGGAGTCGGGCAGTGTTTTGGTGATGCCCTGGAGTTCGCCGAACTTGCGTGCCGTCACCAACACGCGTCCTTCAAGTGAACCGACGGCTTTGTTGAATGTGCTTACCGCTGAGTTGAGCGAACTGCCGACCTTGCTGAAGTGGTCGCCGAACGTGGCGAGTCGGGAATATAGCTCTTTGCCTAGGGTGTGGATTTCGGCGGCGTTCGCGGCCAGGGATTCCTGCCGCCAGGTGTAGGCCACTGTGCGCAGCAGCGCTATCAGGGTCGACGGTGTAGCGATAACCACATTGCGCGCGAATGCGTGTTCAAGCATGGAGGCGTCATATTTGAGCGCGGTATCCAAAAACGTATCGGCGGGGACAAAAAGCACGACAAACTCTGGCGTACCCTCGATCTTTTCCCAATATTCCTTGCTCGCCAGTGAGTCGACGTGATGTCGCAAATGCTTGGCATGGGCTCGCAGTTGTTCGGCACGTGCGGTGTCGTCGCGAGCTTCCATTGCCTCCAGATAGGCGGTGAACGGTACTTTCGCGTCAATCACGATGCGTTTGCCCCCCGCGAGCATTACCACCATGTCGGGGCGAATCGATCCGTCGATGGTTGACGTGTGCGCCTGTTCGGTGAAGTCGCACTGGTCGAGCATGCCAGCGGCTTCCACGATCCGCTTGAGCTGTTGCTCTCCCCAGCGTCCGCGCACGGTAGGGGCGCGCAAGGCCGCCACTAGTTGCGCTGTTTCAGTGCGCAACTGAGCGCTTGTGCGGTGGGTCATTTCCAATTGTTCGCGCAAACCCGCATACGCATCAACACGTTCGCGTTCCACAACAGCGACTTGTTGTTCTACTTTGGTCAATTGTTCGCGCAATGGTGCGACCAACTGACCAAATACGGCATTATTTTTATTGATCGCTTCATCCGTAAGCGATTTCAAAGCGAATTCTAGACGCTCATCGCCGACTTGTTGCGCGGCTTGCTCGGCTGTGCGGGTAGCCTTCGCGGCCTCCAACGCGGCCTGGAGCTGCGCGTTTTCAGTGGCAGCTCGGGCTTTCGCGGCAAACCATCCCACCGCCGCACCTAGAACAACCCCCACCAATACGAGCAGCACATAAATCATGACGTGCATTCTGCCGTAAGGATGAATGAAATACGAACACCAGTCTGATTCCCCGCAAGCTGAGATCTTTTAACCTAGATGTTCGACCAGCAGTAATATTGTTGATCGGGCCGTTTTGGATTTTTTGTTTTTGCCCGAACGGTCTTCCCGCAAAATGTGCGATTAGTGGGTGGAGCCGGTCGATGCTGAGCATCGCCGGTCGCTAATCACGCACATTCTTTTATGGACCCCGGAGGCGGAATATGCACCCGCACGCCCAGCCCGAACCTGCCGAAGCGCCCACGCTTGACCACACACCCCGATTGGAGCGTGGCAAGAAACACACGGCATTGGCGCAGGAACGCATGTGGCCAGACTTCGGTAAAACGATTACCGCCGGGGCCAGTGCGGCTCAGTCCAGTCAAGGCCTGCCCGTCCAGCAGCAGCTCGCGTCGTGGCAACGAGCTCGCGATGAGGCGATGAAGAGCTACCTAGCCGAGCCCGTGACAAAGTCAAAAGACGCCAGGGGCTTGGGTAAGTCGAAAGATGTAGCGGCGGCTCAAGTGGCCTTCGCGGTCGGTTGGGTTAGCGGTAGCGAGGATGGAGAACTGCTTGCTCAATTGCGTGAATTGCCGGAAATATCTTTCGGTATGTCGCCTGACTTGCAATCGATTGCAAGCGCGGAATCTTTGCTGTCGATCTTCCCGCCGCGCTGGCACACGATGCTGACTGATGAACGTGTTCTCACCAGGGAAATTAGCCCTACTCGTTGGGCCATTGAATTGTTGCCGGAGGTTAATCCTGCCGCGTCCTTTACCGGCGTTCAACGTTGGAAGAAAGGGCTACCCGGCTTGAATAAGGCGATAGCGGAGGTGCTTGAGCAATCGCAGCCCAATGTGGCCGCCCGCTTTTATATGGACAATGCACGGGAGCCGGTTGATTCTAAAAGCCGAACTCAGTCGCTAGATCACGTTTCAACCGCGGCCCAATCGTCGTATCCACCGATTTTAGTCGATGGCACGCCGGCGGAGACCCCGGAGCGACAGACGGCGGCCCTAGTCTTGCCTGCCGGTTTGTCCCGTATGGAAATCGAGTCGGCTGCCCGATTGGCGCATGCGAGCGCTCAGGCTCCAGCGCATGTCACCGTCTTTGTGCCGGACGATCTGAAAAAGTCGGGCAAGAGGCGGCGCGCGGATTCGGCGGATGTGAATCACGAAAGCCCGCTAGCGCGTGACGCATCTTTGACTTCACACACCTACCGCGAGATAGTCGGCCAGGTTTTTGGTACCAACCCGCAAATGTCCACACAAGCCCCAGATGAAGAGCACATTGCTTCCTGGCTACCTGGGCCCACGGCCGAACCTCGCCCGCATCGTGATCAACCAGTGGAGTCGATAGAGCTAGCGGGACAAAAGTCACCCGACATTACGGTTTCTCAGGAAATAAACTCGGCTGAAGGCTCCCAGGTGCTCTCAGCCGCGTCTGAACCCACCCAACACCAACCAGCGGAAGTTGAGAGCCAAGAGCCGTCATCGGAAGAATTGGCCTTTCTAGCTCGTCTTGACAGGGCCAAAACTCACGCGTTGCTCGTCGAAGAAACTTTGCCCACAGCGCTATTGAATTGGGTTGATGTTGGGCGCGAGGCCGCTATAGAGATGGCTGGGGCAGACCCCGCCACCGCGGTGCGGCATTATCTGAGCGTTGTGGGGCACAGTGTCCAAAAGCTCCAAGACGACCCAGATGCCGTTGGCTGCACGGAAGCAGAGTTGACGGCGGTGATCGGGATTGGCTGGGTGCGAGGCAGTGACAGTCGATCGCTGTTGGCGCAGCTACGTGAACGACCTACGCTTGGTTTGCGAGCTATGCCGCCCGATGTGCAGCATCTCTCCAGACTATTTGCCACTAGTGCTCAACTCACTCCCGCTCAAGTAGCGCATCTCTCCGATGAACGCTTTGTTGTGCGCTACGCCCGGCAAGGCCACTTTAGAGAGGTCTTGCCGGTTGGGATGCCCCAGAAACATCGACACGAAATTCTCGATGCGCAATGTCCGCAACGCGCTGGTCAAGTAGGAAAACAAGGAAGAGATGTCGACCCGGATACCTACGTGTCGGGTCTTTATTTTCTAGGACCCAACGCGATCCCCGCCACGGATCGAGGCAACGAAATCATCGGTGAATACTGTGATGTGGTGATGCGTTTGTACCCGCCCATCACAGCTGAAGGTCAACAGATGCTAGAGGCGGAGCAGCAGCATCTCGTCGTTAAGCAACGCGATGAACTTGATCCGACTGAGCTCATCAAATCCGCTCAGCTAGTGATGCCTCAACCCACGGCCGTGGATGTGTACACCCCCACCGGAACAGATGATGGACCCGTTGAAAAGTGGAAGAACTTTAAAGCTCCGGTCGCGTACCGGCCGATAGTGCCACCAGCCGAGGCGGCCCCAACTCCGGAAAAGGGCCCCGAGCCCGCTCACCCGGCTTATCCCAACGGCCCAACAACCAATGGGCTCGGGACGATGTACATATATACGCCCGCTGGGCTCAGGCCTGGCAGCAGCAGCCCAGCGATTCGGTAGCGTCAGCTCACCCGCACGTCGAATGCGGGTGCACCCTCATATTCAGTAGCGCCCAAGAATTCCTGCTTCTTCATTCGGCACCAAGCGGGAATATCGACCCGGGCGGCCGGATCGTCGGCGAGCACCCGGAACGTGCTGCCCGGGGCCGCTGACCTGGCCGCTTTCGCCAACCCGATGACAGGCAACGGGCAACGCTGACCACGGAAATCCAATACCTGCACACATCCATTGTCACCCACACGGGCGCTCGCGCCACTAATGCGTGGTCGCGAGCCAACCCGCGTGCAGAGCCGCATAGGGTCCATCGCCTTGAGCGAGTTCAGCTGGCGGCCCATCCTCCACGATGTGCCCGTCGTGGATCACCAATACTCGATCCGCGATCTGCACCGTGGACAACCGGTGCGCGATGATCAACGTAGTGCGCTCGGCGAGCAGATTGCCCAGCCCGGCTTGCACCCGACGCTCAGTCGGAATGTCCAAGGATGCCGTCGCCTCGTCCAGAATCAGCACGGCCGGATCCGCCAGATACGCTCGAGCGAAAGCGATAAGTTGCCGCTGCCCAGCCGACAAGCGCGCGCCACGGGCACCCACATCTGTGTCGTATCCGTCGGAAAGCGCCGCCAGCATGTCATCGGCCCCCACCGCATGGGCCGCCTCGATGATGTCTTGTCGACTGGCATCGGGGCGCGCGAAACCAATGTTGTCCGCGACCGTTCCGGCGAACATGATGCTCTCCTGCGTGACGAGCGTGACCGCACGGCGCAGTTCCGCGTCAGCGACCTCGCGCAGATTAACCCCGCCCAGCGACACCACGCCGGTTGTTGGGTCAGCGAACCGGGCTATCAGCCGCGCCAGCGTTGTTTTGCCCGCACCAGTCGGGCCAACAATAGCCACAGTTTGTCCAGCCGGAATGTTCAGATTCAGCGGCCCGAGCACGGTAGTGCCATCGCGGTATCCGAATGTCACATCGTCGAATCGCAGGGCGCCCGCGCCAGCCACCGCGCGGTGTTCTCGTTCCAGCTCGTCCAACGTGGATGTGCTGGCTTGGGCACCAGTGACCGCACCCAAGGCAACGGGAGAAGCTGGTTCTCGCACCACCGGTGTCACCGCGAGCAAAGCCGCGATTTTTTCCAGCGCTGTCGTCGCCGACTTCAACGTGTCGTAGAACGCTGACACCTGTTCGACGGGGTCAAAGAATCGGCGCAGATAGAGCAGGAACGCGGTGAGTGTGCCCAGCTCAATGGCGTTGTTTGTGAAGAGCCAGCCGCCGGCCACGAACACGCCGAATGTGGCCAGAGCGCCGATCAGTTGTACACCGGGCACAAAGATCGCGCTGACCTCCTGGGTGCGCGCGTTCGCTCGCCGGTGTCGCTTGTTCAGCGCCGTCATGATCTCGGCGTTGCGTTCTTCTCGTCTAAATGCTTGCACAGCGCGCACGCCCCGCACTGATTCGACGAAATGCACGACGAGCAAGGCGTACCGGTCTCGGGCCGCGCGCCAGGCTCGTGATGAGGCGCCGGAGAACCAGCGGGCGAGAAAGAACAGTGCCGGGTAGCTGAGCGCGGTGAGTAGGGCTAGGCGCCAGTCCAACACCGCCATGATCACGGCGATGGACACCACGTTCAAACCCGCGATGACGAGCTCGTCGAGCCCGTCTTGGACGAGGTTTGAAATGCTTTTGACGTCGTTTGTCATGCGCGAAATCACTTGACCGGAGCTGGTTTTTTGCAGGTAGCCCAGATCCAGTTTCTGCACATGGATGAAGATGCGCTGCCGTAGTTCACGGAGCGCGTCCTGGCCGATCGCGGCGGAGCGCACCAAGAAAGATCTGGTGGCAAGTGCTTCGCCGACCACGACAATGAAAAATACGACGGACAAGGTGAAGAGATAAGTGGAGCTGCCGGCGGCAAGATCGGGAATCGCATTGTCGATGCCCAACTGAATCAGCCAAGGCCCTGCCAATACGGCCGCGTTTTGCAACAGCAACAGCCCCAGCACCAGCCACAGACCGCGTTTGTGTGGACGAAGCAAAGCGCCGATGAGTCGCCGACTTTCGGCCTGAAGCCGCAGAATCTGGCCCTGTTGTTCTGGCTGTTGCTTATTGTGTTGTCCTTGCCAACTATCCAAGTCGACGCTCATTTACTTCACCTCCAAAGGTTCTTGATCTGGTGCCAGGTGGGCATCTGTGGTCATGGCGTTGCGATACGCGGCATTGGTGGCTAGCAGCTCTTTGTGCGTGCCGTGCGCGATGATGACGCCCTCATGGAGCAACGCGACCCGATCCGCCAAAGCCACAGTGGACGGGCGTCGTGCGACGAGCAAAGCCGTGACGCCGCCCAACACTGATCTCAGCGCTTTTTCAACAGCCGCTTCGGTATGCACGTCCAAGGCCGACAAGGGGTCGTCCAACACCAAAATGCGGGGTTTGGCCAACACCGCTCGAGCCAATGCCAGCCGTTGCCGCTGACCACCTGACAAGGCGATGCCTTGTTCGCCGATGCGGGTATCTAGGCCAAACTCAAGACTTTCCACGAAGTCAACCCGTGCGGTAGCCAACGCTTCGGCGATCTCGTCATCGGTGGCATCCGGTCGCCCCAATGTCACGTTCTCTCTAATGCTCGCGGAGAACAATGTGGGTTCTTCGAACGTGCACGCGACATGTCGTCGCAGGCTCGAAAGTGTGAGCTCGCGGATGTCCTGCCCATCGATGGTGATGCTGCCGCCAGTAACGTCGAAGAAGCGCGGCACCAAAGCGGTGAGGGTCGTTTTTCCCGAGCCAGGCGCTCCGACAAGCGCGACGGTTTCACCAGGCGCGATACGCAAATTCACGCCACGCAGCACAGACTCGTGCGCGTCGGGGTAGGCGAATCGCACATTGTCAAAACGCAGTTCACCCCGCACGGCTGTGAGCTCTTGCTCGCCGTCACGCACGGACGCCTGCACGGCGAATACCTGTTCGAGTCGGGCCGACGAGGTGGCCGCCTCGCGCGCGAGCTGCAAAATCCAGCCGAGCACCTCAAGCAGCCAGTTGAAGCTCAACGTCAACATGGTGAAAGCCACCAAGGTGCCGACGGTGATGGCGTCGTGTGCGACGGCATACGCCCCGGCGATCAACACCGCGAGTAGCACCAAGTTGGGCACCAAGCTGATCGCGGCCAGCACGCCACCGATCAGTTTGGCTTGCTTGATGGAGATTCGGCGCAGTTGCCCAGTGGTGGCCGCGAACCGTTTGGCACGGTTGCCGGCCTGCCCAAACGCTTTGATCAGCGTGACGCCAGTGACGCTTTCTTCCACTTGCGAGGTGAGCTGTTCGGTTTGCTCTTGATGCTCGTCTTCCAATTCGCCATACCGCGATTCGAACCGATAGCAGAACCACAACAGCGGTGCCAAACCAACGGCAACCAGTAGGCCTAGCGGCCAATACAGATAGAGCAGGACCCCAATCATTACCAAATAGGAGGCGCTGTTGACCAAGAAAAACACAGCGCCGAAGTTGCCGAAACGACGGATGGATTTAATGTCGTCGGTGAACCGGGTGACCAATTCACCGGAGTGGCGCTGTGAATGGAACCCAGCGGGCAGGCTGAGTAGGTGCTGGTAGAAATCTTGACGTAGGTCGTATTCGATGCCGGCGCCCACATGTCCTTGTTGCCAGCGCACATAGGCGGTGGCAACGGTGTCCACTAGTGCGAAGGCCAGCATTAATAGGCTGAGCCACACGATTCCCGAGAAGTCGCCGTCTTTTAGCGGGCCGTCGATGAGCCGTTGCACTAGCAGCGGAATGCCCATGGTCAGGCAGATGCCGGCGAGCTCAAATATGCCCATGGCCAGCAAGCGGCCGTGGTATTTCCGGGTGTAACGGCGCATCGCCCATAGGGCACGCCAATCGCCTGGCCTCCCGCCCGCGGGGGCGGGTGCGTCGTCAATCATTACCTGACGCTACCCTGGCGGGCTGACATTTCGCGAATGATTTTTTGGCCGCTCGCGGCTAGGCCCGAAATTTGATTGAACAACCCATGCTGGCCAAATGTGGTTCCGGAACGGCTTTTCCAGCGAGCACATGTTGGATGGCGTCGCGCAAATGGTCGCCGTCTATGGGTTTGCCGTTGCCCGGAGTGGACTGGTCAAAGGCGCCCCGATAAGCCAGAGCGTGTTCGGCGTCGTAGAGGAAAAAATCAGGCGTGCATGCCGCCTGGTAATTTCGCGCTACTTCTTGGGTTTCGTCGAACAGATACGGGAACGTCCAGTTAGCTCGAGTTGCCTGTTCGATGAGTTTTTCCGGTGCGTCCTCTGGATAACTGACGATGTCGTTACTGGAAATGCCGACCACATTAAGCTGCGGAAACTCAGTGAGCAGCGCGCCGAAGGCGTCTTCTATGTGCTTCACATATGGGCAGTGATTGCACACGAATGCCACTAGCAGCGGTGTTCCCGTGAAGTCTTGTAGCCGCACCGTTTTGCCTTCGGCGACGTCGGGAAGCGCGAACTCGGGGGCGGGCGTGCCAAGGGGCACCATGAACGATTGCACTGCCATTCGGGCTCTCCAGGGGCGAGAAGTCTGGTCTCTTACGACTCTAGAAGCTTTGAGCGCGGGCGGCGATTACAGTTTGGCATTCATGCCTTCGCTTCATGCGCTAGTAGCCAGCTTTTGGCATCCAGCCCGTAGGCGAATCCGCCCAATATCGGTTTTTCGGGCGTGCTGCCAGTGCGCACAATTCGGTGACAGGGCACGAACAATGCCGCTCCGTTGTAGGCGCAGGCCCCCGCCGCCGCTCGAATCGCCGCTGGGCGTCCGGCCAAGGCGGCGAATTGCGCGTAGGTGGTGAGCTCGCCGGCTGGGACTTTGCGCAGCACATCCCAGGCGTGCTCGCGAAATTCACCGGAGCGTTGTGTCACGGTTATTCCATCAATAGCGGTGAGTTCGCCCTGGTGGTAAGCCTCGACAGCCCTGGTGATCGCACCCAGTTCGGTGCGTTGACGCAGCTCGGTTGGGCGCAGACTTGGATGGATGAGTGCTCGCAGGCGTTCGGTATCGCCGGTCCAACCGCTGGCGAGCACGGCATCGTCGGCGCTAATCACGGTGAATGGTCCGATAGGTGTGGTGATTGTGGCTGATGAGGCGGTCATGTGGGTTCTCCTTGAGTCGAATAAGTGAGGGCGTTCCAGAGGTGGAACACCGCGTATGAGCGATAAGGGCGCCAGCGTTCGGCGTAGGTCGCCAACTCCCGGGGATTGCTCGGTAGGCCGATCGCCGCAGCGCCGCGACGTACGCCAAGGTCGCCGCTGAGAAATGTGTCTGGTGCTGATAGGGCGCGGATCGTGATATACGAGGCGGTCCACGGACCGATGCCGGGCAGTGCCATCATTTCGCGTTGCGCCTCATGGGGGTCCGCTCCGGCGTCCAGTCGCACCTCGCCATCGGCGAGCGCGGCACACAAAATTTGCAGGGTCTGTCGGCGGCGGATAGGCATCGGCCAATCGCTGCTATCGGCTGAGGCGAGCGCCTCGGCGGTAGGGAATTGCCTGGTCAGGCCTTGTTGCTCTACATCAAGTGGGGTCCCATAGCGCTCAGCTAGCCGTCTCGCGAGTGTGCGGGCGGCGGCGACTGAAATCTGTTGTCCTAGCACCGCCCGGATGGCTAGTTCGTGTGGGTCAGCGGCACCGGGTAGCCGCATTCCGGGGTGGTTGCGAATGGATGGGGCGAGCGCGGGGTCCTCGCTGAGCGCTTCGTCGATAGCGACGGGGTCGGCATCGAGGTCGCAAAGTCGGCGCACTCGGGCGACCGCCACGGCGAGGTCTCGCACATCTGCGAGTGCTAGCCGACAGTGGATGTGGCCGGGTTGGGGCGTGAGCTCGACGATGCCGGTTCCGTGAGCAAGGGTGAGGACGCGTCGGTATCCGTTGGCGGTGAATTGTTCAATGCCGGGTATTGCGCGCGCGGCCAGGAATGCGAACAGGGTGTCACTATCCAGTGGGCTCCGGTAGGGCAGGCGCAGTGTGATTCCGGCGGTGCTGTCGGGGCGATTTCCGGCGCGTTGTCGCAGTTCACTGGGTGTGCGTCCGAAGATGGCGCGAATGGTGTCGTTGAATTGTCGGATGCTGCTGAATCCGGCCGCGAAGGCGACTTCAGTGAAGGGCATCGCGGTGGTCTCGATGAGGATGCGCGCGGTTTGGGCGCGTTGGGTGCGGGCTACTGCTAATGGTCCGACGCCAAGTTCAGCGGTGAAGAGGCGTCCGAGTTGTCGGGTGGAGTAGCCGAGTTGCTGAGCTAGATGATCTACGGATTCGATGCCGCTGGCGATGAGTCGCATGCCACGGGCGACGACGTCGGTGCGGACGTTCCATTCGGGGGAGCCGGGCACGGCGTCGGGTCGGCAGCGAAGGCAGGCTCGGAATCCGGCGTTGATCGCGGCGGCGGCGCTGGGGTAGAAGCGGGTGTTTTCGCGGCGGGGTTTGGTGGCGGGGCAGCTGGGTCGGCAGAAGATGCCGGTGCTGGTGACGCCGGCGAAGAACCAGCCATCGAATCGAGCGTCGCGGCTGGCGAGTGCTCGGTAGCAGAGGTCTGGGTCGGGGAGAGGCATGCCTTCATCATGCCGAGCGATCCGGCGAGGTGCTAGCGGAAATCGGACGGTGTGCGTGGCGACGCGCGGTTAACTCTTCCCGGTGAACCCTGTGTATCGGTTTAATAGTGGCCACTGTTGCGTTTCTGCGCACCCCCTCTTCTGCTAACTACCTAAATGGGGTATTTGTGACCATTGTGTCGTCGACTGACCATGCACTTTTTTCCGATGAAAGCCTCGGAAACCTCCGCGCCGCCGATATGCGACTCGGGCGCCATCAGGCGCAGTGTCAGCCCTCGGGCCGCAGTCGACACCGAAGTCACGAACGAGAATCCGCCGCCATTCGGGTCCGAGAACTGACCGTAAAAGGCATCAACAACCTCAGCTTCGATGCCAAACCAGGAAGTTTGACCGCACTCGCGGGAGACCCCCAAACCTGCGCAACCGCGCTGCTGGCCATCTCCAGCCACCTACCACGCGACGCTGGCCAAATACACATACACGGCGAACCCTTGCCGCGCGAACCCGAACGGGCCCGCAAACTCATTGCCGTAGCCCGAGCCCGACCAGACATCGAACTCGACGTCACCCTGCGCGTCGGTGACCTATGTGCCGAACGACGCAGCCGCAACGTGCCTCAGGTAGTTTTGGACGCGCTATTCGCGGCTCTGGGGCTGCTCGGTGTCCGCGCTCCCACCGACAAAATCGTTGCCGAGCTCGAACCCGCCGACCAGCTGCTTCTCGCGGTCGCGCTCGTCACGGCCCGCGCCCCTCACGTCGTCGTCATCGACAATGTGGACGAAAATCTCGGAACCAAAGCCGCCGAGCGCGTCTGGTTGGCACTGCGTCGTCTGACCCGCACCGGGATCACCGTGCTGACCAGCGCGAACAAATCCACCGTTCACGTGGACTCATTGGTTGCCGTGTAGCGATGCTCTCAGGTGTTCCAGCTCGGCATCTTGGCGCCACTCTTGAAGCGTCGATATTGGATGCCGAGCCGAGAGCGTGATTGCGGCTGGCCTGATCGGTAAAAATCGCTGGACTGTACACACGGCGCGAAGTATCCAGCTCCTTGGCGCTGCGGAAAGTGGATTTCGCTTCCCGTAGATCGTGTTTTGAGCGCGGGACAAATTTCATTTCGCCATGTGTTGCTGGCCTTCCATCGGCGGCCTTTGGAGCTTTCTGCGGGCTATCGAGCACGTGGATTTCGGTGGTGTGTTCCCGCGCCGTAGACTTCGGCGGTAACTATCACTAGTGAGGGTCAGTATGTCTTTGTCTATCGGAATCGTCGGTTTGCCCAACGTGGGAAAGTCGACGCTGTTCAATGCGCTGACCCGTAATGATGTGCTCGCCGCTAACTATCCGTTCGCCACAATTGAGCCCAACGTGGGTGTGGTGGGTGTGCCCGATAATCGGCTGCCCAAGCTTGCCGAAGTGTTCAACAGCGCGAAAGTTTTGCCCGCCACGGTCAGTTTTGTGGACATCGCTGGCTTGGTGCGTGGTGCCAGCACTGGGCAAGGTCGAGGCAACGCGTTCTTGGCGAACATCCGTGAAGCTGATGCCATTTGTCAGGTCATTCGGGTGTTTTCCGATCCCAATGTTGTGCACGTAGACGGCAAAGTTTCCCCGAGCGACGACATCGAGACCATCAACACCGAGCTCATCCTGGCGGACTTGCAAACGCTCGACAAAGCGATTCCCCGTCTTGAAAAAGAAGCGCGCCTGAAGAAAGAACGTCGACCCGTCTTGGAAGCGGCCCAAAAAGCTCGCGAGGTTCTTGACGGCGGAACAACGTTGTACGCGGCTGGCGGCAATGACGCCGAGGCGCTACGCGAGCTGCACCTCTTGACGGCCAAACCCTTCTTGTACGTATTCAACGTCGATGAAGCCGAACTGGGCAACGAAGAACTTCTCGCCGAACTCCGCGCTCTGGTTGCCCCCGCCGAGGCAATATTCTTGGACGCCAAAATCGAGTCCGAACTTATTGAGCTTTCTGAAGAAGAAGCCGCTGAAATGCTCGAATCCATTGGCCAGGACGAGCCGGGCTTGCACCAACTAGCTCGCGTGGGTTTTGGCACCTTGGGTCTGCAAACCTATTTGACCGCTGGCCCCAAAGAGACCCGCGCTTGGACGATTCCCGTGGGCGCCACCGCACCAGAGGCCGCTGGCGTTATTCACACCGATTTCCAGCGAGGCTTCATTAAAGCCGAGATCGTGTCATTCGACGATCTCATGGCGGCGGGCTCCATGAACGCCGCCAAAGCTGCGGGCAAGGTGCGAATGGAAGGCAAGGACTACGTCATGGCCGATGGCGACGTGGTCGAATTCCGCTTCAACGTATAAAGAGTGTTTTTTATGTATAGCGCAGGGAATGCACAGATATTTGCGGATAGATGCGCGCGGCATAACCTTGGATGACCTCGTAGAGATGTGAAGCTGGTACAAGAAGACTTTTGGCTAGCGATAACGACACCGCTACGTATTCTCCAGGTTTTTGAGTAATCGGTTCTAATAGGACCACGGCGTCATAAGGTAATCGCTTGGCGTGTGAGGGTGCGAAGAACGGTGAAACCATTCCTTTCTTAAGTCCTGTCATGGCGAATGGCTCGAGCCATTCTGGATTCAGTTGATGATGCTTCGCGCGAGAAGAAGGTAAGCCCAAGAGCGCTGCGGTTCTTCGAAACAATGCTCTACTGATTTTGAAGTCTCCCATTCCGGAAACTAATATTGTGAGGCCGTCGAATGAAACGGTAATACTCTTTTGCACCAACACTTTTTCGGGGAGTAGGGCCTGCTTGTCAGCAGCGGACATTGTGGCTTGATGGCCAAGCAACTGCACGGCGGGAATTCGACAATAAAGTTGGATTGCGTCGAGTAAGCATTGAATGTGATCTGGCGTG
Organism: Mycobacteriales bacterium; assembly: GCA_013362805.1. Classification (GTDB taxonomy): domain Bacteria; phylum Actinomycetota; class Actinomycetes; order Mycobacteriales; family QHCE01; genus JABFVL01. The sequence continues at coordinate 10,735 of JABFVL010000025.1, read as the reverse complement.
ATGAGTATTTCGCCGTGCCCTACGACGCATTCGCCGCACGTGCATCGATGAATCTGCTTGCTACTCACACTAGCTACCATCCGTTCACCCCAGAACGTTCGTGGAATAGGCCGCGAATCTAATGGCGTGCTGAATTAACTATCGAGAGTAGTGTTTTTCAGTTGGAATTTACACAGAATCTACGATCTAATCGCATCTTGGTGTGTGTTGATAGTGGATAAATGCGTAAAGTTATCTGCGTTCAACACACCAGTCACGTGGATTTTCTCCACCATCCGCGCCATCCAGCGAGGACAAGCAAAAACTCGGGGCAAGTGTGGTTGGCTCCCCGTCCATTTTCTTACCCGGGCTGGATCGCTCCGTATGCGATTGTCCTAGTTCACCGCATGTTGTGGCATCGATTGGCGGGTTGAACGGGCAACAATTGGCTATGGATTTGCCTGTTATGCCGCCCGTTCGGCCCATGTTGGCGAAGTCGGCGAAGAAGATTCCACCAGGAATGCATTATGAGGCGAAATGGGATGGATTCCGCGTCATAGTTTTCCGGGATGGCGACGAAATTGAAATCGGAAGTCGGAACACAAAATCATTGGTGCGATATTTTCCGGAGCTGGTAGCGGCTTTTAAGCAGAATCTCCCGAAGCGATGCGTGCTGGACGGGGAAGTGGTGATCACCCGTGGCGGCCGACTCAATTTTGAGGCTCTGACCGAACGGATTCATCCAGCGGATTCGCGGGTGCGGTTGTTGGCTGAGCAGACCCCAGCCAGTTTCGTGGGTTTCGACGTGTTGGCGTTGGGCGATGAAAGCTTCTTGGATGTCCCGTTGGCCGAGCGCCGAAAGAGGCTGGAGAAGGCACTGGCAAAAGCCTCGCCGCCAATTCACCTAGCTCCGGCGACGACAGATGTTGAGCTGGCTCAGCGTTGGTTCACCGAGTTTGAGGGCGCGGGGCTCGATGGCGTGGTGGCCAAACCTTTGGACTTGTTGTATCGCCCGAACGAGCGGTTGATGACAAAGATTAAGCATGAGCGGACCGCGGATTGCGTGGTGGCGGGCTATCGCTTGCATAAAAGCGGCCCGGTAGTGGGCTCGTTGTTGCTGGGTATTTATGACGACACGGGCACTTTGCAGTACGTGGGCGTATGTGCCGCGTTCTCGATGGCTCGCCGTAAAGAACTCGTCGAAGAGTTGGAGCCATATAAAGCGGTCAGTCTTGACGGGCACCCGTGGGCACAGTGGGCTGATGAGTCGGCCCACGAGGGCTCCCGATTGCCCGGCGGGGTATCTCGCTGGAGTGCGGGTAAGGATTTGTCGTGGGTGGCGTTGCGGCCCGAGCGGGTGGTTGAGGTGGCGTATGAGCACATGGAGGGCACTCGCTTTCGGCACACCGCGCAGTTTCGCCGTTGGCGCCCGGATCGCACGCCTACGAGCTGCACGTATGAGCAGCTAGAGGAGCCAGTGAGCTATCGGCTGGAAGACGTATTGAAGTAGCGGCTATCGCGCGGTGACAAGTTCAGATTCCCGGGCTCGCTGATCGTAGGCTTCCCGGGCTTCGGCGATCTCGTTTTGGTGCACTTCTGTCCACACGACGAGTGCCTGAATGGTGTCGTGGAGGGTGGCACCGAGTGGGGTGAGTTCGTAGTCAACTCGTGGTGGGACCACGGGGTGTACCGTGCGCAGCACTAGGCCGTCGCGTTCGAGTTGTCGCAATGTGACGGTGAGCATCCGTTGGCTGATTCCGTCGATTTCGCGCCGGAGCTCGGTGAATCTGAGACTGCGCCGGTCAAGAAGTGCGATGACGAGAAGCGACCATTTGTCGGCGATTCGATCTAGGATTTGCCGTACGTCGCAGTCTTCGCGAGTGTCCCACTGGTAAGGATCCCGGTCGCTTTCGGTATCCGCGCAGTTAGTTGGTGACTTTAAAGTGCCTTCTTCCATAACCGTTGATGGTGCCGCACGATGGTCCCAGTTACAAGAGGTAACCGACAGGCTGTTTGGGAACCTCGCTTCATAAAGGAGACGTCGTGAAAACCGAAGCACCACCACAGTTACAAAAACCCGCGAAAATGGGCGCACGGGCCTGGGCCATGCTGCTTGTTTTGTGCGGTGCCATCTTCATCGAGGGCATCGACGTCGCCATGATGAGTGTGTCCCTGCCAGCAATCCGCGAAGACCTTGGCCTGTCCACCGCCACCCTCAGCTGGGTCATGAGCGGATACGTCCTCGGATACGCCGGCTTCATCCTGCTAGGTGGCCGCGCCGCCGACCTACTAGGCAGACGACGCATGTTCCTGTTTTGGCTCGTCGTGTTTCTAGCTTTCTCCGGGCTAGGCGGGCTGGCTAGTGAGGGCTGGATGCTCATCCTCGCCCGGTTCATAACTGGCATAGCGGCGGCATTTATGGCACCAGCCGGACTCTCCATCATCACCACCAGCATCCCCGAAGGCGAACCACGCAACAAAGCCGTGCTCATTTACGCTGGAACCGCCGCGGCCGGCTTCTCGCTTGGGCTTGTTGTCGGCGGCCTACTGAGCGCCGTGCACTGGCGCTGGGTCTTTTTCGCCCCAGTCTTCCTGGCGGCAATATTGCTGGTAGCCGCGATAAAACTCATCCCGAAAGACAGCCCAGCTGAAAAACAGAAACAAAAATTCGACATCGCCGGCGCGCTCAGTATCACCGCTGGCCTGGTCGCCCTCGTGTATGGCGTCGTTCGGCTCGAGCACCCCAGTGAAGGCCTCGCACTCACCATCGCCGCGTTCGTCGCAGCCTTCGTGCTCATCGCGGTCTTCGTAGTAATTGAACGGCGTGCCACTTCACCGCTGGTACGTCTCGGCATCTTGCGCTCGGCGGCCTTAGCGCGTGCCAACATCGCCGCGATGCTCTTCGGCGGCGCGTTCTTCGGCTTCCAATTCCTGATGGTGCTTTACCTGCAAGAACTGCGGGGATGGTCGCCGCTGGAAACAAGCTTGGCTCTGCTACTCACCGCTCTTGACGCGATCTTGGCGCCGACGCTCACCCCCAAACTCGTCGAACGTTTTGGCAACAGCGCGGTCATTTTGGGCGGCATGGTGCTGGCCGCTGGCTCATATGCGCTCTTCCTGCGTGTGGGCATGGACTGGACCTATGCGGCGATGTTGCCCACCGTTGTCGGTTTGGGAACCGCGTTCGCCCTGGCCTACGGCCCGCTCACCATCGCGGCTACTGAAGGAATCGCGGAAGAGGAGCAAGGCTTGGCTAGTGGTCTTTTCTATACCTCGTGGCAAGTGGGTTCAGCGCTTGGGCTCTCGGCGGTCACCGCCATTAGCGTCGCTGTAATCGGCCAAGACACCTCCGCCCAAGCGGGCCTGGACGGATTTCGGGCAGCGCTGATTGTTCCGCTTGCCGCGGCGATCATCGCTGGGATAGTCACCGCGTTTGGCCTCAGGCGCCGTGGCGCGGTGCCAGAACCGGAAGTCGTGTTGGCCGGGTAAGGCAGTGGCGAAATCAGCGGTTTCGGCGAGCTAGTTGGGGGCCGGACCACATTGGTCCGGCCCCCAACAACGCTTTAGACCTCATCTTCTGCGATTTCAGTAAGATCCCCATCGAGTTCCAACCAACGGGTGATATTCAAACCTCGCAAGAAATTCACATCATGGCTCACCACGATGAGCGCCCCTTGATACGAGGTCAACGCGGACGTCAATTGCCGGATGCTCGCGAGATCCAGATTGTTGGTGGGCTCATCGAGAAGCAAAAGCTGTGGGGCTGGTTCGGCCAGCAAAAGCATCGCCAAACTCGCTCGGAAGCGTTCACCTCCAGATAGGGTTCCCGCGACCTGGTGCACACGATCGCCCCGAAACAAAAATCGTGCGAGTGCCGATCGAATATTGGTGCGGGTTGCCTGCGGTGCGGCAAGAGCTACGTTGTCAAGAATGCTGACGTCATCTCGCAGCACGTCCAACCGTTGCGGCAGATAGCGAGTCGGGACATAGCACTCTAGTTCCCCTTCAATGGTGGCCAACTCGCCGGTGAGCGTGCGTAGCAAAGTGGACTTTCCGGCGCCATTTCGCCCGAGCAGCGCGATGCGTTCCGGGCCCTGAACATCCAACCGAGCGATATGTGCTCCGAACCGCAAGGACACCTCGCGCATGGCCAACACGTGTCGGCCAGTGGGCACGGAGGTGGCGGGTAGATCTATGCGAATTTCGTTGTCGTCACGTACCGCGGCTTCGGCATCATCGAGGCGTTCCTTCGCTTCGGCCAATTTCTCGGCATGCATGTTCCGGTGTTTTCCCGCCGAGACCTGGGCCTGGCGCTTGCGTTCTTGCATGATGATTTTGGGCTCGCGCTTGTTCTCCATCATTTTCTTGCCATAACGCACTCGTCGTGCCAATTTCACCTGAGCTTCGGCGAGTTCTCTTTTCTGGCGCCGCATATCCGCTTCGGCGACTCGCACCATGCGCGCCGCCGCTTCTTGTTGCCCAGCTAGTGCGGCCTCATAATCCGAATAGTTGCCGCCATACCATTGCACCTCGTTTCCGTGTAGCTCAGCGATTTGATCAACTCGCTCGAGCAGCTCGCGGTCATGGCTCACGATCACCATGGCTCCGGAAAACTTTTCAACCGCGTCGTATAGGCGTTCTCGCGCGTACCGATCCAGGTTGTTGGTGGGCTCGTCCAGCAACAAAATATCTGGGCGCTCAATGAGAAGCGCGGCCAAGTGCAGCAGGATCGTTTCGCCGCCAGAAATTTCTCCCACCGCGCGATCTATATCGATGCCGTCGAGCCCTAGCTGATCCAGAGTCGCTCGCGCGCGCTCCTCAACATCCCAGTTGTCGCCGATAACTGAGAAGTGTTCCTCGCTGGCATCCCCGCCTTCGACCGCGTGCAAAGATCGTCGAATAGCGGCGATGCCAAGCACCTTGTCCACTCGCCACGTGGTGTTGAGGGTGAGATCTTGCGGCAAATAACCTAGTTCGCCAGTTATGTGAATTGACCCGCTGTGTGGCATAGCCTGGCCAGAGATCTCACCGCCTGACGTGTTGTCGTTCGAGGCGTCGCTACGAGATGTGCCCGCCGCTTGTGCGATGAGCCGTAGCAGGGTTGATTTGCCGGAGCCGTTAACGCCGATGAGCCCGCTGCGGCCAGGGCCGACCGCGAAGTTCAAGCCAGAAAATACGGTGCTGCCGTCTGGCCAGCTGAAATGCAGATCGTTGCAGGCAATGGATGTAATGGGAAAAGACATGTGGTCTCCTCACGTTGCGGGTGGGCATGAGCAACATGTGAAGACACCGCAGAGCGGTAACGGTAAATGGACTTCCCGAAATTTAATGTGCACAGAAGGGAGGCTCATACCTGAGGTGGGGCACCGGGCAGCACCAAAACGCTGCGGTGTCTTCAACCTCAGATACGCAATGGCCTCTCCTGACAGACGGCAATGGGGCCGGTTACGAATCTTAGCTATTTCGTGAGCTTATGCAAGAGCAAAAAACTGGGATCCTCAACGATGTGCCGAGGATCCCAGTCCGCGGGAATTAGAAGGTGCCGGGGAAACCGCTGCTGGAGCTTGGCGCTTCGGCGTCGTCCTTCAGCTCGTCTTCGCCGCTGGCGGCGGCGCCATCAGCTGGCTCCTCAGTAGGTTCTTCAGCTGGCGCGTCCGGCGCTGGCGCTGAATAGCTGTCCTCGTCGGTCAGTTCGGCTTCATCGGTGGACTCAGGCGCGGGAGCGGGCTCGCTGGCCGGGTCGCTGTAGGTGTCAGTAGGCACCTCAGCGGGGTTCTCAGGCGCATTGGTGAACGGGTCGGTCGCGCTGATGGGCGGCTGCTCCACGCCGCTGGTGTCGGAGGCGCCAGAGCCGGAGTAGCTATCGCCGCCGGAAGAGTCCAGGCCGGTGCTTGGGTCGACGGGCTCTTCAATGGAGAAGGAGGTATCGAGGTACCCATCGCCATCGACATCGGTGTATGCGGTGTCCAGCGTGCCGTCGTTGTTTTCGTCGTAGGCCGCTCCGTCGACGAGACCGTCACGGTCAACATCTTGGGCGATGAAGTCGCTGGTGCCGTCGTTGTTCATGTCGGCTGTGATCGTGACGCTGCCATCGGCGTTTTCGTGAAATTCAACTTCGTCGAAAGTGCCGTCGCCGTCGACGTCAACGTTGGTGTTGTACTCGTCCATTGTTCTTCCTCCAGTGATCCTTCGCGGCTTCGGCTACTACGTTAGGTGGTGCCCGATCTCGGGTGCTCCCCAATCCGTGCCAAGCCATTCCTGGAGGTTTTGGGCTGAATATCCGTAATTCGCAGGCTATATGCGAGCGGTATTTAGGTGGTGAGGCCGTATCTGGTGCTTTGAGTGCTGGGGGTGTTTGTGCGCATCTGGATCGGGACCACGTTCACTCCGTATTTCCGTGCTGTTTCCTGATCGGGAGTTGCGGTGGGCGTTTCGGGATTGGTTGTCTCTTGCTGGCGATGAATTTCGGTATTGAGGATGCGGCTCACGCTGTTCATCTTCCAGCGAAGATCTTCACTGACCTGGTCATTGTGGTCAGGTGCCGCCCAAATGATGCTGCCTTGGCCATCGGGGGCTTCGTCAACCAAAAGGGGAGAGGGGCCGGCGGTTTCATCGAATCCGCGCACGTAGGGGTTGGCTAGGTGACGTACCTCAGCGACGTGAAGCGGGGTTTGAAATGAGTAACAATGCGCGTCCTCTACCCAGGTCCACCCGGGCGTGTAGATCAATTCACGCTTTTTCGCGCGCTGTTCCGCCGCTTTTTGCTCAGCTTTCCTGAGCCGGCTACTAGTGTCTCTTTCCCCATTTGGCACACGCGCCACGCCGCGGGCCACCCCAGCTGGGTCGCCGTTAGCTTGAAAAGCCATCGCATCTCCCCAATAAATCGGGCGAAAAGGATTGTGTCCCCAATTGCCACCTTGCCGTAATCCCGGGGTTACCGGTTACTTCACTGTGACACATACCAGGCGGAGGTCGAAACTTACCCCCTGAATGGTAAAAATGCTGCTCACACCCATCACATTGGCATCATCAGCCACGCCAGTTACGCGAGGATTGGGAATTGTAAACCCCATCTGGCAATCACGCGAACACGTTTATGACACCCTAAACGGATGTCCTCTCTTCTGGTAATTGTTGGTGCGGCGATTCGTGACAATGAAGGTCGAATTTTGTGTGCGCAACGGGCCGAACCGCCCGCTATCGCGGGGTGGTGGGAATTCCCAGGTGGAAAAGTCGAGCCGGGCGAATCTGAAACGGACGCGCTCATTCGAGAATGTAAGGAAGAGCTGGGCGTCATTGTCGAGCTAGGAGACCGAGTAGGCCCAGATGTACTTCTCCCCAGGGGAGACGCTCTCCTCAAAGTATGGTTTGCACATATAACGGCTGGTCAGGCCGCTGCCTTAGAACATTTGCAGTTGCGATGGCTCGCGGTGGATGAGCTCGACACGGTGGCGTGGCTACCCGCGGATACACCGATCATCGAGGCGATACGCGCCCTGGACTGAACTGTCAGCCAAATATCAGGTTCTGTTCAGCCCGCTAAGAAAGACACTCATGCACAATCAACTGCATGAGCAGCAAACCCACCGTATTAGTAGTCGATGACGAACCGGCGATCACCGAACTCGTTGGCATGGCCCTGCGCTATGAGGGTTTTGCGGTGGTAACAGCACACACTGGGCGGGCGGCTCTCGCCGCCGCTCAAGCGCGGCCTCTCGCACTCATCGTGCTCGATGTGATGTTGCCTGATGTCGATGGGCTGCACGTATGCCGTCAACTGCGAGCCTCCAGTGAAACTCCCATAATTTTTCTCACCGCACGGGATGCACTCGAAGACCGGCTCGCCGGCCTGACTGTTGGCGGAGATGACTACCTTCCCAAGCCGTTCTCGATCGAAGAATTAGTCGCGCGCATCAGAGCTGTGCTGCGCCGCACCACAAAGGACGAGAACGCCACGCTCGGCTTCGCGGACCTGGTGATTGATGAAGATCGTCATGAAGTACACCGGGCTGGAACGCTCATCGAATTGACGCCGACCGAGTTCAACGTGCTCCGCTATCTTGTGCACAACGCGGGACGAGTGCTGTCCAAAGCTCAAATATTGGGTCACGTCTGGCAATACGATTTTGGCGGCAACGACAATGTCGTTGAGGCATACATCAGCTACTTGCGCAAAAAAGTTGACTGCTTTGACCCGCCGTTAATCCACACCGTGCGTGGCGTTGGCTACAGCATGCGCTTACCCAGAGGCGCTCAATGAAACAGTTTTTCCACCGCCCCTCCCACTGGTCGCTCCGGGTGCGGCTGGTGCTCGCCATGCTTCTATTGCTTGTCGGCGGCCTCATCGCCCAGGCCGTTTGTGAATATACGGCGATGCGGGAACACACGAAAAACCGCGTTGATCGACAACTGGCGGCTGTTGGTGAGAACACCGAAGAATACGTGGAAACGCTTCCAGCAGGCGAAATTCCGCGATTTGCGGGTCAGGACAGCGAAGATGACAAGTACGATCAGCGGCTAGCCGAAGGCGGTGTTTACACCGGCTTTCTGCAAACCCGCGATCGAGAAGGCAATGTTCTAGAACAACTCAGCACTCGTGAGCAAGCGCCGAAAGTGGGTGAACACCTCAATGTGGGCGCTGACAAAGTTCGGTATTTTTACGCCGACGTCAATGGCGAAGTAGCGCAGATCGGCGAATACACATGGCGGATGCGCGCCTCAGAACTCGCTGATGGCCGGGGATATCTCATTGTGGGCCAATATGTGCACGATGATTGGGAGACGCTTGATGAACTGCGACGTAACGCCATCATCAGCGGCTCGGCCATTGTCGCGCTCGCCTCACTGCTGGGTTGGTTATTGGTCCGACAAGGTTTGCGTCCATTAGTGAACATGGGCATCACGGCGCAGGCTATTGGTAGTGGTGACCTTACTCATCGGGTGACACCGGACAACACTCGTACAGAAGTGGGTCGGCTTGGGCATTCACTGAACGCCATGTTGAAGCAACTGGAAACCGCGTTCGCTCACCAAAAAGCATCTGAGGTGAAGCTGCGCAGTTTCATCGCTGACGCTTCTCACGAACTGCGAACCCCATTGACCTCGATTCGAGGTTATGCCGAAATGTTTCGTCGGGGTGCCGCTGATAATCCCGAAGATTTGGCCACGGCGATGCGTCGCATCGAATCAGAATCAGCGCGCATGACCGAACTCGTCGAAGAACTTTTGCTGCTCGCGCGGCTAGATGAAAATCGTGATCTGGCTAAGCGGCCCGTGAACGTGGTCGAACTGCTTACCGACTCCTTGGCGGATGCCCAGGCCGTGGAACCGGATCGAAGTTTCGCGTTTCAGGCTCCCGAGGTGGTCGTAGTTTCGGCGGATGAATATCGGCTACGTCAGGTGTTCGCCAACTTTCTAGCGAACATTCGCCGGCACACGCCAGCGGGGACGCCAGCCGAAGTGCGCGTAAAAGTAGTCGAGCAATGTGTCCGAATTGAGTTTGTCGATGCTGGCCCAGGTTTGACCGCGGATCAGCGAGCGCAGGTGTTTGAGCGTTTTTGGCGGGCAGATAAGTCACGAACTCGAGCCAGCGGCGGCTCAGGACTTGGGCTGTCCATTGTGGCCGCCATTGTGCATGCGCATGGCGGCGCGGTAGGCGTCGACTCAACAACGGGTGCGGGAGCTGCCTTCTGGGTTGAGCTACCAATAGTTTTGAGGTCTCAGGAAATTATCAGCGACGATTCAGGGAGCTAGAAGTTCCCGCCGGTTTCATCTTCCTTATGAACGGACTATCTACATTCGTATTACGACACAAAGTGTTGGTCACCCTGTTTTGGGTGGCGGCGATGGTCGCCGGGATGATGGCCGCCGGCAAACTCGGCGACAAATTCAGTAATGAATTCAAAATTCCCGGGCAAGAAGGCTATAACGCGAATCGCGCGATTATCGAGAAGTATCACAATGGAGGAGAAGCTAATCCGATCATCCCAGTTGTCTCGGTGTCGGATGGGAAAATCACTGATGACAAAGAGCTCGTTGCGGCGTTCGGCGGGGTGCTTGACGAACTGAATCAACAGGGTCTCCGTGGGATCTCATATCCACATACCCAAGATCCAGCATTCATCACCGATGACGGAAAATCCATGTTCGCTGTGGTAGCGATGCCACCTATCTATGACGCCGCCGAACGCGACAAAGTCAGCGACACGGCGGTAGCTTCAATCCAGTCACGCTTGCCAGCAAACGCCACCTTGACCGTTACCGGGCTTAACGAGCTCGCGACTGCCGATGAGCAAGCTGAGGAAAGCTCGTCAGGGGCATTGATGGAAACCCTCATCGGTGCCGGCGGAGCATTAATCATTCTGTTGTTTGTCTTCGGTTCTTTCATGGCGCTTGTTCCGCTGCTCGTCGCAGCCGTGTCAATTCTGACGACGTTTTTGGCGATCTACGGAGTGGCGCATGTTCTTGATATGAGCGAGATCGTGCAATACGTGGTCTCACTGATTGGATTGGGCGTCGCGATTGACTATTCACTGCTGTTGGTGACGCGTTGGCGAGAAGAACGAGGCAACGGTCTGGATAAAATCGCCGCCACCCATAAAGCCATGGCTACGGCCGGTCGTTCGGTTATTTTCTCCGGGGCTGCGGTTGCCGCCGGTTTGCTCGTGTTGGTGCTGCTGCCAGTGCCATTTTTGAAAACTCTTGGCGCGGGAAGTGTGCTGAGTCCCTTGTTCAGTGTGCTAGTTACCCTGACTTT